>JAWKSZ010000031.1:0-78644 GCA_041402045.1 Planctomycetota bacterium | reverse complement strand
GTCCTCCCGTCCGCCTGGAGCACGGCGCGTGATCCTTACCCCGGTCCTGGCGTGGGGTTCAGGCCGGGGCGACCCGGGGCCGTCGAGTTCTCCTCCCGGGGGCGGAATTCCAGACGGCGCAGAGGCTTCCGCGTGAAACGCAATGGCGCCCAGCGGCGACACTCGATTCTGGGCGATCGCGCTAAGTCGCCTGCAGGTGACCCCGTTGTCCTACGGCCCAGGCCTTGCGCTCGTTCGGGGCGAGAGGGAAAGAAGAGGTCGTCTTGAAACGTACCATCGCGCTCTTCCTGGCAGCCGGGCTCACCCTCTGTACCGCCGCCCTCGCCGCGCCCCGCGTCGACATCGACCCGATCAGCGCCTCCCCCGTCTGCGAGCGCACCGACCTCGTCCTCGGCGAGGGCCCGGGCGCGCTCCACGTCGTGCGCCGCTGGGCCGGCGACACCTGGCTCACCACCCTCGACGCCGCGCTCCACGTGGACGGCGACGAGGCGTGGGTCCTGACCCTCGACGCGCAGGCCCTCGAGCTCGTGCGCGACGGCGCGGCCTGGGTCACCGTCAGCGGCGACCCCCTGCGGGTGACCACCACCGACCAGGGCTATCGCCTGGAAGACCTCGCCCGCGGCGACGTGCTGTGGTTCGACGCCCTCGGCACCCCCCTCGCCCTCGAGCGCGCCGGCGGGCGCCTCGAGTTCGAGCCCGCCGGCGACGGGATCGGCGGCGTCCAAGGCGTGTGGGGCCGGCTCACCGTCGAGCGCGACCGCGCCGGGCGCCTGACCCAGCTCCGCGCCCCCGGCGCCGACGTGGTCTACCGCTACCAGGGCGAGGCCCTGAGCTCGGTCACTGGCCCGCTGGGCGACGAGGTCTACTCCTACGCCGAGGGCCGCCTGGCCCAGGTCGGCGCGACCCAGGTGCGCTACGACGCCCAGGGCCGCGCCTGCGCCCTCGAGGGCGGGCGCGCGCCCCTCGACGTGACCTACGGCGAGGACCCGGCCTGGACCGTGGTCGCCGAGGTCCGGCGCTCGGGCGAGCGCGAGACCCTGCGCTACTCCGAGGCCCAACGCCAGCTCGTGGTAGAGGGGGCCCAGGGCCGCACCGAGACCCGCTTCGACGCCCGGCTGCGCCTGGTGCGCGTCGAGCGCGAGGGCGCCGTGCTCCTGCGCCGCGCCTTCGACCGCCTGGAGCGCCTGATCGCCCTCGAGACCCCCGAGGGCGTGACCCAGTGGAGCTACGAGGGCGCCGCGCGTCAGCCCGCTCGCGTGATCCTCCCCAGCGGCGCCGAGCTGCGCTTCGTGCGCAACGACGCCGGGCAGGTGACCCTGCGCGAGGGCCCCCGGGGCGCCGAGCGCTTCGCCTACGACGCCTGGGGCGCGCTGATCAAGCACCAGGACGCTCGCGGGGTGGTGACCAGCTACCAGCGCGACGCGCGGGGCTATGTGGTCGGCGCCGCCCGCGCCGGGCAGGTGACCCGCCTCGAGCGCGACCAGGACGGTCAGGTCCAGCGGATCGTGACCCCCGACGGGCGCGAGACCGAGTTCGTGGCCAAGGGCCGCAGCGCCCTCGTCCGCGACCAGCGCGGGCTGGTCTACGCCGCGTCCTACGACGAGGCCGGCCGGCCCCTCGCCTGGCGCGACGCCAGCGGGCGGACCCTGCGCTACGAGTACGACGGCCGCGGGCTCCTGACCCGCGCCGCCGACGAGGAGGGCGAGCTCCTGCGCTGCAGCTACGGCGAGCGCGGCGAGCTGGTCGCCTACAGCGACGCCCAGGGCAACACCGTGCGCTACGAGCGCCCCGAGCCCGGCGTGCTCGTGGTCCACGACCCCAGCGCCGGCGACGCGACCCTGCGCTTCGACGCGCAGGGCCAGCTCGTCTCCGAGACCCGGGGCGACGTCACGATCCGCTACCGCTACGACCGCCGCGGGCGCCTCGTGGAGCGCCAGACCCCCGAGGGCCGCGAGGAGCTCGACTACGACACCCGCGGGCGCCTCGTGCGCTGGCGCAACGCCGAGACCACCCTCACCTACCGCTACGCCCCGGACGGCCAGCTCGCCGAGCTGCACAACCAGGCGCTGGGGACCACGATCCGCTACGCCTACGACGCGCACGGCCAGCGTCGGAGCGCCGAGCTGCCTTGGGGCGAGACCCGCTACGAGCGCGACGCCCAGGGTCGCCTGACAGCGCTCGTCGCGGACGGGGCCCGGGTCGAGTTCGAGCTGCTCCCCGACGGGCGCCGGGCGCAGGTGCGCTACCCCAACGGCGCGGTCACCTCCTTCGACTACGACAAGGAGCGCCTGACCGAGTCGGTCACCCGCCAGGGCGACGCGCTGCTCGAGCGCCACGCCTACGCCTACGACGCCGCCGGGCACGTGGTCAGCCACACCGCCGGCGAGCGCACCGTGCGCTACACCTACGACGCCCGGGGGCAGCTGCTCGCCGCCGAGGGCGCCGAGCGCCTGGACTACGCCTGGGACGCCCAGGGCAACCGGGTGGCCGACGCCGTGGACGGGGTGCAGCGCGACTTCGAGCTGGGCGCCGGCAACCGGGTGGTGGGCCAGGGCGAGGAGACCCTGCACTACGACGCCCGCGGCGCGCTGGTGCGGCGCGAGGGCCCCGACGGCGAGACCCGCTACCGCTACGACGCCGACGGGCACCTGCTCGAGGCCACCGGCCCCGCGGGCAGCGTGCGCTACGGCTACGCCCCGGACGGGACCCGCCTCTGGCGCGAGGACGCCCAGGGCCGCGTGTTCGAGCTCAACGACGGGACCCACGTCCTCGGCGTGCGCGTGGACGGCGAGTGGACCACCCGCTACCTCCACGGCGAGCAGGTCGACGACCTGCTCCTCGCCCAGCGCGAGGACGGGAGCTACGCCTACCACACCGACCTCGTGGGCTCGGTCACCGCGATCAGCGGGCCCGAGGGCGAGCTCGCCGCGCGCTACGCCTACGGACCCTTCGGCGAGGACCGGGGCGCCCAGGGCGCGGCGGCGGCCTGGAACCCCTGGCGCTACACCGCGCGCAGCCTCGACTCGACCACCGGGCTCTACGACTGCCGCGCGCGCAGCTACGACGCGGACCTGGGCCGGTTCCTGACCCCCGACCCCTCGGGTCGCCTGGGCGGGGTGAACCTCTACGCCTACGCGCTCAACGACCCCGTGCGCTTCAACGACCCCTGGGGCCTCGAGGCCACCCCGGGCCGCGGCGCGCCGACCACCGCCGATCAGCCCAACGTGTTCGAGCGCGGGCTGAACGCGCTGGACGAGGCCGCCGCCACCCACCTGAACCCCATGGACCGCGGGAAGTACGAGCTCCTGCGCGGCGCCGGCAACTACGTCGGCGACACCGTCATGGGCGTGGCCGATCTGTTCAAGAAGCAGACCTGGGTCGACCTCGGCGAGGCGATCGCGGCGATCAAGGAAGACCCCGCGATCCTCAAGGAGGTCGCGCGCCAGATCGGCGACGGGACCGTCGACAAGTTCGAGGAGTACGTCGACGCCTGGAAGAACGACCGCTGGAAGGCCCTGCGCATGACGGGCTACGGCGCGGCGGCGGTCGGGACCGCGGCGATCGGCTCGATCAAGGCGATCCAAGCGATCACCGCCGCCGCCAAGGCGGTCAAGGCGAGCAAGGCCGCCAAGCGCGCCGCCGAGGGCTCCGGGCGGCCAGGGCGGCCCGACCGCGCGGCGCGCGGGCGCGCCGGCACCGCGGCCAACGCTGGACGCGGCCGCGGAGGTCGCCGACACCGCGGGCGACGTGGGCCAGGCGGCCAAGACCGCGCAGCAGGCCCGCCGCGGCGGCAAGGCGGCCCTCGAGGACCTCTCCGGGGGCAGGCAGACGACTTCGCCGCTTCCTCAAGTGATCGGACGGCGCCGGGTTCGACTCGCCCTCCGCGGCGCGGAGCGCCTACGACGCGATTCAGCGCGGCGACGCGCGCGTCCTGACCAAGCCCCAGGTCTCCGATCCCAAGCTACAGAACGTGATCGACGACATGTTCAAGGGCGCCCGCCGCACCCCCTGAAGGCCGGCAGCTCGGCTCGGGGAGCACCGCCGACGCAGCCCGTGCTGAGCTCGCGACCGGGACCCGTCTTGGCAAGGACCACGTGGCCAAGGCCAGCGCTGCGCTGATCGGGCGCCTCGAGCGCTCCAGCGCCGGCAGCGCACGGGCGCGCCCGACCAGGTCGCCTCGGCCGCGGACCAGGCGACTGCCGAGCGGCTGCTCGCCGATCTCCGCAACGCGATCGGCGGGCAGTAGCCGAGGCTAGCTGGCCGGCTCGAGGGCCTGCTTCCCAAGACGCTCCGGAGCTCGCCGCGCACGGGGTCCTCGCCGAGCACGTCGGCGAGCTTGAGCGCGCAGCTCCTGGCGTGTAGAGCGACGGGTCGCTGGAGGGCGCATCCCGGATCTCCTGGACACCCGAGAGGGCGGCCAGCGCGGCTGCGACGGCGCCTGGCGTGTCTGCCCTGGCCCCGGGGTGAAGGGCAGATCCCCGTGCTCGTCCGCCAGCTCGGCGGCGCGTGCGCCGCGCTCGGGGAAGGGTCGATCAGCCAGGCCGTAGCCGCCTCCCCCAACTCCTCCAGCAGCGGAGGGTCTCGGAGCGCGTCCACAGGGCGCGGCCGAGCTGCGCCAGGGCCTGACCCGCGCGGACTCCGACCCTCGAGCCCCAGAGGCCGAGGTCGCTCACCCAGTCCTCCAGCTCAACGGGCGAGGCCGGGGCCTCGGCCCCCAACGCCTGCCGGGCCGCGACGTGCCCCACGTAGGCCGCCAGACGTAGACGCGCTGGCTCGAGGTCTCCGCAGCGTGAGCGCTCACGGAGCAGGGGCGACCTCGCCTTCCAGCTCGCCGCCTCCGCGCCAGCGGCGCCTGTGCTCGCGCAGGTGTGAGTCGGACATCGACTCAGTGCCGGATCGGCTCGACCCCGAGCACCGGGGTCAGGGTGTCGCCCTCGCGCTCGAGGGCGCCCTCGCCCGCGAGCCAGTCCACGGCGCGGGTCACGTCGGCGGCGCTGACCTGCTTGGAGAGGACCTCCTGCAGCCGGGCGAGCTCGACCGGGCCGTTGTCGGCCTGGCGGCTGAGGTGCTTGAGCGCGCGCAGGGTGGGCACCGCCAGCGCCTTGCAGCGGTCGAGGTTCAGGCCGCCCTCGCGCAGGCTGGGCAGGTCCTGGACCACGTGGCCGCGCTCGGCCTCGTCCAACTGGGGCAGGGTGCGGATCCTGTCCAGGATCAGCATGGCCAGGGCCGACTGCCCCTCGACGGTGAGGTGGATCCCGTCGCGCTGGAACAGGCTGGTGGGGTCGGGCTGGTAGGGCTTCCCGGCGAGCTCGATCGGCTGGCCGCCCTTGAACGCGACCAGGATCTCGTCGAGGGGCAGCACGCTGATCTGTTCGTGCTCGGCGGCCCAGTCGGTGATCGCCTGGTTCAGCCGCGCGAGCTCTTCGACGCTGGGCTGGTTCTGGGGGGGAATGCTGGGCCTCGAGCTTGGGGACGGTGCCCACGAGCAGCGGGCAGTCGAGCTCGCTGAGGGCGGCGAGCCCCTGGCGGAGCTGCTCCTCGCGCTCGGCCTGGCTGGGGTAGCGGTAGGCGTACCAGAAGAACACGTCGGCGGCGACGACGAGGGTCGCCCCGCCTTCGCGCACCTGCTCCACCGCGCGCTGGGTCGTGGCCAGGGGCGCCGCGGCGAAGTGGCTGTTGGCGCGGTCGATCACGATCGCCGGGCGGTCGACCCCCGCGCGCAGGAGCGAGGACAGCGAGGGCACCCCGGGGGCCCACGCTGTCGCTCACGCTGGCGCCGATCACACCCACGCGGCTGAGGGGGCTGAGGGTCGGGGAGTCGGCCAGGGCGGGCAGCGCGAGCCCCAGGGCCAAGAGGGTCGAGATCCACGGGCGACGCATGGGGAACCTTCCTATCGCTTCTGCTCTCCGGCGGGCGAGCCTAGCAAGCGCCCGCAGCCAGGGCGCCTCAATCTTCGGGAAGGGACTGTGTCCAACAGGCGACGAATCGGGTGCAGATCGGGTTCGCGGTGCCCGGAGTGGGACACGGTTTCGGCCCTGATTCACTGCCAGGCAACGACTTAAACCTTCAGTATCGCGGCACGCCGCGTGTTGTCATGCTGGCCGAGAAGGAGAGAGGGGGATTCGCCTACCGACGTATCGAGTCACGCGCTCCTGCCCTCCGGGGCGGTCGAGCCGAGCCTCCGCGGTGTCGCCGTGTGCCTCCCAGCGAGGACGGCCCGAAGAACGCGATCCTGAGGGTGCTGGCTGCCGCCGCGGCGTTCGGCGCCGCGAGCGACGTGAACCCGCTGAGCGGGGGGCCGGGAGGCCGCGCGCGAGGACCTGGTCCTGGGGCGGGCAACGCCCGTTTCACCCTGCGCCGCACCCACCGCCCCCAGCTCGGCCGGCCCTGGCACTGGTCGTGCGACACCCGCCTCGTGCTCGAGTCCGAGGACGGGCTGCTGTGGATCGACGAGGAGGGCGCCGTCCTCAGCTTCGAGGCCCGCGGCGTGCAGTGGGTCAGCGCCCAGGGCGCGCCTCCTGCGCGCTGCGCCGCGATTTGGCCAGGGCTACCGGCTCGAGGTCGAGGGCCGGACCTACCGCTTCGACGGCGCCGGGCGCCTGCTCGAGCGCAGCACTGCGGACCCGGCTGCGCTTCACCCCGGGCGTGTTCGGGACCGAGGCGGTCCAAGGCCCCTGGGGCGAGCTGCGCCTGGAGCGCAGCCCGTTCGGGATCGAGCGCGCGGCCCTCGCCGACCTCGAGGTGCGCTACGCCTACCGCGACGGGGGCCTGGTCCGCGTCGAGCGCGGCGCCCTGCGTGAGACCTACAGCTACGACGACCTCGGCCGGCTGAACCGCCTGGACGAGACCCGCGTGCACTACGACGGCGAGGGCCGGGTCACGCACCTCGTCGGCGGGCGGATCCCGCTCCAGGCGAGCTACGGCCGCGAGGGTCAGGCGCTGACCTGCGAGCTGCGCGAGGGCGCCCGCGGCGTGCGCTACACCTACGACCCCGCCCAGCGCACCCTGAGCGTCGCCCCCGAGACCGGCGAGACCCTGACCTTACAGCTTCGACGACCGCCAGCGCCCGCGGACCCTCGAGCGCGGCGGCAAGCCGAGCGCCCTGGCGCTACGACCGCCAGACGGCTGTCCCTGCTCCTCCACGGCCGCGCCGGCGACCTGCGCCTGCGCTTAGCTATGGCGGCGCGCAGCCCACCCAGGTCGAGCTCCCTTACCAAGGAGAGCTGCGCTTCGTCTACGACGAGGACGGGCGCCTCGACCGCCGCCCGCAGCGCCCGCGGCGACGAGCGCTTCGCCTACGACGCGGCCGGGCTGCTGATCAAGCACCAGGCCGCCGACGGCACGCTGACTCCAGCTCAAGCGCGACGCCCAGGGCTACGTGGTCGCGGCCAAGACCCCCGACGGCGTGCGCAGCTTCGAGCGCAGCGCCGGCGGCGAGCTGCGCGCGGTCGTGCACCCCGACGGACGCCGGGTCGACTTCGCCGAGCACGGCGCCGCGCTCAAGGTCGTCGACGCCCACGGGACCGTCGAGGCCGCGGCCTTCGACCCCCGCGGCCGGCTGATCGCCTACCAGGACGAGTTCGGCCGGGCGACCCGCGTCGACTACAACGCCTTCGGGCTGATCGCGCGGGCCTACGACAAGGAGGGCGACCTCTTCCGCTGTGACTACGACGCCCAGGGCCAGCTCGTGGGGGTCACCGACGCCGCGGGCGACCAGGTGCGCTACACCCGGCCCGACGCCCAGACCCTGATCGTGGAGGACCCCAGCGCCGGGCGGCGCGAGCTGAGCTTCGACGCCGAGGGGCAGGTCGTGCGCGAGCGCCGCGGCGAGGCGGTGCTGCGCTTCCGCTACGACGAGGCCGGGCGCCTGGTCGCGCGCACCACCCCCGCGGGCGAGGAGCGCTTCACCTACGACAGCGCCGGGCGCCTGATCGCCCAGGCCGGCCCCGACGGCGAGCTGCGCTACACCTACGACGCCCTGGGGCGCCTGCTCTCGCTGGAGAACCGCGTGCTCTTCGAGCGGATCGGCTACCGCTACGAGGGCAGCCGCCGCCAGCCGAGCGAGGTGATCTACCCCTGGGGCAGCGTGCGCTACGCCTACGACGCCGCCGGGCGCCTGAGCGAGGTCGGCCTGGGCGAGGACCGGATCCAGATCGCGCGCACCGCCGACGGGCGCCGCGAGCGGATCCGCTACCCCAACGGCGTCGAGACGCGCTTCCGCTACGCCGGGAGCCTGCTCGAGGAGACCGCGAGCCGGCGCGGGCGCGAGCTGCTCAGCCGGCGCGCCTACGCCTACGACGACCGCGGGCGGATCGCCACGGTGACCGACGAGGCCGGGCGCGTGACCCGCTTCAGCCACGACCGCCGCGGGCGGCTGCTCGAGGCCGCCGGCGACCAGCACCTGCGCTACGCCTACGACGCCGCGGGCAACCGCACCTCGGTCGAGGTCGACGGCGCCCGGCGCGCGCTCGAGGTCGGCGAGGGCAACCGCGTGCTCGCCCTGGGCGAGGTGCGCTACACCTACGGCGACCACGGCGCGCTGGCCTCCCGCGAGGACGCCCAGGGCACCACGCGCTACACCGTCGACGTCGACGGCCGCCTGCGCGGCGTCGAGGGCCCGGACGGGCGGGTCGTGCGCTTCGGCTACGCGCCGGACGGCACCCCGCTCTGGCGCGAGGTCGACGGCGCGCGCACGCGCTACCTCGTCGACCGCGACCAGGTCGTGGGCGAGTTCGACGGCGGCGGGCTGCGTCGGCGCTACGTGCGCGGCGAGGGCCTCGACGACCTCCTGGCGAGCGAGGGCCCGGACGGCGAGCGCCTGACCTTCCACCGCGACCTGGTGGGCTCCGTCGTGGCCCTCAGCGACGCCGCCGGCGAGGTCGCCGCGCGCTACGCCTACGGCCCCTTCGGCGAGGCGCTCCACGCCGAGGGCCCCGCCGCCGCGGGCAACCGCTGGCGCTTCGCCGGCCGGCCCCTGGATCCCGAGACCGGGCTCTACGACGTGCGCGCCCGGCACTACGACCCCGCGCTCGGGCGCTTCACCAGCCCCGACCCCAGCGGGCGCGAGGGCGGGCTCAACCTCTACGCCTACGCCGAGAACGACCCCACCCGCCTGACCGACCCCCTGGGCCTCTCCGCCGAGCTCGGCGCGCGCCTCGAGGAGCGCACCGCGGCGCCCAAGCAGAGCCTGTTCGGGCGCATGCTGGCCGCCGTCGACCGCGCGGGGCAGAGCCTGCCCGGCCCGTTCCGCACCCAATACAACCTGCTCAAGGGCGTGAGCCAGGCCGGCGTCGACACCGTGGTCGGGATCGGCGAGCTGTTCAAGAAGGAGACCTGGGTCGCCCTGGGCGAGTTCGTGAGCGAGCTCGACGACTGGGAGACCGTGAAGGCCGTGGGCAAGCACCTGGCCGACGCGGGGATCGACCTCGGCAAGCGCTACGTGGACGCGGCGCTCAACGACCCCGACGAGTTCGCGCGCATGACCGGCTACGGCGCGGGCATGGTGATCGCCGGCGTGCTGGGGACCAAGGGGATCGACAAGCTGGCCAAGGTCGCCCGCGCCGCCAAGGCCGCCCGCGCCGCCCGCCGCGCGGCGGAGGTCGTCGACGACGTGGCCGACGCTCGCCGCGCGACCAAGCCCGTGATCGCGGTCGCCGGCGGCGAGCGCGCGACCACCGCGGGCGCCAGCAGCACGGCCGGGTCGACCGCGACCCAGACCACCGGGACCGCGACCCAGACCACCGCCGGGAGCACCGCCGCCGGGACCGCGACCCAGGAGTCCCTGGGCAGCGCCACCGCCAGCCGGGGCGGGATCGCCCAGGCCCTCGACGACTCGGTGCCCCTGGGCAGCGGGCGCGCCGCGGCCAAGCGCCTCAACGAGCGCCTGACCAAGCTCTACGACGACTACTTCGACCAGGACCTCCCCGACGAGGAGCTGGTGGCGAACGTCAAGCGGGCGATCGCCGAGTCGGACCTCCCGGACGCCTTCAAGGCCGAGCTGGCCGACCTCGACGACTACTACGCGCTCTCGAGCGTGGTCCGCGACGGCGGCGAGGAGCTGTTCGCCCTGGCCAACTCCTCGGACCCGGCCCTGCGCGCCTACGCCGCGGACCTGGTCAAGGCGCGGCGCAACTACACCCTGGGCGAGGACAAGCAGTTCCGCCACGCGCTCAAGGACGCCGAGCGCGTGCACGGGCTCCCCGCGGTCGAGGCCACCGAGATCACCAACGGCAGCGGCGGCCTGGGCCGGATCTTCAGCGGCCAGTACAAGGGCAAGGACGCGGTGTTCAAGTTCGACCGCTCGGTCGACTACGACACCGTGGGCGAGATCGAGGAGGTCGCCAAGGGGCTCGAGGCCTACGGCGGCCCCGAGGTCCTCGGCCGCGTGCGGGTGCAGGACTCGAACGGTGTGTGGCGTGAGGCCGTGGCCATGGAGAAGGTCGAGGGCTACGACCTCTCGGCGCTCCTGCGCGCCAAGAAGGCCGGCGAGCCCCTCCCGCTCGAGGTCACCCCGGCCCACACCCGCGCGATCGAGGAGCTCACCCAGCGCCTGACCCGCGAGGGCCGCGTGCTCGAGGAGACCAACCTCGGCGACTTCATGCTGACCAACGACCCCGACCGCCCGGTGGTCCTGCTCGACATGTTCGTCAAGGAGGGCACCCACCGCCCCCACGGCGGGCTCCTCGACCACAACGGCCGCCCGGTGCTCGAGACCGTCGAGGGCCTGATCGGCGGGCGCTGAGGGCCCTGCTCGGGGCCGACTCCGCCGCTAGAAGAAGAACACCCCGAGGCTCACCTCGACCCCGTAGTCGTCCTCGTCGAGGTGTCGCTCCGCCAGGCCACGGGTCCTGAACCCGCGGCGCTCGTCGGTGCTCAGGAACCCCGAGTGGCTCACGCGGTAGAAGGCCTGCACCTCCAACGACACGCGCTGGAAGAACGCGACCTGGACCCCAGCGGTGAGGTCGACGTCGGAGCTCGGCCGGCCCTCGTACTGCAGGCCCTGTGCCCCCACGTGCACCCTCAACACCGCGTCGCCGTCACGGTTCAGGTCCGCGGCCAGCGCCGCCGCGAGCCGGTAGCGGAAGGCCACCGCCCCGTGTTCGCGGGTCACCGCCGCCAGGTTCAGGTGCAGCTGCAGCGCGTCGCGCCACGGGTGGACGGCCACCGCCGCGCCGAACTCGGCCCAGGCGTCCTGGCGCACGGTGCCCCCGGTGGGGATCGACCCCAGGCCGTAGAGCGAGATCGACCCCGCCCGGGTCAGCCCCAGGTCGTCGAGAGGGATCGGGACCTTGACCCCGACCTGCACGTCGCCAAAGTCCTCCTCGCGGGCCTTCTCTCGCGCCGACCCCGTCGCCTGGAAGCGGGAATCCAGCCGCTCGTAGCCGCGCACGTAGAGCCCGACCTCGAACGGGACGATCGCGCAGTCGACACTCAGGCCCACGTAGGCGCCCAGGTTCGAGCGCAAGGTGCGCTGCTCCGCCCGGGTAGCCCCGCGAAACTCGCGCTCGCTGCGCAGCGCGCCGAAGCGGACTCCGGCCCGGAGCGCGATCGGGCGGTCGAAGCGCACCACCGCCAGCCGGGCGTCGACCGTGTCCCCGAACCCGCCGACCCCCACCCGGTGGGCGAAGGACTCGCTGCCCCGGGTGTAGCGCGCCTCCTCGAAGGTCGTCCGGTCCAGGGTCTGCTGGGCGACGTACGACTTGTCGGGCTTCTCGAGGTCTTCTTCGATGGCTGCGACCTGCCGCTTCCAGTCCTTGACGCTCGCGCCCTCGAGGTGGATTCCCCGCAGGCTCTCTCCGGCGTCGCGGAGGAGGGACTCCGCCAGCTCTCGGTCTCCGCGCTGGAGCGCCCGCTCGACCCTCCCCTTGAGCCGCCACCAGCGCCGCTCGGCGCGCAGCAGGCGCGCGTCGGAGAGCTGCTCGAGGCGCTTGGTGCGGTCTTTCTTCAGCGCCTTCAGGAAGGCGTCCTTCAAGGGCTGTAGGTTGACGGCTTGGCCCTTGCGCTCCTGGTCCCAGCCTTCGTGCAGGTCCTTGCGCGCTTGCTTGGTGGACCCGCCTCCGGCCAGGGCGACGCCAGCCATTAGCGCGAGCGCGCAGAGGGCAGCGCGGGCGACACGAGTGGGGCCGCTCATTCGGCGCGCTCCAGCGCGAAGCGCACCTTGTAGGGAACATGAACAGGGAGTTCGGCCAGGTGTGCGCGCCCTGGGAGCGGACGGCGAACGACGAAGACCAAATCTGTGGTCAGCACGCGACTGGCCATGACCGTAGCGGCGCTCCTCATAGCCTCGACAGGAGGCACGCCTGCATGAAGGGCCGCAGCAAGCGCGTAGAACTCAGCTTGCTCCGTAGCGTGTCTCGCCGAGTCGACCGGCAGGACGCCTGTGTAAAGGGCCGCAACAAGCGCGTAGAATTCGGCCTGCGCTGCGGTGCGCCTCACCGCCTCGACTGGAGGCACCCCTGCTTGAAGGGCTGCAAGGAGTCCGTAGAACTTCGCAAACGCCGCAATACGCCTCGCCACCCGGATAGGTGATTTTCCGGATTGAAGGGCCGCAGCCACATCTAGGGCGTAGAACTCCGCCAGCGCAGCATGCCGCGCCTCTTGGGCCGGGGAACGCTCGATCCGAGGGCCGCAGCTAGACCGAGCAGTGGAACTCTGCCCGCGCTGCTCTAATCCTCAGAAGATTCAGCAGGCGTTGGGTCACTTGAAGTTCGGCTACGAAGGCGTCGCCGACACGCTGACTTTTCGCTGAGATTCCAAGTCTTCCAAGGCCAACAACTTCAACACGTCTCAATTCACTCGAACCAAGTGGGTCATAGATCGCGGACGCCGGGAAACTCACCCTAAGAACGGTTCCTGGCGAGCGAACGCCGAGCCGTGGAACGGGTTCCACGTAGACGACCTGGCGTCCAGGCCCCTGAAGACCGGCGTCCTTGGTGCCTGCCCTCAGATCGAGCCTGGATCGGCCTACTAGGCTGCTGCCGAGTGACCCGTTGAAGGTGAGCGTAGGGGGATTCGCCTGAAGGGAGCGGGCTTGTAGGACCGCTCCAGACCCTGACACGCTGAGATGGAAGTGTTTGGCGGACTGGGGCTCAGGGTCGATCTCGCCTAGCGGGCCAGAATCGAAGGTCACGATCACGTTGCGCAACAAACGTGGGTTCTGGACGCTTTCGACCTGGTAGAGCGTGGACGGGACACGCCCGAGCATGCGGCGCTCAACGAGCACTTCTCGGAACTTGGTCTCCCTCCCAAGGGTTACGGGGACCGCCTGGCTGGCCTTGGAGCCGTACTGGAGTCGCAGCGGTTCTAGCTCGAACTTGCTCGAGGAAATCGAGAAGTCCTCATCTCCCAGCACGCTTATCCGCACTCGGTTCTTCTTGGTGTCGTGGTTGAGCCAGGGCCTCTTGAGTTTCAGGCCGTTGGACCCGGCGGTACGGAGCCGGCACTCTCCGCTGAAGAGGGCGCTTTCCAAGCCGGGGTGCGCCTGGAAGAGCGCGGTGGCGTTCTCGAGTGAGAGGGTGGTCACGCTGGCGACGCCATCGACTGAGTACCTGTCGAACTTCTGAAACACCGGAAGAGTCCAGGTGTCTGCGGGCAGATACCCTTTGCGTTCAAGGGGGAAGCCAAACTCGGCAATGGCGCTGGCTCGCACCTTGTCGACGAAGAACACGAAGGTCTGCTCGACGTCGTGCGGGTCGCCCAGGGGCTTGCTGGCGCTGGGCTGGACGCGAAAGCGCACCTGCAGGGTGTGGACGGTCTTGGTCCCGTTCTTCCAGGGGAAGTTGTCGTCCGACTCGGTGCTCGTGTCCCCGTCGTAGTCGAGGTTCACCACCACCCGCTTGGTCTTGGAGTCCAGGCGCGTGACCTGGGCAGTCGCGCCCAGGGCGACCCACACGTTGGACTTGGCCTCGCTGACCTCGACCACCACCAGCGGGCTCTCGTCCGGGATCAGGCTCGCGGGGACGGTGAGCACGAGGTCGTCGCGGCCCACCACGTAGCGGGTCTCGAGGTTGGGCTTGGCCGTGGGTGGCGTCTCGGCGCTGCCGTCCTTGGGCAGGATCGTGACCGCCAGGGGGACGCGGGTGCTGCCGTAGCTCGTAATCACGACCAGGTCCACCACGGGGTTGGACTTGGCGTTTAGCCGGGCGGGCAGCGCGAGCTCCTTGAACTCGGCGCGCACGCCGCGCATGTCCGGGAGAATGTGCACCCGGGTCGCGCGCTGCTCGGCCAAGTAGACCTCGGGGTTGCGCCACAGGTTCTCGCCGCGGATCACGACCGAAGTGTCACCCCCTGCCTGGAGCACGTTGGGGCTGTAGTCCTGGATCGAGGGCTGCGTCGGGTCGGCGCCGGCCTCGGCAAACAGGGACGCGGTGTAGGCGTCGAAGTCCGGGCCGGGCAGGCGGACCACCGTGCGCCCGCTGCGGAGGTCGTAGTCCGTGGCGTTGAAGAGGTGGGTCTGAGTGCGGCGGAACAGGGGCGCGCGCTCGAGCACGTTCCCGAACCGGTCCAGCCACTCGAAGTGCCCCTTGAGCGGGAGGGCGGTCAACAGCGCGGGCACGGCCAGGGTCGCGCTGTAGGAGTACTGCGCGGGCACGTGCTCGAAGGCTGCTTCGACCTCGTCGATCTCGAAGCCGAGGAAGGTCTTGGGGCGCAGGTAGAACCGCGGGCCCAGGACCCAGCCGAAGGTGTCCTTGCCGTCAATGAACCCCGAGGCCTTGGTCTTGCGGTTGATCGCGCTCAGCAGCTCCTGAGAGCGCTTGACGTACTGGGCGGAGTCCTCGACCGCGAGCTGGGTCAGGCTCGCCGAGACGGTTGCCATAAGGTTCAGCACCGTCTCCTGGGCCGCGACGCGTGAAATGTTCTGGGCGTGGAGCTTGGGCTGGATCGCGTAGACGTAGGGCTGGAGGTGGTCTTGGTCGAGTGATTCTTCCACCTTGGATAAGAACTTTGCCTCCTTGCCGTCTCGGTTGAGGCGAGCGTCGACGTAGGACAGGTCCGAGGTTGGTCGCACGACATAGAAGTCGCAGTAGCGGTGCATGGCGACCTTAGAGGTCGGCGGCCCGCTGTAGCGTGCAGCAACGGCGCACGCTGCGAGCAGGCGCAGGTCGCCTTGGCTGAGGTCCTCCCACCTCGTGGCCTTGTCCGCAATCTGTCCCACCAGCTCCAGCAGCGGCTTGGCCCATAGATCGGCTCTCGCTGGGGTGGCGTCTGGCAGCGCCGCAACTGGCATGACCTCGAACAGTGCTGGCTGCCCGCCTGTGATTCGCTTCTTTACCTCGGGCAGGCTCTCCAGCAGAGGGGCCAACGCGCGCATGACGTCCCGCCGCTCGGCGTCGGAGACGCCGTCCAAGAGCGCGGTCTCCAGCGCCCGCTGCTCGCTGCGCATGCGCGCGTTGAGGTGCGTGATCCAGCGCTGGTAGACGTTCGACTCGGGCTGCAACTCGTCGTGTAGATCGAGGATTCGGCCGCGGTCGACTTCGAGGACCACGCGGCCCAGGGCGCCGTTGTGCTCGCGGGGGAGGACCGAAATGTCGAACTTGAGCGTGTAGAGCGTGAACCCGTGCAGGTCGTGGGTGTCGTCGAGCTGCTTCTCGAGCAGCAGCGCCTGGATCGACTCCCGGTAGGCCATGGTCTCGTTCAGGCGCTCTTGGCTGGTGAGCTTGGCCTGGGTGGTCTGGATCTGGCTGGGGTCGGGGAGCTCGGGCCGCGCGCCGAAGGGGGCCTCGCCTTGGCCGGGCGCGGCCACCCGGGGCAGCTCACCGGAGGCAGAGGCGCCGGCGGTGGCCTCGGGGAGCTCGCCGCCGGCGCGGATCTCCTCCAGGGTCCGGCGCCGACGCTCGACCTCGATCTCGTGGTCGAGCTCCTGCAGGCTCTCGCTGCGGTCGGCGGCCTGACGGCGGCGCAGGAGCTCCGCCTCGGCAACCTGCCCGGTCACCGGGTCGTAGCCGCCGCGGAGGCTGTTGTAGATCCCGGTGAAGGTGCGTGTGTCCTGGATCCCCTGGAACTCCAAGGTGTAACTCTTGGCGCGGTCGAGCTCCTCCATGAGGAAGTCGTGGTCGGCCTGACGCAGGCGCAAGATCCGCTCGCGGGTGAAGACCTCGGGCTGATCGACCTGGATCTCCCCGTAGGAGCAGCCGAAGAGGGCGACGGGGAGCAAGAGGCAGCAGAGTCGGCGCATGGGGTCGTCCCGCGGGTGGTGGGTTGGGCGCGGGGACGGTAGGGAATCGAGGCCGCCGGGCTCCATCATCAAGGCTGATGGCCGCCCCGGGGCAGCCCGGAACTCCAGTGTTGACAACTACTCCCCGTTCGAGAGAGCCCTGGATCGGCCTCGAGGGCGGGGCCGCGCCGCCCGAGCGGGACCCCCGGGTTCCGAGCTTCGCCGAGCTGCCCGGCTCCGCGCGCCGCCGGGCGCGACGCGGGTGCGCGCTCTCCGGGCTGAGGCCCGCAGACCCGCGTCCGCTGCGGGGAGCGCAGCGGACGCGGGAGACTTCTCAGCGCCAGCGACGCAGCCGGTTGGCCGCTCGCCGGGCCCGGCGCAGGCAGTCTCGCGCTCCCGAGGTGTTGGGAGCCCGGAAGACCCGCGCACGCGCGACCCGTGCCAGCGCCGACGGCTGGCAGGCGCAGCAGGTACGCTCGGAGCCCACGACACCCAGGGGGCGATCGCACCACGCGCAGAAGCGCAGGTAGAACGCCCGGCTGTGCGCCAGGACTCGGTCAACACGGGTCAACAGCTCGGTCACGCCTGATTCCTCCGTAAGGGGTTCGATCGCCTCTACGGAGCCCAGGCCCGGGCCTGTCATTGGAGAGCGGGAGGGCGTAGCTAGCTATCAGCGCTCCTAGCCTAGCCGGGGCGCCATGGGACCTTCGACGTTAGACATGGGAGGTGACGCTAGAGCGTCTATCCCTGTAGTGAAGCTGAAGGTGATAGGACTGATATGGCAGTAGACGATCCTGAGATGTACGCCCGCGGTCGGGCTGAGGCTCTCAGCCTGGCAGTGAAGTCAGCGCCGGGAGAACACCGACTGGTGATCGAGGCTTCTTCCCTCCTACGCCGACCGGCCGCGGTAGATTTCAACGCGTGGAGCGATCTGCTTGTCGCCGCCGAGTCATTCGTGGCTGCGTCCACCATTCGGAACGACTTTCCTGGCCCCGCCATCGTCCTCTACCTTTCGGGAGTGAATCGATTCATCGGCAATCAAGGGGACGTTGAGGGAAGGCTGGCAGTGAAGAGGGCCACGAAGCTCCTCAGGTCACGGGGGTGCCTCGAGGATCCAGACGTTCGAAGAATGAGGGAGCTTGCCTTTGAGCGCACGTCGTTTGCCCGCACCAGCAGTTTCCTCCGATCGCAGCTTGAGGAAGCCCTGGCTTCCAGTGGAAAGGCGCCGGCGGAAGCTCGTGATTTGGCGAAGCGCGTCGTCGAGGCAGGGAACAAATCCAGACACGAAGCCGAGGTCTCAGGGAGCTACGAGTCGGCCCGAGTCGTGACTGGAACCGAACTCCGTGCCTTGAGCCCTGAGGAAATGAAGCACTGGGAGCAAGACCCGAAGCTCGTAGTGCCCCGGCGACCTCTGCTTGCGGCTCGAGGCGTCGTGCTACATGAGTTCTCTGCGCTCGTTGAGCCCGCGCGAATCGGTTGCGCTTACACGATCGCAAACAACCTCCGGGTGGCTTTGCAAACAGGCGGGGGATCCTAGAGCTCGGCCAGGCGCCGGTCGCTCACCGGACGGGGCGGACCTCGATCCGGGCGCCGGCGACCTTGACCACCTCGACCGGCAGGCCGGCCTCGACGTGTTCGCCGTTGGTGACCACGTCCACGCGCAGGCCGCCGACCTTGGCGATCCCGCCCGGGCGCAGGGGGCTCACCGCCTCGCCGGTCATGCCCACGAGGTGCGAGCGGTCCGCGGCGCCGGTGCCCTTGCCGAGCTGCTGGCGGTGGGAGAGGCGGTCGATCCCGAGCTTGACGAACACCGCGCCCACGCCGAGGGACGCGACGAGGGCGACGGAGCCCAGGAGCGTGCCCTCGTAGACGAAGGTCAGGATCACTCCCACGGTGAGCATGAGCGCGCCGAGGGCGCCGGCGATCGCGCCGGGGAGGAACAGCTCCGCGATCAGGAGCGCGAAGCCCCCGACGAACAGGACCACCAACAGCAACACCAGGCTCATGCGCTCGCTCCCGGGTCCTGGCCGTCGAGCTCGGGGCGGCGGGCGACCAGGGCCTCACCCCCCCGACGACCGGTGACGATCACGGCCTCGCCCGGCTGCACGAACTCGCCCTCGGCCACGGCCGAGACCACCGCCTCGCCGACCTTGACCTTGCCCACCGGGCGGAGCACGGTGACCGCGACGCCGAGGGAGCCCTCGGGGGCGACCGCGGCCAGGCGCTCGGAGCTCGCGCCCTGGCCCTCGCCCTGGCTGAGGGTCGTCTGGTGCACGAGGCCGCCCAGGAGGCGAGTGTGGGGCAGGAAGCGCATGGCGCCGAACACGCCGAAGAAGGCGAGCAGCGCGGCGAACAGGGTCTTGGCCGCGCTGGCCTCGAGCTGGTGCCACTCGAAGCTCGAGTCCGGGATCACGAAGCTCTGGTAGCTGAGCACCAGCGAGGCGAGCACGCAGCCCAGGCCCGAGACCCCGAGCAGGCCGAAGCTCGGGGTGAACAGCTCGGCGGCGATCAGCCCCAGGCCCAGGATCAGCAGCAGGAGCTCCACGTAGTCCGCGAGCCCGAGGAGGTAGGAGCCGCCGTAGACCAGGCCCAGGCACACGAAGGCGGTGACCTCGGGCAGGCCGTGGCCCGGGGTGGCGAAGGCCACGAGCAGGGCCACGAGCCCGACCACGAACAGCAGGCTCTTGACCGGCCACCAGGTCACGAGGCGCACGACCTCGTTCCAGGCCGGGGTCGAGACCACCTGGAGCTCGAGGGGCCCCGTCGAGTATTCGTGTTGGAGCTGCTCCGTGAGCTGCTCGAGGCCCTGGGTCGTCCACGCGCAGAAGCCCATGTCCTGGGCCTGGAGCCCGTTCACGCTGAGCAGGTGCCCGGGGCCTACGACCTGCTCCTCGGCCAGGAGGTCGTCGGGGCGCTTCCAGCGCAGCTCCTCGAGGGCCTCGCCCGAGATCCACTCCACGTCGACCACGCCCCGGGCCTCGTCGCGCAGCTCGACGCGGTGGACCGCGAGGCCGGGGTCGGCCATGGCCTCGGCGCAGATCGCGGGGTAGTTCGGGTGCTTCTCGGCGAGGAACTTCAGGTCGGCGCGCACCGGGGAGATCAGCTTCTCGGCGACCTCGACGCTCAGGCCCTCGAGGTAGTAGATCGGCATGGCGTCGCCCATTTGCCCGCCGGGGCCGAACACGATCAGGTCGCAGCCGAGGGCGGCGAAGGTGGCGCCGGAGAGCGCGCGGCCCTTGACGTAGGCGACCGTGGTCGGGCCCTCGAGGTTCGCGAGGTTGAAGGCGATGTTGCGCGAGGCCTGGAGCTCGCCGCCGGGGAGTCGATCTGCAGCACGAGGAAGCGCAGACCGGGGCCTTCCATGGCCGCGCGCACCTGCTGCTCGAGGGTGCGCTCGGTGAGCGCGTCGATCTCGCCGGTGAGCTCGAGGACCACGACCCGCTCGGCGGCCGGCGCAGGGGGCTGGTCCTGTGCGCCACACAGTGTGGCGGCGAGCAACAGGGCAAAGGGCAACGAACGGCGCACGGGCGGTCCTCTCACACGCCTAGCTTAGCCGCCGAGTGAAGCGATCGCAGGGAAACTCCCGGCGCGGGGGCCGCGGAGGAAGCGCCGCGCGAGCCCAGGCGGCGTCAGGGATTGCGGGCGAGAGCGCTCCGCGCGGCGCGCGGAGCGGCGGGCGCGGGCGAGAATCTGACGCGCCGCGCTCCATGGCCGTTGACACGGCCATGGGGGAATGCTCGAATCCCGCGGCCGAGGGGAGTGCGATGGAGTCTTCTGACCCCAAGAGCCTCTTGATCTACTCCCACCTCGGCTTGCAGTTCGCAATCTCGATCGTCGTGTTCACGGGTGGAGGGTACTGGCTCGATAGCACGGTCGGACTCCTCCCCTTGTTCACGATCGTGGGCGCCATGGGTGGATTCGGGTTCGGCTTCTACATGCTCTACCAAGAGGTGTTCGTGCGCTCGAGCCTGACCAAGCGGAAGCCCCAGCCGCCAAAGACCGAGGAGTAGGCGCGTGCCCCTGTTCTTGGCAGAGAAAAGCTGGATCGCAGAGCACCTGCTGGACGTCGAGCCGATCGCCGGCTTGGGCACCCTCGGGATCTCGAAGCACGTCCTGGGCATGTTCGTGGTCGCGATCGGCCTCGTGCTCCTGTTCGCCCCCTTCGGCCGCTCGCTGCAGCAGAGCCCGATCGTCCCCCGCGGGCGCATGACGAACCTGCTCGAGACGATCCTGATCTTCATTCGCGACGACGTCGCGCGCCCGTTCCTGGGCACCGCGGGCGACAAGTTCCTCCCCGTGCTCTGGACCCTGTTCTTTTTCATTCTGGGCTGCAACCTGCTCGGCCTGCTCCCGATCGCCCCGCCGTTCTACGTGCCGGTGGTCGGCCACGACGGGGACACCCACTGGAGCTTCTTCGGCCTGGTGACCCCCACCGGCCAGATCTACGTGACCGCCACCCTGGCCCTGATCGCCGGCGGCTGGTGGCACCTGCTCGGGATCAAGGAGCAGGGCCTGGTCGCCTACGTCAAGAACATTGTCCCCGGCGGCCTGCCCTGGTGGCTGATCCCCATGCTGTTCGTGATCGAGCTCGTGGGTCACGTGATCAAGGTCGTCGCGCTCGCCCTGCGTTTGTGGGCCAACATGACCGGCGGCCACGCGGTGCTCTTCGCCGCGATCGGCATGGTGATCATGTTCGGCGGCCTGGCCAACGGCTGGGGCACGGCCTTCATGGGCCCCGTCTCGATCATCTCGGGCACGGTCGTCTACCTACTCGAAATCTTCGTCGCCTTCTTGCAGGCGTACGTGTTTACTTTCCTGGTCACGGTGTTCCTGGGCATGGCCCTGCACCCTGATCACTGACGCTTTTCCCGCCGACGAAGGTTGTCGGTAATGGAGTTGGACATGGATTACATGCTGCTGGCGGAAATTGGCACCGGTGCTGGACTCGCTGCGCTCGGCGCTGGCCTGGCTGCGATCGGCGCGGGGCTCGGTATCGGCCGTATCGGCGGTCAGGCCTGCGAAGGCATCGCCCGTCAACCCGAGGCCGCTGGCGACATTCGCGGGAGCATGATCCTCACCGCGGCGCTCGTCGAGGGTGCCGCGCTGTTCGGGATCGTGATCGCGCTCCTGTTCTGGACCAAGGCCGGGATCGGCGCCTAGTGACGTTCCCCCTCCGGGGGGAGCCCACGCCGACCTTGCTTCGTCTCCAGCCGTTCTCCCTTCACCTGTCACCTAGGGGTTCCCATGAACTTCTTCCTGCTGCTCGCTGAATCCGGTGGGCACACCGACCACCCTGCGTGGTGGCTCGACCCTCACGGGGCCGGGCTCGTGGTGTGGACCGGTGCCACCTTCGCGGTGGTGCTCATGATCCTCTACAAGCTCGCCTGGGGCCCGTTCACCGACGCCCTGGACAAGCGCGAAGAGGCGATCGCCGGTCAGGTGGAGGCGTCGCGCAAGGTGCGCGCCGAGGCCGAGGCCCTCAAGCAACAGTACGAGGCCCAGCTCGAAGGCGTGCGCCAGGAGGCGCAGCAGATCATCGACGAGGGTGAAGCCGACCGGAAGCGGATCCTGCAAGACGCCCAGGCCAAGGCCAACGCCGAGGCCCAGGCGATCCGCGACCGCGCCGACCGCGAGATCGACCTCGCCAAGCAGAAGGCCCTGGCCGAGGTCCGCAAGGACGCGGTCAAGGTCGGCATGGCGATCGCCGAGCGCGTGATCGACGCCGAGGTCGACGCCTCGCGCCACCAGAAGATCGTCGACGAAGTCCTCGCGGCCTACGAGCGAGGCTAACCGTGGCGGTGCGGGAAGAGACGATCGCGTCGGTCTACGCCAACGCCCTCCTGGACCTCGCGTTCGAGAAGGGCGTGCACCGTGAGGTGCTGGCGGAGCTGACCGAGTTCGACCGCATCCTCGAGGGAGAAGCGCAGTTCGCCCTGTTCCTCGGCGCGCCGCAGATCCGGCCCGACACCAAGAAAGAGGTGTTGGACAAGGTCTTCGGCTCCGGGGTCTCGGAGATCACGCTGAACTTCCTCAAGATCGTGATCGACAAGCGCCGCCAGCACGCGCTGACGGCCATGATCGACGCCTTCAAGAGCGGGTATCACGAGCGCATGGGCGAGCTGGTGGTGGACGTCGAGTCCGCCGTCCCGCTGCAGTCCTCGTCGCGGGAGCGCCTGCTCAAGACGCTCCGCGCCAAGTACAACAAGGAAATCATTCTGCAGGAGCACGTCCGAGACTCCCTCCTGGGAGGGATCGTGATCCGCGTGGGCGACTCGCGGATCGACGGCTCGTTGCGCTCGCGCCTGCAAACCATTGGCTCACGGTTGGACGCGATCCGACTCCAGAGCGAGGACTACTATGAAGATTAAGGCCGACGAGATCTCCTCCGTCCTCAAGCGCGAGATCCAAGACTACGCTCGTGACCTCGACCTCGACGAGATCGGCTCGATCCTCGAGGTCGGCGACGGCATCGCGCGGATCTACGGGCTCAAGAACTGCATGGCCAACGAGCTGCTCGAGTTCCCCCACGGGATCTTCGGCCTCGCGCTGAACCTCGAGGAGTCCTCGGTCGGCGCCGTGCTCCTCGGCGACTACAAGATCCTGCGCGAGGGCGACACCGTGAAGCGCACCGGCAAGGTCATGTCGGTGCCGGTGGGCCCGGGCATGGTCGGCCGCGTGGTCACCCCGCTGGGTGAGCCCCTCGACGGCAAGGGGCCGATCCAGACCACGGCCACCCGCCCGCTGGAGATCATCGCCCCTGGGATCGCCGCCCGGCAGCCGGTCACCGAGCCGCTGCAGACCGGCCTCAAGGCCGTCGACTCCATGATCCCGATCGGCCGCGGCCAGCGCGAGCTGATCATCGGCGACCGCCAGACCGGCAAGACCGCGATCGCGATCGACACGATCATCAACCAGAAGCACAGCGGCGTGATCTGCGTCTACGTCGCCGTGGGTCAGAAGGACTCCACGGTCGTGGGCCTGGTCGATCGCCTGACCGCCGCGGGCGCCATGGACTACACCGTGGTCGTCAACGCCGGCGCCTCGGACCCCGCACCGCTGCAGTACATCGCGCCCTACGCCGGCACCGCGATCGCCGAGTACTTCGTCTACGAGCAGGGCGCCGCGACGCTCTGCGTCTACGACGACTTGACGAAGCAAGCCGCGGCCTACCGCGAGCTGTCGCTGCTCCTGCGCCGCCCGCCGGGGCGCGAGGCCTACCCCGGCGACGTGTTCTACCTGCACAGCCGCCTCCTCGAGCGCTCCTGCAAGCTCAAGGACCTGTGGGTGATCTCGAAGAAGAGCGCCCCCGAGGGCCAGGTCGATCCCGTCGACGACGAGGTCTACGAGCGTCACGACGGCAAAGAGGTGGCCCAGAAGATGATCTCGGGCTTCAACGGCGAGAAGGAGACCGTGCGCCAGATCACCGCCGACGACGGCTGCCTGGCGTCGGACACCGGGAAGTTCGCGATCTTCCCCAAGGGCCACAAGGTGCCCCTGCCCCACACGATCTTCGACACCAAGGAGGCCGCCGACAAGGCGTTCGCCGGGCGCCCGGACAAGGGCGAGGTCGAGGTCCGCAAGAAGAACCCCTCGGGCGGCAGCCTGACCGCGCTCCCGATCATCGAGACGCAGGAGGGTGAGGTCTCGGCCTACATTCCCACCAACGTGATCTCGATCACCGACGGCCAGATCTACCTCGAGCCGAACCTGTTCTTCTCGGGCATTCGCCCCGCGATCAACGTCGGTATCTCGGTGTCGCGCGTGGGGGGTAACGCCCAGACGAGCGCCATGAAGAGCGTCGCCAAGTCGCTCAAGCTCGACCTCGCGAGCTACTGGGACCTCGAGGCCTTCGCCCAGCTCGGCACCGAGCTCGACGCGGTCGCGACCCAGAAGCTCGAGCGCGGCAAGCGCCTGGTGGAGCTGCTCAAGCAGGGGCAGTTCAAGCCGCTGCCCTTCGAGGAGCAGGTGATCATGGTGTTCGCGGGCAACGAGGGCTTCCTCGACAAGCTGCCCGTGAACAAGGTCGGCGAGTTCGAGGAGAAGTTCCTCCCCTACGTGCGCGCCGCCCACAGCGAGATCCCGACCTCGATCCGCGAGACCGAGAAGCTCAGCGACACGACCAAGGAGAACCTGGTCTCGGTGTTGACCGACTTCGTGGCCCAGTTCAAGGAAGGCAAGACCCCCGACCCGCGCTCGGCCCAGGCTCGTAAGGCGAACGCTTAGGAATGGCGAACTCTCGCGACATCAAGCGGCGGATCAAGTCCGTCGCCAACACCTCCAAGATCACCCGCACCATGGAGCTGATCGCGACCGCCAAGTCGCAGCAGTGCGTGACGCGGATCAAGGAGGCGTTGCCTTACTTCCACGCGCTGGCCGAGATCGCCCGCGAGGCCCGCAAGGCCGGCGGCAGCGACGAGGGGGAGCACGCCCTGCTCGAGCAGCGCGAGGTGAAGCGGGTCGCGATCTTGACCGTGGTGGCGAACCGTGGGCTCTGCGGCGGCTACAACGGCAACGTGATGCGCATGGCCCGCGACCGGCGGCTCGCGCTCCAGGCCGAGGGCAAAGAGGTCAAGATCGTCGCCAGCGGTAAGAAGGGCGTGAACTGGCTCAAGTTCAACAAGATCCCCTTCGAGGCCAAGACCTACAACCAGTTCGAGGACCGGCCCGCGTTCTCGGACGTCGAGCTCGTGGCCAGCCACCTGATCGGGTTGTTCCTCGACCGCGAGGTCGACCGCGTCGAGATCGCCTACACCCACTTCGCCTCGGCCGGCCGGCAGTACCCGGTCCTCGAGACCCTGCTCCCGATCACCAGCGAGAACCGCAAGGAAGAGGAGCTGGAGAAGGCGGGTGAGGTCGCCCAGCAGCCCTTCGAGGGCAAGGGGCAGCCGAACTTCGAGATCCTCCCGGACCCGAAGTCGATCCTGGACGCGATCTTCCCGCTCCAGGCCAAGCTGCACCTGTATCGCGTCTACCTCGAGGCCGCGACCTCGGAGCAGATCGCGCGTCGGATCGCGATGAAGAACGCGACCGACAACGCGCAAGAGGTCGGGAAGGCCCTGCGCATGGCCTACAACCGGGCCCGTCAGAACCAGATCACCAAGGAGATCCTCGAGGTCCTCGGCGGCGCCGAGGCCCTCGCTTAGGAGAGACCCATGAGCACGACCACCACCGCTATCGGCCACATCGTCCAGGTGATCGGCGCCACCTTCGACGCCGAGTTCGACGAGGGGCACCTGCCCGATATCTACAACGCGCTGGAGATCGAGACCGACTTCGGCGGGGTCAAGGCCACGCTGACCGGTGAGGTCCAGCAGCACCTCGGCGGCAACCGCGTGCGCGCGGTCGCCATGGGCGCCACCGACGGCCTCGTGCGCGGGACCAAGGTCACCGACACCGGCGCGCCGATCTCGGTGCCCGTCGGCACCGAGACCCTGGGCCGCGTGTTCAACCTGCTCGGCCAGGCGATCGACGAGGGCGACCCCGTCGAGACGACCGAGCGCCGCGCGATCCACCAGCCGAGCCCCGACTACGACTCGATCGAGGCCAAGACCGAGGTGTTCGAGACGGGGCTCAAGGTCGTGGACCTCCTGACCCCCTACACCCGCGGCGGCAAGACCGGCCTGTTCGGCGGCGCGGGGCTGGGCAAGACGGTGTTGATCCAGGAGCTGATCAACAACGTCGCCAAGCAGCACGGCGGCTACTCGGTGTTCGCCGGCGTGGGCGAGCGCACCCGCGAGGGCAACGACCTCTGGCTCGAAATGAACGAGTCGGGCGTGCTCCCCCGGACCGTGATGGTCTTCGGCCAAATGAACGAGCCCCCGGGCTCGCGCCTGCGCGTGGCGCTCTCGGCGCTGACCATGGCCGAGTACCTCCGCGACCTGGGCGGCACCGACGTGCTCTTGTTCGTGGACAACGTGTTCCGCTTCAGCCAGGCGGGCTCCGAGGTGTCGGCGCTCCTGGGCCGCATGCCGTCCGCGGTGGGCTACCAGCCGACGCTGGCCACCGAAATGGGCGCGCTGCAGGAGCGGATCACCTCGACCAAGAAGGGCGCGATCACCTCGGTGCAGGCCGTATACGTCCCCGCGGACGACCTGACCGACCCCGCGCCGGCCACCACGTTCTCGCACCTCGACGCGACGACCGTGCTCGACCGCGGGATCGCGGCCAAGGGCCTCTACCCCGCGATCGACCCGCTGAACTCGACCTCGCGCATTCTCGACCCGAACGTCGTGGGCGAGGAGCACTACGCGGTCGCGAACCGGGTGCAGGTGATCCTGCAGCGCAACAAGGACCTCCAGGACATCATCGCGATCCTCGGTGAGGACGAGCTGTCCGAAGAGGACAAGCTGATCGTGACCCGCGCGCGCCGGATCCAGAACTTCTGCTCGCAGCCGTTCCACGTGGCCGAGGCGTTCACCGGCATGTCCGGCGTCTACGTCAAGCTCGAGGACACGATCCGCTCGTTCAAGGAGATCGTCGAGGGCAAGGCCGACGATATCCCCGCCGACTACTTCAAGTACGTGGGCACGATCGACGACGTGCGGGCCAAGGCGAAGGCCGCGAACTAATGCGCGTCTCCGTCGTCACCCCCGACTCGACCTTCTTCCAGGGTGAAGCCGGCTTCGTCGTGCTCCCCAGCCTGGACGGTCAGATCGGCGTGCTGTCCAAGCACGCCCCCATGATCGCGCGTCTGGGCCACGGCGTGGCCAAGGTCAAGCCGAGCCTCGACAGCTCGGAGGAGACCAAGATCGCGATCTACGGCGGGTTCTGTAAGGTGCAAGACGACACCGTGAACGTGCTCGCCAGCGGCGCCGCCAAAGCCGACGGCAAGACCCAGGCCGAGGCCGAGCAGGCGCTGAGCGCCGCGCGGGCCGAGGTCAAGCGGCTCAAGGACGCTGGCACCACCGGCAGCGCGCTGGCCGAGGCCGAGGAGCAGGTGCTCCGCGCTCAGGCCTTCGTGGCCCTCCTGAGCTAGGTCTGCCGGCCAGGCTCGACCCTCTGCGACGCGCGCCCTCGGGCGCGCGTTCGTCGTTGGTTGGGGCCGCGCGCCTTCTGTTCGGACCCTTCTCCTGCGTTCGAGGTGCGGCTCACGCGGGCCGCTCCTGGACTCGGCGCGGTCCTAAGTCCGGCGCCAGAGGGCGGGGGACCTGGGTACGGGACGTGCCAGGGGGCGCGGCATGACCTGGTGGACTCGACGCCTCCCCACGATCGACGCCTGCTGCGCCGCCGGCGCCGGCGTGCTCATGCTCGCGCTGCACCCCTGGATCGCCGAGCTCTACGGGCTCACCCCGCGCTTCGTGCTGACCCTGGGCGCGGTGAACCTGAGCTACGCGAGCTTTGGCACCGCCTTCACGCTCAGCCGCGGCCGACCCCCGTGGCTGCTCTACACGCTGATCGGCGCGAACCTGCTGTGGACGTGCGTGTGCGTCGCGCTGGCGGTGAGCTACTGGGACCAGGCCGGCCGGCTGGGGCGCCTGCACCTCCTGGGGGAGGGGGCGTTCGTGGGCGGGTTGGGGCTCCTCGAGTGGCGCTGCCGCAGCGCGATCCTCGCGCCCGTCGACGACGCGGCCCCGCGCCCGCTGGCCGCCAGCACTCCCTGACCCGCGCGCGTCAGCGCAGGCCGCGGAACAGCGCGCCGAGCTGGCTGCGCCCGTTGGGGCCGAGCTGCTCCAGCTCGTCCAGCAGCCCGCGGGTCGCCTTCAGCACGCCCTCCCGGGGCCGGGTGGGGCCGGGCTCGTCCAGGCGCAGCGCCAGGTCGGGGTCGCCGCGCACCAGACCCCCCTCGATCAGGACCTCGCGCGGCACCCCGTCCGCGTCCCGGCGGACCCGCAGGATCGGTGCGGTGTGCAGGTCCCGCAGCGCGTAGCGCTCCTTGGCCAGGGTCAGCCCCGGCCCGAAGGCGAGGCGCGCGCCCTCGGGGGTCGGGGTCGCGGTATAGGTGGGGTAGCGGCTGAAGCGCCCCCAGCGCTCGTCGCCGCCCAGGCTGACGAAGGTCGCGCGGTCGGTGAGGTCGAGGGCGACCCGCGTGCCCTCGCCGGTCGGATCGACGCGGACCTCGCGCAGCCCGGCGAGGAACTCGCGCAGCGTGCGCAGCTCGGGCTCGCGGCGGCGCTCGAGGTCGACCCCGCTCTCGTAGAGCGCCTGGGTCAGGCTGGCTTCGATCGCCTCGCGGCGGAGCTCGACGACCTCGCCGTCGGCGCCGAGCTCGGGCAGGCCGGCGAGCAAGGCCAGGATCGGGCTGCCTTCGGTCTTTAGCGCGCGGGTGAGGAGCGCGGTCAGCCGGGGGTCCTCCCCCTGGACTTCCGGAGGCGGGGGCGGGCCGAGGCGCTTCACGTGGACCCCGCCGGGGCCCGCGTCGATCCGCGCGATCGGCGCGCCTTCGGCGTCGGTGCCGAACTCGACGCTCTGCAGGCGGACCTTGAACAGGGACGACGCGGAGCTGCTGAGCTTGAAGCCCTCGAAGGCGTCGAGGCGAGCGCCGCCCGCGCCGGGGGTGAGCTGGAAACGCAGGGTCTCGGCGACGTGGGCGTAGCCCTCGCCCAGGTCCAGGCCGAAGGGTTCGTGGAAGCCGATCGCGACGTGCTTGGGGGACCCCGCGCCGACCTCGATCGAGCGCACGCGGTCGAGGAATCCGGTCAGCTCGGGGGTGACCTCGACCCCGCTCGCGCCCAGCTCGTCCAGCGCGCTGAACACCGCCGCGTCGCTGAACTCCACCGCCTGGTCGAGTCCGCCCAGGGCCTGGAGGAACCCCAGGCTCGGGGTCTCGCTCGCCGCCGCGGCCTGGATCAGCTCGCGGAGCACGTCGGGGGCCGGGGCCTCGGCCGACGCCAGCCCGGCGCAGGCCGCCAACAGCGCGCTCACGAGCGCAACGACAGGCTTCATGTCCCTCGTCCTCCAGCGGGGAGGACGCAAACCCACGGCCAGGGAGCCCGGGCGCAACTGCTTGTGGGCCAAGGGCGCCGCCGTTTCCCGAGCAACGCTTTGATTGCGCTCGCGTGCCGCGTGCGGCGGACCTGGCTCAGCGTCCCAGGGCGTCCGCGAGCGTGCGCAGGGCCTCGTCCTGCTCGTGCTCCTTGCTCAGGCAGGCCCGCGCGGAGCCGGCGGGGTCCCGCACGCTGGCGAGCACGCCCTCCCCCTCGGGGCTCGAGGTCGGGTCGATCACGGGCAGCGCCTGCAGCCGCTCGCGGGCCTGGGTCGGGTCGCCCTCGAGGGCCCCGATCGCCGCGGCGGCGCGGGCGACGTAGCGCGCGCGCTCCCGAGCGACCCACGCGCGCCGCTCGGCCTCGGGGCGGCTCGCGATCGGGTGCTCGGCCAGCGAGAACCCGAGGACGTGCTCGCAGCCCGCGAGGGGCTCCCGGCCCTCGAAGCTGGCCAGGGTCAGGGCGACCTCGGTCCGCACCAGGACCTGCAGGGGCTCGCGCTCGGTGAGGGCCTCGAGCGCCGCGCGCAGGCGCGCGCGCACCGGAGGCGGGGGCGGGGGCCCCGCGCCGAGGGCGTGCTCCAGGGTCTGGAGCCCGATCCCGGCCAGAGCGACGCGCACCCCGCGGCCCAGGAGGCTGGGCTCGCGCACGCGACGGGCGAACGCGAGCAGCCGCTCGAGGTCGGCCCAGCGCCTCCGCGTGCTTGCCCGCGGCCCGGGCTACCGTCGCGCGGGCCGCGAGCAGCCAGGCGAGCTCCTTGACGCCGTCCGCCCACCTCGGCCCGCGCTGCAGCTTCCCCGGGTTCCCCTCCGCCCAGGCCGGCGCCCAGGCGATCCCCTCGGCCTTCAGGGCCGCCTCGATCGCGGGGAACGCGGGGGCCGCCGACTTCAGGACCCGCTGCAATTGGGCGAGCTGCTCCTCGCGGCTCAGGTGCCCGCAGGAGGTCTGGGTCGGGTCGCCGCCGTGGAGCTCCAGCACGTCGCTGGGGGCGTAGCGCGCGTCGTCGGGCAAGCGGTCCAGGGCCGCGAAGGCCGGCGCGAGGGCCCGCGCGCCGTTGCGCGCGGGCAGCGCGGCGAGGGCGTCGCGTTCGACCGAGTAGCCTCGCCTCGCGAGGTCCGCGAGGGTCTCGCGCTCGGCCGCGGCCCAGCTCGCCGCGTCCTCCGCGACCGCCGCGCTCGTGCACAGCGCGAGGGCCGCGCCGAAGATCTGCCAGGCTGCGCGTGGGCTCATGCTCCCTGCCTTTCGCCGGGAGTATGACCGCCCGCGCTGGCGCGCGCCTGGCACGAACGGGCGGACGCGGCTCCCCGCGTGCCGGTGCCCGTGAGGCTGTTGATACACCCTGTTCACGCTCAGAGCCGGAAGAAGAAGGGAACCGCCAAGGCCGCCAAGAGCGCCAAGGCTCCGCCCTGTCGGCCCCTCCTCCAGGTCGGGGCGTGAGGCAGCAGCAGGACGTCGGTTCGAGTCGTGTCTCTTGCCTGCGCGAGGTGACCGAATCAGCGGAGCCTTGGCGCCCTTGGCGTCCTTGGCGGTTTGGATTCCTGGTCTTGCCGGCGCGGTTTCGCGACAGCCTCCCGTGCCCGTGCCCGACTTGGGAGAAGGATTGAACCGCCAAGGCCGCCAAGAGCGCCAAGGCTCCGCCCTGTCGACCCCTCAGCAGCAGGACGTCGGTTCGAGTCGTGTCTCTTGCCTGCGCGAGGTGACCGAATCAGCGGAGCCTTGGCGCCCTTGGCGTCCTTGGCGGTTTGGATTCCTGGTCTTGCCGGCGCGGTTTCGCAACAGCCTCCCGTGCCCGTGCCCGACTTGGAAGAAGGATCGAACCGCCGAGGACGCCACGGACGCTTGGCGTCCTTCCCTGCGCTGTTCGTGTCGGCGCGGTCTCGCCGGCCCACCAGGCGGTCGACCCCCGGCTACAGCCGGCGCAGCACCCGGAACCCGATCGAGCGCAGCCCGCGCTCGGGGACCTGGGGCTCGAGCAGGGTCGTGTCGCCGTAGTCGAAGGACACGTTCCAGGCGCCGCCGCGGGCCACGCGGAACTGCGGCTTGCCCGGGGCGTAGTCGGTGGTCCACTCGGCCACGTTGCCGATCATGTCCAGGCAGCCGCTGGGGCTGGCGCCGCTGGGGAAGCTCCCGACCGGGGCCAGGAACAGGTGCCCGTCGCGCTCGGCCTCCATGTTGGCCCGCGAGGGGTCGCGCCGGTTGCCCCAGGGGTAGGCGGTGGTCCGCCCGCCGTGGGCGGCGACCTCCCACTCCACCCCGCTGGGGAGCTCGACCCCGGCCCAGCGCCCGTAGGCCTGGGCGTCCTCGAAGCTCACGTAGAACACTGGGTGCGCGTCCGCGGCGTCGAAGTGCGGGTCGTCGCGGATCATGGGGTCCAAGACCCCCAACCCGTTGGAGGTGCCCTTGAGGTGGCGGCCCGGCGCGTCGCGCCCGGTCTCGGCGCAGAAGCGCTCGTACTGCGCCCAGGTGACCTCGAACTTGCCCATGAAGAACCCGCGCTCGAGGCGCACGCTGCGCCGGGCGCTGCGGGGCATGAGGTCGTTGTCGTCGGAGCCCAGGGCGTAGGTCCCCGCGGGGATCCAGCGCAGGAGGGTGCCGTCCCGCTCGTTGACGTAGTCGCCGGGGGCGACCCCGAACACGACCCCCGGGGGCAGGGGCAGGTTCGGGCGCTCGCGCTGCTGCGCGAACCAGGCCGGGGCCGCGAGGCGCTCGAGCTCGAGGCGCGCGGGGGCGCCGTCGGGGAGCAGGCGCGCCTGGATCGTGTTCAGCCCCGGGTGCAGGGGGAGCCCCACGCACTCGAAGGCGCCCTCGCGCACCGGCACCCGCCGCACCTCGCCGCCGAGGCGGACCTCGACCCAGCCGTCGGGGGTCGGGGCCGCGCCGCGCAGGTCGAGGGTCTCGCGGGTCGTGCGCGCCTCCTCCTGCTCGAGGCTCACCGCGGGGAGGGGCGCCTGCTCGCCCGCGCGGCCCAGGGCGCAGGTCAGCACCGCGAGCACCCCGAGCAGGGCCAGGCCCGCGACCGCGGGCAGCAGCCAGGGCGGGGGCGGCGGGGTCTGCGGCTCGCGCAGCGCGGCCTCGAGGGCGTCCGCGAACGCGGCGCCGCTGGCGAAGCGCCGCTCGGGCTGCTTGCGCATGGCCCGCGCCACGACCGCTTGCAGCGCGGCGGGGACCTCGGGGTCGAGCTTGGGGGGCTGGGCGTTGCAGATCTTGGCCGAGAGCGCGTGCAGGGTCTGGCACTGGAAGGGGAGTTCGCCGCTCAGCGCTTGGTAGAGCATGGCGCCCAGCGCCCACACGTCGCAGGCCGGGCCCTGACGTCGCGCCTCCCCGGTGATCTGCTCCGGCGCCATGTACTGCGGCGTGCCGACCAGCGCGCCGGTCTTGGTCAGGCGGTCGGCGTCCTCGACCTTGGCCAGGCCGAAGTCGGTCAGCCGCGCGCGCCCGTCGGGGCCGACGAGCACGTTGTCGGGCTTGAGGTCGCGGTGCACGACCCCTTGCTCGTGGGCGTAGCCCACGGCCCGCGCGACCTCGAGCAGGAGCTTCAGGCGCTGGGTGCGCGGGGTGTCCGGGTCGTCGAGGATCGTGCGCAGGGTGCGACCGCCCTCGACGAGCTCGGTCAGGAGCCAGGGCTTGCCGCTGAGGGTGCCCGCGGAGTGCACGCGCACGATCCCGGGGTGGCGCAGCGAGCCTGCGACCTCGCACTCGCGCAGGAAGCGGCGCAGGGCGCGGGTGCTGATCCGGTCCGGGAGGAGCTGCTTCAGCGCGAGGACCCGGCCGGTCGCCCGCTCGCGCACACGCCACACCGTCCCCATGCCGCCCTTGCCGAGCTCGCCCTGGATCTCGAGCAGGGGGCCCTCGGGGCCCAGGTCCAGGATCGGGGCCCGCCGCCTGCGCCGCGGCGTTCGGGTCGCTGTGTGGCTCATCCGCTTCCTTCCGTCCTCCGGCCCCCTTCATGCATCTCGCCTGCCGGGGCTAAGTCGTTAGGAATTCAGCGTCTCTTTTCGAGTTCCCTTTCAGTTCACCCGGGGCGAACCGAGCCTGAACCGCACGGGACCTACTCCGTGCCGGGGATCGCGACCTCGATCCAGCCCGGGCCCGGGGGCGCCTCGGCGTCGTGCACCGGGCGCGTGACCCGCACCCGCAGCCCGGGTACGCGCATGAGGCGCTGGGTCAACGCCTCCAGCCGGGCCGCGCCCAGCCGGACCACACCGCGGCGCAGCTTGCGCGCGGCCGTGCGCGGGTTCTGGGCGCGCCCGTTCTCGGCGAAGAGCACGCTCAGCTCGTCCAGGCTCTCGAGCAGGCGCAGGCGCGCGGACTCCAGCCCGCGGAGCTCGGCCCGCGCCGCGCTCAGCTCGTCGGGGGGCGCCTCCTCCCGGCCCAGAGCCTGCACCCGCGCGCGCAGCGCGCGGGCGCCGCGGTCGAGCTCGCGCAGCCGCGCCTCGACCCGGGACACCGCCAGGCGCAGGTCCTCGTGGCTCGGCGTCTGCACCCGGGCCACGGCCTCGGCGTCGGCCTGGCCGGCGTGGTGGATCAGGACCAGGGGCGGGAGGGTCCGATCGCGCGCGCGCGCGATCAAGCGGTTCAGGCGATCCTCGCCCTCGGTGCTCAGCGCCACGCCCCCCGGCACGCAGCGCAGCTCGAGGGACTCGGCGGCGCGCACCTCGCCCGGGAGGACCATGCCCAAGAACCCGGTGCCCAGGTCCTTGAGCTGGTTCAGCCCGCGCAGCGGCGAGCGCAGCGCCGCGCGCCCGATCACCACCCCCAGCGTCTTGAGCACCGAGGTCAGCACCCGGGGCAGGGTCAGGCCCTGACGCGGGAGGTAGAGGTCGAAGGGCACCTCGATCTCGCCGCGCTCGTCGCGCAGGAGGAACACCACCGAGTCCAGGCCGAGGGGCAGGTTCAGGTAGCTGCTGAGCGGGCCGCCCGACGGCTCGCTCAGGCTCAGGTCGCGGAAGCTGAGGTCGGTGTCGAGGCCCAGGCTGTCGGCGCCCAGGTTCAGCTCGACCAGCGCCGAGGCGCGTCCGCCGCCGAGGTCCACGCCCCCCGAGCGCGCGGCGCCCCGCAGGTTGGCGAGCGCCAACGACTCGAGGTCGACCGTCACGCTCCCGGTGCGCGTGAACAGGTCGAAGGTCGAGGACACGTCGAGCTGCTCGAAGGCCGGGCCGGCGCCGTCGGCGAGCCCGGCGCTCTCGAGGCTGAGGGTCGCGGTCAGCCGCGGGTCGCCGGGCCGCGGCGGCCAGCGCAGGTCGCGCAGGTGCAGCTCGCCGGACTCCAAGGGCGCGAACACCGGCGGGTCGAAGCTCGTGTCCACGAAGGTCAGGACCAGGTCCCGCACGTCGAGGGCCTGGAGCGTCACGCTCGTCGCCGGGGCCGGGGGAGGCGCCGGCGCCAGGGGCGTCGCCGCCAGAGGCGCCGGCGGCGCGCTGACCGTCGCGGGCTCTGCCTCGGGCTTGGGGAGCGCGAACTCGAGCCCGCATACTTCGACGTGGGTCTCGCTGCGCTTGGCCTCGAGCTGGGGGCCTCCACCTCCACGCGCTCGACCCGGACTGCCCCCGGCTCGAGCTCGACGCCGCGGACCTGGAGCCGGTCCAGCACGAACAGGTTCGGGCCGCGGGGGGCGCCCTCCAGCGCCACCTCCGAGAGCGTGAGGTCGAGCACCGGGAGCGCCTCGCCGGTGAACGGCTCGCGGCCCGTGACCTCCAGCCGCGCGCCGGCCTCGCCCCGGGTGAGGGTCGTGGCCTGGACCCCGGGCCCCGCGAGCTGCGCCAGCTCAGGGCCGTCGAGCCCGTGGATCGAGAGCTCGAGGCTCGCGCGCGCCGAGGCGCGAAGGGGCTGAGGCTCGCGCGCAGGTCGAGCTCCTCCAGGAGCTGCCGGGCGCGGAGCTCGAAGGCCAGCTCCAGGGGCGGCGCCGCTCGCGGGTCGTCGGGGAGCACCCAGCCTCCGGGCGCGTGCAGCCGCCACCCCTCGAGCTCCGGGCGCCCGGCGGGGTGATCCAGCTCAAACGCCCCCCGCCGAGCTCGAGCTCGTCGAGCACCACCCGCGGCAGGCGCTCGACGAGGGGGCCCGCGGGGGTCGGGGCGCCCGCGGTGGCTCCGGCCCAGGGGTCCGCCTCTGCGGAGGCCTCGTCTGCCGGTGGGGTGGGGGTCGGGGCGAAGGCCCAGCCCGCCGCCCACACCGCGCCGTCTGGGCGCTGCTCGGCCTCGGCCTCGAAGCCCCGGAGGAGCACCCGCTCGACCACCAGGCTCGACCCCGAGGTCGCGACGTCGTGCGCCCGGAGCTCGAGGCGCTCGAACCCGAGCCAGCGCCGCTCGCCGTCCTGGAGCTCGAGGGCCCGCGCGCAGAGCGCGAGGTCCAGGGCCTGGTCGACGCTCGTCGAGGGCGCGACCGAGGCGTCCAGGCTCAGGCGCGCGTGGGCGGCGGTGTAGATCGGCGCGACCCCGCTCCCCGCCAGGTAGGGGCGCAGCTGCTCCTGGCGCAGGCCCTCGAGGCTCAGCTCCAGGCCCAGGGCTGGGCGCACCGGCGAGGGCACGAGGGTCCCCACCGCGGCCACCGAGTCCGCGACGCCGGGCGCCGTGAGCAGGAGGTCGTAGCGCGCGGTGCGCGGACGGGCGTCGGGGGCGAGGTCGAGCTCCAGGTCCTCGACCTGGGCGTGCTCGAGGGTCACGGCCAGGGTCTGCGCCGGCTCCTGGGTCTGGTCGTCGAGGCGCACGCCGACCTGGTCCAGGCGCAGGCGCTCGAGGAGCAGGCGCAGGGGCGCGGCGTCGTCCGCGGCCACCGCCGCCTCGGGCTCTCCCTGGTCGCCCTCGGGCTCCTCGGGGCCCGGCCCCGCGGCGTCGGGCGCCTCCGCGGGGGGCGCGAACACGAGGCCCCCCGCGAGCAGGGCGCCGTCCTCGCGGCGCACGGCGTCGGCTTGCAGGCGCTCGAGCTCGAGGTTGCGCACCCGCAGCTCGGGCTCGAACTCGACGTCGCCGAGGAGCCCGGCGAGCAGGAGTGCGCGCTGGCCGCCGGCGGTGAGCTCGACCCGGTTCAGCTCGTAGCGGGTGGGGTAGGGCGGGACCCAGGGCGCGCGGGCGGCGACGAACAGGTCCAGCGCGTCGCCGCTGGGCTCGAGGCCGAGGGGGGTGAGATACGGGCCGGCCGCGGCGAGCTCGGCGCCCTCGACGCTGACCTCGGCGCTGAGCCAGGGGGCGCTCCCGGTGTCCCGGCGGACCTCGACCCGCAGCGCGCCCAGCACGTCCGGGATCCCCAGCTCGACGGTCGTCAGCCGCGGCACGAAGGGCGCGGCCAGCTCCCAGTCGAGGACCGTGGCCTCGTCGAGCCGCGCCTGGCAGCGGACCTCGGGGCTCACCGCGCGGTCGATCCACTCGACCCGCACGTCGCGCAGGGTGACCTGGGCCACCGCGATCGCGGGCAGCTCGCCGTCGCCGCTCTCGGGCTCGGGCTCCTCGGGCTCGGGCTCCGAGGGGCCGAGGGCCTCCTCGATCGCGGTCAGGAGCGTGAGCTCGCCGTCGGCGTCGCGCTCGAGGGACCCGCGCAGGCCCTCGAGCTCGACGCGCTCGACGACCAGCGAACCGGTGAGCAGGTCGCTGATCGAGACGTCGACCAGCACCCGGCGCAGGTCGGCGAGCTCCTCGCCGCTCGCGGCCAGGCGCGCGTTGACCCCGCGCAGCTCGAGCTCGCCCCACAGCAGGCTCAGGCGGTGGTCGTCCAGGCGCACGTCGAGCCCGACCACCGCCGCGCCGGCGTGGGCGGCGTAGGGCAGCGCGACGACGAGCGCCAGGCGCAGGGCGATCGCCCCCAGGACGAGGACCAGCGCCAGGCGCCTGAGCCACACCCCCCAGCGCCGGCGGCGCGGCGCGGCCTCGGCCTCCTCGGCCTCCTCGGCCTCCTCGGCCTCCTCGGATTCCTCGGCCTCCTCGGCCGCGTCGTCGGCGAGCGCCTCGTCCGCGGGCGCGTCGTCCTCGAGGCGCGCGTCGTCCTCGCGCTCGGCGCTCACCGGGTCCTCCGGCGATACGGGTCGTAGTCCGCGGGCACGTCAGGGCCCAGGAAGCGCGCAGCCCGCACGCGGACCTCGGTCTGCGAGTCCTGGAGCAAGGCCCGGTTGGCCTCGCGGATCGCCTGGGTCCAGGTGTCGGGGTCGGAGGTCTCGAGCAGGAGCGCCTGCAGCCGCGCCGGGCGCAGGGCCAGGGCGCCCGCGTGGCGGTCGCACAGCGCGCGGGTCCAGGCCGGGCCGTCGGGGTCGGTGACCCGGCCCCAGGCGGCCCGGGCGAGGTCCGCCGCGGTTGGATCCTGGAGCGGCTCGACCAGCTCGCGCACCCACGAGGCCGGCGCCGTCCAGGCCAGGTCCGCGAGCAGGGGGTGCACGCTCCCGGCCTCGAGCAGGGCGCGGCGCGGGGGCTCGACGTCCAGCGGCGTGGGCGGCGGACCCGGGGGAGGCTCGGGGCCCTCGGGGTCGTCGGGCAGGCTCAGGGGCGGGATCGAGTCCAGGGTGCCGAGGCCCAGGAGCTCGACGGTGATCTCGAACCCGCCCAGGTCCTGGCGGCCCCCCGCGAGCAGGTCGGGCACCCACAGCCGGCAGCTCGCCCCCGGCGGACCGGGCTGGAGGTGCACGAACTCGTGGACCTGCGCCCCGGTGGGGCCGGGGCCGTGGACCTCGAGCCCCAGCGCCAGACGCCGGGGGTCCTCGGGGTCGGGCAGGACCTGGAGCAGGATCCGGCCGGTCTCGGCCGACGCGTTGACCGAGGTCGCGCGGAGGGTCGTGATCAAAGCGCGGTCCGGGGTCACGCACACCCCGCCCTGAGGGGCGAGGGCCGGGTCGCCCCAGCGCAGGCGCGCGAAGGCGAAGCGCTCGGGGGCCGCGACGAGGGGCGGGCTGGCGAAGGCGTCGACCACGCTCGCGGTGTGCGCGCTGAGCGGGTCGAACCCGTAGTCGCGGTCGGGCTCGATCCGCCAGCTCACCCGCACCCGGATCACCGAGGCCTCGGGGGCAGAGGTCGCGGAGCTCGCCGCGGCGACCGAGCGCCCGACCGGGCGCAGGGAGCTGCTCAGGTGGCGCGAGGCGAGGTCCTCCGGCCAGGGCAGGGGCTCGCCCGGGGCGCGCTCGAGCTCGAGGGCGAAGCGCGGACCCAGCGCGTCGGGCACGTCGTCGGGGTCCTCGGAGTCCACGGCGGCGGGGGTGCTCGAGTCGACGACCGCCGGCGCGCCCGAGTCGACGACGGCGGGGGTGCCCGAGTCGACGGGGGCAGGGGAGTCTGCGTCCGCGCGGGCCTGGGCCGCGTCGATCGCGGCGAAGGCGGTCTGGGAGTCGATCCCCGCGCCGAGCGCGCTGCCCACCGGGGCCACGCCGACGCTCGAGTCGACGGGGGCCACCGCGCGCTCCGCGGGCGACGGCGTCGCGTCGGGCGAGGCGCAGGCCACCAGCCCGACCACGATCAACCCGCCTACCCAGCGCATGCCCGTCCTCCCCGCCCGCGGGCGTCCGCTCAGAGTCCCGCGAGTCGGTCTTGATTCAAGTAGTAGAACCGCCCGGCCGCGTAGCACAGCGCCACCTGGCTGTAGAACGCGAGGAAGTTGCCCGGGGCCTGGACCAGGAGCAGCTGCAGGAACCAGGGCGCGGAGGCGAACAGGACCCCCAGGAAGATCTGCGCCACCCAGGAGAGCACGAGGATCCCCACGCCGATCACGAGCAGCGCGGCGTAGTCCCCGGGCGCGGCGAGCATGCTGCGGAAGGCGAGGGGGTAGAGCCAGGGGCTCGCGGGGGAGTCGTGGAGCACCATGAGCAGGTAGGCCATGGGGAAGTAGACCAGGCCGAACAGCGCGGCCAGGCCCATGATCCCCAGGAGGAGCACGAACGAGCTCGAGCTCCCCTGAGGCGTCTCGCCGGGGGTCACGTAGACGTGGCCCGGGAGCGACGTCGGCCAGGCGTCGCCGTCGCCCCCGGCCATGAGGCTCAGCACGTCGGCGTAGAGCTTCTGGTCGTAGACGCCGGTGTCGTACTGGCGCACGATCTTGCCGCTGGGGTCGAGCACGTAGACCTGAGGGAAGCGCCGCTCGGTCTCGAACGGCGCAGGGAACCACGCCTCCTCGCTGTTGGCGAAGCGGATCGTGACGAACGGGTTGTGCAGCGGCCCGAACCCGAAGTCGTCCAGCTCTCCCAGCTCCTCTTCGTGCTCCACCATGAGCTCGTGCATTTCGTTGCGCTCGTCCTCCGGGATCGTGAACGGCCAGCGGGCGCTGAGGATCCTCCGCCGAGGGTCGGCGTAGGCCGCGAGCACGGTGACCTTCCCGGACAAGGCGCGGCCGACCCGGTCCAGGTCGTAGATCTGGAAGCCGTGGTTCACGGTGCCCGTGGGCAGGTCCTGGAAGTCGACGGTGTCGTCGCCCACGTCCTGGCCCAGGAGCCCGAGGATCGTCCACTGGCCGCTGAGCTCGATCCGGTCGCCCTCGAGGTCGTAGAGCAGCGCGTCCGCCGCGGACTGGCCCTTCAGCCGCTGGGCGTCTCCGCTGAGCAGGTGCGCCTCGCTGCCGATCGTGGGGTAGTTGCGCTCGATCAGGAACGCGATCGCGTCCCGGGCGAAGGTCAGGGACACGCAGGTGAGCAGGATCACCGGGAGGTAGCAGGCGATCTGTAGGCTCAGGACCCGCACGAAGGTGCCCACCGCCGACTCGACGTCGAAGTCGGGGAAGGGGGGCACCTCCTCGCCGCCGGAGATCCCGGTGCGGGTGACGTCGATCAGGAACATCCACACGTAGATCCCCATGACGGCCAGGCCGCAACAGCCGACGCCGAGGACGCCCACGCTGAAGCGCGCGGCGCCGCCGACCAGGGCCAGGAGCACGGCGCCCAGGCACACCAGCGCGATCGAGTGGGGCGTGCGCACCGGGTAGAGGACGAGGTTGCCCACCTCCGCCCACAGGCTGTGGTTCGGAGGCGGCGGCGCGTAGCCCCCGTCGGGGTAGGCGGGCTCTGGTTCGGAGGCGGCGTAGGGGTTGGGGTCGGCCCAGGCCGGGGCCCCCGCCTGGGGCGGGTAGGGGTCGCGGTCGTCGGGGATCGGGGTGCGATCGTCCGGGGTCGGGGTGCGGTCGTTCGGGACCGGCGTGCGGTCGTCCAGGCCCTCCTCGCGCACGACCGCGGACATGCCGGGGATCGGGGGCGGGGGGGCGCCCGCGGCCTCGACCACCGGCCGGGCGCGGCTCTGGGTGGGGGGGCCGGCGGCCAGGGCTCCGCCGCAGTGCTCGCAGGCCTTCTCGCCGGGGGTGTCCCCTGGGAGCATGTAGGTGATCTGGGAGCAGCCGGTGCAGGTGCGCCCGTGGCGCGCGCGGGCGCGCACGATCGGCACCACCTCGTCGGGCTCGAGCACGCCCTCCCGCACGAGGTATTCGGCGAGGTCGACCCCCTGCTCGTCCGCCTCGCGCGCGTAGCGCTCGAGGCGCGTGCGCGGGAGCAGGTTGCGCTTGCTGGCAATGATCAGGAACGAGACGTTCGCGCTCGACGCCATGGGCCCCCCCGAAGGGGGCCAGGATACGGGATCCCGCGGCGCGGGGGGCGCCGCCTCGGGCCGCGCTACATGCCGCCCAGGCTCCCGCTGAGGCCGGCGCTGGGGGCCGCAGGGGCGGGGGCGGGGTCGGGGCTCGCCGGGGCGGGGGCGCTCGCCGGGGCGCCGCTGGCGCTGGCGCTCGGCGCGGCGTCGGGCGCGAAGCTGGGGGTCGCCGGCGGCGGGGTGGGGCCGGTGATCGTGATCGTGATGTCCCCGCCGGTGGGCGGGAGGCGGTAGCCAGGGTCGTTCTCGACCTCGACCGCGACGAGGTTCCGCCCGGGGGCGAGGGCGTCGGTCACGAGCTGGGCGTGATACCCCAGCTCCACGTAGCCGCCGCCCTGGTCGAGGTTGTGCACGCTCCAGCGCAGGCGCAGGCCCTGGAGCGTGGCGTCGGTCACCGGGCGACCGTCTTCGAACACCTGGATCACCACCGTCTCGCCGACGGCGAAGCTCGTGCGCCCGGAGCGGGTGCGCACGTCGACGAGCTCGGAGCAGCCGACGAGGAGCAGGGTCAGGCACAGCGCCGCGTGGGCGGCGCGCTGAGGGAGTCGGGGCATGAGGCCTCCTGGGTTCCCCTGACGCATGCAGGCCCCGTGCCACGGCCCAAGCCGCGGCGCCGCCGCGCCGCACCCCTCCGGACCGCTTTCAGCCGCGGAACCGGGAGCGGGTGGAATCCGCACGGAGCGGGTTCAGGCGAAGGTGCGCAGCCACCACTCGAAGTTCAGCAGCGCCCAAATGAACAGGCGCCGATTCTCCTTGCCGCTCGAGTGCAGGTCGAGCACGCGCTGCACGTAGCCGGGCTGGAGGTAGGCGTAGATCCGCGCGCCGGGGTCGCGCAGGAGGCGGTTCACGTAGTCCACGCTCTCGCCGCGGAACCACGACGCGTCCGGGGCCGAGAACCCCTGCTTGCGCCCGCGGGTGACCGAGGCCGGGAGCAGGCGCTCCATGCTCGCGCGCAGCACCCGCTTGCCGTCGGCGCCGGGGTCGTTGCGGTAGCGCACGAGCTTCATTTGCAGGTTCTCGCTGACCGAGACGTTATCGGCCAGGTTCTGCAGCTTGTAGGCGGGGGGGATCGCCAGCGCCAGATCCACCAGGTCGTTGTCCAGGAACGGGAGCCGCGCCTCGAGCCCCCGCGCCATGCTCAGCGCGTCCTCGACCACGAGCAGCCCGTGGAGGAAGGTCTTGATCTCGAAGTAGAGGCAGGCGTTGACCGCGTCGCTGGGGGTCTCGACGTCGATCCCGCTCTGGGCGAAGACCTCGGCGAACACCGCGCGCGGCTCGTGGTCCCGCAGCTCGCGGTAGACCTCGGGCTGGAAGAAGGCCTCGCGGTCGGTCTCGGGGAGCAGGCGCTGCCAGTAGTCGTAGTAGGCGTCGCGGTAGCTCTGCCCGGCCTCGACCCCGCGGTAGTAGCGCCAGGGGTAGCCGGCGAACAGCTCGTCGCCGCCCCCGCCGCTGAGCACGCAGGTCACGAACTTGCTGGCCAGGTTCGCCACGTAGAGGTTCGGGTAGCTCTGCCCGACCCGCGGCGTCTCCAAGCTGCGCACGAGCTGGGGCAGCACGTGCTCCATGTCGCCGGCGTGGAGCACGACCTGGTAGTGCTCGGTCTTGAACTGGTTCGCCAGCGCCTCGGCGACCTCGCGCTCGTCGAAGGCCAGCTCGAGGCCGGAGGCCGAGCTGAGGTCGAAGCCGCAGGTGAAGGTGTGCAGCCGGGGGAACGCCCGGCTGGCGACGGCGGTGATCGAGGCCGAGTCCAGCCCGCCGCTGAGGTAGCTGCCCAGGGGCACGTCCGCCACGAGCTGGCGGGTGACCGCGGCCTCGAAGCGCCGGGTGAGCTCCTCGGTGCAGTCCTCGAAGCTCCCGGGGGCGCGGTCGCTGAAGCGCACGTCCCAGTAGCGCTGGGCGCGCTCGGTCCCGTCGGCCTGGACCACCAGGGTCGTGCCCGGCGGGAGCAGGCGCACGTCCTGGAAGAACGTGCGCGAGCTGAACAGGTTCTGGAAGGTGAAGTATTCGGAGAGCGCGGGGACGTCGAGCCGCGCGCCGAAGTCGGGGTGCGCGAGCAGCGCCTTGACCTCGCTGGCGCAGGCGAAGGCGCCGCCGCGCCGGCTGAGGTAGAGCGGCTTGATCCCGTAGCGGTCGCGGGCGAGCACCAGCTCCCGCGCCTGGGCGTCCCACAGCGCGAAGGCGAACATGCCGTTGAAGCGCTCGACCGCGGGCAGCCCCCACTCGGCGTAGGCCTGGAGCACGACCTCGGTGTCGCTCTGGGAGCGGAAGCTGCGGCCCAGGGCCTCGAGTTCCGCGCGCAGCTCGCGGAAGTTGTAGACCTCCCCGTTGTAGGCGAGCACGTAGCGCCCGCAGTCGCTGTGAAAAGGCTGGTGCGCGGCGGCGCTGAGGTCGATCACGGCCAGCCGCCGGTGGGCCAGGCCCAGGGGGCCGGCGGTGTGGATCCCCGCGTCGTCGGGGCCGCGGTGGGCGAGGGCGTCGCGCATGCGCGCGAGGACCGCGGCGTCGACGGGGCGCCCGTCGAGGCGCAGGACGCCTACGAGGCCGCACATGCGACGGGCTCCCAACGGCTGAAGGGGGGACGGGCGGGCATGCGCTCACGATAGCGCGCCGGCCGCGGGGCGGCCGCGTCGGCGTGGACCGCGGGGCCTGGCGGGCCCACAATGGCCCGGTGAGCGCAGCGACGATTCGCCTCGCCGCCCCCAGGGACCTCCCCGGGATCGTGGCGATCTACAACCAGGCCGTGGCCGCCGGGGCCACCGCCGACACCGCGCCGGTCAGCGTCGCCTCTCGCGAGGCGTGGTTCCGCGAGCACGCGCCCGGGCGCTACCCGCTGCTGGTCGCCGAGCGCGGGGGGGCGCTGGCCGGCTGGGCGAGCCTCAGCCCGCACCGCCCCGGGCGCCACGCGACCCGGCGCGCCGCCGAGGTCAGCTACTACGTCGACGTCGGGCACCGCCGGGCCGGGGTCGGGCGGGCGCTCCTGCGGGCGGCCCTCGCGCGCTGCCCCGGCCTCGGGATCGACGTGGTGTTCGCGATCGTGCTCGGCGACAACGCCGCGAGCCTGGGGCTGCTCGAGGCCGAGGGCTTCGCGCGCTGGGGCGTGCTCCCCGACGCCGCCGACTTCGACGGGCGCCGGGTGGACCACGTCTACTGCGGACGACGCCTGCCCTGAGCCGCCGCGGCGCAGGGTGGTGTGCCTGCTAAGCTCTGCCCCAGGCGCGCGCGGCGCGCACGAGGGGCATGAGCTACGAGCTGACCGAGGCCGGGTTCCGCGACGCGACGGGGGCGCTCCACCGCAGCGTGCGCACCGACGCGATCGTCGACGAGGCGGCGCTGAGCAAGCAGGAGGCGTCCCTCCCCGAGTACGCCGAGACCCACACCCACGACGGGCACGACCCCGCGGTGCGCGCGGTCATGGCCCAGTTCGAGGGCTTCGTGGCCACCCACGTCCTGGCCAACGAAGCTGGGCGCGCCCGGGCGGGCAAGCCCACGCTCCTGGACGTGGGCTGCGGGATCTCGCCGCGGATCCCGCCCTACCTGCGCCGCGTCGCGCCGGCGCTGACCTACGTCGGCCTGGACCCGCTGCCCCAGGTCCCCGAGCGGGACTACCTGTTCGTGAACGGGACCTTCGAGGGCCTGCACCGGCACCTGAGCCCGCGCTTCGACTACCTGCTGTTCTCGACCAGCCTGGACCACTTCCCGGACCTGGAGCAGGTCGCCCGAGAGGTCGGGGAGGTCCTGGCCCCGGACGGGCTGGCCCTGTTCTGGGTCGGGCTGCACGACCCGGACGTGGTGGCGCGCCAGGCCCTGGCCGACCGCGCGGGGCAGCACGGGGCCCTCGGGCTGCGCGAGGCGCTGCGCGCGGCGGCGGCGCACCCCCTGCGCCTGGCCCGGCTCTACCGCGCGATCCGCGCCCGCGAGCGCAAGCTCGCGGCGGGGGAGGCCCTCGACCCCTACCACTTCCACTATTTCACCCGCGAGGCGCTGGAGCGCAGCCTCGACCGTGTGGGGGAGGTCGTGGACGCCTTCTTCCCCCCGCTGACCAACTCCGCCTTCTACGCCGTGCGCCTGCGGCGGGAGCGCGGGGCGTGAGGGTCGTGCTCACCGGCGCCGGGGGGCTGATCGGGCGCGCGGCCTGGGCCCGGCTCCGCGCCGCGGGGCACGAGGTCACGGGGGTGCTGCGCCCCGGGGGGAGCCCCGGCCTCGAAGCGGGCGTCGAGCTCGACCTGGCGCGGCCCTGGAGCGCCGACGACCCGCGCCTGCCCGCGCGCTGCGACGCGCTGGTCTACCTGGCCCAGGGCAACGCCTACCGCGCGCTGCCGGAGTCGGCGGCGGAGGTGTTCCAGGTCAACGTGGGCTCCTTGGCGACCGCCCTGAGCTACGCGCGCCGCGCCGGGGCGACCCGCGCCGTGGTGGCCAGCTCGGGCTCGGTCTACGCGCCGGCGAGCGAGCCGCTGCGCGAGGACGCGCCGCTGCTCGCCTCCGGCGCCGGAGCCGCGCTCTACGGCTGGTCGCGCCGCAGCGGGGAGGAGGTCGCGCGCTCCTTCGCCGAGCACCTCGCGCTCACGATCCTGCGCCCGTTCTGGGTCTACGGCCCCGGGGCGCGGGGCCAAGCCCTGGTCCCCGACGTGATCGCCCGGGTCCGCGAGGGGCGGGAGGTCACGCTCCAGGGCGCCGACGGCCCGCGGATCCAGCCGACCTGGGTCGCGGACGCGGCGGCGGCGGTCGCGGCCGCCCTCGAGCGCGAGGTCCAGGGGACGTTCAACGTCGCCGGCCCGGCCTCGGTCACCCTGCGCGAGCTGGCCGAGGCGGCCGGGGCCTGCTTCGGCGCGCGCCCCCGCTTCACGTCGCGTCCGGGGGAGCCGGCGCAGGTGCGGGTCGACGTGGGGCCCTGCGGCGCGAGCTGGGTGTCGAGCCCTGCGACCTGGCCACCGGCCTCGCGCGCCTGCGCGCCGCCGAGGAGGCCGGGGGGTGAGCGTGCGCGCGTGGCTCGCGGGCGCGCTCGGGCTGCGCCGGGAGCGCGGCGCCGCGCCCAAGGTCCTGCACTGCCCCACCGCGGTGGGGGCAACCCGCAGGAGCTCTCGGCGAACCTGCGCGCGCTGGGCTGGGACAGCCGCTCCTGGACCTTGGAGCCGAACCGCTACGGCTACCCCGCGGACGAGGTGCTGTGGGAGCCCGACGACAGCGCGCTCCTGCGCGAGCTCAAGCGCCTGCGCGCGATCTGGCGAGCGGCCCGGGACCACGACGTCGTGCACTTCAACTTCGGCACGACCCTCGCCGCGCCCTTCGGCCCCTGGCCCCCGGGCGTCCCCGGGCGCGGGGTCGCCGGGCGCCTGCGCGCGGTCTACACCGCCGCGCTGCAGCGGGTCGAGCTCGAGCTCTATCGCCGCCTGGGGCGGACCCTGTTCGTGCACTACCAGGGCGACGACGCGCGCCAGGGCGACTACTGCCGGGCGAACTTCGCGGTCAGCGTCGCGACCCAGGTCGACGAGCGCTACTACTTCCCCGCGAGCGACGCCTTCAAGCGCCGGCAGATCGCGCTCCTGGCGCGCTACTGCGCCAAGGTCTACGCGCTGAACCCGGACCTGTTGCACGTGCTCCCGCCGCAGGCGGAGTTCCTGCCCTACGGCAATATCTCGATCGCGGACCTGACCCCGGTCTACGGGCAGGAGCACCCGGGTCCGCTGCGGATCGCCCACGCCCCGACGCACCGCCGGGCCAAGGGCACCCCCGAGATCCTGGCCGCCCTCGAGCGCCTGCGGGGCCAGGGGCTCGAGTTCGAGCTGGTCCTGGTCGAGGGCCTGAGCCACCCCGACGCCCTGCGGCGCTACGCCGAGGCCGACGTCGTCGTCGACCAGCTCTACGCGGGGTGGTACGGGGGCCTGGCGGTGGAGGTCATGGCCCTGGGGAAACCCGTGCTCTGCTACCTGCGCGAGGGCGACCTGGGCTTCCTGCCTCCGGCCATGCGCGCGGAGCTCCCGCTGCTGAACGTGGCGCCGGACACCGTCGAGGCGGGGCTGCGCCAGGTGCTCGAGCTCCCGCGGGCGGAGCTCGTCGCCTGGGGCCGGCGCAGCCGGGCCTTCGTCGAGCGCTGGCACGACCCGCGGGAGGTCGCGCGGCGGGTCGCCGCCGACTACCGGCGCGCCCTCGCGCAGGGCGCATGATCCGCGCGTTCCTGCGCGACGGGGTGGTCTACGCGATCCCCTCCCTCGTGAGCCGCGGGCTCGCGCTGTTCCTCGTGCCGATCTACACCCGGGTGCTGAGTCCCGAGGACTACGGCTCCCTGGACCTGCTGCTCGTGTTCGCCTCGATCGTGAACCTCGTCCTGCCCCTCGAGGTCACCCAGGCGGTGGCCCGCTACTACACCGACGAGCAGGACCCCGAGCGCCAGCGCGACTACGCCAGCTCGGCGCTATGGTTCACGGTCGGGGGCTACGCCTGCTTCGCGGCGACGGCCTGGACCTTCAGCGAGACCCTCGCGCCCTGGATCATGGGGCGCCCCGGGCTCCTGACCAGCTTCCGCCTGGGGGTCGGGTTCATGGCGCTCCAGGGTGTGTGCTACTTCCTGCTCAGCCAACTGCGCTACGAGCTGCGCAGCGGCGCCCACGCGCTGACGAGCCTGGTGCTGACCCTGGTCACCGCCGTGGGCGGCGTGCTGTTCGCCTACGCGCTGGGCTGGGGCCTCGCGGGGCTGATCCTGGGCATGCTGCTCGGGGTCGGCGCGGGCTGCATGTGCGGGTTCGTGGCCCTGCGCGACTCGCTGCGTCCGCGGGTGGTCGGGGCGCGGCTGCGCGAGCTGCTCGCGTTCTCGTGGTGGCTCGTGCCCTCGGGGTTGGCGGTGATCGTGAGCGCCTACGTGGATCGGCTCATGATCAAGCACTTCCTCTCGGTGGAGGACGTGGGAATCTACGGGATCGGCTTCCGCCTGGCGTCGGTGGTGGGCCTGGTCATGGCGGGGTTCCAGGGCGCGCTCACGCCCCTGATCTACACCCACCACCGCGACCCCGACACCCCGCGGCAGCTGGCGCGGATCTTCCGCGCGTTCGCGGCCCTCGCGCTCCTGGCCTTCGTGGGCCTGAGCGTGTTCGCGCGGGAGGCCCTCGTGCTGCTCACGACCCCCGACTACTACGCGGCGCGGAGCGTCGTCGTCTACCTCGTGCCCGCGATCCTCTGCGCGCAGCTCTACGTGTTCGCGCCGGGCCCCACGATCCGCAAGCGCACGGGGATCGTGGCCGCGCTCGGGCTCGCCGGGGCGCTCACCAACACCGGGCTCAACGCGCTCCTGATCCCGCGCCACGGGATCGAGGGCGCGGCCCTGGCCACGCTCTGCGGCAACGCGGGGGTGCTCGTGGGGTTCATGGCGATCAGCCAGCGCCTGTATCCGGTGCCCCACCGCTGGGGCCCGCTGCTCGCGGCGACGGCGTTGATCGGCGCGTGGGTGGGGTGGGTCACGACCTGGGACGCGAGCCTCGGGGTGCGGGTCCTCGCGGCGCTGCCCACCCCGGCGGTCGTGCTCGCCTCAGGGGTCGTGCCCCGGGACGAGCTGGCGCGGATCCTACGCTGGCTGCGCGGCGCGCGCGGGTCCGGGGAGGCCTAAGCGGAGGGGGACCCTGCGCGGTGTCGCCAATCCCGCTCCCGCTGGGGCGAAGCCTCTATCAGGAACCAGAGTCACGATCCTGAGCGGGCGAGCGAGCGCCAGATCGTCGACGACCTGTGAACCACTCTCGCCCGCTCAGGATCGTGAACTCTGGTTCAGAAGGAGAAGCCGACGGTGACGCCAGCGGTCCAGCCGTCGCCGCCGGGGGCGTCGTGCGCGCCGGCGTTGAGGCCCATGCGCCAGCGCTGGCCGCGGGAGGTCGTGGTCTCGAGGCCGAGCTCGATCACGCTGCGGGTGACCTCCTCGTCGCCGCCGAAGAGCTGGGTGCGGAGCGAGGTGCGCTTGGCGTTGGCGTAGAGCCGGCGGTCGTCCTGGACCTGCCAGCTCCCGTAGAGCCACACCCCCTGGGCGGTGACGCGGTTCGCGATCCCCGACCCCGAGAGCCCGGCGCGGGTCTCCTCGTGGAAGCCGCCGACCCCCGCCACCCAGCGCCCGTCGTTGGCGCCGACCTCGAGCCCGAGGGAGGGGGCGATCCCCAGGGTCTGGGTGTCCTTGACCCCGGGGGCGAGGTCGTCGGTGCGCCCGTACATCACCTCGACCGAGGTCGTGAGCTCCAGGTAGTGGCGCTTGCTGCGCAGGGTCAGGGGCGGGAGCTCGACCCCGACCACGCCGTTCAGCTCGCCGTTCTCGAAGGGCGCGCCGTTGTAGCTGCGGTCGAGCCCGATCTTGAACACGGTCTCGCCGATCTGGTGCTTCACGATCGCGCGGTAGCTGTCGCGGTAGCTGCCGACCGCCTCGTCCTTGCGCAGGAAGACCTCGAACTCGAGCTCGGTGGCGTCGCCGAGGGCGACCCCCAGGGCGTGGTTGTCGAAGCGGCTGCGGGCGGTGCCCTCGTCGAGCTCGAGGTAGCTGCGGTCGACGCTGGCGCGCACCGAGAAGCGCTCGCCGACCAGGTCCGCGAACTTCAGCTTCACGCCGCCCATGGCGTTGCCGTAGTAGCCCTGGTCGACCTCGGCCTCGAGGAGCTGGGTCTTGAAGCGCAGGCGCACGCCGCCGCCGCGGGGGGCGTCGGCGGAGCCCGCCCACTGCAGGCGGCCGTCGACGTCGAGCTGCGAGTCCTCGACGAAGAGCTTGGTGAGGTAGGCGGCCAGCGCGGAGACGGCGCTGCGCTCGCGCTCGGCCACGTAGTCGACGTCCGACTGCTGGGGGCCGAGGTGCTCGGGGAAGGGGCCCGGGTCGACGGGGAGCGGCTGCAGCGGGCGCGGGGGGAGGACCGGCGGGCCGGGGAGGCCAGGGTCCTGGGCGGCGGCGCAGGTGGCGAGCGCCAGGCCCAGCAGCAGGGTGCGGATCATTTCGCGAACTCTCAGGCTTCTCTCGACCTGCCTAGAGCAAGCGGGGGGCCCTCGCCGTAAGTGCTGTGGAACGGCTGAGCGGCCCCGCGGATGGACCGCTCCTGAGACGGACGCCCAGATAGCGGCGCGCAAGGTTTGCGCGCCAGCGCGAGACGTCCCCAGCCTGCGTCAACCCACGCCGAACAGGTGCCACCAGCGGGCGAGGTTCAGCCCGCGCCACACCGCGGGGTCCCAGGTCCCGTGCCGCGCGCGCTCCCAGCCTGCAGCCAGGGCGGGGGCGTCGAGGGCGGGGACCTCCCGCGCGAGGTCCAGGGTCTCGCGCACCCAGTCGGCGGCGCCCTCGAGCCAGGCGCGGTCGCCGGCCACGAACCCGACCTTGTCGCGGCGCGCGAGGACCTCGGCCGGGACGCGCCCCGCGAGCGCGTCCCGGAGCACGGCCTTGCTCCGGCCCTGCGCGTCGAGCAGGTGGTCCGGCGGCAGCGAGGCGCAGAGCTCGGCCAGCTCCACGGTCAGGAACGGGACGCGGCTCTCGACGGAGACCGCCATGGAGCTGCGGTCCTCATACCGCAGGAGCGCGGGCAGGGAGTCCAGCCGCAGCGCGCGCTCGAGCGCCGCGTGCAGCCCCGCGCCGCTCGAGCCCGGGGGGTCCAGGCGCAGCCCCTGGCCGGCGGCCCACCCCCGGTTCAGCCACGGCGGCCCGGCGCCGCGTCCGAGGCGCCGGAGCCCGGGCGGGCTCAGGCCGCGCCCGGCCTCGCGGAGCAGCGCGCGAGCGGGCCTCCCCCAGCGCGCGCGGGCGGCGCGGGCGAAGCGGGCGGCGGCCAGGGGCCGGCCTGCGGCGAGCAGCTCGCCCAGCCGCGGGCCGAGGAACTCCACGTAGCCGGCGAACAGCTCGTCGGCGCCCTGCCCGTCGAGGAGCACCGGCACCCCCTCGGCCCGCGCTCGGCGGAACACCTGGGCCTGCGCGTAGAGGCTCAGGCTGCCGAAGGGCTCGCCCTGGGCGCGGATCAGCGCGTCGAGGTCGCGGGCGAGGTCGCCAGGCTGGGGCTGCACGAGGTGGTGGGTCGCGCCCGCGTGGGCGGCCACCCGTCGCGCCCAGGCCTCCTCGGAGGGGACCCCGCTCCCCGCGGGGGGGACGTAGGTGAAGGCGTGCAGCTCGGCCTCGGGGGCCAGCTCGCGGATCGCGCACACGATCGCCGAGGAGTCGATCCCGCCCGAGAGCGCGGCGCCGACGGGGACGTCGCTGCGCAGGTGCAGGCCCACGCTGCGCAAGAACGCGTCGCGCACCTGCTCCTGGGCCTCGGCGTAGGAGCGCGGGCGGACCGCTCGGCGTGGGCTCCAGCTCTGCCCGCGCCGCAGCGCGAGGTCGTCGAGGCCGACCTCGACCCACTCCGCGGGGCGGAGCTGGGTGACCCCCGCGAACAGGGTCTCCGCGCCGTGGTCGGTGAGCCCGTAGCGCAGGAAGTCGTAGACCGCCTGCGGGTCTGCGGCGGGGGCGCCGCCGCGCCACTCGACCAGGGCCTGGGGCTCCGAGGCGAAGGCCAGCGCCCCGGGCGCGCGGGCGAGGTAGAGCGGCTTGATCCCGAACGGGTCCCGCGCCAGGGTCAGCCGGCGCGCCTCGAGGTCGAGCACGGCCAGGGCGTACATGCCGACGAAGCGCGGGAGCGCGGCGCGGCCCCAGGCGGCCCAGGCCGCGAGCGCGACCTCGGTGTCGCTCTCGCCCAGGAAGCGGTGGCCGAGGGCCTCGAGCTCGACCCGCAGCTCGCGGTAGTTGTAGACCTCGCCGTTGAACACGAGCACGTAGCGTCCGCAGGGCGAGGCCATGGGCTGGTGGCCGCGGGGGCTGAGGTCGAGGATCGCCAGGCGCCGGTGCGCGAGCACGACCTGGGCGTGCGGCGGGTAGGGCGCGGCGAGGGTCGGCGGCTCGCCGGGGGTCCAGGTCGCGCAGCCTGCGTCGTCGGGCCCGCGGTGGGCGAGGCCTGCGGCCAGGGCGCGCAGGGGCTCGACCGCCTGGGGCGCGAGGCTCAGCGCGCCCAGCAGCCCGCACACGCTCAGCGCCTCGCGCGGGGCTCAGGCACGGGCGGCCGCGCGGCGGGCGGCGACCGCCTCCTTGTGCGCGTCGCGCCAGGCGATCAGCGCGCGCAGGCCCTCGTCCAGCTCGACCTCGGCGCGGAACCCGAGGTCCTTCGCCGCGAGCTCGGGGCAGCCCACGCGGTTGGTGACGAAGGTCGGGCCCGCGGGCTCGTAGTGCAGCTCGAGGTCGCTCCCGGTCAGCTCGAGCAGGCGCTGGGCGAGCTGCTTGATGCTCGTCTTGGAGCCGGTGCCCACGTTGTAGAATCCGTCGGTCGCCGCGGACTTCATGGCGCACACGTTGGCCCGGCCGCAGTCGCCGACGTAGACGAAGTCGTAGCTCTGGGCGCCGTCGCCGTAGACCACCGGCGGCAGCCCCTGATCGATCCGGTCCAGGATCTTCATGATCACGGAGACGTAGGTGCCCTGATAGTCCTGGCGCGGGCCGTAGACGTTCATGTAGCGCAGGCCGACGTAGTCGAAGGCCTGGGGCGTGCCCTGGTAGCGGTGGTAGAGCGCGCGGGCCATGTGCTCACCCGCGATCTTGGTCGCGCCGTAGAAGGTCTCGTTGTCGTAGGGGTGGTCCTCGCGCATGGGCTCGGTGCGCGCGTCGCCGTAGACCGAGGCCGAGGAGCTGTAGACCAGGCGCTGGACCCCGCTCTCGATCACCGCCTCGAGCACGTTGAACGTCCCGCCCACGTTGACCTCGAACGCCGAGCGGGGGAAGTCGCGGCAGTGCAGCAGCCACAGCGCGGCGAAGTGGAACACGCCGTCGATCCCCTCCATGGCCTTGCGCAGCACGTCCCGGTGCAGAATGTCACCGCCCAGGGGGTAGACCGTGAGCCGGTCGTCCTTGACGTGGGCGAAGTTCTCGCGGCTCCCGCGGGTGAAGGCGTCGTAGATCACGACCTCCTGCACGTCCTCCTGGAGCAACGCGTCGACGGTGTGGGAGCCGATCAACCCCGCCCCCCCGATCAACAGGAACCGCTTGCCTGACAGGTCCATAGCCCCTCGCTTCGCCGGCTCACGGTAACCGAAAGCCGGCGGCCCTCCTCCTCACACCGTCCCCGGGGGCGGGCGGCGGATCGTCCGCGGCCTGGCGCTAGCAGGCCATTGTGACCGGCGAACAACACAGCCAGGGGCGGCGAGGGCAAGCGAGAGGTACCGGAACGTCTGACGTGCAGCACGCACTAGGGGCGGAACCAGCCGCGAACCACGAAGGGGTCGTTGGGGGCCTGGGACGTGTAGCCGACGACGACGATCTGGCCGCGCGGGCCAATGCCCACGTCCTCGAAGCGTGTGTAGCGGTGCTGGAACGCGACCGCCGGCGGATACACGAGTCCGGTGCGGGTCCCGGAGAACGTCGCCCCGCCGTCCGCGCTGCGCACCGCGTGCAGGCTGGTCTGGTAGAAGCTGTCCACGGCGTCCCAGGCGACCACGAGCGAGCCATCGGGCCCTGCCGCGATCCCGAGTTCCTGCGGAGTGTCCCCGCTCTCGAGGACGACCGCGTTGGTCCAGGTCGACCCGCCGTCCACGCTGCGGACGAAGTAGACGCCGTCGTCGCCGTCGATCCAGGCCAGGGCATACGCCGAGCCCGGCCCTCGCGCGAGGGCGACTGTGGTCGGCGCCGTCGAGCCCGTTCCGGCGCTGCGGACCTCTCGGGTCCAGGTCTGGCCCTGATCCACGCTGCGGCCGACGCAGACCTCGGACGGGGTCGAGATCGGATCCTCGATCCAGGCGCACACCCACTCCGACGACCCCGCGGCGAGGGCGTAGCGGACCACCCCCTCGGTGTTCCCGATCGCGCGAGCCGCTCCCCAGGTTCGACCGTCGTCGACGCTGCGCGCGATCCGCGCCGTCTCGCTCGCCGAGGGATTGAGGGGCGACGTGCCGTCGAGATAGGAGGAGAGCAGGGCGCCTCCGGGCTCGACGGTCAGCGTCGGGCGGTAGCCCCGCTGGGGTTCCGGGTTGACGAAGACTTCGTCGGACCAGGTCGCGCCGCGATCGACGCTGCGCCGGACGACCACCGCTCCCGGCTGCGTGCTCTGCACATGCCAGGTCACCACCCAGGCCCCGCTGGCGTCGACGGCCACGTCGGGGAGTCGGTCCGAGCGGCGGGCTGTGCCCTGGAACAACGGCTCGCCCAGGCGCTGGTTGACGCTCCAACTGCGGCAACCGTCCACGCTGTAGGTCAGGTAGACCTCGGGGCGCGCGCTGCGCCCGTCTTCCCACACGAGGATCACTGTGCCGTCGGGGGCGATCGCCACAGCGGTCTCGGCCTGGCTGGCGTCCTCGACGTCGTCGTCGTCGACCCGGTCGCTCGCGGACCAGGACGCGGCGGCGTCCACGCTGCGGGCGCAGCGTACGTCCGCCGCGCCGTTTCGCTGATCGGTCCAGGCGCACACCAGGGTCCCGCCTGCGAGCGAGACCAGGCTGGGGTCGCCCTGGTGCTGGAGCTCCGGGCCGTCGTCGACCCGCAAGGGCGCGGACCAGGTCTGGCCGCCGTCGAGGCTGCGGGCGCTGGCGATGTCGCCCACGCCGGGGTCGCCGCGCTCTGCCTGCCAGCAGCAGATCACCGCGCCCCCGCTGTCGGACACCAGGGTGGGGCGGGAGTGTTCCTCGAGCGCCTCGAGCTCCTGGCTCGCGCTCCAGCTCAGGCCTCCGTCCACGCTCCGGGCCACGCGCACGCGATCGAAGCGCGGGCTCTTCCAGGCGCAGACCAGCCCGCCCCCCGGCAGCTCGAGCAGGGTCGGGAAGCGCTTGTGGCCCGAGACGAACCCGGGGTCGTCGTCGACCCGTGAGCGCGTCCAGCTGACGCCTCCGTCGGCGCTCTTGGCCAGGATCAGCTCGGTGCGGCTCGTGGTGCCCTCCGGCACCGACTGGGAGTAGAGGCAGGCCAGGCCGGCGCTCAGGGGGGCCAGGGAGGGGTTGGCCTGATTCCCCACGGTCCCCGCGTCGACGTCCGCGCCAGCGCTCCAGGTCGTCCCGTCTACGCTCCGCGCGACCCGGACGCGGGTGAGGTTGGTCCACGCGCACACCAGGCCCCCGCCCCCAGCGAAGGCGAGGCTGTGGCCATACTTCCGACCCGAGTCGTCGTCGGCGCGGACGCGCGCGGACCAGGTGCGGCCCCCGTCGGCGCTGCGGGCGACGTAGAGCGGGATCGCGTCGGCCTGCCACACGAGCGCCAGCGCCCCTCCCGGGCCTGCCGCGAGCTTGGGCTGGGACTTGGTGACGCTCGCCTCGTCGTCCACCACGACCGACGCCGACCAGGTTCGCCCGCCGTCCTCGCTGCGCGCGACGCGCACGGCGTACTGCACCGTGCGCCGATCGATCCACGCGCAGGCCAGCGCGCCGCCTGGGAGGGCGACGAGGGACGGCACCGAGGCGCTGGTCGTGCCGCCGGGGACGTCGACCATGGTCGACGACGGGTCCTCCCAGCCCTCGAAGAAGTAGGCCTCGGAGGAGCGCGCGCCGTAGCAGTTCGCCTGATTCACCTCGACGTCCGCGGGGCCTAGGGGCCCCAGAGGGCTGTCGCACTCCAGGGTGCGCGAGTCGACCAGGACGACGCCGGTCGCCGCGGCGCCCGCGACGCGCACGCTGGTCGCGGACGTGAAGCGCCTCCCGGTGATCCGGAGGCGGGTCGCGACCCCCAGGGGCCCGCGATCTGGGGTGACGGAGTCGATCCCCAGCTGGGGGCGGACGTGCAGGCGCACCGACCCTTGGTGGGACTCGCCATGAGGGTCACGCACCTGGAACGTCACCTCGTCGGTCCCGACGAAGTCCAACGAGGGGTCGTAGCGGCGGTGGGCACCGTCGCCGCTGAGCGCCCCGTGGAACGGGCCGCTGACCAGCTCGAAGCTCAGCGGGTCGCCGTCCACGTCCTGGCCCTGGAGCGTGAGGATCAGCTCGCCGTTCTCGGCCAGCTCCACTTCGATCGAGGACGCGAGGGGTGGATCGTTGACGCTGCGGACCTCGAGCGAGATCGTCGCTGCTCCTCGACGCCCTCCCGCCGCCGTGACCTCACACGTGAAGCGGTCGGGGCCGTGGTAGTTGGAGTCCGGTGTGTACTCGAGGCGAGTCGGCTCGCCGCTCACGCGGCCGTGCGCCGGAGGGCTCACGACGCGGTAGCTCAGGGGTTCCCCGCGGGCAGACTCTCGAGGCAGGTCGAGGGTTACGGAGCCGTCTTCGGACGTGGTCGCCAGGAGTTGAATGGGCTCGAGGTCGGTCGCCGAATCGCCGGGAGGTCCCCCGGAGCCGGGCGGGCTTCCACCGCCCCCACCGCCTCCACCGCCTCCGCCGCTGGACTCGGAGATCGCGAACACGGCGCCGGCGACGATCGGTCCGCAGCCGGAGCTTACAGCGACGCACGCGAGCAACCCCACACCTGATAGGAGCTTCACGTCCGAATCCTAGCAGTCGCTGCAGAGGGCAGCAGGCAGTATGTCCCTACGCTGCCTCACGTGGCTCGCGGTAGGATCGCGCGGCGCGAGGACTCATGAGCCGCTTCGACGTGACGATCTACGGGGCGACGGGCTACACCGGGGCGCTGGTGGCGGAGTCCTTGGCGCGCTACGCGCCCGAGGGCACGCGGTGGGCCCTCGGAGGTCGGAGCCAGGCCAAGCTCGAGGCGCTGCGGGCGCGCTTCGGCGCGCTGCCCTGTCCGCCGGCTGGGGTCGTGCTCGCGCGCTCCGACGACCGCGCGAGCCTGGACGCCCTCGCCGCTCAGAGCCGGGTCGTGGCCTCGACGGTGGGACCGTTCATACGCCTGGGGCTGCCGCTGGTCGAGGCCTGTGTGGCCCAGGGCGCGGACTACGTGGACTCGACCGGGGAGCCCGCCTTCGTGGGGCGGCTGGTCAGCGGGCTGGACGCGAAGGCCCGGGACGCCGGGCTGCGCCTGGTGCCCTGCGCCGCCTTCGAGAGCCTGCCGATCGACTACGGGGTGTGGCTCACCGCCCGCGCGCTGCCGCCCGACGCCGAGCACGAGGTCCGGGGCTACGTCACCGCCCAGGGCGGGATCTCCGGGGGCACCTGGAGCTCGATCCTCGAGGCGCTGGCCGACCCCAGCGAGACCCTGCGCGCGCAGCGCGAGCTGGTGCCCAGCGCGGGCCGCCCCGTGGGGCGGCTGGCGCTGGGGGTGCACCGGGAGCCGCGGCTCGGCCGGGGCTGGAGCTGCCCCATGCCCTCGGTGGACGCGACGATCGCGCTGCGCAGCGCGAGCGTGGCCCCGGGCTACGGCCGCGGGCTGCGCTACGGGCACTACCTGCGCCTGCCGAACCTCGCCGCGCTGGTCGGCCTGGGGGTGGGCTTCGGCGCGGTCGCGCTCCTGGCCCGGGTCGGCGTGCTGCGCCGCGGGCTGAAGCGGCTGCTGCCCGCGGGCAGCGGCCCCGACGCCGAGGCGCGGGAGGCAGGCACCTACCGGATCGACTGGTTCGGGGAGGGCGGGGGCGAGGCCGTGCACACCCGGCTCTACGGGACCCGCGACCCGGGCTACGAGGAGACCGGGAACTTCGTCGCGGCCGCGGCCCTGGCCCTCGCCTGCGAGCGCGAGGCGCTCCCCGACCTCCACGGTGTGCTCTCGCCCGTGGCCGCGCTGGGGGAGGCCGGGCTGACCCGACTCGCCGCGGCGGGGATCCGCTTCAGCGTTCCGGCCGGGGTGCGCGCAGCGAACGGCTAATCCGCTGGGGCGAAAGAGCTTGCGCTTCGCGCCCGGCGGGCCCCAGGCGTTGCGTTCCAGCGCCTGACCCTCCACGAGCGGTTCGCGACGAACCACCTGCGGCGAAAGGTTCCTTGAGCGGATTGGGACGCCCCCGCGCCCCACCGGCGTGGTCCGGCGCTTGCACCCGCGTGCCCCTGGAAGGAACAGAGGCGGGCCCGGTCCGCCTCCGGGAGGGAGTCGGAGTGGACAAGCTCGCGTGCATGCTCGTGGCCCTGGCCAGCGTCGCGTCGGCGGCGTCGGTCGAGGTCGACCCGTTCCGCGGCGCGCCGGTGATCGAGCGCGTGGACCTCGAGCTGGGGGACGGCGCCTCCGCCTACGCCCTGCAGCGGAGCTTCGTCGAGCAGCGCTGGGTCTGGTCCTGCGACAGCCGCCTGGTCCCCGGCGAGGGGACCGCGCGGGTGTGGGTCGCCGAGGACGGTGTGGCCCACGTGTTCGACGCCGAGGGCGACGGCTGGGTCGCGCGCTACGGCGCGCCCTGGCGCCTGACCCTCGTCGGCGGCGAGTACGCGCTCGAGGCCGAGGGGACCCGCTACCGCTTCGACGGCGAGGGCCGGCTCGTGGCCCGCACCCGGGAGGGGGTGACCCTGCGCTTCGTCCCCGGGCTGCACGGGACCGAGCAGGTCTCGGGGCCCTGGGGCGAGCTGCGCCTGGAGCGCGGCCCCGAGGGCGTGCGCCGCGCGAGCCTGGGTTCGGCGGCCGCGACCTACGGCTACCAGGCCGGCGAGCTCGTCGCGGTGCAGACGGAGACCCGCGCGGAGGCCTACCGCTACGCCGAGGGCCGCCTGAGCGGGGTCGGGCCCACGACCCTCGGCTACGACGCGGCCGGGCGGGTGACCTCGCTGCGCGGCGGGCGCGCGCCCTGGTCCGCGACCTACGCGGTCGAGGGGGCGCGCTGGACCTGCGCCGTCGAGGACGGCGCCGAGCGCGCGCGCTACACCCTCAGCGACGAGCGGGTCGAGGTCGAGGCCCGGGGCGTGACCACGGTCCTGCAGCTCGACGCCCGCCTGCGCCCGCGCATGGAGGAGCGCGAGGGCGAGCTGCTCAGCGCCTGGAGCTACGACGCCCGCGGGCGGCTGGTGCAGCGCCAGGACCCCGAGGGCGACGTGCGCCTGATCTACGGCGAGGGGCACCAGCCCTCGCGGGTGATCCTGCCCTCGGGGGAGGTCCTGCGCTTCGTCTACGACAGCGAGGGCCGCGTGCTCGTGCGCGAGTCGGCGCTGGGCCGCGAGCGCTTCGCCTACGACGCCCAGGGCGCGCTCGTCGCCGAGCAAGACGTGCGCGGACGGACCACGCGCTACAAGCGCGACCCGCGGGGCTACGTGGTCGGGGTCAAGCAGGGCGCGGAGATCACCACGATCGCGCGCTCCGCGTCCGGGGCCGTGCTCGCGATCGAGCACCCGGGCGGGCGCCTCGAGCGCTTCGTGGACCAGGGCCAGGCCCTGAAGATCGTGGGCCCCGACGGCGCGACCCGGCGCGCGGGCGCCTTCGACGACGCCGGGCGCCTGGTCGCCTACCAGGACGAGTTCGGCCGGGCCACGCGCCTGAGCTACGACGACCTGGGGCGGGTGGCCCGGGCCTGGGACAAGGACGGCGAGCGCTTCCGCTGCGGCTACGACGCCTCCGGGCGCATGACCGAGCTGGTGGACGCGGCGGGGAACGTGGTGCGCTACGCGCGCCCCGACGCCCACACCCTGATCGTGGAGGACCCCAGCGCCGGGCGCCGTGAGCTGAGCTTCGACGGGCTCGGGCGCCTGGTGCGCGAGGTGCGCGGGGACGAGGCGATCGCCTACCGCCACGACGCGGCGGGCCGCGTGATCGCGCGCACCACCTCGCGCGGCGAGGAGCGCTTCGTCTACGACCGCGCCGGGCGGCTCTTGTCCCAAGCGGGGCCCGACGGCGAGCTGCGCTACCGCTACGACGCCGCGGGACGCCTGCTCTCGCTGGAGAACCGCTCGGCGCTGCGCCGGATCGACTACACCTACGAGGACGGCGCCCTCGAGCCGTGCGAGGTGCGCTACCCCTGGGGCAGCGTGCGCTACGGCTACGACGACCAGGGCCGCCTGGCCTCGGTCGCCGACGCCGAGCGCTCGCTCACGATCGAGCGCGACGCCCGCGGCCGGCGGGTGGCCGTGCGCTACTCGACCGGCGTCGAGACCCGCTACGCCTACGCGGGCGAGGCCCTCGCCGAGCTCGCGACCTACCGCGGCGCGGAGCTGCTCGTGCGCCGGGCCTACACCTACGACGCCCGCGGGCGCGTGGCCTCGGTCACCGACGAGGCCGAGCGCGTGACCCGCTTCGAGCACGACCGCCGCGGGCGGCTGGTGCTGGAGGAGGGCCCCGAGCGCAGCGTGCGCTACACCTACGACGCCGCCGGCAACCGCGCGAGCGTCGAGGTCCAGGGCCAGCGCGCGGACCTCGAGCTCGCCGCGGGCAACCGCACCCTGGCTCAGGGCGACGTGCGCTGTCGCTACGACGCGCGGGGCGCCCTGGTCGAGCGCAGCAGCGCCGAGGGGACCTGGCGCTTCGAGGTCGACGTCGACGGGCACCTGCGGCGCGCGCGCGGGCCGCTGGAGCAGGACCTGCGCTACGGCTACGCCCCCGACGGGACCCTGCTCTGGCGCGAGGTCGCCGGGGAGCGCCAGCGCCTGCTCGTCGACCGCGACCAGGTCGTGGGCGAGTTCAGCGCGTCGGGGCTCCAGCGCTCCTACGTGCGCGGCGAGGGCCTGGACGACGTGCTGTGGAGCGTCGACGGGCGCGGCGAGCGCGGCTGGGTGTTCCACCGCGACCGGGTGAGCTCGGTGGTCGCGCTCAGCGGCGCCGAGGGCGAGCTCCTGGCGCGCTACCGCTACGGCGCCTTCGGCGAGGCCCTCGCCGCCGAGGGGCCCGCCGCCGCCCAGAACCCCTGGCGCTACGCCGGCCGCCCCCTCGACCGCCACACCGGCCTGTATCAGGTGCGCGCCCGGACCTACGACGCGACCCTCGGCCGGTTCACCTCCCCCGACCCCAGCGGCCGCACCAACGGGTTGAACCTCTACGCCTACGCCGAGAACGACCCGACCCGCTTCAACGACCCGCTGGGGCTGTGGACGGCGGCCTTCGGGCAGCGCGTGGCCCAGCTGGGCGAGGGCCTGGTGCAGGCGGTGGACGAGGGCTGGAGCGAGGTCGAGGAGCACGCGCTGCGCACGAGCTACCCGGAGTACCTCAAGGCCAAGGCCGTGCGCGGCGCCGGGCGGGCGGTGGGCGACACCGTGTCGGGGATCGTGGACCTGTTCAAGAAGGAGACCTGGCAGGACCTCTACACCCTGGTCACCGCCCTCGACGACTGGGAGACGGTGAAGGCCGTGGGCTCCCACGTGTGGAACGCCGCCAGGACCGCGGGGATCGACTACAAGGACGCGTTCTTCAACGACCCGGCCAAGTTCGCCGAAATGACCGGCTACGGCGCGGTCATGATCGTGGGCTCGGTGCTCGGGGCGAAGGGCGTCCCCGCCTTGGCGCGGGTGGCGCGGGCGGCGAGCGCGGCGCGGGGCGTGCACGCCACGGTCAAGGCCACCGGCACGGCCGCGGAGTTCGTGGACGAGGTGGCGGCCATGGCGGCCGCCGCCGACGAGGCCGCGGCCATGGCGGGCGCCGCAGGCGCGGAGGTCGCCGGGGGCATGGCGGCGCCGGCCCGCAACGGCGTGGTCCAGGCGCTGACGCCGGAGGCGCCACGCGGCCCGGCGCGGACCGTGGCCGAGGAGATCCGCGACACGGTGCGCGAGCGCCTCGACGCGCCGATCCCCGACGAGGTGGCGCGGGCCCTGGGCTCGCGGGGTCAGGCGGCGCAGCAGCGGGCGCAGGCGCTGCGCGAGCGCGGCGTCGAGCTCGAAGGGCCGACCGTCGACCACCAGCGCATGCTGCAGAGCGGGACCGTGCAGGGTCGCGCGGGCGCGAACGGCGGGCGGGCCATGGCGAACTTCCACGAGGCCGACGAGCTGGTGAAGGAGTGGGCCGAGGCCGGCGAGGAGCTGACCCTGGACAAGGTCCGGGAGCTGAACCGCACCCTGCGCGCGGGCGAGGCCACCGAGGGCGCGGGGCCCGGGGTGGTGCGCCGGGCCGGCGACGACGTGTTCGCGGGCGCGATCAACAAGCCCTACGTGCTGGGGGAGAGCGTGGAGGAGGCCCTCGAGGACTTCTTCGCCTGGTATCGCGCGGCGGAGCAGGCAGGCACGCCCCCGATCGAGTTGGCCGCCGGCGCCTACCAGCGCCTGGTGAGCGTGCACCCCTTCAGCGACGGCAACGGCCGCACCGCGCGCATGGTCATGGACTACGTCCTGCGCAAGAACGGCCTGCCCCCGGCGGCCCTCGACGAGTCGGCGGTCGCGGTGTTCGGGCTGGGGTCCGCCGAGGCCAGCGTGACGCCGGCGCAGGCCCTGGAGCGGGTGACCCAGGGCGTCGAGAACAGCCTCGACCAGCTCGAGCAGTTCGGGCGCTGAGGGGTCGCCCAGCTCTCGGTGGCAGCTTCCGCTGCCACGCCGCCTGCGGCGGACTAGACGTCGCTCGGACGGGGGCACAAGGTGCGTCCACCCCGCTCCGGCGCCGTCCTCCCATATCCCGGGCCCGCGTCTGGCGCCACCTGGACACGGCGCGGAGCCGGGCGTGGCTCGGAGGGCTGTCCAGGCTGGACAGGCTGGCACGCAACGCCGTTAACTCCTGATTCGAGAGCGGCTTGGCCTTGGCTCGCGGCGTGAATGAGGGCCCCCCGGAAGGCGCGGGGAGGTCGGTATGCGCAAGCTCGTGGCGAGTCTGGTTGGGGTGCTGCTGACGGGGGTCGCGACGGCGGCCTCGGTGGACGTGAACCCGCTGGCCGGGGCCCTCGTGCTCGAGCGCGTCGACCTGGAGGTGGGTGACGACGTCATGGCCTACGCCCTGCGCCGCGCCTTCGTGGAGCAGACCTGGACCTGGTCCTGCGACAGCCGCCTCGTGCCCGGCGAGGGGCGCGGTCGGGTGTGGATCGACGAGGCGGGGCGCGGCCACGTCCTCGACGCCGCGGGGTCGGGCTGGGTCGCGCGCTACGGCGCGCCCTGGCGCCTCGAGCGCGAGGGCGAGGGCTACGCGCTCCAGGTCGGCGACACCGCTTATCGCTTCGACGCCCAGGGCCGGCTCGTGGCGCGCAGCTGGCGCGGGGCGACCCTGCGCTTCACCCCGGGCCCTCACGGGACCGTGGCGGTCTCGGGTCCCTGGGGCGCGCTGCGCCTCGAGCGCGGACCTCAGGGCGTCGAGCGCGCCTGGCTGGGTGAGGCGGAGGTCGTGTATCGCTACGCCGAGGGCCGCCTGGTCGCGGCGGAGGCGGCGGGGCGGCGCGAGGCCTACGCCTACGCGCAGGGGCGGCTCGTGCGCGCCGGCGCGACCGCCGTGCGCTACGACGCCGCGGGCCGGGTGACGAACCTCGTCGGCGGGCGCGCCCCCTGGAGCGCCAGCTACGCCGCCGACGGCGACGCGCTCCGCTGCGCCGTGCGCGAGGGCGGCGAGGCCACCTGCTACACCCGCCGCGGCGAGGTGCTCGAGGTCGAGGTCCGCGGGACGACGACCACCGTGCGCTACGACGCGCGCCTGCGTCCGCGCATGCAGGAGCGCGCGGGGCAGCTCGTCTCCGCCTGGACCTACGACGGCCTCGGGCGCCTGGTCGAGCACCAGGGGCCGGACGGAGAGCTGCGCCTGAGCTACGGCGCGGGCCCCCAGCCGACCCGCGCGCGCCTGCCTTCCGGCGACGAGCTGCGCTTCGTCTACGACGAGGCCGGTCGGCTGCTGGTGCGCGAGGGCGCGCTGGGGCAGGAGCGCTTCGCCTACGACGCCCAGGGCGCGCTCGTCGCGCAGCAGGGCCCCGACGGGGTGCGCACCCGCTACCAGCGCGACGCCCAGGGCTACGTGGTCGCGGTCGCGACCGGGGGTGAGGTCACCCGGATCAAGCGCTCGGCCGCCGGCGCGGTCCTCGCGGTGCGGCACCCGGACGGCCGGGTGGAGCGCTTCGTGGAGGAGGGCCGCGCGCTCAAGGTGGTGGGGCCCGAGGGGACGCGCCGCGCCGCGGTGTTCGACGAGGACGGCGCGCTGGTCGCGTTCCAGGACGGCTTCGGGCGCGCCACCCGGCTCACCCGGGACGTCCAGGGGCGCGTGGTGCGCTCGAGCGACAAGGACGGCGAGCTGTTCCGCTGCAGCTACGACGCGGACGGTCGCCTGAGCGAGCTCGTCGACGCCGCGGGCAACGTCGTGCGCTACGCGCGGCCCGACGCGCACACCCTCGTGGTCGAGGACCCCAGCGCGGGGCGCCGGGAGCTGAGCTTCGACGGCCAGGGCCGGGTCGTGCGCGAGGTGCGGGGGGGCGAGGCGATCGCCTACCGCCACGACGCCGCGGGGCGGGTCGTGGCCCGCACCACCTCGCGGGGCGAGGAGCGCTTCGTCTACGACCGCGCGGGGCGGCTGCTCTCCCAGGCGGGCCCCGACGGCGAGCTGCGCTACCGCTACGACGCCGCCGGGCGGCTGCTGTCCCTCGAGGACCGCGCGCTGTTCGAGCGGATCGACTACCGCTACGAGGGCGCGAGCCTCGAGCCGTGCGAGGTGCGCTACCCCTGGGGCGTCGTGCGCTACCGCTACGACGCCCAGGGGCGCCTGGTCGGCGTGGGCGCGGGGGACGACGCGCTCACGATCGAGCGCGACGCCCGCGGGCGGCGGACGCGGGTCGTCGCCCCCAACGGCGTCGAGACCCGCTACACCTACGCCGGCGAGGCGCTGGCCGAGGTCGCGAGCTGGCGCGACGGGGCGCTGCTCGTGCGGCGGGCCTACGCCTACGACGCCCGCGGGCGCGTGGCCGTCGTCCGCGACGAGGCCCAGCGCGAGACCCGCTTCGAGTACGACCGCCGCGGGCGGCTGACCCTGGAGGCGGGCCCCGAGCGCGACGTCCGCTTCGCCTACGACGCCGCGGGCAACCGCAGCGCCCTCGAGCTCGCGGGCGCGGCGCAGGAGCTCGAGCTCGGCGCGGGCAATCGGCTCCTGGCCCAGGGCGAGGTTCGCTGCCGCTACGACGCGCGCGGCGCGCTCGTCGCGCGCGCCGACGCCCGCGGGAGCTGGCGATTCGAGGTCGACGTCGACGGGCGCGTGCGCCGTGCCCGCGGGCCCCAGGGGCAGGACGTGCGCTACGGCTACGCCCCGGACGGGACGCTCCTGTGGCGCGAGGCGGGGGGCGAGCGCGAGCGCTACCTCGTCGACCGGCGACAGGTGGTCGGAGTGTTCGGCGCGGCGGGCCTGGAGCACGGCTACGTGCGGGGCGACGGCCTCGACGACGCGCTGTGGAGCGTGGACGCGCGCGGGCGCGCGGCCCACGTCTTTCACCGCGACCGGGTCAGCTCGGTCGTCGCGCTCAGCGGGGCCGAGGGCCGGGTCCTGGCCCGCTACCGCTACGGCGCCTTCGGCGAAGCCCTGGCCGCCGAGGGCCCGGCCGCGGCGGAGAACCCCTGGCGCTACACCGGGCGGCCCCTCGACCCGGCGACCGGGCTCTACGACCTGCGCGCGCGCAGCTACGACGCGGCCCTGGGCCGCTTCGCGAGCCCCGACCCCAGCGGGCGGACCAGCGGGCTCAACCTCTACGCCTACGCCGAGAACGACCCGGTGACCTTCAGCGACCCGCTCGGGCTGTGGGCGGCCATGCGCGAGCACTGGGAGCGGAACCTGGCCGACCCCGACTGGCAGCCCGAGCCCTTCGGCGCCGGCCTGGTCCAGGCCTACCAGGACGGCTTCTCGCGCCTCGAGCAGCTCACCCTGCGCTACAGCTACCAGCACTACCTCAAGCTGCAGACGCTCAAGGGCGCGGGCCAGGCGGTCGGGGACACGGCCTCGGGGGTCGTGGACCTGTTCAAGAAGCAGACCTGGGTCGACCTCTACGAGTTCGTCGGCGAGCTCGACGACTGGGAGACCGTGAAGGCGGTGGGCGCGCACGTGTGGGAGTCGAGCCGCGAGACCGGCGAGCGCTACGCCGACGCGCTGGTGCACGACCCGGCGGAGGCCGCGCGCATGAGCGGCTACGGCGGAACCATGATCGGCGGCGCGATCCTCGGCGGGAAGGGGATCCCCCAACTGACCCAGGTCGCCCGGGGCTCCAAGGTCGCCCGCGGGCTGATCGAGGCCGCCGACGCCGTGGAGGACGCCGCCGACGCCGCCGGGGACGCGGCGCGGGTGGTCGACAAGGTCGAGGACGCCGCTGACGAGGCGGGGGACGCCGGGCGCGTGGCCGCGGCGGCCGAGGACGCGCCCGCGAGCCACCTGGGGCTGTCCCAGCTGCTCCAGGGCGAGCGCGCCACGGGGGCGGGCGGGGCTGCGCCGCGCGTCTCCGCCGCGGTCCGCGCCGGCGCCCGTGCGTTCGGCGAGGACGTGCGCAAGGCGTTCCGCGACTTCCGCGAGCTGGACTGGGAGGACGAGGAGCTGGTCGGGAAGCTGCACGAGCTGATCCGCGACGCGGACCTGCCCGAGTCGACCACCGAGATCCTCACGAGCCTGGACGACTACTACGACCTGACGCCGTTCATGCGCCACGGAGTCGAGGACCTCTACGCCCTGACCAAGTCCGGCGACCCCGAGCTGGTCGACTACGCCAACCGCCTGATCCAGCAGAGCCAGCACGCCGACCCCAAGGCCTACGCCGCGGCGCTGAAGAACGCCGAGCACGTCATGGACCTGCCGGTCGTGGCGGGCACCGAGGTCACCAACGGCAGCGGCGCCCTGGGCCGGATCTTCACCGGCGAGTTCGACGGGCAGTCGGCGGTGTTCAAGTTCGACCGCAGCGTGGCCTACGACACCGTGGGCGAGATCGAGGAGGTGGCCAAGGGGCTCGAGGCCTACGGCGGGCCCAAGGTCCTGGGTCGGGTGCGGATCGAGGACGGCGGGGTGTGGCGCGAGGCGGTGGCCATGGAGCGGATCGAGGGCTACGACCTGCAGAGCCTGGCCTACCGCGCGCAGCGCGGCGAGCCGCTCCCGATCGAGGTCACCCCCGCGCACCGCGAGGCCCTGGAGGCGCTCTCGGCGCGCCTCGCCAGCGAGGGGCGCTACCTGGGCGAGACCAACCTCGGCGACTTCATGCTGACCGCGGACCCCGACCGCCCCGTGGCGCTGCTCGACATGTTCGTGCGCAACGGCGAGCGCCCGCTGGGGGGCGTCGTGGACCACCTGGGACGGCCGGTGGTCGACACCGTGGACTCGCTGATCGCGCGCTGAGCGATCTAAGGTCTTCTCCCGCAGGGGCTTGCCAGGAATCTTTCATGCCCGAGTGATCCATTTCACCCGCCGCGCCCGCACCCCTCCTGAAGAGGCGGAGGGAGACCGGCGTGAGGAGTGCAGCGATCTGGCTGGGGGTGGCTTGTGTGGCCGCCGTCCACGGTGCGGAGGACGTGAACGTGGACCCGCTCAGCGGCGAGCTCGAGCTCGCCCGGGTCGACCTGGAGCTCGGCTCGCGCGGGGTGGGCTACGCGCTGACGCGCACGTATCGCGCGGGCCTCGGGGGCTGGCACTGGGCGTGCGACACCCGGCTCGAGCTGGGCGGGGCGCGCCCGGTGTGGATCGACGAGGAGGGCCGGACGTGGCCCTTCGAGCCCGCGGGGAGCGGCTGGGTGGCCAGCGTCGGGGCCCCGCACCGCCTGGAGGTCCTGGCCGACGGGTGGCGGCTCGAGGCCGGGCTGCGCAGCTACCGCTTCGACCTCGCCGGGCGCGTCGTGGAGCGGGTGACGGAGGGCACCTCGCTCGCGTTCCGGCACGGCCCGAGCGGGGCGGTGGCCGTGCGCGGGCCTTGGGGCGAGCTGCGGCTGGAGCGCGACGGCCGCGGCGTGCAGCGCGCGGCCCTGGGCGCGCGGGAGGTGCGCTACGCCTACGCCGCGGGGCGCCTGACCGGGGTCGTCCGCGGAGCGCGGCGCGAGGTCTACGCCTACGACGCCCAGGGCCGCGTGAGCGCGGTCGACGGGACCGCGGTCGTCTACGACGGCGCGGGCCGGGTCGTCGGGCTGACCGGGGAGCGGCTCCCGCTGACCGCGACCTACGCGGAGGTCGACGGGGGCTTCGAGGCGCGGGTGCGCGACGGCGCCCGCGAGACCCGCACTCGCTATCGGCCGGGTCCGCGCCCGCTCCTCGAGCAGGAGGAGGCGGGGGTGACCCGCAGCCTGCGCTTCGACGCGCGCCAGCGCCCCGAGCTGGCGACGGTGGACGGGGCCTTCGCCTGCTCCTGGAGCTACGACGCCGCCGGGCGCACGACCCGGGTCGACTCGCCCCAGGGCGCGCTCGAGCTCGACTACGCCGGGCGGGGCTGGGCTCCGAGCGCGGCGCGCCTGCCCACCGGCGAGGCGCTGCGCTTCGTGCGCGACCCCGCCGGGCGGCTCCTGGCGACGGTCGACGCCCGGGGCACCGCGCGCTACGCCTACGACGCCCAGGGGTGGCTCGTGGAGCGGGTCGACCCCGACGGGGGTCGGACCCGGATCCGGCGCGACGCCGTCGGCGCGGTGCTCGCGCTCGAGGGGCCGCAGGGCACGACGCGCTTCCTGCGCGGGGCCGACGGCTCCCTCGCGGGGGTGGTCGACCCCGACGGGCGCGAGGTGCGCTACGTGACCCAGGGCGCGGCGCTCAAGGTCCAAGACGCCCGGGGCACCGTGCGCGCCGCGGCCTTCGACGCGCGGGGCCGCCTGATCGCCTACCAGGACGAGCTCGGCCGCGCCGAGCGCGTCGAGTACGACGCTCAGGGCCAGATCGCCCGCTGCTTCGACCGCGAAGGGGACCGCTTCCGCTGCAGCTACGACGCGCGGGGGCAGTTGGTCGCCTTCGAGGACGCCGCGGGCAACCGCGTGCGCTACACCCGGCCCGACCCGCGCACGCTGATCGTGGACGACCCGAGCGCGGGGCGGCGCGAGCTGAGCTTCGACGCCGCGGGGCGGGTCGTGCGCGAGGTCCGCGGGGGCGAGATCTTGCGCTTCCGCTACGACGCCCAGGGGCAGCTCGTGGCCCGGGAGACTCCCGCCGGGGAGGAGCGCTTCACCTACGACGCCCGCGGCCTGCTCCTGGCTCAGGCTGGGCCCGACGGCGAGCTGCGCTACACCTACGACGCCCAGGGGCGGCTCCGCTCCTGCGAGAACCGAGTCCTGTTCCAGCGGATCGACTACCGCTACGAGGGCGCCTCGACCCAGCCCGCCGCGGTGCGCTATCCCTGGGGCACGGTCGCGTATCGCTACGACCCGCGCGGGCGCCTGGTCGAGGTCCGCGCGGGGGAGGCGCGGGTCGCGATCGAGCGCGACGCCGCCGGCCGGCGCGCGCGGGTGGTCTACCCCGGCGGGGTCGAGACCCGCTACGCCTGGACCGCAGGGCGCCTGGAGGAGGTCGCCACCTGGCGCGACGACGCGCTGCTCGTGCGCCGCGCCTACACCTACGACGCCCGGGGTCGGGTCGCGGCGGTGCTCGACGAGGCCGGGCGCGAGACGCGCTTCGACCACGACCGCCGCGGGCGGCTCGTGCGCGAGCAGGGCCCGGAGCGTGACGCGCGCTACGCCTACGACGCCCTCGGCACGCGGGTGGGGGCCGAGGTCGACGGCGCGGCCCTCGAGGTCCGGCCCGGCGCCGGGAGCCGCTTGGCCCAGCAGGGCGAGGCGGCGCTGGCCTACGACCCTCGGGGGGCGCTGGTGGCGCGCGGGGCCTGGCGCTTCTCCGTGGACGTCGACGGCCGCCTGACCGAGGCCCGCGGGCCCGAGGGCCAGCGCGTGCGCTACGGCTACGCCCCCGACGGGACGCCGCTGTGGCGCGACGCCGACGGCGTGCGCGAGGCCTACCTCGTCGACCGCCAGCAGGTCGTGGGCGACTACACCGACGGGGCGCTGACCCGGCGCTACCTGCGCGGGGAGGACCTCGACGACACACTCCTGGTCCAGGCCGGGAGCCAGCGCTGGGCCTTCCACCGCGACCTGGTGGGCTCGGTGACCGCGCTCACCGACGACGCCGGGCGGGTCGCCGCGCGCTACGCCTACGGCGCCTTCGGGGAGGCGCTCAGCGCCGAGGGCCCCGCCGCCGAGACGAACCGCTGGCGCTTCGCCGGGCGGCCCCTCGACCCCGCGACCGGGCTCTACGACCTGCGCGCGCGGCGCTACGACCCGACGCTGGGGCGGTTCACCAGCCCCGACCCCAGCGGGCGCGAGGGCGGGCTCAACCTCTACGCCTACGCCGAGAACGACCCCACGCGGCTCACCGACCCCCTGGGCCTGGCGCCCGAGCTCGGCGCGCGCAGCGCCGACAGCGCCGCCCCCCGCGGCGGGTTCTTCAGCCGGGTGCTGGCCCAGATCGAGCGGGCGGGGCAGAGCCTCCCGCCCCAGCAACGCCTGAACTACAACCTCGTGAAGGGCGTGGGTCAGGCCGCGCAGGACACCGTGGTCGGGATCGGGGAGCTGTTCCAGAAGGAGACCTGGGTCGCCCTCGGCGAGTTCGTGGGCGAGCTGGACGACTGGGAGACCGTGAAGGCGGTGGGGGGCTACGTCGCCGGCGCGGCGGTCGACCTGGGCGAGCGCTACCTCGACGCGGCGCTCAACGACCCCGACGAGTTCGCGCGCATGACGGGCTACGGCGCGGGCATGATCGTGGGCGGCGTGCTCGGGACCAAGGGCGTCGACAAGCTGGCCAAGATCGCCCGGGCGGCCAAGGCCGCTCGCGCTGCGGCGCCAGGCCGCCGAGGGCGGGGGACGTGGCCCAGGCCCGCCGCCGGCTGGCGGGAGTCGCGGCGGCGGCGGGCGCAGGCGCGGACGGCGCGGCCCGCGGGGTCAGCGCGGTGGCCCCGCCCGTGGGGGGCCGGCGCCGGCGAGACAAGGCCTGGCCCAGGCCTTGGACGCCGAGGCGCCGCTGGGGCGCGGCGCGGGCTCGGGGGGCGCCGTCTCGGCCGCGGACACGAGCGCGCCGTTCAACGAACGGATCCGGGCCGGCGTGCGCGAGCTGGTCGAGGCGCCCCTCGAGCGGCGGGCGAGGAAGCCCCTCGCGGCGCGGGCCAACGCCGCGCGGCGCAGCGCGACCGAGCTCCGGGCCCGGGGGGTGGAGCTCGACGGCGAGGTGCTCGTCGGCGAGCGCGTGGCCGGCTCCGGGACGGTGCGGGGGACCCACGGCGCCCAGGCCGGGACCGACGGGGCGGCGGTGGCGGCGGCGAACTTCCGCCGCGCCGACGACCTCGTGCGCGAGTGGGCGCGCTCCGGGGAGCCGTTGACCCTGGAGCGGATCCAGGAGCTGAACCGCGTGCTGGGCGACGGGCTGGCCCACAACGGCGGCACCCCCGGGGCGTTGCGCGGCGCAGGGCTCGACGTCTCCGCCGGGGGCTCGCCGCTCAAGGTCTACGTCCTGGGCGAGGACGTCGCCGGGGCCATGGACGAGTTCGTCGCCTGGTTCCAGGCGGCGGAGGCGGCGGGCATGGACCCGATCGAGCTGGCGGCCCGGAGCTACCAGCGGTTGGTGAGCGTGCACCCCTTCGTGGACGGCAACGGGCGGACCTCGCGCCTGGTCATGGACTACGTGCTGCGCAAGCACGGGCTGCCGCCGGCGGCCCTCGAGGACGTGAACGTCGCGGTGTTCGGGGCCGAGCGCGCCCTGGACCTGCCCGGCCTGAGCGTGACGCCGACCCAGGCGGTGGAGAGGGTCACGGCGGGGGTCGAGCGCAGCCTGGAGCTCCTCGGCGGGGGGCGCTGAAGCGACCGCTCACGCCGTCCGCGTGTGGTACCGTGCAGCGCAGGACCCCCATGCACCGCGCTCCTCGCGTCGAACCCACACCTGCACCGGCCCCACTGCCTGGGGGGCGCGGCGGTGAGTGAGTTGGCCGAGGACTTCGTGCGGGGCAGCCAAGCCCTCGAGGGGGAGGGAGGGCTCCCGCCGGCGCAGTGCGAGGCCCTCGACGAGGCGCGTCGCCTGGGCGAAGAGGGCCGGCCCCTCTCGGCCGATCAGCTCCGCGCCTGGGCCACGGCCCTCGGTGAGCCCTTGGACGCAGCGGAGGCGGAGGGGCACGCCGCCTGGCTGCGGGCGCGCTTCGGCGAGGTCGTGGGGCGGCCCTGGCTCGCCCGCGGGCGGGATCCCCAGGCGACGGTCGAGGCGCTGGCGGAGACCCTCGAGCGCTTCGGCCCCACGACGCGGCTCGGCCGCTGGGGCTGCGCCTGGGCGGCCGAGCTCCTCGCGCGCCCGCTGCTCGTGTTTCGCGGCAAGGACGCGCAGGCCTTGGCGGGCGGGCCGGCGCGGCTGCGCCTGCTGGTGGCGGGCAAGCTGCGGGTCGCGACCTACGACCTCGGGCGCCGGCGTGGGGGCTGGGTCGGGGGCGACGCCGCCGCCGGCCGCTACCAGGCCGAGGGCGGGGCCGAGTGGATCGTGGAGTGGCACGAGTTGCTGCCCGCGGAGGCCCGCTGGCGCGCGGAGGCCTCCGCGAGTTCGAGTTAACTCAGGCAGGCGCGGCGTCCACCCAGCGCCGACCCGCAACCAGGACGTGGCGTCCTCGTCGCACCAAATCTCGGAAAGAGACGGATTCAGATCCTATCTGGACGCCATGTAACGGATTACTCTCCGGCGCGGGGGTTGCGTCAGCTCATCTCGACTCTGAGAAGGAGGCCAACCCCAGTATGTATAAGACGATGTTCGTGGCCGTGGCGGTCGCCACGGTCTGCGCCGGAGGTGCGCATGCCCAGACCTTGCGTCAGGGCAGCTCAGGCGACTCGGTCAAGCGCGTTCAGCGGGCGCTCGTGCTCCACGGTGCCCGAATCAAGATCGACGGCAAGTACGGGCCAAACACCGCTGCCGCGGTGCGGGCCTTCCAGCGCAACCGCAGCCTCCCTGCCACGGGCCGCGTAGACGCGGTGACGCTGCGCTCGTTGGAGCGACCGGTGCAGCGCGGCGACCGAGGCTCCGTGGTGAGTCAGCTCCAACGCGAGCTGAACAGCAAGGGCGCCGGGCTGCAGGTGGACGGGATCTTTGGACCCGCGACCGAACGGGCCCTCAAGACCTTCCAACGCTCGGCCGGCCTGAATCAATCCGGGGACTTGGATTCGAGCACCCTGAGCAAGCTCCTGGGCTCGTCGGGCAGCGCCGCCAGCGGCGGGAGCAGCAGCGGCGGGAGCAGCAGCGGCGGCGCCTTGAGCGGGAGCCACCGGCCCAAGGCCAGCTTGCTGCGGGAGGCGCGCCGGGTCCTCTCCAGCAACCCCAGCGGCTTCCGCCGGGACTACATGGCGATCGTCGACTTCAGCAAGCACTCCAGCCAGAAGCGGCTCTACGTGATCGACCTGCGCAGCAACCGCGTCGAGGCCTGGAAGGTGGCCCACGGCTCGGGGTCGGATCCGAGCAACACCGGCTACCCCCAGCGCTTCTCCAACCGCAGCGGCTCGAAAATGAGCTCCCTCGGCGTCTACCGTACGGCGGAGACCTACAACGGGAAATACGGCTACTCGCTGCGCCTCGACGGGCTGAGCGGGAGCAACAGCCGCGTCCGCTCGCGGGCGGTGGTCATGCACCCCTCGGCCTACGTGCGCGAGGGAGGCACCTCGGGGCGGAGCTGGGGCTGCTTCGCGATCGACAAGCGCTACTCGACCTCGGTGATCAAGAAGCTCAAGGGCGGCGCCTTGATCTACGCCGGGCGCTAGTCCACCGGAGGCCTGGGGCAGCGTTCGCTGCCACGCGCGCTACGAGGCCGGGGTGCGCCCCGGCCTCGCCTCGTTGGTTGCCGCACTGCGTAACGCGCCGCGCTGGAGGAGGTTGGTGCGGGCACTCCCAGAACCCGGACGGGACTCGTCCCAGATCTCAAGGCGTCCAGAGTGGACGCTCTAGCAACGCGGGGTCTGGGCCGTTTCGAGGCAGAGCCATCGTGGAGAGAACGACTTAGCTCGGGGCACGGCGCATGCACTCCACCTCCCGTCGAGAGGAGCTAAGGAGGCTTTCCGTGTTTCGATCTACGTCTCTGGCCTTGGTGGCCGTCGTCGCGACCGTGGCTCACTGCGAAGCCGCTGACAGCCTGCGCCAAGGCAGTCGGGGCACCGCCGTGCGCCAGGTCCAATCCATGCTCGTCGCCCACGGCCACCGGATCGCCGTGGACGGGATCTACGGGCCGCGCACGGCGAACGCCGTGCGAGCGTTCCAGCGCAGCCGCGGCTTACCCGCCACGGGCCGCGTCGACGACGCGACCCGCTCCGCCCTGGGCCGGCGCCTCCAGCGCGGGGACCGCGGGCCGCTGGTCCGGGCGCTGCAGCAAGAGCTCCGCGCCGCGGGAATCCGCGTCGGCGTGGACGGGGTGTTCGGCCCCGAGACCGAGCGGGGGGTCGCGGCGGCGGCGCAGCGCGGGATTCGGCTCGCGTCCCTCACCCCGGGCAGCGGCGGCAGCGGCGAGACCCGCACCGAGACCCGCACCGAGACCCGCACCGAGACCCGCACCGGCGGCGGCAGTCCCGTGCGTGACGCGAGCGCCCGGGTGCGCGGCTTGATCCGCGAAGCCGAGCAGGTGCTGGCCAGCAACCGCAACGGCTTTCGCCAGGACGTGTTCGTCGTGGTGGACCTGGCCGCGCCCAGCTCCCGCGACCGGTTCTATGTCGTGCGCCGTGGCTCCAGCCAGGTCGACGGCTACTTCACGTCCCACGGCTCCGGCTCCGACCCGGGGAACACCGGCTACGCGACCCGGTTCTCCAACACGAACAACTCGCACATGACCTCGGTCGGCGTCTACCGCACGGCGGAGACCTACAGCGGCAGGCACGGCTACTCGCTCAAGCTCGACGGCTTGAGCGGGACCAACAGCCGCGCCCGGGCCCGCGCGATCGTGATCCACCCCGCGAACTACGTGCAGGAGGGGTCTCACGCCGGTCGCAGTTGGGGGTGCTTCGCCCTGGACCCCCGCCACTCCCGGAGCGTGATCGACGCGATCAAGGGCGGGGCGCTGCTCTACTGCCCCAACCCTCAGCGCTGAACCCGCTGTCGCGATTCTGAGAGAGCCCTCGCCGCGGCCTGCCCCGCTGGTGGCAGGCCGCGCCTCCAGCGCGTCTCACCCGGGGCGAACCTCGCGCCCACGCGGCCCGGCCGCGGAGGTTAGGGCCGGCACGACGGGTGCGGAGGGGTGCCCCGGAGGATAGGAATGGTTCGATACACCCTGGCCCTCGCGGCCGCTTCGCTCGTCTTCTGCTCCGTCGCCCACGCCGAGCTCGGCGCCGGCAACAGCGGCCCCGAGGTGCGCGCGCTGCAGCGCGCGCTCAACCTCTACGGCAGCCGCCTGGAGGTCGAGGGCGTGTTCGACGACGACACCGTGCGCGCCGTGCGCCGCTTCCAGCGGCTGCAGAAGCTGGAGGTCACCGGCGTCGCCGACGAGGCCCCACCCTGGGGCGGCTCATGCAGCCGCTGAAGGAAGGCGACAGCGGCGGCGCCGTCCGCCGGCTGCAGCGCCTGCTCGAGGGCGCGCCGGTCACCGGCACCTACCGCGAGACCACGACCGAGGCGGTGAAGCGCTTCCAGCGCGAGCACGAGCTCGAGCCCACCGGGGAGTTCTCCCCGCAGCTCCTCGGCCTGTTCGAGGACGATCGCGACGCGGCGTTCCCCGATCGTGTCGAGCCCCAACCGGAGGAGGGCACCCGCGCCGACGACGCCAGCGCGACGACCTCCGGCGGCGGAGGGACGAGCGGCGACGCCGGCCTCGACGAGCTCGGGAGCTCGGGCGAAGGCGGCGGGGCCTCGAGCGACAAGGTCAAGGACGCCCTGGGCAAGCTGTTCACGTCCCTCACCTCCCCCGACGGCCAGAGCGGGAGCGGCAGCCAGGGCGGCGGCGGGCGCTTCGCCAACGGGCAGGGGCCCTACGCCTCTGGCTCGGGCAGCGGGAGCGGCCAGAGCGGGAGCTCGGGCAAGGCGCTGGGGGGGTCGGCCACCGGCGCCGAGGATCCGCTGGCGCATATCAACCAGCGCGGGAGCTCCACCCCCGGCAGCCAGAGCGGGAGCCAGACCGCGAGCGGCGGGAGCCAGACCGGGAGCGGCGGGAGCCAGACCGGGAGCCAGGGCGGCGGGAGCCAGGGCGGCGGGAGCCAGAGCGGGGGCGGCGGGAGCCAGACCGGGAGCCAGGGCGGCGGGAGCCAGAGCCAGGGCGGCGGGCAGAGCGGTCAGGACGACGTGTTCACCAGCGAGAACCTGCCCTTCCGGGAGTTCGACAGCCTGAAGGAGCTGGCGACCGCCCTCGAGATCCTGAAGACGATCGAGCAGATCCAGGAGGCCCTCGGCCAGGGCACGGTCGAAGAGGCCCTCGTGCAGAAAATGCGGACCCTGCAGGGCAAGCTCACGTCGTCGGAGGCCAAGGCGCTGATCGACGCCGCGATCAAGGTCTACGAGATCCCGACCCCGAGCGGGAAGAAGGTCTACCTCCAGCCCGCGCTCACCGCGCTGCTCAAGGCCAAGGCCGTCGAGATCGGCGCGGTGCCCACGGGGCCCGGCGCCGGCGCGCCGACCGCGGCGCAGGCCGCCCACGACCGCCAGATCACCGCGCGCTTCCCCGGGCTGAAGTAGCCGGGCTCAGCGCGCGGGCCGCTCGGCGATCACGAGCAGGCCCTCGAGCGCGATCGGCGTCTGATCCGCGAGGAGCCCGTCGGCGAGGCGGGCCAGCTCGGCCTGGGCGCGCGCGAGTTGCTCGGGGGGGAGGGTCGCGGCCAACCCCTGCCAGGTGGGGTTCTGGAACACCGCCGCGGCGAAGTCCGCGCCGTCCTCGACGGGGAGCACCGCCGGCTGATACCAAGCGCGCAGCGGGCGCAGGCCCGCCGCGCGCACCCGCGCCAGGAGCTCCGGGCGCGCGCCGAGGTGGAAGTTGCTGCGGGTGACCGGGGGCAGCTCGACCCCCGCGGCCTCGGCGGCCTGGGGCGGGAGCGTGAACAGCGGGCTGTGCTCGGGGCGGCCCCACACGCTGAAGCCCAGGCGTCCCCCCGGCGCGAGCACGCGGGCGGCCTCGGCCAGCGCGCGGTCCGCGTCGGGCACCAGCATGTAGCAGAGGTTGGCGATCGCGCGGGTGAAGCTCCCGTCGCCGAAGGGCAGCGCCTCGGCGTCGGCCTCGCGCGCCTCGACCTCGGGGCTCCGCGCCTGGATCCGCGCGACCATGGCCGGGGCGAGGTCGGTCACCACGTGCCGCGCGCCCTCGGGCAAGAACAGCCGGGCGAAGCGCGCCGCGCCCCCCGCGCCGCCGCCCACCTCGAGCAGGTCGCTGGCGCGCTCGAGGGCCAGGTTCGCGAGCAGCGAGTGCGCGAGCTGGAGCGTCGCGCGCTCGAAGCGGGCCTCGAACAGCGCCGCGAACGCGTCCCAGTGGGTCCGCAGCTCCTCCGTCGTGCGCTCGCTCATGGGGCCTCCTTCGCGGTCGAAGCCTAGCGGACCCCGGGCGCCCCGCAAGCGTGCGCTTGCACTGCGCGGGCGGAGGGGGGGACCGCCTTGCTGGCGCAGAGCGCACCCCGTCCGACGCCGCAGGCGGCGCAGCGGCAAACTGCCGCCCAAAACAGGAAGGTGAAGCGGAGAATGTGAAAGGTGTGTCCCGAGGGATTCACGGATCCTGACGCGTTGCGGCGCAGAGGGTTGGGGGCGGGAACGCTCACCCGACCCGCGGGCACCCTCCTTGCACGGAGTGGGGCAAACCGGCACACGCCGCAGGAGAACACGACATGCACTTCCTTCTGACCCGGGGGGCCTTCGCCTGCCTCCTGTTCGGGGCGCTCGCGACCGGCGCGCTCGCCCAGCAAGACGTCCCCTTCACCACCCTCGCCCAGGGCGGCTTCGCCCCTGGCGCTCCCCCCGCCGGGCAGCACGTGATCCGGAGCCAGCAAGAGCTCAGCGCCCTCGGCCTCGACCAGGCGATCAGCACTCCGATCGACTGGGCCAGCGAGACCGTGGTCGCGGTCTTCGCCGGGACCAAGCCCTCGGGCGGCTACGGGATCTCGATCGACCGGATCACCCACGAGCAACTGGCCACGATCCTCCCGGTCCCGGCCCCGCCGCCCTCCTACCTGAACACGGTCTACGTCAGCGAGAGCGCCCCCAGCGGCCCCGCGATCACGGTCCTGACCTCGCCCTTCCACGTGGTCAAGCTCCGCGCGCTCCCCGGGCGCTACAGCTTCGCCACCGCGCAGCCCCAGCCGCCGGCGGTGTTCGCCGAGGTCAAGCTCTCCACCCAGACCTATCAGGGCGCGCCCGGCGGGCAGTTCCCCTGGACCCGCGAGGTCACGGTCGAGGCCAGCGGCGCGGTGAGCGTGCTGCGCTCCCACCCGGCGGCCTTCGTGGTCCCGATCTACGGGCAAGCGACCCCCGCCGAGCTGCGCCGGCTGGAGGACGCCGTGCGCGGCGCCCGGCTGAGCACGGTCCCCGACCCCCTCGACGTCATGATCCCCATGCACCTGATCGCTGAGCCCTTCCGGCTGCACGTGAGCTCCACGATCGGCGTGCTCGCCGGCCGGACCTCCGGGCAGTTCGACTACTACGGCCACTACGACGCCAAGCTCCGCCCGCTGATCGACACCGTGGGCCAGATCTCGGCGCGCCTCGTCGCGGAGTACGGGACCCAGGCCGTGCGCGGGCGGGTGCGGATCAGCGGCGGTGAGGTCGTGATCCAGGCCGGCTCCGAGCGCTACGCGGTCCAGGGCGCGGACATGGCCGCGACCCTGCGTCAGTTCCGCGGGCGCACCGTGGAGGTCCGCGGGCGGGCGAACCAGATCGGCGGCTCGAGCTACCAGCTCGACGTGGCGCGGATCGTGAACCCCGAGCCCCTCGAGCAGGGCCTGATCGTCTCCTTCGCCAACGGCGACGCCAAGGTCTACTACGACGGCGGCGAGCGCCTGACCGAGGGCCCGCTGAGCTACCTCCTGCGCCGCGAGAGCGGCAGGCGCGTGACCCTGCGCGGCTACGCCTTCCGCGACGCCGCTGGCGCCGTGGAGTCGGTGTTCGTGGACCAGGTCCGCGGGACCGCCACCGGCTTCGTGGCCCTGACCCACTCGGGGCAGTGGGCGGGGTACCTCCGCGCCGGGGACGAGGCCTGGATCCAGCGCCTCTCGTTCACCCGGCGCTACGGCCTGGTCGAGGGCCCCACCGGCACCGGCTACGCGCGGCTCTCGTCGCTCCAGATCGGCGCGCCCGTGCCCCTGCACACCGGCATGAGCGGCGCCCTCGGCGGGAACTGACGAGCGAGCAGCTCGAGGGGTCTGCCCCAGACCCCTCGAGCCTCGGGCCCAAGCTCGATCGGGCCTGAGAGCGATGGGGCCGCCACGGCCGAGTTCTAGGAGCGTTCAGCGGTCGACGTGGGCGCGGACCTTGTCGC
>JAWKSZ010000030.1:0-79030 GCA_041402045.1 Planctomycetota bacterium | reverse complement strand
CTCGGCCGCCCGCTCCTGGGCCTCGGCCCGCTCCGCGTCGAGGGCGTCGCGGGCGGCAATGTCCGGCGGCGCGTCGACGGGCCCCGAGAACCCGATCCCGACCAGGCCCACGAGCAGGAGGATCCCGCCGACGATCAGGATTCGCTTGCCCTTGCGCTGGACCTCGGCGCGCACGAGCCCCATGGCCTCGTCGACCAGCACGTTCGCCTGGTGCGGAGCCAGCGCGTGCTCGTTGATCAGCCTGCGTCGGATCCGCTCGGCGTCGTGCCCGCGCAGGGCTTGCTCCTGCGCGAAGCGACGGGCGGCCTCGCGCTCCTCGAAGCTGACCTCGCGCCGCGGGGGCGCGGCGTGCACGGGCTCTGGCTCCGGTTCACGCCGGCGCTCGGGCGGCTCCGCGCGGCGCAGGCGCGCGCTCTCGCGCTCGGGCGGCGCGGCGTGCGCCGGCGCTGGCTCGCGGCGAGTCTGCGGCTCGGAGCGGGGGAGCCGCGCGCTCTCGCGCCCCGGCGGACCCGGGCGCCGGCCCGCAGGCCGGCGAGGCGGTCCCCCGCGGCGACCCGGCGGAGGCCGACGGGCAGGGCCCCCGCGGCGAGCTGGCGGGGGTCGGCGGCCCGCGGGGGGCGCGGCGCGCCCGCCGGCCGGGACGCGGGAGGGCGCGGCGCGCGCGAGCAAGGCGTCCGCCGCGCGCTGCACCTCAGGCGGACAGTCCTCGGGGGACGCCCACAGCCGACGCAGGAGCCGCGAGATCGTGTGGCAGCCCGCCTCGGAGTCGGTGGCGGTGGTCAGCGCCGAGGCGTCGCCCTGACCGATCTGGAGGAAGCTCGAGGCGGGGACCGAGTCGCCCACCAGGCTCGCGTGCCGCGCGAGGATATCGCTCGTGGCGTGCGTGAGCTCAGCGAGCTGCTTCACGAACAGCTGGAAGTTGATCCGGGCCACGTAGCCCTTCTCCGCGCCCAGGAACCCGTAGTCGAGCTCGTCCTCGACGAACTGGAACGCCCACTCCTGCCCGGGCAGGTAGAGGTGCGCGAACCCGCGCTTCTCGTCCACGGTGGCGCGGTCGGTCACGACCTCGGGCCCGACCGCGACGGTCACGCTGTCGCTGGCGTGGAACTCGTAGCGCCCGTGCACCAGCAGGCCCCCCGAGTCGGGCCCGACGATGTAGGGCTCGGGGTCGACGACGATCGTCCCGTCGAAGGAGAGCCGCCGCCCGCGGAACACGAACGCGTCGCCCTGGCGCTCGATCTCGCGCACCCGCAACAGTTCATGCCAGCCTTCGCCGTGCCCGAAGGCCTCGACCCGGGGCAGGCACACCGCAGGCACGCCGTCGGCGACCAAGCTCGCCGCCAGCGCCTCGAGGGGCTCCTGCTCCCCGACCCGCAGCACCCGCGGCAAGGGGGAGTTCAACCGCAGCCGGGCGTCGTAGAGCTCGAGCCCCAGGTGCTTGCCGTAGGCCTGCACCTGCTCCTTGGTGGGTTCAGGGGTCGGAGGAAGCACGAACAGCGCGGTGTCGGCGGAGGCAGGGTTCGGCATGCAGTCCCTCGGAGTCCCTGCAAGGGAAGCAGCCTTCCCCCCGGCGTGCAATCATTCACCTTGATGGTTGGTTGGGTTTCCCTAAGTCCAACTCTGTAGGTCGTCAGCTACCCCAAGACCCAGGGTACGAGCTCGGCGCCGACCGCCGCCGCCGCGGCCTCGGGCCCCTGGATCCAGGACAGCTCGTGCACCGCCGAGGCGGCGTCCTCCTGGGGCGGGTCGCGGCGCAGGACCAGGGAGGCCATGAGCCGCGCGGCGCCCGCCTCCCAGCCCTGGCCCTCTCGCTCCTCGCGCTCGCGGGCGTGGGCGAAGCAGCTCCAGGCTGCGTCCCGCGCGACCTCGGGCGGCCAAGGCGCGCGCCCGTGGTGCAGCCGCGCCTCGGCCTGGGCCAGCGCCTCGCGGGGGAAGGGGTGGGCGAAGCTCGCGTCCCAGGCCGGGAGGCTGGCGCGCAGGGCGGCGATCCCCGCGCGGGTCAGGGCCTCCTCCCCCAGCGCGCCGTAGCGGCGGAGCCACGCGCACCAGCTCCGGCGCTCGGCGTAGCCCGGGGTCCGCGGCCCCAGGGGCTGGTTCAGGTGCACGCGCCACACGTCGGCGGCGAGGGGCGGCACGTCCGGAGCGAGGGCCTGGGCCGCGGCGTGGCCGAAGTGCGCGGCCAGCTCCAGCCGCGGGCGCGAGAGCGAGCCCTGGCGCAGGCGCTCGCCCAGGAGCGCGGCCTCGTCGGCGACGGAGCCCGTGGCCTCGAAGGCCCGCGCGCGCTCGCTCAACCGGCGGTCGGCCACGGGGTCCTCACTCCGCGGTCACCACGAGCCCGTGCCGCGCGGCGAGCTGGGCGAACAGGCGCAGGCGCAGCCAGGCCTCCTTCTCGCGCCCGAAGGGGTCGGTGAGCGGGACCAGGGCGTCCACCGACTCCAGGTCCCAGGGCCCCGCGGCCTCGAGCGCCTCGAGCGCCTCGAGCGCCGCGCAGGCAGCCCGGTCGACCGGGAGCCAGGCCGCGAGCTCCTCCAGCTCGAGCAGGAGCCGGGGCGCGGAGCAGAGGTAGACGCGCCAGGGCGCGACGGGGTCCAGCCCCGGCTCGGGCGGGCTCGGCGCGTAGAGTGCGCTCCGCGGGCGCGGGAAGTCCTGGGGCAGGACGAAGCAGTCGGGGCCCCCGGGGTGGGTGTAGAGCAGGTGCGGCCAGCGCTCGGGGACGCGGTCGGGGGCCGGGCCGTAGACCGCCCGCGCCCGCGAGCCTCCGCGCGCGGCGGGGGCGGCGTGCACCTCGGGGCCCGGCGCGCGCCCCTCCCGGACCACGAACCACGCGTAGCCCCGCAGGAAGCCGACCAAGGTCGCGAGCCCGCGGTCGTGGCTCAGGCGCGCGTGGGCGGCGAGGCCCAGCGCGGGGATCGGCTCCCCGCCGGCTCGCGCCACGTCCGCGACCCGCCAGCCACCCGGGTCGTCCGCGCCGACCAGGAAGGTGTTCACGCCCACGTCGGCCTCCCGGGGCGAGGATAGCGACGCGGCTTTGCGGGCGCCGGGCCTGGACGCCACACTCGCGGCATGCAGGTCGGGCCCTATCGGATCGGGCAGGAGATCGCGCGCGGCGCCAACGGCGTGGTCTATCGCGCCCAGGACGCCGAGGGCCAGCCCGTGGCGCTGAAGCTGCTGCACGCCCACCGCGCCGACGACCCGCGCAGCCGGCGCCGGTTCGTGACCGAGGTCCAGGCCCTGGCGCGGCTGCAGCACCCGGGCCTGGTCGCGATCCTCGGGGCGGGGGAGCACGAGGGGATCCCCTGGCTCGCGCTGGCCTACGTCGAGGGCGAGTCGCTCCAAGACCGCCTGCGCCGCGGGCCGCTGCCGGTGGGGCAGGCCCTCGACGTGGTGCGCCAGGTCGCCGCGGCCCTGGCCTACGTGCACGCGTGCGGGGTCCTGCACCGCGACCTCAAGCCCGACAACGTGCTGCTCTCGGGGGAGCGCGCGCTGCTCGCCGACTTCGGCCTCGCCCGCGACGACGACATGGACGTGAGCCGGATCACTCGCAGCGGGCAGTATCTGGGGACCCCCGGCTACTGGCCGCCGGAGCAGGCCCGCGGTCGGCTGGCGGAGATCGGGGAGCGCTCCGACGTCTACGGCCTCGGCGGCCTGCTCTACGCCTGTCTCACCGGGCGTCCGCCGATCGAGGCCCCGACCCTCGGGGAATACGTGGCCCTGACCCTGCGCGGCGCGATCGACCCGCCGAGCGCCACCCGCCCCGGGGTCCCCGCCTGGCTCGACGCGCTGTGCATGCGCTGCTTGGCCCTCGAGGCCCGGGACCGCCCCGCCTCGGCGGAGGCCGTGGCCCGGGCCCTGGTCACCGAGCCCGAGCGCGCCGCCCGCGCCGAGCGGCGTCGGCCGTGGGTCCTGCTCGCGCTGGCCGCGGCGCTGGCCCTCGGCAGCGTCGCGCTGGCGGTCGTGCTCTACGTGCGCGCGACCACCGTCAGCGAGGAAGAGGCCGCGGCCGCGGCGGCCCTCGTCGCCAGCGCCCGCGAGCACCTCGCGGGCGGGCAGGCGGACGAGGCCCTCGCAGACCTCGAGCGCGCGCTGGCCCTCGACCCCCAGGCGAGCGCGGCCTACGCCGTCCGCGCTCGCCTGCGCCGCGAGGCCGGCGAGCTGGAACAGGCCCGGGCCGACCTGGCGCGGGCCCAGGCGCTGGGCCCGCGGGACGCCGCCGGCTGGCGCGAGCTGGGGCTCGAGCTGGCCCGCAGCGGCGACCCCGGCGCGGCCCTCGCCGCGTTGGGTCGCGCGGTCGAGCTCGCCCCCGAGGACCCCCACGCCTGGGTCGCGCGGGCCGAGGTCGAAGGCGCGGGCGGGACCTGGACGGAGGCCCAGCCCGACCTCGAGCGCGCGCTGGCCCTCGCGCCCCAGGACCTGGAGGTCCGCGCGCGCTACGTCGCGTGCCTGCTCGCGCAGGACCAGGCTCAGGCGGCCCTCGACGCGCTCGGGCCCGGGCTGGAGGCCGACCCGGCCTGGGCCGCGGGGTATCGCCTGCGGGGTCAGGCGCGGGCGGCGCTGGGGGAGCCGGGCGAGGCCTACGCCGACTTCGCCCGCGCCCTCGAGCTCGCCCCCGAGGACTGGGAGACCTACGCGGCCCGCGGGCGGGTGCGCCTCGGCCGCGGACAGACCTTCGAGGCGCTCCAGGACTACGACCGGGTCGCGGAGTTGGCTCCCGGCGCCGCGGCGCACCTCGAGCGCGCCGAGGTCCTGTTCGGGCTGGCCCGCCACCAGGCGGCGATCCAGGCCTACGGCGCAGCCCTCGCCGCCGACCCCGGCGAGGTCGCCGCGCTCCTGGGCCGCGCGCGGGTCTACACCGCGCTCAACCTGCACGAGAAGGCGCAGGCCGACCTCGCCCGGGCGCTGGAGCTGCACCCGCGGGACGTGGCGCTGCGCCTGGCCCACGCCGAGCTCGCCCTGCGCCGGGGCGACGCGGGCGAGGCCCTCGCGAGCTACCGCCGCGCCGCGGAGCAGGCGCCGACGTCGGCCCCCGCGCAGGCCGGGCTCGGCCTCGCGCTGCTCGCGCAGGGCGACGCCGCCGGGGCCCTGAGCGCCGCCGACGCCGCGCTGGCCCTCGACCCCGAGCAGGCGGCCGCCCACTTCGCCCGCGGCCAGGCGCTGCGCGGGCTCGACCGCGACCCCGAGGCGTTGGCCGAGCTCGAGGCCGCCGCGCGCCTGGCGCCGAAGCGGGCGGCGCACCACGCCGCCCTCGGCGCGCTGCAGCGCGCCCTCGGGGACCTGGAGGCGGCCGAGCGCGCCTACGGCGAGGCGATCCGGCTGGCCCCCAGCGACCCCGACCCCTCTCGCGCGCGGGCGACCCTGCGCGCGGCGCGGCGGCAGCCCATGCTCGCAGTCCGCGACTACGACCGCCTGATCCGCCTCGGCGCCGCCACCGCCGCCGACCGCCTGGCCCGCGGAGGGTGCGCGTTCGCGGCCGGGGACTTCGACGACGCGCTCGCGGACTACCGGGCGGCGGCCACCCTCGACCCCCAGGACCCCGAGGCCCCCAACCTCGAGGGGGTAGTCCTGGCCCGGCTGGAGCGCTTCGGCGAGGCGGTCGGCGCCTACACCCGCAGCCTGGAGCTCGCGCCCGGCGCGCAGACGTATCGGAACCGCGCCGAGGCGTGGAGCGCGCAACGTCAGCACGCGGAAGCCGCCGCCGACTTCACCCGCGCCCTCGAGCTCGAGCCCCAGGACGCTCGAGCCTGGGCGCGGCTCGGGGAGTGCGAGCTGGACCTCGGGCGTCCCGCCGAGGCCCTCGCCCGCTTCGAGCGCGCGCTGGAGCTCGAGCCCGATCAGACCCGCGCCCTGGAGGGGCGGGCCGAGGCCTACGCCAGGCTCATGCGGGTCAACGACGCGCTCGCGGTCTACGCGCGGCTGATCGAGCTGCACCCCCACGAAGTCCGCTACCGGGTCGACCGCGCCGGGATCCTGTGGCTCACCCGCCCCGAGGTCGCGCACCGCGACCTGCAGTACGCCTTCCTCTCCGGCAAGGTCGGCGAGGACCGCGAGCTCGCGCTGCACCTCCTGTCCATGCTCGAGCGCGGCGCGCTGGAGCGGGTCGCGGACGGAGCGGTGCAGCGCTATCGCGTGGTGGGCCCCCTCGCCGCCCGCGAGGCGCGGGTCAAGGGCGAGGGCTTGACCCTGACCCAGGCCGCGGACGGGGTGTTCGAGGTCCGCGCCGCCTCGCCCGGCGCCGTGGGCCGGCTGCTGCCGTATCAGCTCGAGGTCGACCTCGAGGGCGGCAAGCGGGTGGCCGCCCGCGCGGCGTTGCTGGTCACGCCCTGGACCGTGCGCGTGTTCGCGTCGGGAGGAGATCCGCAGCTCGAGACCGAGGCCTGGCAGGCGCGCGGCCAGGAGCGCGGGCTGGCCTTCGAGGTCGACGAGCTGCGCCTCGTCTACGGCAACGCCGGGCCCAGCCAGTTGGCCCAGGCGCCCCCCGCGGTGGTCGAGGCCGACCTGCCCCGCGACGGCTTCGGCACGCTGGCCACGGTGCGCCTGAGCCTCGCGGCCGGCCGCTACCGCGCCGAGACCCTGAGCGACGACGGGCTCCGCGTGTTCGTCGACGACCGCCTCGTGATCGACGAGTGGAACCACCACCCGCCCACCCGCCACACCGGCGAGTTCGTCCTCGACGCGCCCCGCGAGGTCCAGGTGCGGGTCGAACACTTCGAGCTCCACGGCTACGCCGTGCTCGAGTTCGACCTCTGGCAGCTCGAGTAGGGTCTGGGCGGGCCGTGCTTGGGCGGGCGGGGGTTTACCGGTTTACCCCCGCCCGCAGTTTGGCTGTGGCCTGGGGCGACCTCAGTCCAGTCGAGCCAGCCGTCGAGCGCCCGCTCCTGCGACCCTCGGTGGGGCAGTCCAGCCAAGACGTGACGAGGCCGTTGCGGACTGGATTGTCGAGCTGCTGGCAGGTCGGGATCAGGTCGCGTTCGTCGGTCAGGACGCGGTCGTAGTAGCTCCGCTGCCAGAGCGCGGGAATCCCCAGCGTCCGCGCCGTCGCGGGCGGCTGAAGCGCGCACCCACTTCCTGACGTCGAGCGGGAGTCGTGAGATGCGACGTGGAGGTGGTCGGGCATAGGCACCACACGTAGACCGAGGCGTCGACTCTGCGTCGCGAGCTCAGCCTGAATCGCCGCGGCGGCTCAGGGTGAACAGAACGGGCTGCGATCGCGGGTGCAGATCGTGAGGTGGACGAGCGGCCTCGGCGCTGTATGAGGCGTGGGGCAGGCGTAGCCGCTTGCGCTTGGGAGAGGCTCATGCGGTCAGCCTGGAAGGTCATCGACGGGACATGGTGTTCGGATCCCGCACGGGCGCAGCCGTGCCGTGTTGCGCGGGCGGGGGTGACTAATGCCAGGCGACGAGCCGCGATCGCTGGGGGATGAGAGTTGCGGTCGGAAGAGGACGGTCCGACCTTAGGCAATCTGGAGTCACCACAACAACCAAGAACGCCTGAGGTATCGGACCGCGAAGTTTGCGCTCGTGTCTGTCAGGCAGGAGCGCTCGTGGCTCTCGGCCTGCTGCCCCCTGAGGTTGCTAATCACGTTCTTACCGCCTTCGGGAAACGTGATCGCTGGCAGGCTGCCGTTCAAGCTGACCGCGCAATTGACCGTCACCATGGCCTTGTCGCCTGAGGAGAGCGTCGAGTGTTCTGGAGGCTCTCGTCGCGCTCGTCGGCATCCCGTTCTGGCGTGGGCTTCCTCGGGCGTCGTCTATCACGCCTCGAGATCGCTTGTCCTGGGAAGTCAGTCGTGAACTCTTCCGAAGCCACGCCAAGCAGGTTCGGTCGCCGGGGATCCCCGCTGGAAGGGGTTTCGCGTGGTTGCCGCGGACGGCACTACCTTTCGGGCTCCCGATACGGCAGCCAATGAGGCCGCATTTGGCAAACGAACGGGTCGAAACAGGGGACCTTTCCGGTGCGCTGTCTCGCGTCGCTGACGTGAACACAGATCGTGGCCGCAACGCTGGCGCCGTATGCGCCGGCGCTGGCAACGGCGAGGTCTCCCTGTTGAAGGGACTGGTCGGGGAGCTGGATCAAGACGTGCTCACGCTTATGGATCGCGGCTTCTGCAGGTTCGACTTGCTCCGCACCTTCGTGCAGGCGGACCGTAAGTTCGTCGTGCGAATGCCCAAGGGAGCTGCACGATCAAGCTGGTTCGCACCAAGGTGCTTCAACCGGACGGCGACATCGTCACCTCCCGGTGCCAAAGTCGTTCAAGCCAAAGAAGGGCGCAAAGCCGCTCGTCCCTCAGATTCGATACACGTTCCCCAAGAAGCGCTGCAAGAGGTCCAAGACGAAGGCCAAGCGGAAGCGCCAACGGACCACAACGTGAAGCCACAAGGCAGCGGCAGAGGCGCCGAACGCCCGGCACCTCTTCCTCTAACGAACCTCGTCGACCCGAAGGAGTTTCCTGCCGATCAAATCGCCGAGCTCTACCTCAAGCGCTGGAGTCGAGTTCGTGTTCGAGAGATCAAGCACGCTCGCTCGCAGGAAGGTCCATTTTCGCAGCAAGCCGCGCCGCGTGGCCCGGAGGTCTACGCGACATCACGGCATACAACTGATCAGAGACCGGATCGCGCGGTCGCACGCGAACTGAAGCAAGAACCCACGAGGTTGGGGGAAATCGCTACAAAGGCTCAAAGAGGCTCATTGGGGTCGGGAACCCTGGAGCCAAGTGGTCCCCTCGTTCAGCGTATCAGATCGCAGCCTCCTCGCTCACCGTGCAGTAAGACCAGGTGGCGCTCGATATCAGCAAGAAACACCGGAACGCCGCATGAGGAATGGACTTGGGGCGTTCATCATGCATTGGGGTAAACGCCCTACCCCAGGGGGGAGCGTCTGGAGAGCCCCGCACGGGGCGCAGCCGTGCCGTGTTGCGCGGGCGGGGGTAAACCCGCCCTACCCCGAATGGGGGAGCGTCTGGAGGAGAGCCCTGCACGGGGCGCAGCCTGCCGTGTTGCGCGGGCGGGGGCAAGGCATAGGGAAGGGCGCTTCCGGGCGGCCGAAATCAGGGGTAGGGGCGGGGTTTACCCCCGCCCGCGGACTCCGGCAGGTAAGGCGGAGTTGCTGCCGGGCGGGCCTGAAGTCAGGGGTAGGGGCGGGGTTTACCGGGGTTTACCCCGCCCGCGGACGTCCGGCGGGTGAGGCGTAGGAAGGGTGCCTCCGGGCGGGCGAATCAGGGGTAGGGGCGGGGTTACCCCGCCCGCGGACGTCCGGCGGGTGAGGCGTAGGAAGGGTGCTTCCGGGCGGGCCTGAAATCAGGGCAGGGGCGGGGTTTACCCGCCCGCCTCCGGCAGGTAAGGCGTAGGAGAGAGTGCTTCCGGGCGGGCCTGAAATAAGGGGTAGGGGCGGGTTTACCCCGCCCGCAGACCAGCCGGTGAAGGAGGCGCGGCCGCGGGGGGCGCGCGCTCGCTCCCGGGCGGGCGGTGCCCCATAATCCGAGCGTCCCGAGGGGGGGACGGGCATGGCCGGGCTCACGATCGCGATCGACTGCGACCCGCAGCTCGGGCTGGCGTCGGCCCTGGCGGGGGTGCCCCTCGTCAACCTGCTCCAGGTGGACTATCGGGGCGAGGTGGACCTGGACGGCGCCCGCCTCGAGGTCCGGCTGGAGGGCCTCTCGAATCCCTGGGTGCGCGAGCTACCCCGGCTGCGGCCGGGTCAGCGCTGCCCGCTGGTGGACGTGCCCCTGGTCCTCGATCGCGTGGCGCTCGAGGCCGTGGCCGAGGAGACCGAGGCCGAGCTCGTGGCGCGGGTGCTGGCCCCGGACGGCGAGCCCCTGGCCGCGGCGCAGCGCGCGGTGCGGGTCCTGCCGCCGCGGGTGTGGGGCGGGCTGGGCGGGGTGCCCGAGGTGGCCGCGGCCTTCGTGTGGCCGCTGCACCCGGCCTTCGCTGGGGCCGCGCCGGGGGCGGCGGGGCCCGACCCCGAGCGCGCGCGGCGCGCGGTGGAGGACGCGCGGCGCTGGCTGGCGAGCCTCCCCGCAGGGGTCCCGCGGGACACCGACCCGCAGGGACCGCAGGCCGTGCGCCCGCCGGACGCGCTGCGGCGCGAGGGCGGGCCGAGCGCGCTGGAGCGAGCCCTGGTCGTGGCCGCCTTCGTCGAGCGCGCGGGCTGTCCGGCGCTGCTCGTGTGGTGCCCCGCCGGAGCGCGGGTCGGGCTGTGGACGACCGACGCCAGCTTCGTCGAGCCCAGCGGCGAGGGGGTCGAGCGCGTCGCGCGCCGGGTCCAGCTGGGCGAGCTGCTCCTGGTGGATCCCCTCGCGCCCGGGGAGGTCCCGGCCCTCGCGGGGGACGTGACCTGGGTCGACCTCCTCGCCGCGCGGCGCGCCGGGGTGCGGCCGCTGGCGCTGCCCGGCCTCGCGCCCGAGGCCCTGCGCTCGCCGCTGATCGACGAGCTCGCCGACGTCGAGGGCCCCGGGGCCGCGCCGCGGGTCGAGCGCTGGAAGCGGCGCCTGCTCGACCTGACCCTGCGCAACCGCCTGATCAACTACCGCGAGACCCAGCAGACCCTGCCGCTCCTCGTCCCCGACCTGGCGCGCTTCGAGGACCTGCTGGCCGAGGGCGTGGGCTTCACCCTCGGACCCCGCCCGCGCCCCGACGAGCTGCCCGCGCCCGCGCCGCCCACCCCCGAGCCCCTCGACCCCGAGGTCCGCGCCACCCGCGCCACCCCGGCCCTCGGCAGCGACGCCTTCCCCGGCGCGCCCCACGTGCGCGAGCTGGGCCACACCGAGCTCGGCTCGCTGCCGACGGGGTTCCTCGAGCCCGAGCCGCAGGACCCCGAGGTCCGCGCCACCCCGGCCCTCGGCAGCGACGCCTTCCCCGGCGCGCCCCATGTGCGCGAGCTGGGCCACACCGAGCTCGGCTCGCTGCCGACGGGGCTCTCCGACCCCGAGCCCCCCGCGCCCGAGGACCCCGAGCGCGCCTTCCTCCGCGCCGAGCTCGAGCGCGGCGCGCTGCGCAGCCGCGCGACCCCGGCGGAGCTCGAGAAGCGCGCGGTGGGTCTGTTCCGCAGCGCGCGCACCGCGCGGGAGGAGACCGGCGCCAACCCGCTCTACCTCGCCCTGGGGTTCCTGCGCTGGTTCGAATCGCCGACGAGCGAGACCCCGCGGCGCGCGCCGATCCTCTTGCTCCCCGCGCGGCTGGAGCGCGTGCGCTCCGGGGCCGCCTACCGCCTGCGGCTGAGCGAGGAGGACGCCTACCTCAACGTCACGCTGTTGGAGAAGCTCAAGCTCGACCAGCCCGGGGTCGAGGTCCGCGGGCTGGACGAGCTCCCGGAGGACGCGGCGGGGCTGGACGTGGTCGAGATCCTCGCGCGCTGGGAGGCCGCGGTCGCGGACCTCCCGCGCTGGGGCGTCGAGCGCGAGGCCCAGCTCGCGCTGCTCTCGTTCACCAAGTTCCTCATGTGGCGCGACCTGGAGGAGCACACCGCCGCGCTCCTGCAGAACCCGCTGGTGCAGCACCTGGCGCTGGCCTCGGACCAGCCCTTCCCCGCCAGCGGCGAGCTGCCCGAGGCCGAGGCCCTCGACCGCGAGCTGCCCCCGGGCGAGCTCTACTGCCCGCGCGACGCCGACAGCTCGCAGCTCGTGGCGATCCAGGCCGCGAGCCGGGGGCGGACCTTCGTGCTCCAGGGGCCGCCGGGCACGGGCAAGTCGCAGACGATCACGAACCTGATCGCCCACGCCCTGGGCAGCGGCAAGCGCGTGCTGTTCGTGTCCGAGAAAATGGCCGCGCTGAACGTGGTCCACGAGCGGCTGAAGAGCGCCGGGCTCGAGGCGTTCTGCCTCGAGCTGCACTCGAACAAGGCGCGCAAGAAGGAGGTCCTCGCCCGACTGGGGGCGGCCTGGGAGGTGTCGGCGGAGGCCGAGCCCGAGGACTGGGAGCGCCGCGCCGAGCGCCTGGCCGCGCTGCGCGCGGAGCTCAACGCCTACGCCCAGGCCCTGCACCGACGGCACCCCCTGGGGCTGAGCGTGTTCGAGGTCACCTCGCGCCTGTGCGCGCTGCGGGACGCGCCCCGGGTCGGCCTGGGCGCGCTCCCGGCCCCCGAGACGAGCGCCGCCGACTTCGCGCGGCTGAGCGAGCACGCGGACCGGGTCGAGCGCGCGCTGGTCGCCGTGGGCCCTCCCGGGGAGCACCCGCTGGCCGCGGTCGGCGTGCGCGAGCCGCGGGCGACTTTGCGCGACGAGGCCGAGGCCGCGCTGCGCGCGCTCCTCGACGCGGCCGCCGCGGCTCGGCAGGCGCTGAGCGCCACGCTGCAGGACCTGAGCGCCGAGGACCCCCCGCAGGTGCTGGCGCGCGAGGCCCTCGGCCCCTTGCGCGCGCTGTGCGCGGCGCTGGCCGAGGCGCCCGGCGTCGAGGCCGCGCTCCTGACCGAGCCCGGCTGGCGCGAGCTGCGCCCGCGGCTCGAGGCCCTGCTGCGGCAGGCGCGGGAGGTCGCCGCGCGCCGGGCCAAGCTCGTCGGGCTCTACGGCGAGCGCTTCCTCGACGAGCTCGACCACGGCGCGCTGGCCACGCGGCTCGAGGGCGGGATCAAGGGCTTCGTGCTCTGGTCGTGGTGGACCCGCGGCGCCGTGCGCAAGGAGGTCGCCGCGGTGGCCAGCGGCCAACTCCCCGACGACCAGGCGCTCCTGGCGCTGCTCCTGGCCGCGCGCGAGCTGGCCCGGGAGCGCGACGCGCTGCGCGAGGCCGAGGGGCTCGGCCCCGGCTTCTTCGGCGCGCGCTGGCGCGCAGGCGCCCCCGACGTCCAGGCGCTGGCCCGCGAGCTGGCCTGGGCCGACCGCGTGCGCGCGTTGCTCCCGCGCCTGGAGCTCGGCGGCGCGCTGCAGCGCCAGGTCGTGGCCCTGGCCTCGGTCGAGGGCGCGCGCCTGGCGCCGGGCTCCCCCCTCGTGCGGCGCCTGAGCGAGAGCGCCGCGGCCCTCGATCGGCTGAGCGCGGCGGTCGACGCCGTCTCCGCCCTGCTCGCCCTCGACCTGCGAGCGGCCTGGGGCAGCGACCCCGAGCCGGGGTTCCTCGAGCGCGTCACGACGGCGGGCCAGGGCTGGCTCGGGCACCTGGGCCAGCTCCACGACTGGGGCCACTGGCGGCGCGTCGAGGCCGCCGCGCGAGAGGCCGGGCTGGCGCCCTTGCTGGAGGCGGCGCAGCGCGGCGAGCTCGAGCCCAGCGACGTGCGCGCCGCCTTCGCCCGCGGGTTCTACGAGGGCTGGCTGCACCGGGTCAGCGACCGGAGCGAGGTGCTGCGGACCTTCAACCGCCACGAGCACGAGCGCAAGCTCGAGCGCTTCCGCGAGCTGGACCGCGCGCTGATCGACGCGACCCGCGGGCTCCTGCGCGCGCGGCTCGCGGCCCGGGTCCCGCCCCGGGGCGGGCGCTTCGCCGCGGCGTCCGAGAGCGGGATCCTCAGTCGGCAGCTCGAGCTCAAGGCCCGGCACATGCCGCTGCGCAAGCTGTTCCGCGAGACCTCGAACCTGCTCCCGCGGCTCGTGCCCTGCCTGCTCATGAGCCCGCTCTCGGTGGCGCAGTACCTGGACCCGGTGGCCTTCCCCGGCTTCGACCTCGTGGTGTTCGACGAGGCCTCGCAGATCCCGGTGTGGGACGCGATCGGCGCGATCGCGCGCGCGGAGAAGGCGGTGGTCGTCGGCGACTCGCAGCAGCTCCCGCCCACGAGCTTCTTCAGCCGCGGGGACGAGGGCCCCGACGCCTTCGACGAGGACGAGCTCGAGGAGGCCGAGAGCATTCTCGACGAGTGCACCGCGGCGAACCTGCCCACGCTCCACCTGCGCTGGCACTACCGCAGCCAGCACGAGGGGCTGATCGTCTTCAGCAACGCCCACTACTACGACAACCGGCTCCTGACCTTCCCCTGCGCCGACGAGGGCGCGCCGGGGCTGGGGGTCGAGCTGCGGCACCTGCCCCAGGCGGTCTACGACCGGGGCGGGGCGCGCACCAACCGCCTCGAGGCCGAGGCGGTGGTGGCCGAGGTCACCCGCCGCCTGCGCGCGGGGCGCAACGAGAGCCTGGGGGTCGTGACCTTCAGCCGCGCGCAGCAGGACCTGATCGAGACGCTCCTCGACGCCGCGCGCCAGGCGGACCCGAGCCTCGAGGGCGCCTTCGGCGAGGAGGCGCGGGAGCCGGTGTTCGTGAAGAACCTGGAGAACGTCCAAGGCGACGAGCGCGACGTGATCCTGTTCTCGGTGTGCTACGGCCCCGACGCCGAGGGGCACGTGGCGCTCAACTTCGGCCCGCTGAACCGCACCGGCGGCGAGCGCCGGCTGAACGTGGCGATCACCCGCGCCCGGCGCCAGGTGCTCGTGTTCACCGCGCTCACCGGCGACGAGATCGACCTCTCGCGGACCCAGGCCGTGGGCGCCAAACACCTCAAGGCGTTCCTCGACTACGCCCGGCGCGGGACCCAGGCGATCGCGACCCCCAGCGTCGAGGCCGCGGGAGAGAGCGCCCTGGCCGAGGAGCTGGCGGCGGCGCTGCGGGAGCGCGGCTGGGTCCTCGAACAGCAAGTGGGCTGCTCGGGCTATCGGATCGACGTCGCGGTCAAGGACCCCGAGGACCCCGCGCGCTACCTGCTCGGGGTCGAGCTCGACGGCGCCAACTACCAGAGCGCGAAGACCGCCCGCGACCGGGACCGCTTGCGGCAGGGGGTGCTCGAGGCGTTGGGCTGGCGCCTGTGTCGGGTGTGGTCCGGCGACTGGCTGCGCGACCCGGCGGGAGAGCTCGCGCGGGTCGAGGCCGCGCTGCGCGAGGCTCAGGCCGCGCCGCGCCCGGCGCGGGACGAGCCCCCGCCGGAGCCCGCGCCGGAGGTGCGGGAGCCCGTGACCCCGGACGCGCCGGGGGAGAGCGGCCAGCGCGTCGCCCCGCGCGAGCCGGCGCCCGAGGAGGCCGCGCTCCCCGGAGAAGAGCGCTATCGCCGCGCGCCAGACCCTGCCCCCGCGGGGGACCCCCAGCGCTTCTACGCCACCGGGCAGGAGCGCGTGCTCGCCGCGCAGCTCGAGGCGCTGGCCGCGGTCGAGGCGCCGCTCCCGGCGGACGCGCTCCTGGCGCGGATCGCGCCCGCCTGGGGGATCGGGCGGATCACGCAGAAGGTGCGCGCGCGCTTCGAGCACGCCCTGCGCTGGACCGTCGCCGAGGGACGGCTGCGGCTCGACGGCGAGTTCGTGTGGCGCGCCGACCAGGACCCGGCGAGCTACCGCGCGTTCCGCGTCCCGGGGCCCGAGGACGAGCCGCGCAAGCCCGAGGAGATCGCCCCGCAGGAGCTGGCCAACGCCGCGGGGGCGCTGCTCGCGCACATGATCAGCGCCCCGAGCCCGACCTGCTCAAGGAGCTGGCCCGCACCTTCGGGATCCGTCGCGTCGGCAAGCGCGTCGCCGGGGTGTTGGCCCAGGGGATCGAGCACCTCGTGCAGCGCGGCGGCGCGCGCCGCGAGGGCGACGCCCTGGTCCACGTGGACTGAGGGTCAGGCGAAGGCGCGCAGGGTGATCGAGATCCGCCGGCCCAGGAGTCGCTTGCTCGCGGGGACCTCTCGTGGGTCCAGCGCTGATTGGTGGAGAACGGGAGCACGAACACGGCGCCGTCGTCGACGGGGAAGTCGCTTGCCGAGGGCTGCGCCAGGGCCGCAGCCGGAACGTGCGCCAGCTCGCCGAGGCTGATCGTCACGATCGGCGCACCTGGGACCAGCCCCGGTCGAGTCCCGGTGCTTGCCGATCGCGTGACCCTGGGTCCCGTCGTACCAGTTGAGCAGCACGCCGTTCAGCCGCGGGTCGAGGGCCGCCTGGCCCCAGAGCGAGGAACGGCGCGAACACGGGCGAGGCAGCGGAGCGCGCGGTTGACGTTGCCGGTGTAGTGATGAGTCGCGGGCGTAGGCCTGCTGGAAGTCGCGGGGTGAGCACGGAAGCGCCCGTGCATGCGGATCCGGTGGCGCTCGGGCGGGTGCAGGCGCCAGGCGTCGGCGAAGTCCGGCGGGTCGAGGCACAGCGCGGCGGGCAGGCGCGCGGACCAGACCAGGCAGCCGTCTGGCAGCGCGTGGCGGGTCAGGCCCTCCCGGGCGCGCCCTCGCCGGTCTCGACCCACCCCCGCATGCCACGCTCCTCGAGGCATGGAAGCACGCCGGGGCGCGAGCTGTCACCCGGCGCGCTGGCGTAGACTCGCGGCATGGGGTCCAAGGCAGTCGCGGTGGGCGGAGGCGTGGCGGCGCTGGGGGTCGCGGGGGCGATCCTCGCCGGCGCCCTCGCGGTCCGTCCGTCGCGCGAAGCGCCCGCGCCGCCGGCGGAGCAGCTCTACCGCCTGCGGGTGGCCGTCCCCGGGGCGAGCCTGGGCGACCTCGAGCGCGACGTGGTGGGGCCCATGCAGAGGGAGCTCGGGCACATGGGGGCGCTGGAGTGGGTGGCGGTGAGCCGCGAAGGCGAGGTGACCCTCACGCTCTTACCGCTCGAAACCGACCCCGCGCGCTACCGGCCAGGCCTCGACGCCCTGCGCTCGGCGATCGGCGGCCCCGGTGAGGTCCAGGCCTGGGAGCTCGAGGCGCCGCGTGCGCGAGCCTGCGCGGGTCGTGCTGCTCGGGGGCGAGGCGACCCTCGAGGAGGCCAGCGCGCGGGCGCGCGCGCTGCGCGAGCGGCTGGTCCAGGCGCCCGGTGTGCGCCAGGTGGCGCTCCTGGGGGAGGCCGACGCCGTCCTGCGCGTGCGCTGCGACCCCGAGCGCCTCGTCGCCTGCGGGCTCACCGCGCACGACGTGGCCGCGGCGCTGCGGGCGGGCTCCCCGGCGCGGTCGAGGCCGAGGCCCTGACCGAGGTCGTCCTCGCCCTGCGCGACGGCGTGCCGCTGCGACTGGGCGACGTGGGCGAGGTGCGCCGCGAGCTGCGCGGGCGGACGCGGGTCTACCTGGAAGGTCAGCCCGTGGTCGCGGCGGTCGTGTTCGGCGAGGCCTCGGGCCTCGAGCCGCTCCTGGCGGAGGAGCCGCTGGCGCGCGAGTTCGCCCGGCTCGAGGTCGAGCACGGGCGCTGGGGGTCGTGGCCCGTGCGCGGCGGGGAGGCGGTCTCGCTGCAAGGGCCCGCGCTGGCGGCGACGCCGCCGGCGCGCGGGCTGTGGGTGGTCGGCGGGTCGCTCCTCGGGGGGCCGGGGGACCCCGAGGACGGCGAGGCGTGGAGCGTCGACGGTCCGGGGGCGGTGGCGGCGCTGCAGGGGGTGCCCGGGCTCCAGGCGGCGCCCCTCGACGCCCGGGGCTGGGTCGTGCTGACCCACGAGGAGCGCGGGGCGCTGGACCGCGCGGTGGACGCGCTCGAGGCCGGGGCGGGCGAGCTGGCGGAGGTGCGGGGGCTCCTGCGCGTCGCGCCCCGGATTGCCGCCGAGGCGCGCGTGCGCTGGGACCCCGAGGCTCTGGAGGCGCTGGGGTGGACGCCCGCCGCCGCCGACGCGGCGCTGCGCTCCGCCCGCGAGCTCGAGGTCGTGGCGGAGGTCGAGCTCGAGCTCGCCGAGGACCTCACCCAGCTCCGGCTCTCGCCCCCGATCGGCGGCGAGGTGCCGCTCAGCGCGCTAGGCCAGGTGTCCCTCGACGCGGAGGAGCGGGTGCGGGCCCGCGCCGGGGGAGCGCCCGCCGCCTGCCTGCGCGTCGCGCTCGACGGCTCCGCCGACGGGCTGCGCGCGCTCGGGGATCGCCTGTGCGTCGAGTTCCCTGGCCTCGGGGTCCGCTTCGTCGACTGAGCTCAGCTCAAACGCGCGGCGCGGACCCGGGCGGGGTCGACGCGCTGCACGTCCCAGGCGAGGCCCACGGCCTCGAGGGCCGAGATCAGCCAGCCGGTGGGGTCGAGGTGCCACCAGCGCAGGCTGGTGAAGGCCGAGTCGGGGAAGGCGTGGTGGTTGTTGTGCCAGCCCGAGCCCAGGGTCAGCGCGGCCATGACCGGGTTGTTGCGGCTCTCGTCGGGGGCCTGGTAGCGCTTGGTGCCGACGGTGTGCCCGATCGAGTTGATCGCGAAGGAGACCTGCTTGACCAGGAAGTGGCGCATGAACCCGCCCCACAAGAGCCCGTGCAGCGCACCCCAGGGGCCGGCCACCGCCAGGCCGATCAGGCTGGGGAGCACGAAGCCCAGGAGCGTCCAGACCGGGTAGAGCCGGTCGATCGCGAGCAGGGTCCGGTCGCGGGTCCAGTCGTGCACCCGGCGGGCGTAGACCGCGGCGGGGTCGGGGTCGTCGCGGGCGACCTCCCCGGCGACCACCCGCGGCAGGGTGCGGTTGAAGGTCACGATCCCCTCGAGCTCGCCGTACCACGCGCACTGCGCCCAGGCGAAGCGGCGCAGCGCGCCGCCGCTGCCGTCGAGGCCGTGGACCGGCGAGTGCGGGTCGCGGGGGGTGTCCGAGGTCTGGTGGTGCTCGCGGTGGATCGCGCTCCACAGGAGCGCCGAGCCCTCGCCGGCCATGCCCCCGGCGATCGCCAGCAGGTAGCGGATCGGGGCCACGGTCTCGAACTGGCGGTGGGCGATCAGGCGGTGCATGCCCATTTCGATCCCGAGCATGGTGAACCCGTAGAACCCGAGCAGGAGCGCGAGGTCCAGGGTCCAGAGCCCGTCGGCGAAGGCCAGCCACACCGCGCCCAGGGCCCCCAGGAGCGGGAGGACCTCCACCGCCACGATCATGCGCAGGCGCTTGGCGAACGGGCGGCGGGTGGGGGCGTCGGGCGGAGCGGCGAGGGGCGGAGCAGCGGTGCCAGGCATGGGGTCCACGTCGCGAGCCGCGGGGTCGTCGCCGCTCGCCGTCCTTCCTGGCGTGGCGAACGCAAGGCCGGCGCCAGACGCTAAGTCGTGCGGTTCGAAGGGCGCTTGCGGCTCGGTCGGGCTCACGCGCGACCCCTCACGGGCTCGTTGAGAGCGAGTGTGAAACGGGGAGCGGAGGCAGGTTCGGCGTGGGCGCCTTGAGGTCGCGCACCAGGCCGACCTTGGACATGCACCAGAGCACGGTGTAGGCCGGGTCCCACTCCCAGGCCTTGTGCGCGAAGTTCGCCGAGCCCGGGAACACGTGGTGGTTCTGGTGCAGGACCTCGCCCCAGGTGAGCACGTCGATCGGGAACAGGTTCGAGGCGGTGAGGTCGACCTCGTAGCTGCGGTAGCCGACCAGGTGGCAGAGCCCGTTGACCGTGAAGATCGAGACCGCGACCACGCCGCCGATCGTGGTCGGGAGCAGGGCCAGGAACACGAGCACCCCGGCCACCGGTCCGAACAGCCAGCCGAGGGTCCCGACCCACAGCAGGATCTGCAGGGGGACGCGCACCCCGCGGAAGCCGAAGTTGCGCTTGCCGTCCCACTCGATCAGGGCCTCGAGCCGGTCGTCGGGCAGGCCGTGGGCGAAGCGGGTGTAGGCCTCGGGGCGGTTGAGCACGTCCACGTAGGAGCGGTTGGTCTGGCGCGCCACCGTCCACAGGCTCTCGCCGGGCTTGGTGGGCGAGTGCGGGTCGCCCTCCTTGTCGGTGTAGGCGTGGTGCGCGCGGTGCATGATCGCGAAGGCGCGGGCGCCGGTGCCCACGAAGAACCACGTCCACAGGCGCAGCAGCCACTCCAGCACCGGGTGGAAGCGGAACGCGTCGTGGGCCATGGAGCGGTGGAAGAGCGTCGTGACCACGAAGCCCGCGGTGTGGCGCACGGTGAAGGCCACGAGCAGCAGCCACAGCACGGGGATCGGGCGGTAGTAGGCGTTGATCGCCTCGAGCAGCCCCCAGGTCACGGCCACCGGGAGCAGGCTCGTGAGCGGGTAGGCGATCAGCCCGAGCAGGAGGTGGGCCGAGCGCGGTTTGGGGAGCTCGTAGGCCAGCATGGAAGGAGCATGGCCCACCGGGAAGGCCTTGGCAAGAACCATCGGGGCGCTTCGGTTCCCGGATAGCATGCGCGCCATGAGCGACGCACTGCCCGACTACCCCCGGATCCTGCGTGAGCTGGCCGTCGAGGTCGAGCCCTTCGTGGGTCGCGGGGAGGTCGCCGCCTACATTCCCGAGCTGGCCAAGGCCGACCCCAATCGCTGGGGGATCGCGGTCGCGACCCTCGACGGGCAGGTCTACCAGGCGGGCGAAGCCGACGCGCGGTTCTCGATCCAGAGCGTGTCCAAGCTGTTCTCCCTGAGCCTCGCGATCCAGCTCCAGGGCGACGCGCTCTGGACCCGGGTCGGGCGCGAGCCCTCGGGGGACCCCTTCAACTCGCTGGTGCAGCTCGAATACGAGGCCGGGATCCCGCGCAACCCGTTCATTAACGCCGGGGCGCTGGTGATCACCGACGTGATCCGCAGCCACCTCCCCGACGCCGCCCGGGCCGTGCTCGACCTGATCCACCGCGCGGCCGGCGACGACGCCGCGCGCTTCGACGAGGCGGTGGCGCGCTCCGAGAGCGAGACCGGCCACCGCAACCGCGCGCTGGGGCACTTCATGAAGAGCTTCGGCAACCTGCACCACGACGTGGAGGAGGTGCTCGACGCCTACTTCCACCACTGCTCGATCACCATGAGCTGCGTGGACCTGGCGCGGGCCGCGCTGTTCCTCGCCAACCGCGGGCGCTCGCCCTACACCGACGCCGAGGTCCTGAGCCCCCACGACACCAAGTACGTGAACTCGCTCATGCTGACCTGCGGGACCTACGACGCCGCCGGTGACTTCGCGTTCCGCGTGGGGCTGCCCGCGAAGAGCGGCGTGGGCGGCGGGCTGCTCGCGGTCATGCCCGGCGCGTTCGCGGCCTGCGCCTGGTCGCCGGGGCTGGACAAGGGCGGGAACTCGATCGCGGGCGCCAAGGCGCTCGAGCTCCTCGCCCGCGCCACCGGGCTCTCGGTGTTCTGAGGCGTGAACCTTGCGCCTGCAGCCTAGAGGCGCGGGGTGCCGATAAGGGGTCATGGACACGCCGACCCCGCCCCCTCCGCCGCGGCGCCGCCGCTGGCGGCGCCTGCTCTTGCTCGGCGCCGCGCCGGCGCTCCTGCCCCTGGGCTGGCTCGTGGGGGACGGCCTCGTCGACGACTCGGGCGCGGCGGACGTCGCCGTCGTGCTCGGGAACAAGGTGCACCCCAGCGGGATCCCCAGTCAGCACCTGCGCGAGCGGCTGGAGCGCGCGCTGGCGCTGTTCCGCGAGGGCCGCGTGCAGGCGCTGCTCGTGAGCGGCGGCCTGGGGCGGGAGGGGCACCAGGAGGCCGACGTCATGGCGCGCTGGTTGATCGAGCGCGGCGTCCCCGCCGAGCGCGTCCTGCGCGACCCCCACGGGAACACGACCCACGACACCGCGCTCAACGCGGCGCGGATCATGGGCGAGCGCGGCTGGACCCGGGCCTTGGTGATCTCGCAGTACTTCCACCTGACCCGCGCCAAGCTCGCGCTGCGGCGGGCGGGGGTCGCGGACGTCCAGGGCGCGCACGCCGAGCTCAACCTGACCTGGAAGGAGCCCTACTCCCTCGCGCGGGAGGTCGCCGGGCTCTACTACTACGCGCTCCGCCGCGACTTCTAGGACTCGGATCCCTGCCGGCGTCCCCAGCGACGGGAGGTGTGTCCCACCTCGCCCCAGGGCTCGCTTAAATCTCGTTCATGAACCCTTTCGCGCTTGACTGAGCCCGGCCAGAACCGGAGCTTCGGCCCGTGCGAGGTGGCCTGTGGCCGAGTCCAAGAAGGCTGGGACGAGCTGGGCGGTTCCGCTGACCGCGGGGGTGCTGATCCTCGGCGGGGTCGGCGCCTACCTCGGCGCCGGGTCGCGGGACGAGCGCGCCCTCGAGGCGCTGATCGACGCCGGGGCGACGCAGCCTGCCGTCACCGAGGAGCCGTCGGTGGACGGCGCGCCGGTCGAGGGCGAGCTCGCGGTGACCGAGGAGGCCGCGGCGGAGGAGCCGTCGGTGGACGGAGCGCCGGTCGAGGGCGAGCTCGCGGTGACCGAGGAGGCGGCGCCCACCGTCGCCGGCCGCGAGTCCGCGGCCGACGCAGACCCCACCCCCAGCGCGCCCCAGGTGCTGCACGAGGCCGAGGGGGTCACGACGTTCCTCCGGGACAACGTGCTCGGGACGTCGTTCTCGCTGACCCTCGTGGGCCCCGACGCCGCCGAGGCCGAGCGCCTCGAGGGGGTGGTCCTGGCCGAGGTCGAGCGCCTGCGCGCGATCTTCAGCACCTGGGACCCCGAGAGCGAGCTCTCCAAGCTCAACGCGCTCCCCTGGAGCGAGCGCCGCCAGATCCCGGTGTCCGAGGACCTGGCCCACGTGCTGCGCCTGGCGCGGCTGTGGCGGCTCTCCTCCAGCGGCGCCTTCGACGGCTACCTGGGTGAGCTGCACGACGCCTGGCGCGAGGCCGCGCGGAGGGGCGAGCCCCTGAGCGCGGAGCAGCTCGCGGCGCTGAGGCCCGGGCGCGGCGTGGGCTTCGAGCTCGAGAAGCTGGACGGGCAGGAGGTGGTGACCTGCACCCGCGCCGGGCGCTTCGACCTCGACGGGCTGGCCAAGGGCTACGCGGTGAACCGGGGGGTCGAGGTGCTGCGCGAGGCGGCTCCCACCCTCGAGGGCGGGCTGGTCGAGCTCGGCGGCGACCTGCGCACCTTCGGCAACTGCCGTCAGGGCCTGCGCGCGCCCTGGGTGATCGGCGTCGCCGACCCGCGGGACTCCGCCGACAACAGCCCGGCGCTGGCGGAGCTCGCCCTGGGCGACGGCGCCGTCGCCAGCAGCGGCGGCTACGCCCGCCTGCGCACCGTCGGCGGCCAGGCGCGGGGGCATATCCTCGACCCGCGCAGCGGCCAGCCCGCCCAGGGCGTCCTCGGCGCCACCGCCCTGGCCAAGGACGCGCTGACCGCCGACGCCCTGGCCACCGCGCTGTGCGTGCTCGAGCCCGCAGCCGGGTTGAAGCTGGCCGCGCTGACCAAGGCCGAGTGCGCGATCGTCGACGCGCAAGGCACCGTGCACACCTCTCCGGGCTGGGCCCGCTACCTCGCGCCCGAGGGCGGGATCGCGCCCTGGCCCGAGGGCTACCGCGTCGAGCTCGGGCTGTCCCTGAACGACTCGACCCCCGACCAGCGCTTCAAGCGCCACGGCCTCGCGGCCTGGGTCGAGGACCTCAGCGGGCAACGGGTGCGGATCCTCGCGCTGTGGTTCGACCGCAACGAGCTGAAGTACATCAAGGACCTCCCCACCTTCTGGGAGGAGGCCTGGCTGGCCGCGGGCGAGTCCAGCGAGGTCAGCTCGGTCCGGCGCTGGACCCGCGCCAGCCGCGCGCCCGGGCACTACACCCTGGCCTGGGACGGGCTGGACGACGCCGGGCGTAAGGTCCCCCAGGGCACCTATCGCTTGCGGATCGACGTCAACCGCGAGCACGGGCCCCCCAACGGCCGTGAGTCGCCGACGGTCGCCACCGTCGAGCTGCGCTGCGCCGCCGAGCCTGCCAGCGCGGAGGCCGCCGACCAGCCCGAGCTCAGCGAGGTGCGCGCCCGCTACGGACCGAAGCCATGAACGCGCCCCGGCGCCCCGGACGCTGGAAGGTCTGGACGCGCACGCTCCATATCTACGCCTCGCTCCTGGGCCTCGTGCTCACGACCTTCTTCGGCGTGACCGGCTTCGTGCTCAACCACGAGGCGTGGTTCGCCCAGGAGACCGTGCGCCGGCTCGCTACGGGGCAGCTCCCGGCCGAGGTGGCCAAGGAGCTCGAGCCGCTGGCGGTGGTGGAGGCGGTGCGCGCCGAGTTCGGGCTCAGCGGCGGGCTCTCGGCCTACGAGGTCGACCCGGAGGAGCTGCGGCTGCGCTTCGAGCGTCCCGGGGAGGTCAGCGACGTGGTCGTCGCGCGCCCGGGCGGGGCGCTCGAGCTCTCCCAGGAGCGCGAGGGCACCTGGGCCGCCCTGACCGACCTGCACACGGGCAAACGCTCGGGCACCCTCGGTCGGCGCCTGATCGACGCCACCGCGATCCTCCTGCTCACGATCTCGCTGAGCGGCTTCGTGCTGTGGCTGACCTTGCCCAAGCGTCGGCGGGCAGGGCTCGCGGCGCTGGTCGCCGCCGGCGGCTTGACCGGCGTGGCGTTGCTCTACCTGTTCATGTAAGGGCGTTGCGCGTCTAACCTTGGACGAAGGGCAGGGAAGTTTTCGAGGCATGTCAAAGACAGGCCTTGCAGTCTGCGTGTAGGGTAGGGGCTCCCATGTAGCGCTGGGTCCCGGCTCGGCGGAGGCGCCATGATCCCCGACGCAATCTTCTTGCGCCTGGCCGCAGGCTTCGCCAAGCCCACCCCGGAAGAGCTGGTCGTGCTCCAGCAACAGCAGCAGGTGCTGTTCGAGGAGGGCACGACCCTCTCGCTGCACGAGCTCGCGTTGCAGTCGGGGTTCCTCAGCGACACGGAGGCGGCCGAGTTCCTCGCGGTAGCCGGCGGCGAGCCCGGCGAGGCGCCGTCCCCGTCCCCGCCTGCGGCGGGGGGAGCCAAGGCGCCGAGCGGGCGCACGGCGAAGGCGCCGAGCGGTCGCGCCAAGGCTCCCAGCGGACGCACGGTCAAGGCGCCCAGCGGGCGGACGGGCGTGAAGGCCCCGAGCGGGCGCACCGGCGCCCCCGGCGGGCGGACGGGTGCCCCGAGCGGGCGCGCCGGCACCCCGAGCGGTCGCGCCGGCGCGACGGGCCGCCTGGCGCAGCGCGGCGCGTCGGGGCGGCAGCCCGCGCCCAAGAAGAGCCCGGTGATCCCGCTGCTCCTGGGGGCGGTGGTCGTGGGCTGCGTGGCCGGCGCGGTGCTCCTCAGCCGCACGCCGCCGAGCGACGGCGGCGGCACCGCCGAGGTGCAGCCCGACGCGGACGCGCCGAAGACCGCCGAGGACTTCCTGGGCCGCGCGCGCGAGCTGCACGCGTCGGTGGGCGCCCGGCTGCGCGACGGCGAGGGGGAGCGCGTGCTGCAGGAGGTGCAGGCCCTGCGCCGCGAGTGGACGTCGATCCCGGCGGCCAAGGCCGCGCTGGGGGAACTCGAGGAGCTCGAGCGGGACCTGCAGGACGAGCTCGAGCGCCTGCGGGCGGGCCAGCGCGAGGACGATCCCCCGCCGACCTCCGGCGACGCCGACGACGAGGACGAGCGTGAGCTGGACCTTCCGCCGCCTCCCCAGCCGCCGGTCGTGCCCGAGGAGGAGCCCGAGGACGAGCCCGAGGACGATGTCGAGGGGCCGGCCGACCCGCCGCCGGCGCGCGTCGACGGCGAGCGCCCCCAGGTCCCGTCGGTCCCGCTCCAGGACCCGGTGCTCCAGGGCACCGGTCCGCTGGTCCTCGACCCCGAGGACCCGACCCTCGAGCCCAGCGACCCGGTGGTCGTGGGCGACACTCCCACGCCGCGGCCGAGCGGCCCCGCAGCCGGGAAGGACCCCGTCGCGTCCGACCCGGACGTGGCCGAGCCCGGCTCGCGCACGGACCCCGTGCTCCCGGACGAGGTCTCCCCCGACTACGACCGCGCGCTGATCGCCTTCGTCAAGGACGACGACGCCGAGCTCGAGCGCCTGAGCGCCAAGCTCAGCGGCGCCAAGGACCCGCTCGAGGGCGCGGCGCGGGGCTGGTCGCCTTCCGAGCCCGGCGCTTCCTCGAGGCCTACGAGCTGCTCGAGCCCTTCGTGGGCCTCGACAGCTGGACCCGCGACACGTTCCTGCGGGCGGGGCTGTTCGTGGGCAAGTTCGACGAGGTGCGCGCGAACCTGCTCGCGGACCCCAAGGACGTGGACCCGGTGCTGCAGGAGCTGGTCCTCGGGCCCTTCGCCCGCTCCTACCCCCACGCGGCGCGGGCGCTGGAGCGGCTCAGCCCCAAGGGCCACTACCGGGTCATGAGCGACATTGGGTTCACGCCCCAGGCGCTGGACGCCCTCGAGGCCGAGCTGCGCGACGCCTCCCCCAAGAGCCAGGAGTCGATCCTGCGCCGGGTGCAGAAGAAGCACGTGACCCTGAACGCCGCGGCGGAGGTCATGGACAAGGCCTTCGCCGCCTACGACAAGCTGTTCGGGATCGAGCGCGCGTGCGAGGTCGTGCCCACGGTCTACCTGTTCGCGGACAGCGCCGACTTCGCTGCGTTCTCACGCCGGCTCGAGGTCGGCGACACGGAGCACCGCTGGGCTACTACCTGCCCCACTACCGTGTGCTCGTGTTCTACGAGCAGAGCTCGCCCAAGCTCGGCGAGCTCTCGCAGCCGACCCTCGAGACCCTCATGCACGAGGCCTTCCACCAGTGGCTGCACCTCTACGTGCACGACGCGCCGCCCTGGTTCGACGAGGGGCTCGCGGAGTATTTCAGCACCTGCTCCATGAGCCGCTCGCGGCTGGTCTACGGGCTGGTGCCCCATGGTCGGCCCGTCGCGGCTGGCGGACATTCGCGACTCGCTCACCGGCGAGGGCTACTACGAGCCCTGGCCGCTGAAGCGGCTGCTGGTCGCCGACCACCGGGACTTCATGGGGTCGCACCCGTCCTTGAACTACGCCCACGCCTGGTCGTTCTCGCACTACCTGGCCTCGACCAAGGACGGGCGCGCGCGGCTGAAGGCCTACTTCCGCGGGCTCCGCGACGGCGAGGGCTTCGAGGCGCTCTACCGCCGCGTGTTCGGCGACGTGCCCGCCGAGGCCTTCGAGAAGGACTTCCGCACCCACGTGCTCCAGCTCGCCGAGCTAGCGGCCCCCGAGCCGGGGCTGGTTCAACGGGCTGCTAAGCGGCGCTCACTGTCCGGGGGGGAACGGCGGCGGCGCGCTGCCGTCGAGCTCGTCGAAGCGCCCGGCGAGCAGCTTCTCCACGCGGTCCAGGCGCCCCTGGGCGATCCGCACGAACTGCGGGTCGGTCTTCTTACCGCCGAGGTAGCTCTTGTAGAGCTCGCGGGCCTGCTGCCAGTAGGGCCGGCACTGCTCGACCAGCTCTTCGTGGGGTACGCCCCTGGCCTCGCCCGCGGCGTAGAGGTCCTGGCTCTGGGTCATGAGGATATCGCCCGCGGTCAAGCGGCTGACCTCGATCCCGTTGAAGGGCTCGTAGGAGCGTTTGATCCAGAACAACGCCTGGTCGAGGTCCTCGAGCTCGGTCGCGTAGAGGTTGCCCAGGTTGGCCATGAGGATCACGTCGGGCTCACCCCGGGCCTCCTTGACCTCGATCGAGCGCTTGAGCCCCTGCTCGGCAGCCACGAGGTGCTCGTGGATCCGGGCCTCGAGCTGCTCGGCCAGGGTCTGCATGTCTTGGGCGATCTTGCGCGAGGCTTCGATTTGCTGTGCCGTCTGCGGGCCTTGGGGGCCGCTGGCCAGGCGCTCGGCTTGCTCGAGCATGCCCTGGCCGAACGCCAGGATCCGCGCGCGCTCCGCCTGGCGCAGCTTGGCCAGGGAGATCTGGGACAAGCTCAGGTTGTTGTGGGCCTTGGTGTAGTCGGGGTCGAGCTCCAGCGCCTTGCGGAAGGCGGCGGAGGCGGCCTCGGGGCCGCCGTCGAGCTCCACGATCTCCCGCACCTTCTGCGGGTCCACGAACTGCGGGCTCGGCCATGAACTCGGTGCGCATGGCCTTGAGCATGAGCGAGTCGTCGGGCATGCGCACCGCCGCGCCCTCGAACACCTGGCCGTCGACGAAGATCACGCGCTGCGGCTCGGTGTTCAGGAGCGCGAGGCCGAGGTTGGTCCAGCCGCGCGGCTTCTCCGGGGCCTTCTGCGTGACGTCGCGCCACAGGCTCTGCTCGGTCTGCCACACCTGGTTGCGCGAGACGGTGAGCGCGGTGAGCCCCGCGCCCAGGACCAGGGCCAGTCCCCACAGGACCAGGGGCTCCTTGTCCGCGCCCAGCGTGGCGCGTACGACACGGGCCACCAGCGAGGTGAACACCAGCGCGACCCCGAACAAGGGCAGGTAGAAGCGGTGCTCGTAGATCACGTCCGCGAGCACGATCACCGAGGAGGTGGGCGCGAGCACGACGAGCCCCAGGGCGAGGGCGAAGGCCGGGACCCGCGCCTGCCCGCCACGCCACAGCGCGAGGCCCACGCACCCAGCGAGCAAGGCTGCGCTCAGGAGCGCGAGCCAGGTGTGGCCGTCGGTAAGGCTCCCGGTGGCGATCGGGTAGGCGTAGTCCAGGGTCTGACCGTAGGGCAGGAGCGAGACCCGCACGTAGGTCCAGAGCACGTTCGCTTCGGTGAGCAGGTACTGCAGCGGGCCGAGGAGGGTCTCGCCTTCGCCGCCGACGCGAGCCTCTCCGCCCAGTTGGAGCAGAATGTTGCGTCCGGCGACCGGCACGGCCACCAACGCCGCGGCGAGGGTCACGAGCGCCCAGGGCGCCAGGTCGCGCAAGCGCGTGCGCAGCCCGCGGCGCAGGCTGCCCCAGGCCCAGAGCTTGGCGGGGCGGGGCTCGCCGGCCCCCCGCACGAAGCACAGGTCCCAGGCGCACACCGCGACGGGGATCGTGGCCCCGATCTCCTTGGAGAGCAGGGCCAGGACGAAGGCCAAGAACGACCCCGCGGAGAGGAGCGCGTGCCCCCACTCGTCCTCTCCGCGCTTGCAGAGCCACACCAGGGCGGCCGCGGACCCGACCCCCGCGAGTATGAAGGTCCAGCGCAGGAGTCCGAAGCCGGCCACCTGCAGCACTCCCAGGAGCGCGCAGAAACCGACCAGGGCTACGGCGGCGCCGAGGACGAGGGTGCTCTTCCAGGGGGCCTTGCCTGCTTTGGGGCCCAGGCTGCGCGTGCGCGCCGCGGCGTAGCACACCAGCGAGAGCAGGTAGAACATGACGCACAGGGACTCGGTGCGCTGGGCGAGGTAGGTCACCGCCTGGGTTTGGATCGGGTGCGCGACGAAGATCACGCCCACCACCGCCGCCCCGGCGATCGGCGCGTAGCCCGCGCGCCCGGAGCGGCGGAAGGTCGGGGCGGTGAAGGTCAGGTAGGCCAGCCCCAGGGCCAGGAGCCCGTTGAGCAGGTGGATCCGCAGGTTGGCGCGGTGCCAACCGGCCATGGCGGCGTCGCGCTCCTCGAGGCTCGTGGCCTTGTCGAAGGGGTAGTCGTCGTAGGTGAGGGTGAACGACCAGTAGGTCACGAAGCGGTTGGCGTTGAACTCGAACACGTCGCTCGAGGCCTCGCCGATCGCCCACACCGAGCGCTTGAGCTGCTCCAGGCCGCTGAGGTCGGTGCGCACGTTCTCCCCGTGGACGCGCTTGTAGTAGCTGCGGATCGCGCGGTTGGTGCGGATCGTGTGGTCGTCGTCGAAGTGGAACTCGGTGTGGGAGAGGGTGCCCGCGTAGCCTATGTAGCCGCAGATCAGGACCAGGAGCGCGGCGACGGCGAGCAGCCAGGTCGGCTCGCCGCGGCCCGAAGCGGCCTGGGGCGCGAGGGCCAGCTCCTCGAGGGCCTGCTCCACGAGCTTCTTCGGGACCTTGAGCTCCTTCGCCAACTGCTTGGGCGTGCGCTTGCCCTTGCTGCGGCGAATCACGTCCCGCTGCTCCGCGGTGAGTTCCTTCATAACCCGAGCGCTCCCTTGGGGTCGCGCACGTTAGCAAAGCCCTGAGGGCCGAACGACGCCGAATCTTCGGCGGTTACCAGCCTTCGTCGGGCCACACCGCCACGGGGATCGCGTCGTCCCCGACCCGCGCCACGGCGCGGCCCATGCCCCGGGTGTTGAGGGCGGCGCCCACGCCGCCCTGGCCGTCGACCACGATCACCCCGCCCGAGTCGGGGCCGAAGCGGCGCTCGAGGTCGGCGATCGCGTGCTCGGCCGCCTCCTGGGCCGAGGCGCCCTGGGCCAGGGCGTCGCAGGCGAGCTTGGCGGTCAGGGCGCGGATCATGCGCTCGCCGATCCCGGTGGTGCAGGCCGCGCCGCCCAGCTCGTCGCAGGCGAAGAGCCCCGCGCCGACGAGGGCCGAGTCCCCCACCCGCCCGGGGAGCTTGAGCCACAGCCCGCCGGTGGAGTTGGCCGCCGCGCAGCGCCCGAGCTCGTCGAGCACGACCGCGCCCACCGTGTCGCTGCCCACGTCTCCCGCGCCGTCGTCGTCGGGGCGCCCGACCGAACCCAGGTCCTCGACCCGCTGGGCCTTGGTCTGGAGCTCGGCGTGGGTCGCGAGCTTGTCCGCCGGCGGGTCGGGGAGCGGCGGGAGCCCCAGGGCCTGGGCCCGCCGATCCGCGCCGGGGCCGACGAGGAGCACGTGCCGGCCCTCGTCCAGGATCGAGCGGCAGAGGTCGATCGCGCGGTAGGTCGCGGTCACCGCGCCCACGCCGCCGGCGGCGCGGTCGTGGCCGCGCATGAGCGAGGCGTCCAGCGAGTAGCGCGCGTCCTGATCGAGGCACGACCCGAGCCCGGCGTTGAACACCCCCGAGTCCTCCATGCTGCGCACGGCGACCACCGCGGCCTCGAGGGCGTCGGCGCCCTGAGCGAGGGCGTCGCGCCCGGCCGCCGCCGCCGCGCGCAGGCCCTCGCGATAGGCCAGCTCTTGCTCGCCGGCCAGGCTGCGCATGACGCCGGCGCCGCCGTGGACGACGACGACGCCGCTCACGAGGCGCGCCCGTGGGCGGGGATCAGCTCGCCCAGGAGCTCGAGGCAGCGCTCGACCCCGGCCAGGCTCACGTCGCGGTGGAGCACGAAGCGGATCCCCAGCTCGCCCAGGGGCACCGCCAGGATCCCCGCCGCGGCCAGGCCTTCCGCGATCGGGCCGTAGCTCGGGGCGCCGGCGGCGGTGGTCATGAACAGAATGTTCGTCTCCACGCTCTTGGGGTCGAGGGTGCAGCCCTCGATCGCGGCCATGCCCTCGGCCAGGCGCTTGGCGTGGAGGTGGTCCTGGCGCATGTGCTCGGGGCCGTGCTCCAAGGCCAGGAGCCCCGCCGCCGCGAGGACGCCCGCCTGGCGCATGCCGCCGCCGAGCACCTTGCGCACCCGCCGCGCGCGCTCGACGAACTCGCCGGTGCCCAGGAGCAGGCTGCCCACCGGCGCACCCAGGCCCTTCGAGAGGCAGAACATGAGCGAGTCGACCTGGGCCGCCCACTCCGGCGGGGTCACGCCGCTGGCCACGATCGCGTTCCACAGCCGGGCGCCGTCCATGTGCAGCGCGACGCCCTTGGCCTTCGTCACCGCCCGCAACCGGGCCAGGTGGTCGAGGGGCACGATCCGCCCGCCGTGGAAGTTGTGGGTGTTCTCCACGATCAGGAGCGCGGTGCGCGGCGCGTGCAGGTCCCCCGGCCGCGCCAGGCGCTCGACGAGGGCCGGGTCGAGCTTGCCCTTGTCGCTCGGCAGCGGCCGGGTGAGCACCGCCGCGAACTGCGCCGCCCCGCCGACCTCGAAGTTGTAGCTGTGGGCCAGCTCCTCGAGGAACACCTCGTCCCCCGGCTGGCTGTGCAGCTTGATCGCGATCAGGTTCGCCATGGTCCCCGACGGGACGAACAGCGCGGCCTCCTTGCCGAACCGCGCCGCCGCGGTCTCCTCCAGGCGCTTGACCGTGGGGTCGTCCCCGAACACGTCGTCGCCGACCTCGGCCTCGGCCATGGCCCGCCGCATGTCGGGGGTCGGACGCGTGACGGTGTCGCTGCGGAAGTCGGCGGTGATCTGCATAGGGCCTCCGTGGCGCCGTTCTAGCACCCTCCCGGGCCCGGCGTCGGGACGTAGGCTCCTCGCGCGGCGTCCCCCGGGGAAGTCCCGCGCGGGTAGGCTCACCCCCGTGAGCGACGAACACGTCCGGGAGCTGGAGCGGCGCTGGCGCGAGGGCGGGCGCGTCGAAGACGAGGCGGCCTGGCTGCGCGAGTTGGTGCGGCAGGGCGCCTTCGATCCCGGGCGACTGCGGGCGGCGGCCTACCTCGGGCACCCCGCGGCGGTGGCCGCGGTCGCCGAGCCGCCGCCGCCCTACGGGCCCGCGCCGGACTTGCAGCTCGTGGAGTGGCTGCGCGGGCTCGCGCGAGCCGACCAACCGCGGGCCGAGGGTGGGGGAGCGCCGACGCCGCTGGGTTGGGAGGTCGAGACCCGCGTCGCCTTGGCCTTGGCGGGGGCCGCCCTCACGCGCTGGGAGGCCCTCCTCGGCAGCGACGTGACCGACTCGGAGGCGGCGGAGACCTTCCACCTGCTGGCGGCTCTGGTCGACCACGCCGAGCGGGCCTTCGTCTCCCGGGACGCCGAGCCGCTCGGTGTGCTGCGGGTCCTGGCCCTCGACGCCTGGCAGGCGACGAACGTCGCCAGCGAGGAGTTCGGCCACGTCGCCGGGACCTGCGTCGCGGGCGCGGCCAACCACGTGCTCCTGGCGCTGGGCGAGGCGGATCCGCTGCGCTCGTGGGGGCTACGGGAGATCGAGCTCGAGCTGGGCCAGGTCTTTGGCGGGTTCGAGAGGGTGCGCGCCACCGCCGCCCGCGACGTCGTGCCCTGGGCGCTGGGGCGCGGCGATCCGGTCGCGAAGGGCGTCGCGGGCTGACAGGCGGCGGCGCCTCGCGCGTCCTGCGTCGGGAGGCCCGACGTGGACGTGCTCGTAGCGCTGCTCCGTCAGCCGACGGGGCTCGAAGCCGTGCTCAGCCGCGCAGCAGACGACGGCGGCTATCGCGAGATCCGGCTGCCGATCGAGGCGCTGCCCGCGCCCCTCGCGGCGCGGGTGGCCCGGCTGCGAGCGGCCCACGAGCTCCTCGGCCGGGTGCTCGACCTGGGGCCCGAGGTCGAGGCCGCCGCGCGGCGGGTGCTCGCCGAGACCGTGGTCGACCCCGACGCGCGCGGACACGCCGTGCTGCCCGAGGGCTTCGGGAGACCCCGCGCGCTCCCCCGCCGCACCGCGGCGCACCCGCGGGGCTACCAGGGCACGAAGGTCCGGCCTCCCAAGCCCCCGGGGCCGCCCCTCGTCGACCTGAGGCCCGTGCTCTGCTCCGCCGGAGGGCTGCGCGAGCTGCGCGGGCGCTGGCGCAAGCTCCCGCGCGTAAGGCCGGTAGAGCCTGCGGGGTTTGCGAGGTCCCTGGGCTGGACCCAGCGCAGCGCCTCTCCCGAGATTCGGCGCCGACTGCTCGCGCTCTACTGGGCCCTCGACCTCGACGCCGACGTGGGCCTGCGCGCGGAGGTCGCCTCGATCGCGGCGGTGACCTCCGCGCAGGGGGCTGAGGCCTGGCTTACGCTCCTCGCCGCGCTCGAGCCCGGCGCGCCCCGCCTGGCGCTGCTGCGGGCGCTCGCCTCGAGCGGCGCGCTCCTCTTCCTGGCGGAGGGCCCGGACGCGGCGGCGCGCGAAGCTCTGGCCTGGATCGCGGAGGTCTCTGCTGAGGCCACCCGAGTCGCGCGACTGCGGGACGCGCTGCGCGCGCTCGTGGATCACGGCGACCTGGCCTGGTTCCGCGCCGGGGTCGCGCTCGCTGAGCGCTTCGACCCCGCCTGCGACTTCGCCCGGCGCCAGGTGGAGCGGGTCCTGCCGGACCTCGGCGACGTCGAGGGCGCCGTGGTGGGGTTCATGGAGCGGATCCGGGAGGACGAGGACCTCGACGACTACGCGCGGGAGTGCTTCGCCCTCGACCTGTGGGAGTCCTGCGCGCGGTTGCCCGGCTGGGTCGCTGCGCTGCGCGAGCCCGGGTGGCAGGAGCTCGCGCCGCGCACCTGCTACGGCGTCGCAGAGGTGCTCACCCGGTCTGCGCGCTGGGGCAGGCCCTGCGGGGCGATCGAGCCGACGGCCCTGCGCGAGCTCCTGACCACGCTGCGCGCGGTGGAGCCGGGCTACCTCTCCAAGGCCGTCGAGCTGGTGGGCGAGGGCGTGGGCAGGGCACCCGGGGCCGGCCCCCGACTCGGACAGGTAGCTGAGCTGATCGCCACCCTCTGCCGCCCCCCCCACGGGACCCGCGCCGCGTCCACCCCGGTGGCCGGGCTGCTCGCCCAGCGCGCGGACCTCGGAAGCTACCTCGCCGCGCCCGCTGCAGTCTGGAACGCGGTGGAGCAGGCCTGCGCGCGGGGCAACGACGCGCGGTTGATCGTGGCCGGCGCCGGCACGCTCGCAGACCGGGCCCCTGACCTGGCCCGGGCCGGCTTCGTCCGAGCGATCGGCGCCTACCTGCGCTGCGCGCGAACCCTGGGGGCGCTGTCCGCGCCGGATCGGGAGGCCGCGCTGCGCTGGATCGAGCCGCGGCTCCCCACGCGGGAGGCGCTCGAGGCCCTCCCGCTCCCCGAGCTGGTGGCGCAGGTCGAGGCGCTGGGACGCCTCGGGGGTCAGGAGCCAGTGCGCCGCCGTCTGCGCGCGCACCTGCGGGGAGAGGCGAGCCTGCGTGCCACGCAGCTCGACTCGCACCGCGCGCGCTTGCTGGCGGCGCTGCCCGAGTTGGCCCTGCACGCGATCCGGCGCACGGTCGTCGAGCGCGAGGCGGCGAGCCTGGGCTTCGCGCCGCGGGCGGCTGAGGACGTGCGCGTGCGCCACGCGCTCCTGCTGCGGGGGTGGGTCGACGACAACCGCCGCGGGTTGAACCGCGTGCTGCGCGCGGTGGCGCGGGGCGAGGAGCCCCAGGTGCAACGTCACCCCCTGAACGCGGCATGGTTCGCCGCCCACCCCAAGGTCCTGCGTCGGCGCTGGCGGCTCGGGATCGCGCTCAACCACCGCGCGAACGGGCGCACCCTGCGCCTCGGGCTCGAGCGCGACCCGCTCGAGGTCCTGCGCCTGGGCACCCACGTCGGCTCCTGCGTGGGCCTCGGCGGGAGCTATGCCTGCATGGCGGCGGCGATCGCCCTCGACGCCAACAAGGCCGTGGTCTACGCCCGCGCCGGCGAGACCTTCGTCGCTCGGCAGGTCCTGGCGATCAGCGAGGACGAGCGGCTCGTGGCCTACGAGGTCTACCCCGAGGTCTCGGACGAGGTGGTCGCCGCGTTTCGCGCCTACGACGAGACCTTCGCCCAGGCCCTGGGGCTCCCGCTCGACCGTGAGTCGCGCGACCCCGACGTCGCGCTGCTCGTGGCCCGGGAGGGGTACAGGGACTACCCCCTCCGCTGGAAGGCCTGAGGACGCAATCCGCCCGGACGCGTAGGATCTGGCTGGGAGCCCCTCATGCGTCGCTCGTTCGTTCGCCTCCTCGCGCCCTGCCTGCTCCTGACCTGCGCACGCTGCGTCTCGACGCCCGCGGAGGAAGCGCCTCCCCCTGAGTTGCCGTCTTGGGTGACGATCACCCCCAGCGTGGGCTCGCCGGAGCCGGTCCGGGCGACTCCGGAGCCACAGTTGATCGAGGTGATCCCCGCGCCGCCTTCGCCTGAGCTCCCCTCCTGGCTGACGGTCACCCGCTCCGAGTACACCCCGGAAGCGGTCCAGCCAACTCCGGAGCCCCAGTGGGTGGAGGTGATCCCCGCGCGAGTCGCGCCAGGACAGTTCGTGCACGTGAACGGCGCAGCCGGTGACGGGGGGTGGATCGGCGGCGTGTGGTCGGGCGCCTTCCCCGCAAGGAACGGACATGAGCTCTGGGGTTCGAGGCTCCTCCCGCCGGGCTCTCACGAGGTGCGAATCGAACCCCCGAGGGACAGCAGCGAGCCTCGCTGCCGCGGACGTGTCCAGGTGCTTGGCCCTGACGAGGCCCGCGCCGAGCTCGAAGCGATCGCTTCCGCGGGGCCACCCGTCCCTCCGTGGTTGGTCGAGAGGGTGGTTGTCGCCCTGAAGGAGGGACTCGCGAACGAGCGGTTGTTCCTCGACCTCGCGCGCCCGCTCTCACCGGAGCGGCGCCAAGAGCTCTGGGCAGAGATACAACGGCTCGTCGCGCGGAGCGCCGACAGCCAAGATCGGCGTTTCGTCGCAAGGGCTGACCCCGCGACGCTGCCCGAGCGCGATCTCGTCTTCCTCGTGAGCGCGCTCGAGGGTCGGCACGGCGACCAGGTCCCCGGCCCTTCGGCGCCCCTCGAGCCTTTTGACTTCCCGCCGCGGGAGGAGGCGAGCCTCCTGCGCAGCGTGGTGGGGATCGAGGTGCGGCTCTACGCCTGCACCTCAGACGGGCGTGAGTTGCTCGAGGAGGTCCACGGGTCGGGGGTGGCAGCGCTGGGCGTCGTGGTCACCGCGCGGGCCCTCGTTCGTCCGCAGGACGGCGACCCTGCGCTCGCGCTGCGCTGCGCCTTGCACGCCGAGCAGGGGCACCAACTCGAGACCGAATACCTTCTGCGCGGTTTCCACGAGGACACCCAGCGCATGTCCGATCTCGGGGGCGAGGTCTCGCTCGGGGCGGTCGAGGAGCGCGAGGCCTCGAAGAGGGAGTGGGCTCAGATCTGGTTCGAAGGGGAGCTTCGGCGGCGCAAAGTCCGCTACACCCCGGGCGACGCTGGGGGGCTGGCCGTGCTCCGGGTCGAAGGACTCGACCTGCTCGACGTGGAGGTCGGGTCCTTCGCGGCGCCAGGGGACGAGGCCTTGGTGCTTGGAGTGGGCGACGAGCGCCTCTACTCCGTGGTAGGACAACTCGACGATAACTGGCACGTCCCGCTGCTCCGCGAGGGGTCAGCCGCTCTGCTCGGCGCCCCGGTCGACGACGTCACCCGGCGGCGCATCGACGGCCGCCTCGAAGCGGACGACTGGTTCTTCAGGAATCAAGACGAGCCCGAGGTGATCAGGCCTCGGGTTGGGGTGCGAGGAGTGGTCACGGGCGTAGGACGAAGCGGGTTGCGCGTCGACCCGGTGGGGCGAGCCCGGGCGCTCGTCGAGTGTCTGCCGCGGCGTCGGCCGCAGCCCTTGGCTTCACTGGAGTTCGCCGAAGACACGGGCGGGGGCGAGGTCTTCCGAGTTTCCCCGGAGGTCTTCCGAGTTTCCCCGGGCGGAGGTCTAAGGAGGGTGTGGGGCCCAACGGTACCTGGGGCCTACGTGATTCGGGCTGGAGGCGTGGACGCTCCGCTCGTCCTGCGAGAAGGCGAGCGCGTCGTGCTCTCCGGGCACCCCCCCGAGACATTTCCTGGGGTCGACCAGCCGGCGCTGCGCTGGGGACACGGGTCGCCTTCTTGGTTTGGTCTCGAGCGACACACCTGGGATCGATACAGCGTGGCGCTCGAACCCAGGGCGAAGTGGTTCAGCGAGGTGATCGCCCCGCCGACATCCCTCGAGGAGTTGCCCCTTGAAGCCGAGGGGTTGCGCCTGACGCTCGAGCAGGGGAAAGGCACCCCTGTCGATCTGGAGTGGCGGATCTCGCTCCACGTCGAGGACACGAGTGCCGTGGTCGGCTCCGAACGGCACTGTTTGCTGTTCGCCTGCCTGGGCGACGACGGAACCTGGCTCCAGGGGTCCGCCCAGGACAGCTCCTACGGCAACTTCTTCTTTTCGGGGAAGGGGATCCCCAGGGACGCGCTCTCCGCCGGCGAAGTCCACACGTGGAAGGTGAAACTCAACCGGGCGCGATTGGGAGAGATCCTGCCGGAGGCCGGCCCCAAGCGCGTGACGCTCTACGCAGCGTTCTGCGAGGCACCGGCCTGGGGCACTCCCTACTCAACCTCCCTGTCCCAGCCTCTGCCCGTGGAAGAGCTGGGAGTGCCGGTCCTGCACCCGCGGCTGCTGCGCAGCGAGGGCCTGGTGCTCGAGCTGCGGTAGGCAGCTCGATCGAGGGCGGCGTTAGCCGGGGATCCGCTCCACGATCAGGCGGCGGACGGTGCAGGTCGCGGTGTTCCCGCGGGCGCAGAGCTCGGCCTTGGCGGCGTCGTCGGCGCTGCCCGGGTACTCGGCGATCGCGGCGGTGCGCAGCAGGGTCTGACCCTCGCCCTTGAGCGGGTGGATCCGCACCTGGGCGCCGCCGGCCACGGCCTGGAAGCCGTACTCGGTGAACTCGTCGCTCGCGCCGAGGGCGTATTGGGCCTGGAGGCCGACCCACATGCCCTCGCTCGTGGTGAGCAGGGTCGCGTTGAACAGGTGGTCGCCGATCTCGGGCTCGTCCGCGCTCTCGAGGCGCGCGCCGTGGCTCGCGAGCAACGGGGTCAGCTCCTCACGGGCGTGCTCCTCGTCGCAGTAGGGGCCGAGGTAGACCACCTGGGTCGGGTCGACCGCGACGGCCGACTCGGCCGGATCGAGGGGAGCGTAGTGGTCCTTGGTGGCGGTGGGCATGGTGCCTCCGAACGTTGCGATCGGCAGGTGATAGCCCCTGGGGCCGCTCAGCGCCAGCTTCAAATCAAAGATAAGTCGCCCTGCGGGCCAGCCGGGACGTAGAGTTCCGCCATGAAGGTGCACCTGGTCGACGGCACGTTCGAGCTGTTCCGCTGCTTCTTCGGCGCCCCACGGGCGACTGTCGCCGACGGGCGCGAGGTCGGCGCGGTGCGCGGGCTGCTCCAGACCCTGGCCGCGCTCCTGCGCCAGGACGACGTGAGCCACGTGGCGGTGGCCCTGGATCAGGCCATGGCCGTGGCCCCGCGGGGGCCGGTGCCCGCGGGCGCGGGGCCCAACCGCGCGATCGCAGGGCAGCACGGGCTCGCGGTCGAGGCCGTGCGCGCGCTGGGGCTCGTGGCCTGGCCCCTGGTCAAGCGCTATGAAGCCGACGACGCGCTGGCGACCGCCGCCGCGCGCTACCGAGGCGAGGCAGAGCAGGTCGTGATCTGCACCACCGACAAGGACCTGCTCCAGTGCGTGGTCGGCGAGCGGGTCGTGGTCCTGGACCGGATCCGAAAGCGGGTGACCGACGAGGCCGGGGTCCGCGCGCGCTTCGGCGTGCGCCCCGAGCAGATCCCCGACTACCAGGCGCTCGTCGGCGACCCCTCGGACGGGCTGCCCGGGGTCCCCGGCTGGGGCGGGAAGTCGGCGGCTGCGGTGCTCGCGCGCTACCCCACCTTGGAGGCGATCCCGGCGGACGCGGCCGAGTGGGAGGTCGAGGTCCGCGGGGCCGCGCGCCTGGCCGAGGCGCTGCGCGTGCGTCGGCGCGAAGTACTCCTGCACCGCGACCTGGGGGTCCTGCGCACCGACGTGCCGCTCCGGGACTCCCTCGCCGACCTGCGCTGGGAGGGCGCCGATCGCCCGGCCCTCGAGGCGCTGTGCGCCGAGCTCGAGGACGACTCGGTGCTCGAGCGCATGCCGCGTTGGCGCTGAGTCCTCTGGGCACACCGCGGTGACCCGGACGTCCGATCCGGGGCCCGACGTGAAACGAGACCGCGTCGAGCCTGGCCTTGCGCAGGCACGTGCCTCGCGGAGGGACGCCTTGACGAGTCGGCACGCGATTCGGCGACGGTTCATGTCGAGCTTCGAGAGGTCCCATGGAAGCAGCCAGCGTCAAATGGTGGAACGGGGAGAAGGGGAAGCTCCCCGCGCGTCAGTCCAGCTCCTCCAGCGGTCCGCGGTCGAGGAACACCGCGAGGAGCACGAGGCTCCAGCCCAGGGTCCCGCACAGCGCGCTGACGATCCCCACGCCGATCGCCGCGGTGGTCAGCGCCTCGTGGGACAGCGCGCCGAGCTGGATCGTCGCCTGGAACCCCAGGCTCGTGAGCAGCGCGACCTCCACCAGGCAGCCGCCGAAGATCACGCAGGGGCCCGCGCGTCCCAGGTGCTCGCGGTGGAAGCTGGCGTAGAGCACGGCGGCGAACACCACCGCGATCAGCGGCAGCGCGAACAGCACGACGGGGAGCAGAGCGAGCATGGCGCCTCCGGCTCCGATCGCAGCACGAGCGCGCGACCGGGGCCAGGGGTGGCCTAAGCCGGGGTGAGGGCCGGAGAGGCCTCGGCCGGCGCGCCCGCGGCGAGCACGCGCCCGAAGCCGGGGGCGCGGCCGACCTCGGGCAGGGGCTCGCCGCGCTCGACCGCGAGCCGGCCGTTGACCAGGACGGCGTCGACGACCCGCGGGTTCCGGCGCACGAGCCGCGCCAGGCCGTCGAGCTCGGGCACGGGCTCCTCGTGGATCGCCTCCACCGCGTCGTCGAGGGCCTCGGGGTCGAGCACGACCACGTCGGCCCGGCGGCCTACCTCGAGCACGCCCGCGTCGAGGTCCAGCCAGCGCGCGAGCTCGCCGCTCAGGCGCTCGACCGCGCGGCCTACGCTCATGAACGGCGCGCCGGCGCGCTCGGCGTCGCGCACGCGCTTGAGCAGACGCTGGGGGAAGTTGTAGTGGGCCATGTTGCGCAGGTGCGCGCCGGCGTCCGAGAACCCGATCAGAATGTCGGGGTGGGTCACGATCCACTCCAGCCAGCGCGGGCGGTCGTTGCCCATGAGCGTGTACCAGCAGCGCGCGGCCGTGCTCGATCACGAGGTCCAGGAACGTCGACCGCGGCCTGATCGCGCTCCTCCCGAGCTGGGCGAAGGTCTTGCCGACCACGCTCGGGTCAGGGCACTCCAGGACCTCCGCGAAGCGCAGGTCCCGGTGGTAGGCCCGAGGCACGAGCTTGCGTCGCCACTGGCGCTTGAAGCGCGCGCGGTAGGCCGGGTCGCGCAGGAGCTCGGTGCGCGCGAGCTGGTCGGTCACGTGCAGCGCCGCGGTCCCGGCCTCGAACTCCTCGAACACGACGATATCCATGCCGTCGGCGTAGAGGTCGAAGGGCTCGGGGAGGGCCTGCATGCGGAAGTCGCCGCCGAGCACCGGTTCACGACCCGGGCCAGGAGCCCGGCGATCCGGAACGCGAAGCGATCGGCGCGCACGTCCATCATGGAGATCAACGTCGTCTTCAACGCCCGCCGCACGAACAGCCCCGCGCTGAGCAGGAGGAACAGGAACACGTTGACCTTGGTGGAAATGTTCGGCACCGCCTGCAGCACGCGACCCCGCGCGCGCAGGCGCTTGGCCAGCCGGCGGTATTCGCGCCAGGACGCGAACACCGACGGCATGGGGCGGCTGCGGAAGGCCTCGCCGTCGAGCTTGTCCCAGGGCAGGGTGCTCACCGAGAGCCCCACGAACCCCGCGTCCAGCGCCTCGTCCAGGAGCGCGTCCATGCGCTGGAGCTCGGCCTCGGTCGGGCGCTCGCCACGGGTCACGCTGCGCTCGAGGCCCATGACCGCGCTGCGGATCGTGCTGTGCCCGAGCAGGCAGGCCACGTTCGGTCCCAGGGGCAGGCTGCGCAGGTGCTCGACGTACTCCCGCGGGCCGTCCCAGTCCTTGACCCGCTCGAGGAGCGGCAGGACGACCGGGCGCGGGATCGCCTCGACCCGGCAGAACTGATCCGCCAGGTCCCGCGGCTCCCCCATGACCATGCTCAGGCTGCAGCTCCCGGTCACGACCGTGGTCACGCCGTGGCGCAGGCTCTCGTGCAGGGACGGGTCGAACTCGACCTCGGCGTCGTAGTGGGTGTGCAGGTCGAGGAACCCGGGCGTGACCCAGCGCCCGCGGGCGTCGATCACCCGGGCGCCAGGGCCGGGCTCCAGGCCCGGCCCGAGCTCGGCGATTCGTCCCTCGCGGATCCGCAGGTCCGCGGCGAGCCCGGGGCCGCCGTTGCCGTCGTAGACCGTGCCGCCTTGGATCAGGACCTCGTCGCTCACGGGGCGCCTCCGGGGAGCCAGGACCCGGCCAGGCGCGCCAGCTCGTCGAGGGCGGCGCGCGCAGCGGTGTCGTCGACTTCGAGAACGTGGTTCAGCGCGAGGCCGTCGAGGGCCGCCAACGCCAGGCTCAGCGCGGGGCCGACCGGCGCCGCCGCGGGCAGGCCGAACAGCGCGCGGAAGGTCGCCTCGGCGTCGGCGCGGAAGCGCGCGTTGACCGCGGCCACGTGCTCGCGCAGCGCGGGGTCGGTGCGCGAGGCGACGACCAGCTCCTGCCAGGCGCCGAGGGTCGGTCCGCCGTAGATCTCCCAGAGCTGCGCGAAGGCCGCCTGCAAGCGTCCGGCGGAGGGGAGGTCGGCCAAGGCGCTGCGGAACGCCGCGTGGCGCTGCGCGAACAGGTGCTCGACCGCGGCCGCCATGAGCGCGGCCTTGGTGGGGAAGTGGTGCAGCAACGCCCCGCGGGAGACCCCCGCGCGCTCGCAGATCACGGCGTGGGTGGTGCCCGGGTAGCCCAGCTCGGCGAGGGACGCGCAGGTCGCCTCCAGGACCCGGGCCTGGGTGGTCGCGCTGCGTTCGGCTTGGGTGCGTCGCATACAAACAGTCCAGACGGATTGTTTGTAGCCGAGCGCGCGCGGAAGATCAAGCAGGGAGCGTGAAGCCAGGCTCGAGCGGTTGCTGCGTCAGTGTTTAGGCGTAGCTGTAGCCCAGCCGGAGGCGGTTCTCGTCCTCGACCATGACCGCCGTCCACACGAGGTCGATCAGCCAGCCGACCCCCAGCAAGCCGCCGGTCAGCAGCCAGATCACCCCGCTCACGGGGCGTCCTAGATAGAAGCGGTGGATCCCCAGGAGGCCCAGGAAGAACCACAGCAGATACGCGACCACGAAGCTCCGGCGCCGCATGCACACCTCCGTTCGGGCTCTCGCCCAGAGGTGTCTCTGGCCGAGGGGCAGAGGATGGGGAGCGGGCCTCGATTTTCCTGCTGCGACGAGTCTTGCCTCGTCCTGGGGAGTGTGGCGACGTGGGGGCAGGAGGTGCGGTGAACGACGCGAGCAGCCAGCCGGTGACCGTCCTGGCGCACCACACGGTGCGACCCGGGGACGAGGCGGCGTTTCAACGCTGGATGCAGGGGATCTCGGCGGCGAGCCGGCGCTTCCCGGGCTACCTCGGCACCGAGGTGATCCGTCCCTGCGAGCCCGGCGAGAACGTGTTCGTCTCGATCTTCCGCTTCGACACTTACCCCCACCTCGACGCCTGGATCGGCTCCGAGGAGCGCAAAGCCTGGCTCGAACAGACCCACCAGTTCACCGACGAGGCGCCGCGGCTGAACTACCACAGCCTGGAGTTCCTGTTCTCACCGGAGGAGCACCAGGGCCGGGCGCCCACCAAGTGGAAAATGGCCCTGGCCACCTTCTGCGTGATCTGGCCGCTGGTGCACTTCGTGCCCCGGGCGATCAAGGGCGCGTTCGCGGGGCCGCCGCTGGCGCTGGAGGCGCTCTCGGTGGGCACGATCGTGCTGCTCATGACCTACGCGGTCATGCCCACCGTCACCCGCACCTTCGCCCGCTGGCTGTTCTGATCCGCGGCGTCGCCGCGCGCGCTCGGGGCCGAGGCGCGTCGCGGACCGCGATCCTGAGCGCCCACGGTCGCCCACCGGCGCTCGGCAGATCCGGGCCCGGCGCCCGCCGAGGTCCGGTAGCGCGGCGCCGCGAGCGCTCCAGGTTCTCAGCCGGCGGTCGCTCAGGGGTGCTCGTATAGCCGGAGGCCCTGTCGCGGCCAGTCGCCGAAGCCGACGTCCCGCGGCTCGGGGCCGAGGATCGGGCGGCGAGGAGGCGGCAGCGAGCGAGCCCGAGGACGACGTGGACGCGCGGCTCGAGGCCCTGGAGCGGGAGGTCGCCGCCCACGAGCGCACCGAGGCAGGAGCTGCGCGCGCTGGACGCGGCCCAGGCCGAGGAGCGCGAGCTCGAGGCGCTCAGCGCCCGGTTGGCCGCGCTGCACCGGGCGCACCGGCACGCGGTGGCCGAGGCCCTCGGGGGCTACGGCGAACGCGAGGGGGTGCAGCGACACCCGGTGCGCCTTCCGCCCTCGACGGTTCGCGCGGCTGGACCAGCTCGCGGAGAGCGCGGGCAGCCCTCGAGGCGCTGTGCGTGGAGGTCCTCGACGGCTACCTGCGCTCGCGGAGGTCCTCCGCGCGCCGGAGGCCCCGAGCTCGGGCGGGGACGCCCACGTGCGGGCGACTGACGAGCAGCCCGTTGACATGCGCCCGGCACGCTGCGAAGCAACTCCTGACGATCGAGGGGTCGGCGAAGCCGACCCCCGAAGGCGGGGCGCTGTGCCTCGCGCTGGAAGGCGCTCCCCGTCCGGTCGAGAGCTAGGCTCTGTCCGCTAACAGGGTAGTGCCCTCGCATGCCCTCGTCGTCGCCGACTGCGTTGGTCGCCGGCCACGTAACCCCACTAGGGCGAGGAGGGCGTCAGCGAGCCGTCGAGGATCTCGCGCACCAGGCTCAGGAGGTCGGTCACGTTGATCGGCTTGGGCATGAACATGACCTGCTCGCCGTCGATCCCGTGGCTGAGCACGCGGGTCTCGGTGTAGCCCGAGGTGTAGAGCACGCGCGCGCCCTTGCGCTTGGGCGGGAGGTTCGCGATGAACTCCTTGCCGTTCATGCCGGGCATGACCACGTCGGTAATGATCATGTCGATCGTGTCGGGGTAGTCCTCGCACAGCCGCAGCCCCTCGTAGGCGTCGGCGGCGAGCAGGACCTGGTAGCCGTGGCTCCCCAGGGCCTCGAGCATGACCCCGCGCACCACGGCCTCGTCCTCGACCACGAGGATCGTCTCGGTGCCGCGCAGCCGCGGGGCGGCGGCGGTCTCCGAGGGGCGGGTCGCCGCGGGGAAGCTCACGTGGGGCAGGTAGAGCCGGAACACCGAGCCCTGGCCCAGCTCGCTCTCCGCGCAGATCGCGCCGCCGGACTGCTTGACGAAGCCGTGAATGCTCGCGAGGCCGAGGCCCGTGCCGTGGGCCGGGTCCTTGGTGGTGAAGAACGGCTCGAAGATATGGGCCAGGACCTCCTCGTCCATGCCCGTGCCGGTGTCGCGGACCTCGAGCAGCACGTAGTTGCCGCCGGTGAGCTCGGCTTCGATCGCCTTGGCCTCGTTGTCCCGCAGGTGCACGTTGCTCGTGCGCAGGTGCAGCAGTCCGCCTTGGGGCATGGCGTCGCGGGCGTTGAGCGCCAGGTTCACCACCGCCTGCTCCATTTGCACCGGGTCGACGTAGACCGGGCCGAGCTTGGTCCCCGGCTCGAACTCGATCCGAATGTCTTCGCCGATCAGGCGCTCGAGGAGCTTGTTGGCGCTGTGCAGGGTCTCGTTCAGGTCCACGACCTTGGGCGAGAGGATCGACTTGCGCCCGAACGCCAGGAGCTGGCGAGTCAGCGCGGCGGACTGCTGGCCGGCCTCGCGGATCGTGCCCAGGAAGGCCTGCACCGGGTGGTCGGCCGGGAGCCGGCTGGAGGCGAGGTCGGAGAACCCGAGGATCGCCGAGAGCATGTTGTTGTAGTCGTGGGCCACGCCGCCGGCGAGCCGGCCGATCGCCTCGAGCCGCTCGGCCTGGGCCAGGCGCTCCTTGGTCTCTTCGAGCTTGGCCGTCGTGCGGCGCAGGTTGCTGTGGGAGCGGCGCAGCTCGCGCAGGGACTCCTTGCGCTCGGTGACGTCCTCGCAGGTCACGAGCAGGCACAGCCCCTCGCCGAGGTGGCTGACCTTACGCACGGTGAGGTTCAGGGTCCGCACGCCCTGGCGGGGGAGGTCCTGGCCGACCTCGAAGTCGAGGGCGGCGCGGGTGTCTTGCTCGCGAGCGAGGAGGGCCCGCATGGAGGTCACCAGCCCGGGCAGGTCCCAGCGCCCTCGATCGATCGCCGTGAAGGGCTGCAGCAGGAGGTCGCAGCGCGAGGCCTGGGGTCGGAACCACTCCATGTAGGTCCGGTTGAGCGAGACCACCCGCAGGTCCTTGTCGACGACCAGGGACGCGTTGCGCGAGGAGTCCACGATCTCGGCGTAGAGCTCGGCGTAGGGGAGCTGCGTCGCGGCGGCGTGGCAGCCGCGGAGGCTGCAGGCGGTGGCCATGCTCGTGACCACGAGGCCCAGGGCAGCGGCGCAGAGCGCGGCGAGGGTCGGACCCGCAGGCTCACCGGCCAGCCCCACCAGGATCAGGGCGCAGGCGAGCCCGCCGGCGAACCACAGCTCGCGAGGGCGAGCCCCCATGCCCCGCGCCACGACGACGATCGCGACGTAGGCCGCGCCGACTGCGGTGGAGGTGGTGAGGTCCAGCGCCAGGAGCCCGGCGCCGACCAGGCCCAAGAGCGCGTAGAGGGGGAGGGACGAGTAACCGGTGGTGCGCAACGGCGGTCTCCTCTCTCACTCTCGGCCCTTCAACTGTGGCGTTGAGGTCTAATCCTCGCAAGATGCATTGCGTTAAATCGCGAGCGGGCTCAAGTGGCTGACGATCGGTGACTTGCGTTCATGGCCGACCGCCTCGTGTCAGGGGGTGGGGTCACAGATAGCGCCGGATCAGCGACTCGGCTTGCGAGGCGTAGCCTCCGCCAAACAGGTTGAAATGGTGGGGCTTTGCTGAGCACGTGATAGAGCCTGTAGAGGCCCAGGCGCTCGCGCCACCCCGCTGCGAGGGGGAACGCCTCGTCGTAGGCCGCGAACACCCGCTGCGAGAACCCGCCGAACAGGGTCATCATGCCCAGCTCCGCCTCCCGGTGCCCGTAGTAGGCAGCGGGGTCGACCAGGCCGGGCCGCCCGCCGGCGCAGGGGTAGAGGTTGCCCGACCACAGGTCCCCGTGGATCAGCGCCGGGGGCTCGTCGTCCTCGATCCAGGCCTCGAGACGCGCGAGCAGCCGCTGGCCCGCGCGGAAGCCCTCGCTCGGGAAGCCCGCGGCGCGGGCCAGGGTGAGCTGGTGGCCCAGGCGCCGCTCGCGGTAGAACTCCAGCCAGCTCGCGCAGCGGGCGTTGGGCTGCGGGGTGGCCCCGCAGTAGCCGTCCAGCGCGAACCCGAACTCGGGGGCGCTGGAGCGGTGCAGCGCGGCCAGCCCCCGGCCCAGCGCCTCGTCGAAGCCCGGGCCGCGGGCGCCGCGCTCGAGGTAGCCCAGGACGAGGAACGCCGCGCCCGGGACGTCCGAGTGCACGAGCACCGAAGGGACGACGAGCCCGCTCTCTGCCGCGGCCAGGGCCGCGAGCCCGGCCGCCTCCGCCGCGAATTGACCGGCCAGGGGCCGGTCGTTCCACTTCACGAACCAGCGCTCGCCGGCGACCTCGCACACCGCGGCCTGGTTGATACACCCGCCGCCCACCGGCTCGAGGGCCACCTGGGGCACGTCGACCCCCAGGGCCTCGGCAAAGGCCGCGGCCAGGGCGCGCTCGCGGCTCACCCCAGCGACTCGAGCAGCGCTCGGCAGCTGCGCTCGACCATGCCGTAGACCGTGTCGAAGCCCCCGGGGCCGCCGTAGTAGGGGTCGGGGACGTCGCCGGTCCCCTCAGGGTCGTAGTCGCGCATGAGCTTGAGCGTGGCCTTGGCGCCCTTAGGGCAGCGGTCGCGCAGGTCGCGCAGGTTCGCGGCGTCCATGGCCAGGATCAGGTCGAAGCGCTCGAAGTCCTGCGCGGCGACCTGCCGCGCCTTCTGCCCGGCCAGGGAGACCCCGTGCTTGGCGGCGACGCTGTGGCTGCGCGGGTCCGGGGCCTCCCCCGCGTGGTAGGCGGCGGTGCCCGCCGAGTCGACCTCGACCTCGACCCCCAGCTCCTCGGCCAGGTGCCGGCACACCCCCTCCCCCAGCGGGGAGCGGCAAATGTTGCCCAGGCACACGAACAGGATCCGGGTCATGCGGGCCCTCCGGGCGGCGAGTATAGCCCTGCTCCCGGCCGCCCCCTAAACCCCCGTCGGTCATGCGCATGGCGCGGGGTGAGCCCCCGACCTACCCTGGACGACACCGCGCAAGCCAGCTCCCGGGAGGTGCGTCGAGGTCTCATGGGCGTCGCAGGAGGAGAATCCGGCCGGATCCGTCGCTCTGCCAGCGAATACGAGCAGGCGAAGAGCATCATCAAGCGCATGCGCCTGGGCAAGGACCAGGCCCGGGACGTCGCGCGCCGGGCCTACGAGGCCGACCTCAAGAGCGGGCGCCCGGATATCAGCCTCAAGTGCGCCAAGGAATACGACCTCGGCGACGCCTACGTGACCCGGGCCGCGACCGTGCTCTTCATGGAGCTGATCAACCGGCGCAACTACCCCAAGGCCCTCGAGATCGCCCGCAGCTACAACCTCGCCCACGGCGGCAAGCAGGCCCTGCGCGTGCTGACCAAGGCCGGCGCGCTCAAGGACACCGCCGCCCAGGGGGTGATCGACGAGATCGCCGGGCTGGCGCGGGCGGCCTCCACCGCGCGACTCGAGGTCAGCCAGGCCGACGAGGCGATCGCGCTGATCCACAAGGCCAAGCTGCTCCGCGACCAGGACCCCCACGTCCATGGGCGCGCGGTCATGCTCCCCGAGGGGCCCGGCGACGTGTGGCTGGCCGGCGACCTGCACGGCAACGTGAACAACCTCAAGCGCCTCGCCCAGCTCGCGGACCTGAAGCACAACCCTCAGCGCACCCTGATCCTGCAGGAGATCGTGCACGCGCGGCTGATCACCGCCGACAACCGCGACCTGAGCTTCGTGGCGATCATGGAGGCGATCAAGCTCATGGTCGCGCACCCGGGCCAGGTCTACTACATGCTCGGCAACCACGACCTGGCGCTGAACCTGCGGCGCGAGCTGGTCAAGGGCGGGAAGTTCCTCAATCGCTACCTGTTCCGCGGCATGGCCTACATGTATCGCGGGCGCTACGAGGACGTGCTCGAGGCCTACCGCGAGTTCATTGGCGACATGCCCGCCGCGATCTTCTCGCCCAACGGCGTGTTCATGAGCCACTCCACGCCCAAGCGCCCGTTCATTCCCAGCCTCAGCCGGACCTACCTCACCGAGACCTCCGCCGGGCAGCCGTTCAACAAGCTCAAGCCGATCGTGGCCCTGGTCAACGGGCGCGAGTACGGCGACGAGGTGGCCGAGGAGTTCGCCGACCGGCTCGAGGTCGACGTCATGCTCTGCGGGCACACCCCGACCAGCCACGGGTTCACCGTCAAGAACAAGCGACACCTGATCGTGGACTCGCAGCACCCCAAGGCGCGCTACGTGGCCTTCGACAAGGCCAAGCGCTACGAGACCTCGGAGGCGCTGGCCGAGGAGCTGCACCCGCTCTACCCCGACAGCGCCGAGCAAGAGATCGAAGGCGAGCTGCTGTAATCCTAGGGGGTCTGTCCCAGACCCCCTCGGGCTCGGGGCAAAGCCCCTCGCCCTCACCCCACAGGGCGCGTTCGCGGCTTCGCCGCTCACGCGGGGAGGCCCGGGGACGGGCCTCGTCCCGCGCGGTCGCGCGGGACATTCGCGGGCTTCTGCCCGCTCATGCTTTCGCCCGCCCGCTCGCCTGCCTCCGCCCGCTCGCTCCGCTCCGCCCGCTCGCCCGCCTGCCTCCGCTCGCGCCCGCTTCGCCCGCGCTCCGCCCGCCGCTCCGCTTCGCCCGCGCTCCGCTTCGCCCGCGCTCCGCCCGCTCGCTCCGCCCGCCCCTCGCGCTCCGCTTCGCCCGCGCCCGCCCGCTCGCTCCGCTTCGCCCGCGCCCGCGCCTTCGCCCGCGCTCCGCCTTCCTGCTCCGCTCCGCCCGCTCGCTCCGCTTCGCCCGCGCTCCGCCCGCTCGCTCCGCTTCGCACGCGCTCCGCCCGCGCTCCGCTCCGCCGCCCGCTCCGCCCGCTCGCTCGCTCCGCCCCTCGCTCCGCGCGGAGCCACTGGCTCCGTCGCCACTCCGGCCGCAGCCCCACCTCCATGCCTCCACGTCGGTCGAGGCGTGAGGGTGTCCCGCTGTGCCCCACTCAAATCGATCGGCTCGCTGCGAGGGATCCGGGCTAGAATCCGCGCCCGGAGCCAGCATGCACCCGATCCTGTTCACGATCCCGGTGATCGACTTCCCGATCTACTCCTTCGCGGTCATGACCCTCGCCTCGGTCATGCTCTCGCTGCAGTACATCAGCTTCGAGAGCAAGCGCCGCGGGCTCGACCCCGAGGTCACCGTCAACTTCGCGATCGAGGTGTTCCTGGCGGGGCTGATCGGCACCCGGCTCCTGTTCGTGGCCATGAACTGGAGCGACATGAACCCGCCGGGCACGAGCGTGATCGGCATGCTGATCAACACGGTCAACCTGCGCAACGGCGGGCTGGTGTGGTACGCGGGGCCGATCACGGCCACCGGCTACTACCTCTGGCGCAACCGCACGCTCAAGCTGAACACGCGCATGATGGCCGATATCTACGCCATGAGCCTGCCCCTGGGGCACGCGGTGGGGCGGATCGGCTGCTTCCTCGTGGGCGACGACTTCGGCCGGGTGTGGACCCCCGAGTCGAGCTGGCCCGAGTGGGCGACGGTGACCTTCACCAGCCCCGACGCGCTCCTGCCCGAGGCGTTCAAGGGCAAGCCGCTCCTCCCGAGCCAACTGCTCATGAGTCTGGGCAACTGGGTGATCTTCGGGATCCTGTTCAGCGTGCGCAAGAAGCTGGTGCGCTACGCCGGCTGCGGGGCTTCGCTCTACTTCATTCTGTATGCGATCCACCGCTTCCTCGTGGAGTTCACCCGCGGCGACGAGATCCGCGGGTTCATTTACAAGGGCGAGTCGTTCCAGCTCGCCACCAGCCAGGGGATCGCGCTGGCGCTGCTCCCGGTGGGGCTGCTCGCCTTCGGGTGGTTCTACACCCACCCCGTCTCCGACGATCAGCTCGCGCCCAACGACCCCAAGGCGGGTGAGCCCGCCCAGGCCGCCAAGGAGCTGGCCCAGGAGACCGCTCCCGAGGAGCCGGAGGCGCCCGCCGAGCCCAAGGGCGAAGAGCAGGCCTAGGCGTGCGCCGCGCGCTGATCCTGGCAGGAGCCCTCGGCTTCGTCGCCGTCGCCCTGGGCGCCTTCGGCGCTCACGGGCTGAAGCCCTACCTCGCCGGGCGCCACGACGCCGAGCGCGCCGCGTATCTGCTCGACGTGTGGGAGACCGGCTGCGACTACGCCCTGGCCCACGCCCTCGCGCTCCTGGCGCTGGCGTCCTTGCGGGCGCGGCTGGCGAGCAAGGCGCTCACGGCGGCGACCTGGCTGTTCCTCGCGGGGAGCGCGGTGTTCTCGGGCACGCTGTGGCTGCTGGTGCTCACCGACCTGCGCTGGCTGGGGGCGATCACTCCGCTCGGGGGTTTGCTCCTGCTCGCGGGCTGGATAGCCTGTGCCCTCGGCGCGGGGACGAGCCCGGCGCCAGGAGTCGACCCATGAGCGTGACCTACTTCTACAAGAGCACCTGAACGTCCTGCCGCAGCGCGCGAGGTCTCGTGCGCGAACTCGCCCCGGACGTCAGCGAACGTAACTACGCCAAGGACCCCCTGACCTCGAGCGAGGTCGAGCGGATCCTGGATACCGCCGGCGGCGTGGCGGCCGTCATGAACACGCGCCACAAGCGGGTGAAGGAGCAAGGGTGGAAGGAGACGCCGCCGAGCCCGAGCGCGTTCACCCAGGCCGTGCTGGAGGAGCCGAACCTGCTCCGCCGTCCGATCACCCTCAGCGGGGCCCAGGCGGTGGTGGGGAAGGACGAGCAGGCGCTGCGCGACCTGCTGGCGTGACCCCGGCCAGCTACGCCCTCAGCGGTCCCGCGCACCTCGAGCTCCCTGCGGCGGAGCGCGCGTCGATCCTGCGCCGCGGGCTGGGGGTCCTCGTAGCGGCGGCAGGGCTGGGCCTGGTCGCCGCGGCCCTCGTGCCTGGGGACGACACGCGCACGCCTTTCGATCGCTCTGGGCGCCGGGGTCGCGGCTGGCCTTCACCGCGACCTGGCTCGTGGGGGCGGTCAAGGCCTCGACCTGCCCTGGGACCGCTTCGGGCTGTTCACTCGGGCTGTGGCCACTGCGCGCCTTCGCGGCGGTGGTCGTCGTGCTCGGGGGGACGTCCGTGGGCCTCGACCTCCTGGCCCTGGTCCTGGCCTGGATCCTGGCCCAGGTCGTGGGCTTCGCGGTCGAGGCCTGGGCCTTCACTCGCCTCTCCGCGCTGGCGCGCTACACCGGCCCGCCCGCCTCCTCGGAAGGGACCACTCCGTGACGCACCGCTGGCTCCTGGCCCTGACGCTCCTGGGCTGCGCCTGCAGCAGCACCCCCGACGCCTACCCCGAGCGCGCCGACTACCCCGCCCGTTGGTGGGAGCCCGTGACCGACTGCCAGGTGCCGGCCTGGGAGATCCTGCCCCAGGCCGCGGGCGCGGGGGAGGTGATCCTCTCCAAGCGCAACGAGCTGGGCCTGCTCTCGAACTTCGCGGCCACGCCGTTCACGTATCGCGGGCAGCGCTACGCGAGCCTCGAGGGCTTCTGGCAGTGCATGAAGTATCCGGAGGGGCCGGACGACCCGCGCGCGGCGCTCCCGGGGTGGACGCACACCCGGGCGGAGGTCGCGGCCATGGTCGCCTTCGACGCGCACTCGGCAGGGGTCGCGGCCGAGGAGGTCATGGACGCCCACGGGATCGACTGGGTCAGCTTCGAGGGCGAGCGGATCCGCTACAAGGGCGCCGACGTCGAGCGCCACTACGCGCTGATCGTCGACGCCACCCGCTGCAAGATCGACCAGAACCCCGAGGTGCGCGAGGTCGTGCTCGCCACCGGGGACCTCGTGCTGCGCGCCGACCACCACGAGGACGCCGACGGGACCAAGGCCTGGGGCTACTACCGGATCTACATGCTCCTGCGCGACGAGCTGCAGGCGGGGACCTTCCACGCGCCGCAGGAGTGAACCAGCGCGCGGGTCGCGCGTAGTCCTCCTTGCACCGAGGTCAGGAGGCCCATGGACCCGCTCCGGCGCTGGCTCGCCTTCACCTGTCGCAAGAACCCGTCCTTTCCGCTCTCGACCCTGCTCCTGGCCCTCGGGCTGTGGACGCTCTCGGGGGAGGAGGAGGCCGACGCCGCCAACCTGCTGGGGATCGCCGCGGGCCTGGGGGTGATCGCCGCGTTCCTGGCCACCCTGCTCGGGCTCGCGGGCTGGGTGCTCTGGCCGCGGCGCGTGCTCTACGAGACCGCCTCGGCGCTGCGGGTGGCGACCGTGTTCCGCTACGCCCTGCCCTTCGTGGTCACGAGCTACGCGGTCGACGGCGGCGACCCGCTGGCCGCCGCGCTGTTGGGGCTCGCGGTCACGGGCTTCGTGGTCGGCGCGGGCGAGCTCGTGGTGCGGCGGGTCGGGCTGCCTCTCGCGCCCTGGGAGCGCGGGCTCGACCACGGGCTCTACGCCCTGGCCGCCGTGGGCTTCCCGCTCCTGGCCCACGGCCTGGCCTTTGGCGCCCAGGGCGCCTTCGCCGAAGGGCGCCTCGCCGCGCTGGGGGCGTGGTGGGGGCTCGCGCTCCTGCTCGTGCCCCTGGTGCTCGGGCTCGGGACCCTCGCTCCGGCGCGCCCCTTGCGCAGCCGGCTCACGGCCTACGCCGCGCGCGGGGTGGCCCTGCTCGCGCTCCCGGCGCTGCTCTGGCACGCGCTGTGGACCGCAGGCCAGGAGCCGCCCCTCGTGGCCTACCTCCCCCTGGCCCTGGTGCTGCAGCTCGCGCTCGTGCGCGGCGCCCAGGCGTGCGGCGCGATCCTCGGCGCCTGGGCCGACTGGGGCCCGGGGGTCACCCTGCTCGGCGCGATCGTGCTGCCCGAAACCACGCTCCTCGGGCGAGCCCCGGCCTGCGGGCAAGCCCTGGCGGTCCTCGCCTTGGCGCCCCTGGCCGCGGGGGCGTGCTGTCTGCTCCCGCGCCGGGCGTCGGCGCTGCGGATCGTGGGCGCCGCGGTGGCCGGGGCTCCCTTGGTCTTCGTGCGCACCCCCGTCGAGGCCGCCGGGTTCCTGTTCGTGGCCGGGGTGGCGCTCGCGCTGGTCGGTCTGGCGCGCAGGCGCGGGGCGACGGTCGCTCACGGCGCGCTCCTCGCCGGGGCCAGCGGGACCTTCCTCGCTCACGCCTGGGGCCTGCCCCTCGACGCTCCCGCGCTGGCGGGGGCCCTCGGCTGCGGGGCGCTCCTGGCGGTGCGGGGCTACGACCCGCGCCCCCTCGCCGGCGTCAGCGCGCTCTTGTTCCTGGGGCCCTGGTCCCACGAGCTCGCCCTCGGCGACCCGTCCGCGTGCCTGGCCACCCTCGGCGTGGGGCTGGCCCTCGCCGGCTGCGCCTGGGCTGGCGGCTGTCGTTGGCTCGCGCTGACCGCACTCGGCGCCGGAGGCGTGCTCGGGCTGCGCCTGGGCCTCGGCGCCCTGGGTCCGGGCGTGGTGCTCGTGCTCCTCGGCTTCGGCGGACTGCCCGCGGGGGCCTGGGTCGGGATCCGGCGCGAGCAGCGCCTGGAGGCCGCATGAACTGCCCTTACTGCCGCGAGGGCTTCGAGGAGCAGGGGGCGCTCGCGCCCTGGGAGTGCCCGCGCTGCTCCACCGCGGTCCACGCCGAGTGCGCCGCCGACCACCAGGGCTGCGTGACCTTCGGCTGCGAGGGGGTCGAGCTGCGCCCGGGGCGGGTGACCGCAGAGCTCCGCGTCCTGACGCCGCGCCTGGGCGCGCGGGTCGGGGCGCGGCGCGCGCTCCGGGCCGCGGTGGACGTCGTCGCCGCGCCCCTCGAGCCGCTGGCGCTGGCCGCGCTCGCGCTCCTCGGCCTGGCGAGCCTGGCGCTCCAGGGCTGAGCCGGGGGCATTGCGGATACACTGTGCCCCGCGCGGGCCTCGGGCCCGAGGGGGAATCGCATGCGAGCACTCGCGCTCGGCCTGGCCTGTCTGTGTTTCGTGGGGTGCCGCACGGTGGTGGAGGCGCCGCCCGAGGCCGAGGACCCCGCTGCCCGCGGCGCGGTCTACCAGCGGATCGCGGACAGCCTCCCCGAGGCGGACCTGGGCCTGGGCTACCCGCCGGGGATCGTGGACATGACCGCCAGCGCGCGGCGCGAGGGGCCGCCGCCGGAGCCGCCGCCCCTGCGCTGCAACGAGCAGGGCTTCCAGGTGCACTTCCGCGTGTATCGCCCGCGCGCGCTGTGGATCCCCTACACCGCGCTGGAGGAGATCAGCTACGCCTGGAAGCCGATCCCGAACGTGTTCCTCGCCCCGCTGTTGATCGTGCCCCTGCAGGCGGTCGAGACCCGGCTCGTGATCGACGCCCGGGGCCTCGGCGTCCTGGACAAGATCGAGGCGGACTGCGCGCGCCTCGAGCGCGTGAGCCAGGAGGTGGGCCTCGGCGGGGCCGCAGCTCACGCCTACGGCGTGCGCGACAAGCTGGCCCAGGACGCCGCGGAGTTCGGCCCGGGCCGCCTGGTGCTGACCGTGGACTACCTCGTGCCCTACCCCGCGTGGATCCCCGTCGGCGGACCCGCCCGCGAGACCGCCGAGGCCTACGCCTGGGCGCGGGCGCACCCCAAGGAGGCGCTGCAGGAGGAGGGCTTCTACGGCGACCCCGCGGCGCCGGTCGAGGGCGAGGAGCCGCCGCCGGAGGGGACGGGCGACTAGTGCTGCACGTCAGAAGTTCCGCTACATCTCGCTTGCCCTCGCCGCCCCTGGCTGTGTTGTTCGTCGGTCACAATGGCCCGCATTGCTCCCTCCTCACGCCTTGCCAGACGACGACGTCGCGCGACCCGTAGCGAAACTTCTGACGCACAGCACTAGTCCTCCACGGGCCGGCACACGCGCCAGCCGCGGATCTGGCTGTGGGTCGGCTTGTCGGGGTTGACCCGCTCGCGCGCCGCCGCGCGGGCGCCCACCGGGAAGTGCCGCCAGCTCCCGCCGCGGACGTAGAGCTCGCTCGGGTCGCGGCCGTCCTCGGCGAGCACGAACTCTTCCACGTTGCCGCTCATGTTCAACGCGCCGTAGGGGCTGGCCCCGGCCGGGAACGCGTCGATCGGCGAGACCGTGCGGTAGCCGTCGCGCTCCCCCTGGACGTTGGCGCGGTCAGGGTCCCAGTCGCCCCAGGGGTAGTCGCGGCGGAGCTCGCCGCGGGCGGCGAGCTCCCACTCGTAGTCCGTGGGCAGCCGCCCGCCGGCGTAGGCGCAGTAGCGCTGGACGACGTCGGGGGGCACGTCGAAGGCGGGGTCGTTGCGCTGCGCGGTGTAGGGCTCCTCGAGGACGCGCACGTTGCCCTCCTCCACGTTGCCCACGTTGGTGATCCGCGGGGCAGGCGGCTCGCGTGGTCGCTCCTCGCTCAGCCAGTAGCGGGCCAGCTGTTGCCAGCTCACCTCGTATTTGCCAATGAAGAACGGCGCCACGTCGACGGTGCGCCGGGAGAGCGGGTGGAACAGGGTGTCCCCGCTGAGCGCGTCGGCGTCGACGCCGAACTGCACCTGACGTGCGCCGGGGACGAACACGAGGGTCGAGCCGTCGGCGGCGTTCAGGTAGTCGCCCTCGGCGGTCGCGGGCGTGATCCCTTGCGGGAGCGGGATCGGCGGCCGGGCCGCGGGCGCGAGCCGGGTGAACCACTCGGGGTAGTCGTCCAGGCGCTCGACGGTGAAGCCCTGACGCGCGCCCTCTCCGTGGAGCGGCGCGGCCTCGACCTCGATCGCGTTGAGCCCGGGGGCCAGGGGCAGGCGCGTGCGGAAGCTGCCGTCAGGGCGGGCGGGGAGCTCGCGGCGCCCGCGCTCGGTGGTCACCCACAGCGGCGTCTCGGGGGGCGTGACCCGGCCTTCCAGGAGCACCGAGGCGTCGAGGGTGGCCGCGGGCGGTCGCTCGAGCTCGAGGGTCGGGGCCGGGGGCGCGCGCTCGGGGCGGCGGCGCCGCGCAGTCCGACGGCCAGGACCACCCCCGCGAGCCCCAGGATCCCGAGCCCCAGGGCGACCCCGGCCAGGATCCATGGAGGCCGCGCCGACGGGTCGGCGCTCGCCGTCGCGCTGTCCAGCGCGCGGGCGAAGCCCCGCGCGTCGGAGAAGCGACGCTCGGGGTCGACCTGCAGCGCCCGCGCGACGACCGCGTCAGAAAGAGCGAGACGCCCGCGGCGCGCGAGGACGGCGCGGGGCACGAGCCCGAGGTGATCGCGGCGGCGAGGCCGTGCAACGTCGGGGCGTCGAAGGGGCGCTCCTCGGTCAGGGCCGAACAGGAGCACCCCCAGCGCCCACACGTCGGTGCGCGCGTCGGGCTCGCGCCGGCCGCGGCCGGCGATCTGCTCGGGGGCCATGTAGGTCGGGGTCCCGACCAGGGCGCCGGTCTGGGTCATGCGCTCCAGGCCGACCGCCGAGGCCAGGCCGAAGTCGACGACCTTCACCCGCCCGTCGGCGTCGATCAGCACGTTCTCGGGCTTGAGGTCGCGGTGGATCACCCCCGCCGCGTGGGCGGCCCCCAGGGCGCGCGCGGCCTCCAGCACCCAGCTCACCCGCTGCTCGAGGCGGGCGCCGGCGAAGGCCTCGCGCAGGCTGCGCGCCGAGCACCCGCTCGTAGCACACCCAGGGCGCCCCCTCCGCGATCCCCGCGTCGTGGACGCGCACGATCCCAGGGTGGTCGAGCTGCGCGGTGAGCTCGGCTTCGCGACGCATGCGCTCCAGGCGCTCCGGGGTCGCGCGCTGGGTGAGCAGCTTGAGCGCGACCTCGCGTCCGCTGCTGCGCTCGCGGGCGAGGAGCACGCGCCCCATGCCGCCCTGGCCCAGGACCTCCAGGGCTTCGAAGCGGCGCGCGAGTTCGTCGGGGAGCTGCTGCACACCGACCATGGTCGCCGCTCGAGCTCGTCCGCGCACGTCGCGCCCCACACGACGGCGGGGGGCGTTTAGCGCGCCCCCCGCCCCGCCAACCCGATCGGACCTGGGCTACTCGACCACCTCGAGGGTCACGCGGAAGGTGTCGTCGTCGGCGGAGGGCGACTCCCAGGGGCGGCGGTAGGCGAGCTCCAGGGTGTGGCTCCCCAGCGTGTCGGCGCTGAGCTCGAACACGAAGCCTCCGCCCGAGCCGACCGGGCCGCCGCCGGCGAAGTCCTCGCTGACCAGGGTCAGGCCGTCGGCCGCGTCCAGGTTCCAGGCGTAGCCCGTGGAGGGGTTGCCGGCGAGGCGCACGATCACCGTGCCGCCGCGCTGGATCTGGAGGGTGTCCCCCGAGTCGCTCTGGCCGAGGCTCAACTCCTTGGGCGCGTTGGGCGCAGGCGCGGGAGCCGGGGCGGGCGCAGGCGCGGGCGCCGCGGCGACCACGCGCAGGGTGACGCGGAAGGTGTCGTCGTCGGCGGACGGCGACTCCCAGGGGCGACGGTAGGCGAGCTGCAGGACATGCTCTCCCGCGGTGTCGGCGCTGAGCTCGAACACGAAGCTCGCCCCGGACCCGATCGGGCCGCCCGCGCTGGCCTCGACGTCCTCGCGCACCAGGCTCAGGCCGTCGGCGGCGTCGAGGTTCCAGGCGTAGCCGGTCGAGGGGTTGCCCCGCAGGCGCACGGTCACCGTGCCGCCCTGTTGGATCTCCAGGGCGACGCGGGGGCGCTCCCGGCCAGCCCGTCCACGAGGCCGCCTGCGGCGGGAGCGCCCGGTCCGGCGGCGGGCGCCGGCGCGTCGCCGAGGACGGCGTCCCTGAAGGCCAGGATCGCGCGCTCGGCGTCCGCCGAGGTGTGCATGCCCACGGCGGTGAAGGCGTCGGCGCGGTCGAGGGTCATGATCCCGTCGCCGCCCAGGTCGAGGCGCAGGAGGGTGCCCTCGCTGGTGAGGGTCGCGTTCGGCGAGAGCGCGGCGAGCTGCTGCATGAGCGTCGGCTCGAGGGAGGGGTGGCCGGCCAGCCACGGCGAAGCCGCCAGCGCCTCGCGGCTGATCCGCATCCACTGGTCGTCCTCCCCCGCCTTGCGGTAGAAGCCGTCCACGCGCTTCTGCGCGCTCTTGGGCCAGCACAGGCTGCGCAGCTCGCGCACCGTCGCGGCGTCCTGGGCGGCGGGGCCGGAGAGCACGAGCACGTCGCGGCCGCGCAGCTCGAGGGTGTGCGGCTCGCTGGGGTCGTCGCGGTCCTGCTCGCCGAGGAGCATGGCCTCGGCGAGGTCGGCCACCCGGTAGCGCTCGACCTTGAGCGTGTCCCAGGCCAGGACCGCGCCGCGCACCTCGAGCGCGCCCTGATCGCCCTCGAAGGTGAAGCGCACCCGCCGGGCTTCGCCTCCGGCGAGGTGCAGGGCGTCGTCGATCGCGTCGCGCAGCTCGAGGTCGCGGGCGTGGGCCGCGGCCTCCTCGAGCTGACTCGTCTGTGCGCTCGAAATGCCGGGGGTGGGGTCTGCAAAGGCTGCGCTCGTGATCATGAGCGCGATCAGGGTCAGGGCGTGAAGCTTCGTCACGGCAGTGTCTCTCTCTGTTCTCTCGGGTCCGGTCCGCGGCCTCGCGCGGCGTCTTCTCTCGAGGGAAGGGGTCGCAAGCCGCGTTCCGCGCGCGCGAGCCCTAAGTCGCCGCGGGGCGGGGAGCGGTTCGGTTCGGCGCACACGGATTGCCCCAGGGCCTGAAACGGCGCTACCGTCCCCTGACGAATGCCGTCCGGTGTGGACAGTTTTCCTGGGAGGGTTTCACGTGGCCGGGCTCAGCCCCGGCGGAAGCGCCGACTGGCGCCGTCGAGGAACGCGCGCTCCTCGTCGCTGAGGCTGGCCAGCCCCGAGGCCTTGATCTTGCGCAACAGCTCGTCCACCCGCGCGCTGAGCTCGGGGTCGACGCTCGGCCGCGGGGGCGGGGGCGCGGCTGCTGCCGCGCGGCGCCGGGGCAGGAGCGCGCGCAGGCGCACCGGACGCTCGGGCTCGCCGGGGGAGGCGAACAGGCGCAGGTCGAGCCACCAGAACAGCGCCCCCGCGGCGGCGCCGCCGAGGTGCCCTGCGTGGGCGATCCCCGAGCCGCCGCTGCCGAGGACGCCCGAGAGGTCGCCCACGAGCTTGATCGTCGCCAGCAGCCACAGCGGCACCGGGAGCATGAAGAACAGCAGGATCCGCCGCCAGGGGAAGAAGATCGCGGCCACGACCACGATCGCCATGACCGAGCCCGAGGCGCCCAGCGCCGGCACGTCGAAGCCCCACACGTGGCTGTAGAGCGCGTGGGCGAGGGCGCATAGGAGGGCGCCGTAGAGGTAGAGCGTCCAGAAGTTGCGGCGGCCGTAGAGCCGCTCCAGGTCCAGGCCGAACCAGTGCAGGAAGAGCATGTTCCACAGCAGGTGCCAGGGGTCCTGGTGCGAGAACGCGGAGCTGAACAGGGTCCACACCCGGCCGTGGCGGAACACGCCGTCCCAGCTCACGGTGAAGTGGTCGCGCATGACCGCGCGCAGCGGGGGGAGCTGCCACAGGACCCACACCACGCAGCAGAGGACCACGATCTTGTGGGTCGTGGCCATGACCGCCCAGCGCCCGCGCCAGGCGCCGGGGCGCTCGGCCTGCATGTAGTCGCGGTGCTCGAGTCCCATGCAGGCCATGGTGGGCAGGGGCGCCTCCCGGAGCAAGGGGCTACGATCCGCACATGCGCCCCGACGCTCTGAGGAAGCTCCTGCTCGCGAGCCTGGCCCCGCTGCTCCTGGCCTCCCTGGCCGTGGGGCTGACGCGTCGGGGGCCTCGGCCCGGGGCGACGCCCTTCGACCTGAACCTGCCCCTCGCCGGGCAGGACCACCTCGGGGCCGGGTTCTTCGCCGGCGGCGACCCGCCGCGCAGCGAGGTCCCCGCCCTCGACCCCGCGGTGCTGGACGCGACGTCGCCCGGGGGATGGTTCCAGGTGGGGGTTGTGGCGCGCTTCGCCGACGGCGAAGCAGCCTCTGCCGCGGCGCGGGTCGCGCGCGAGCTGCTCGCCGACTCCGCCGCCGACTGCGCCCGTGACCCGGAGCTGCGGCGGCAGCTCCTGGACGAGCAGAGCCCGCCGCCCCTGACCCCCCGCGTCGGCGCTGCCCTGGCGCGGCTCGGGGTGCGCAGCACGGTAGGCCTGGGCTTCGCCGGGACCCCGCACGAGGCAGCCCAGGCGGTGGTCGAGCTGGGGCGGCTGCTCGTGGTGCGAGACCTCAAGGGCGACTACGCCGGCCAGGCCCCGCACCCGCTGCTCGAGGTGTTCCGCGCGCTGGGCGGCGAGGCCTGGACCCAGGGCGACCCGGTCCGCGATCCGGAGCTGGCGCTGGACCTGAGCTGCGCGGCGCCCGACCCAGACGCGGCCCAAGCGCTGGTCGACGCGTGCGAACACTACGCCGCGTTCCCGGCGGGGGCCTTCCTGCGGCCGCCGTGGCACCCCGCCGGGGTCGGCGGCGAGGAGGCGCGGGCGCGGGCGACGTGGGCCGCGCTGTGCGAGGCCCGCCAGCAGGGGCTCCGCGACGCAGGGATCGAGGGCTACCTCTACCGCGTGGCGACCTCCATGGACGAGGCCGAGGCCGAGGAGGTCCTGCGCGAGCTGCACGCCGCGGTGCAGCGCACCGTGCTCCCGCGGCTGCGCGCCTGCGCCGAGCTGCCGGGGGCCGACCGCGCGGTGGTCGACGCGGCGGTCGCCGCGGCCGAGCGCAGCGGCTCCCGCCGGGCCTTCCTCGACCCCGAGCTCGAGGTGCCCCGCGAGGTCCTGGCCCGGGTCGGCCAGCTCGGGCGCGACGTGCACGCCGGCGGAGGTCGGGTGGAGCTGGCGCCCGGCGCCCTGGAGGGGGCCTACTCCGCCCGGGTCCAGGCCCGGGTCGTCGACGGGCGGCTGGAGCTGGGGACCGTCCGCTTCCAGCGCCTCGACCGGGGGCTCCTGGGGCTCGTGGTCTACCTCCAGCGCGCGGGGTGCCGGGACCTGCGGCTGGAGGTCGTAGCCCCCGGGGAGTGACGCCGAGCCCCCGGCCGCCGGGTCTTCGTTTACCCTGCTCCCTGTGACGACCGACGTATTCCTCCTGATCCTCTACGTCCTGGTGGCGCTGGGGATCTCGTTCTTGTGTTCGGTGCTCGAGGCGGTCCTGCTCTCGATCACCCCGGGCTACGTGGCTGCGCTCGAGAAGAGCGGCAGCGCGGCGGGGGCGCGGATCAAGGCGCTCAAGGCCGAGGTCGATCGCCCGCTGTCGGCGATCCTCAGCCTGAACACGATCGCCCACACCGTGGGCGCGGCGGGGGCCGGGGCTCAGGCCGCCCACGTGTTCGGCGACGCCTGGCTGGGGGTGTTCTCGGGCGTCTTGACCGTGCTGATCCTGCTCGTGTCCGAGATCATTCCCAAGTCCCTGGGCTCGGCCTACTGGAAGCGCCTGGCGCCCGCCGTGGCGCGGATCCTGGGCCCGCTGACCTGGCTCATGACCGTGACCTTGCTCGTGCCCGCCTCGCGCTGGGTGACCAAGTTCATTGGCGGCTCGGGGCACCCCAGCATTCCCAGCCGCGAGGAGATCAGCGCGATCGCGGTCCAGGGCGCGCGGGAGGGGATCTTCCCCGCCAGCGAGTCGCGGGTGCTGCAGAACCTGTTCAAGATCGCCGACCTCAAGGCCGGCGACGTCATGACCCCGCGCACGGTGCTGTTCGGGATCCCCGAGCAGACCAAGGTCCGCGAGCTCCTGGCCCGCGAGGACTGGCTGCGCTTCAGCCGAATCCCGGTGCACGAGGGGGACCTGGACAAGATCACGGGCTACGTGATCAAGAGCGACGTGCTCCTGCGCGCGGCCAAGGACGAGCTCGACCTGTCCCTGGTCGAGCTCAAGCGCCCGATCCCCGCGGTGCCCAAGGCGGCGCCGCTCTCGAGCCTGTTCGACCAGCTCCTCGAGCGGCAGAGCCACGTGGCGCTCGTGGTCGACGAGTACGGCGGCACCGCCGGCCTCGTGACCCTCGAGGACCTGGTGGAGACGCTCCTGGGTCTGGAGATCGTGGACGAGGCCGACGCGGTGACCGACATGCAGGAGCACGCGCGCCGCCAGTGGAGGAAGCGCGCCCTGCGCATGGGGCTGATCCCCGAGGAGGCCGCCGCGGCGTCGGCGCCCCCGCCTGCGGCGACCCAGCCTGCGGAGGCCCCGCCCGCGGCGACTCAGCCTGCGGCGACTCAGCCCGCGGCGCCTCGGGCCGACGGGGCCGCCGAGGCCTGACGCCGTGTTCGGCTGGCTGCGCCGACGCCGACGCGCGCGGCTGCGCGCGCAGCCCTTCCCCGCGGCGTGGCGCGCGATCGTCGAGCGCAACGTGCCTTACTTCCGGCGCCTGCCCCTGGCGGACCAGGCGGAGCTCCTGGGCCACACCCAGGTGCTCCTCGCCGAGAAGTCCTTCGAGGGCTGCGGCGGGCTCGAGCTCACCGACGAGGTGCGGGTCACGATCGCGGCCCAGGCCAGCGTGCTGCTCTTGCACCGGGACACCGAATACTTCCCCCGCGTCTCCAGCGTGCTCGTCTACCCCAGCACCTACGTCAGCGCCGAGGAGGAGGAGCTCTTGCCCGACGGGACGGTCCTCGCCGGCGCCGACGCGCGCCTGGGGGAGTCGTGGGTCCAGGGGGCGGTCGTCCTGGCCTGGGACGCGAGCCTCACGGGGGCCGTCCACCCGCGGGACGGGGACAACGTGATCCTGCACGAGTTCGCCCACCAGCTCGACCAGGACTACGGCCACGCCGACGGGCTGCCCCGTCTGCCTCGGCGCGAGCTGTATCGCGAGTGGGCCGAGGTCTTCGCCCGCGAGTTCGCCGAGCTCCAGCGCGACGCCGAGCGCGGGCGGCGGCGCCGGGTCCTCGACCCCTACGGGGCGACCAACCCCGCGGAGTTCTTCGCGGTGGCGACGGAGGCCTTCTTCGAGCGCGGGCCCGAGCTCAAGCGCCGGCACCCCGAGCTCTACCGCCTGCTCCAGGCCTTCTACCTCCAGGACCCGGCGGAGCTCTAGTCGGACGGGGGCTCGCTGGAGGAGCCGGCGAGGAGCATGGCGCCGCCCACCCCCAGCGCCAGGGCGAGGGGGGCGAGCAGGATCCAGTAGCTCTGGGTGACGCGCTGCCCGCTGAACAGCAGGCGCTCCAGGCCGGACAGCGCGCGCCCGCTCTCCTCGGCGTGGAGCATGAACACCGGGAGCACGAACCACGCCACGGCGATCCAGGCGACCCCTAACACGCCCGCCGCGATCCCGGCGATCCCCAGCGCCCGCTTCATGCTGTCCTCCGGCCCTCGCGCTTGCGCGCCGCGCGTCCCCACCGTTAGCTGAGGGCATGCGCGCGGTGGCGACCTGCTTGATCCTAACCCTCGGGGGCTGTGTGTTCGCCGGTCCGCACTACCAGGGCCCGGTCTCCGACCACTTCGACGGCGAGCGCTTCCAGAACCAGGTCCCGACCCCGGGCTCGTTCTGGAGCTTCCTGCGCTGGCAGGCGACCCGCGAGCCGCCGCCCTGGCCCACGAGCCTGCACCTCGAGCCCGCGCCGGCGCCGCCTCCGCAGGTGGCCGGCGCTGACCTGCGCGTGACCTGGATCAACCACTCCACGCTGCTGCTCCAGCTCGACGGACTGAACGTGCTCACGGATCCGATCTGGAGCGAGCGCTGCAGCCCCCTGAGCTGGATCGGGCCTCAGCGCGTGATCCCGCCCGGCGTGCGCTTCGAGGACCTCCCGCGGATCGACGCGGTGCTGATCAGTCACAACCACTACGACCACCTCGACCTGGAGACCCTGCGCCGGCTGCAGGAGGCTCACCGTCCGCGGTTCCTCGTGCCCCTCGGCGACCGCCCGCTGCTCGAGGACGCAGGCCTCGAGCGCGTGAGCGAGCACGACTGGTGGGAGGAGGTCCCGCTGGGGGGCGCCACCCGCGCGGGCTTCGTCCCTGCCCAGCACTTCGCCAACCGCGGGCTCACCGACCGCGACCGCACCCTGTGGGGGGGCTGGGTGCTCGAGGGGCCTGCGGGGCTGGTCTACTTCGCGGGCGACACCGGCTGGGGGCCGCAGTTCGCGCAGGTCCGCGAGCGCTACGGCGCGCCGCGGCTGGCCCTGCTCCCGATCGGCGCCTACGCGCCGCGCTGGTTCATGGCGCCCATGCACCTGGACCCCGCCCAGGCCGTCGAGGCGCACCGCGTGCTGGGAGCGGGGACGAGCGTGGGGATCCACTTCGGGACCTTCCCCCTCGCTGACGAGGGGCGCTACGCGCCGGCCTGGGAGTTGGCGCGCGCCCTGCACGCGCAGGGCGTGCCGCCCGAGCGGTTCTGGACCCTGGAGGGGGGCGAAGGGCGAGCGGTTCCGCCCCGCCCCGCCGGTCCCTAGTCCGCGAACAGCTGCTCCCAGCGGCCGTCGTAGCCGCCCTGCTCGGGGGTCCACCAGCCGTCGGCCGTGCGCAGCCAGGCGCCCGCGCGCTCCAGCTCGTCGGCCAGGCTCCCGTCCCCGCGCACACCGGTGTGCGCGAAGTAGTCGTGCTGGTCGAACACACCGCCGCTCGCGCGCAGCGCGTCGCTGGTCCAGTTGGCCTCACGGTCGAAGTGGTAGGTCCCCCACACCCAGTGCTTGCGCGGGTAGCCGCCGCGCGACTCGTCCTCGTCCTCGTCGTCCCGCGCCCGGTGCAGGAAGGTCGTGACCTCGCCCGGCGCGGAGGCGGGGACCTCGACCGCGCCCGCTTCGTCCCGCACGGCGGTCACGAGCCGAATGCCGATCTCGCCCTCCCAGCTCCCCGGGTCGAGGTGGGTGACCCACAGGTCGGCCAGGTCCTGGAGCTCGTAGCGAATCCGCGGCACCCGAGGCCAGCGCGCGGTGCCCGCGGTCCGGCTGGCCAGGCGCGCCGCGCTCGTCTGGCTCAGCACCTGGGCGCCGAAGGCGCGCACGAGCTCGGGGTCGTCCTGAGGCACGAAGGCGTAGTGCACGGGGGTCGGCCCCAGGCCCTCGACCCGGACCCGCGCGCGCAGGCTCGAGGCCAGGCCGACCCGCAGCGCCGCTGCGGAGCTCTCGACGTAGCGCAGCTCGGCCTTGCGTGGGTGACCGGGGACCCAGCCGCTCCAGGGCGCCTGCCACACCAGCAGGTGCCGACCGTGGGGGGTCTCGTAGACGTTCACGTGCGCCGGCGTGTAGGAGCGCGGCGCCTTGTGGTGGCTGTGCTCGGTGATCACCGCGTAGGCCAGGCGCTCGCCCTGGCCGGGCCCGGCGGCCACGTCGTCCAGGCGCAGCTCGATCCGCTCCCAGTCGTGGATCGAGCCGCGCTGCTTGGCGTGGTACACGTGGTAGAGCAGCACCACGCTCTTGCGTCCGTCGCGGGTGAACTCGATCAGCGCGGTGTAGAGGGTCGGGCGCAGGGCCCAGTCGGCGTGCCCCCGCCCGGCCACCCAGTCGGCGAGGTCCTCGTGCCAGCGCGCCTTGTTGTTCGAGAGGTCGCGGTCGCCGTCGAAGAACGCCTGGGTGATCCAGTCGTGGCCTGCGTGCCGCCCGCCGTCCTCGTCGGCCTGCTTGAGGATCACCGGGGCGTAGTAGCGCAGGAAGGCTCGCCGCGCGCCGGGGGTCAACGTCGCAGGGGCCTGCGCAGCGGCCCCGGCCAGCCGCCCGCGGAGGCCGCCGACCCGATCCTGCCCGGCGGCGCAGGTCACGGCCCAGCAGGCCGCGAGGAGGAAGGCGTAGCGCATGGAGGGGAACTCGCTCTCTCTTCGTGCCCCGCCCGTGCAAGCGCCTGGCCTGGCCGTAAGCCCCGCGAGGGTGGGCTCGTCGCGGCGCTTGCGTCTCACGTTTCGGCTCGGCGACTCCCTTGGACGCATTCCGTGACGCCTGGCCGACACCGTGGCGCTGGCTATAGTGCGCCAGCGCGACCGGCGGTCCGGCGGCGCGGGGGCGACGGTTGAGCGGCTCGGAACGCAAGCGACTCGAGGACGACTGGGACGTGGAGATCACGCTCATGGTCGCCTGCTACAACGAGGAGGAGGCGATCTGCCGCACCCTCGACACGTTGTTCGCGGCGCTGGACGAGGTGGGCTGCTCCCACGAGGTCCTGGTCTACGACGACGGGTCCCGGGACCGGTCCGTGGAGCGCGTGCGCGCCTACATGCAGCAGCACCCCCAGCGCCCGCTGGAGCTGGTGGTGAACGAGGTCAACCGCGGGCTGGCCCAGAACTATATCGAGGGCGCCTTCCGCGGGCGCGGGCGCTACTACCGCCTGATCTGCGGCGACGACGTGGAGCCCAAGTCGACCTTCGTCACCGTGTTCCGCGCCCTGGGGCAGGCCGACTTGATCGTGCCCTACCAGGTCGAGTGCCCGGGTCGCCCGCTGCACCGCCGGCTGTTGAGCAAGCTGTTCACGGGCATGGTCAACGGGATCACGGGCTACCGGATCAAGTATTACAACGGCCTCGCCGTGCACCGGCGCTACGACGTCATGCGCTGGCACACCGACTACCGCGGCTTCGGGTTCCAGGCCGACATGATCACGCGCATGCTCGACCAGGGCGTGGATTACGTGGAGATCCCGGTCACCGCCAGCGAACGCCAGGAGGGCGAGTCCACCGCGCTCACGCTCCTGAACCTGCTCTCGGTAGGCCACATGTTCGTGGATCTCAGCGCGCGCCGGATCGGGCGCACGTTCTTCGGGCGCAAGTAGCTACCAGGGCGAGACCGCGACGGGGGAGCCCTCGGCCAGGACCACCGACACCGGCGTCTCCTGTGCCAGGTCCGCCCAAGCCTCCCCGTAGACGGCGCCCCAGTCCCAGCTCAGGGTGTGGCTGCGCACGGGGTAGGTCGCCCACACCGGGTGCCGCACCTCGTAACGCACCAGGGCCCCGGCCCGCGACGTGCCGTAGCCCCAGGTGTGCTCCTTGAAGAAGTGCGCGGTGCTCTCCGCCGGCGGCTCGGCGGGCTCGGGGTCGGCCACCACCTCGAGCGCGTGCTCCTTGCCCCCCACCAGCAGTCGGTGCTTGATCCGCAGCGCGTCGGGCCCGTGCTCGACCTCGCTCAGCATGGGGGCGAAGCGGTAGGGCTCGTTGTAGAGCCCGCGCGCGATCCAGGCGATCAGCCGCCGAGGGACGAACTCGCGCACGAAGGCGACGCCGCGCTGCTCGCCCTCGCGCACGTAGAAGCGCAGGTTGACCTCGGGGAAGTCGCGGTAGCCGGGCCAGGGGATCCCCAGCACCCGGGTCCGGGTGAAGTCGAAGGCCACCAGGCTCACGAAGGCCTTGCCGTCCTTGAGGTCCAGCTCGAGCCCCGGCGGGAGCAGCGGCTCGAGGCGCGCGGGCTCGACGGCGTAGGTCACCAGGCACAGCTTGCGCCACTCCGCGCGCAGGAACGCCCAGCGCTTGGACTGGAGCTGGGTCGTGGCGTCCACGGCCAAGGGGCCTGCCCGGCGGAACAGCGCCCAGGCACCGACCCCGGCCAGCACCGCGCAGAGCAGGAACACCGGGCGGCGGTCCGGAGCGTGGTTCGCCAGCGGCAGGCGGCCGGACAGCGCAGCGTTCACGAGCAGCGCCGCGGAGATCAGGAACAGGAGCCCGACCTCTGCCTTGCCAGCGCCCGGCTCGGGGGGCGCCGAGCGGGCCAGGGCCGAGGCCAGGACGACGGCGACGACCCCTGAGAGCGCGAACACCGCCAGCCAGCGTACGCTGCTGTCGTTCGCGATCACGGCGCTGACGACGCCAGGGAAGGCCGCGAGGGCGGCAGCGCGGAGCGGAGTCATGAGGACACCTGGGGGGTGAGGGCGAGGGAAGGCTGGGCGCGGCCGAGTAGACGTGTCGAGCGACGGACCAGGCCGCCGACGCTCAGGGCGCAGGCGGCGGCGAAGAACGGGATCGCGGGGATCCGGTAGCGAGGGACGGGCCACTCGATCAGCGAGGTGATCACGACGAAGTAGGCGATCGAGGCCAGGCAGGTCAGGGCCAGGACTCGCCCGCGGCCGTACGCAAGCAGCGGCGAGAGCAGCCCCAGGAGGAGCACGGGCCAGGTCGAGGTCGGCTGAAAGGCGTAGACCCAGCGCGCGAGGCGGCCAGGCTCGGCGTGCGGGAGCGGCCCCCACGCGTCGTAGCTCGCGATCGTCTGGTCGTGGAAGTTGAACGCGGCCTGGACGTCCTCCTTGGCCCAGATCAGCGTCCAGCAGTAGTCGAGGGTGATCCGCGTGAAGGGCACGGGGTGCCGCACGATCTGCTCGACGTAGAAGCGTTTCATCGCCGCCTCGACCTGAGCGTCGTCCCAGCCGAGCTCGCGGTTGATCGCGCTGTAGGAGTCGAGCCAGCCGTCGGTGCGGTGCTTCCAGATCAACTCGCGGGCGCGCTCGTAAGGGTCGCCCGGGGGCGCGTCGGGGTCGGTGAGATCGGGGAGGCCCTTTCCGACGCGGTAGTGGAGGGTGCGGCCGAGCCCGGCGGTCAACGAGAAGCGCCCAAGGAACACTCCGTTGTGCAGGACCATGCCTGCCAACGGGAGCAAGGCCGCCGCGAGGTAGACCCCGAGCGCCCGCCAGCGGTGGGGGAGCCGGAGGAGCACGACGGCGATCGCGCCGGCCACGAACCAGCCTTGCATGGCCTGCCGCGTGAGGGTCGCCAGCGCCGAGGCGACACCCCCGGCCACGAGCCAGGGGAACGGCCGCGCCCGCCGCGGCGCCTCGAACACGCAGGCCGTCGCGACGACGAGCAGCCCGGTGGAGAAGGTCTCGGACATCACGAGCTGGGCGAACAGAGCCAAGTGTCCACAGCAGGCCACGAGCAGACCCGCAGTGAGGCCGGCCAGGCTCCCCGCCAGGAGCCGCACCGTGCGCTCGAGGATCAGGGCGACGCCGATCAGGGAGAGGTGCTGCAGCGCTACCAGGAGCGAGAGCGCGAGCTGGGGTGCGGCGCTGTGGGTCGCGAGCTTGATCAGCTCGGCGTAGATCGGGGTGTGGTGGAACGGGGTCTCGCCATACTGGAACAAGGGAGGCTCCAGGAGGTTGACGAAGGAGTCGATCTGCACCAGGGGGCCAGGGTGGGCGCAATAGGACACGCCTTGCACCACCGCTCCTGCCAGGACCACGATCCACACGTTCCGTGGGCAGGGGGGCGCGAGGGGCAGCGCTCCGGGCGGGGGCGGCAGGTCCCGGAGCCAGGCCGCGGCGCGCTGCGCGGCCGGCGGCGTGGCGAGGGCGGCCAGCGCCCCCGCGGCGACCACAACCAGCCCCAGGGTCGGGAGCCGGAGCAGGTGCGCGAGCTCCGGGGGAGACCCGCTGCCGTAGCCGGATAGGCCGCCGTTCAGCACGCAGATCGCGGTCGAGAGCGCGCCCACCCCCGCGACCCCGCACTCCAGGAGCCCTGGCGCCGGGGTCTGACGCAGCCGCCGCTGGAGCAACGCCGCCCAGCCGAGCAGGGTCCCGAGCGCGAGGGCTTCGACCGCGCCGGGGATCCAGGCGCCGAGCCCGACGGCGGCCGCGGCCAGGGTCGGGAGCGCGCAGGCCAAGGGCAGCAGCCGCGTCCAGGACCACGCCGGGCGAGCGCGGAGGGCGACGGCGCTCACCCTCGCCCTCGACGTCGGGCGATCAGGGCCTCGAGCCAGCCCACGCTCAGACCGCTGGCCATGGCGAAGAACGGGACCGTGGGGAGCCGATAGCGCGTGATCGGGACCTCGAGCAGCGCGGTCAGCACCAGGAAATAGGCCGTAGAGATCAGGGCGGTCAGGGCCAGGACCCGCGCGCGGCCTTGCACGAGGAACGGCGAGAACGCCGCGAGTAAGAGGACGACCCAGCTCGAGGTCGGCTGGAAGCTATGCAGCCACTGGCCGGCGAAGCTCTCCGGTTCCGCGCGGGGGACGTCTTGCCACATGGTGAGGTTGTCGAGGCTGAGGTTGTGGAACCCCATGGCCCCCGCGCCGGTCTCGCGGCCGACCAGGAGCTGGTGCCCGTAGTCGAGGGTGACTCGCGCGAAGGGGAGAGGGTGCTTGAGGACCTGCTCTACGTAGAAGCGCTTCATGGCTCGCTCGATCTGCACGTCGTCCCAGCCGAGCTCGCGCTGGATCGCCGAGTAGGAGTCGACCCAGCCCGCCTCGCGACGCTCCCAGATCAACTCTCGGGCGCGCTCGTAGGGGTCCCCGGGAGGGGCGTCCGCGTCGGTGAGGTCCGGGAGGCCTTTCGCCACGCGGTAGTGCAGGGTGCGGCCGAGGCCGGCGGTGAGCGAGTAGCGCTGGTTGAAGATCCCGTTGTGCACGATCAGCGCCAGCACGGGTATCAGCGCGCCGGCCAGGTAGAGCGCGAGCGCTCGCCAGCGGTGGGGGAAGCGCAAGAACAGGATCGCGAGCGCGCCGGCGACGAACCAGGCCTGCATGACCTGCCGTGTGAGGGTCGCCGCGGCCGCGAACAACCCCGCGGCGAGCAGCCAGCGTCCAGCCCTCCGGCGCCGGGGAGCCTCGAACACACACGCCGTGGCCAGGATCAAGAATCCAATCGAGAAGGCCTCGGACATGATCATTTGCGCGTAGAGGGACAGGTGTCCGCACAGTCCTGTGAGCAACCCGGCGAAGGCGCCGGCGACGGCGCTGTTGGAGGTCAATCGAGTCGTGCGCTCGACCACCATGGCCGTGACCACGACCGCCAGGTGCTGAAACACCACGATCCACCACAGCGCCTGGGCAGGGTGCGCGGTCCGGTCCGCGAACTTGACGAGCTCCGCATACAGCGGCGTGTGGTGGTGAGGTTGCGTGCTGAACTGGAACAGCGGCGGCTCCCACACGTTCACGGAAGAGTCGATCTGGATCAGCGCCCCGTCGTGCAGGCAGAGCGCGGCCCCGTGGGTCAGCGCGCCGGCCAGGAGCACCACCAGGCTCAAGCGCGTCCAGCCCCGGGCCAGGGGGAGCTGCCCTGGCGGAGGGGGGACGTCGCTCCACCAGCCCCAGAGCCAGCTCACCTGCGGCCACACCGCGAGCACCCCAAACACGAGCGCCGAGCCGCCAGCGGCGACCCGGGTGCGAGTCACCAGGAGGTGGGCCAGGGGCGCCGGCTCGGGGGTCCCGAACCCGGCCAGCCCCCCCGCCAAGGCGGCGACGGTGCCGAGCGTCACCGCCAGCAGCGCCAGCAACGCCGGCCACGCTGGAACGCGTCCGTGCTCGCGCAGCGCGCGGTGCGCGAGGACCAGGAGTCCGCACAGGCCCGCGGCCGCGAGGAGCTCCACACAACCAGGGACCCAGCGCCCCAGGCCGAGCGCGGCGGCGAGCAGGGTCGGCAGGGCGCAGAGCAGGGGCAGGAAGCGCCGCGGAAGGAGCGCGGGGAAGCGCGGTGGCTCCAGGCTCGGGTGACTCACGGAAGCTCGCGCTCCAGGGCCTGCGCGGCGCGCTCGAGCTGCAGTGGGCGGGGGTCGGGGCCCTCGAAGCCGCCGTAGAGCCGACGCTGGCGCGCCACCGGCGAGAACTCGTTGAGCAGGATCAGGCTCCACTTGAGCGCCCAGCAGGGGAACAGGCGCTCGAGGCGCTCGGCCAGGGCCGGTTGGGCGTAGCGGGCGAGCCCGCGCTCCAGGAAGCGCCGCGCGAGCCCCGGCGAGAGGGGCACCCGCGGGGTCAGGCAGCCGTCGGCCAGGGCTTTCGCCGGGTCGTCCCAGCCGGCGTACTCGAAGTCGACGAACACCCAGCCTGCGTCGCTGCGCAGGGCGTTGTGGAAGCCGAGGTCCGAGGGGCTGAGGGTCCACTCCGCGCGCGGCAAGGGGAGATCGAGGCAGTCGCAGAGGGTGCGCTCGAGGCGCTGCAGGCGGTCGCGCACCGGGCCCTCGAGGAACGCCTGGGCGCGCTGGCCGATCGGGTCGGCTTCGATCCCGCGCAGGAGCCGGCTGCGCCGCGCCTCCAACAGGGTCAGGAGCTCGCCAGGGCTGAAGGTCGCCTCGGAGGCGAGGGGGAGCGCCTCGGCGCCAGGGATCTCGCGCGCGTCGTGCAGCGCGCCCAGGAGCTCGACCAAGGCGTCCACGTCCGCGGCTGTCAGGCTCTCGGCGCTCGCGACCTCGCCCGGGTGATCGCTGTAGAGCGCGACCCGCTGCTCGAAGGTCGCGGCCAGCGGGCGGGGGACCCCGGAGACGCCGGCGCGCTCGAGGTGGGTCAGGAACCCGTATTCCTGGCGCGCGCGATCCCGGGGGTCGCCCTCGCTGTGGAAGTAGGCCTTGGCGATCGCCGTGCGGTCCGCGAACACGACCCGGGCGACCAGGTTGTTGCCGCTCCCGGGGAGGCGCACGACCTCCCGGGGTTCTTCGCCGCTGAGCGCCTGCACGATCAGCGGCAGTTCGTCGGCAACGATCACGGGATCTCGGCTCCTGCGGGTTCGCGCGTGGGGTCTGGACCCCGCTCGGCGCGGGCCGAAGTATACCCCAGGGGGCAGGGCGGACCGCAGCGCGCGTTCAGCGCGGGGCTGCGTCTGGACGCTCCAAGCACGCTGCCGCTACACTCGCGCCGTGAGCGACCTCGACTGTCCCTACAAGGGCTCCCCCCCCCACGCCTGGTGGCGGCACGCCGTGGCCGACGTGCCCCGGGGCGAGCTCGACCCCCACGCCGGCGAGGACGCGCCCTTCTCGATCGCGCCCGAGACCCGGATCGCGACCGCGGGGTCGTGCTTCGCCTCGAACATTGCGCTGGCCCTGCGCGAGCGCGGGTTCACCTACCTCGTGACCGAGCCCGGCCCCGCCGAGCTCGACCCGCAGGCCCGACGGCGGGCGAACTACGGGGTCTACTCCGCGCGCTACGGCAACGTCTACACCCCGCGCCAGCTCGTGCAGCTCGTCGAGCGCGCCGAGGGCAGCTTCGTCCCCCGCGAGCCGCTGTGGGAGCACGGCCGGGGCTGGCGTGACCCGTTCCGCCCCCAGATCCACCCCAACGGCTTCGCCAGCCGCGCCGAGGCGGAGGCCGACCGCGCGCAGCACCTGGCGGCGGTGCGCGAGCTGTTCCGGAGCTGCGAGGTGTTCGTGTTCACCCTGGGGCTCACCGAGACCTGGGAGTCGCGGGAGGACGGCGCCGTGTTCCCCGCGTGCCCGGGGTGCCCCCACGGCCAGTTCGACCCGGCGCGCTACGCCTTCAAGAACTTCACCGTGTCCGAGCTGATCGCGGACCTGGAGCGCTTCCTCGCGCTGCTCGCCGGGATCAACCCCGCGTGCAAGGTGATCTTCACGATCTCCCCGGTGTCCCTCGTAGCCACGGCGGAGCCACGGCACGTGCTGACCTCTACGGTCTACAGCAAGTCCGCGCTGCGCGCGGCCGCCGACGAGGTCGTGCACAACCACGACCACGTGGACTACTTCGGCTCCTACGAGGTGATCTGCCACAGCGGCAACGACTACTTCCAGGCCGACCGGCGCAGCGTGACCCCGGAGGGGATCGCCCACGTCATGCGCTGCTTCTTCCGCCGCTTCTGCGGCGCCTGGCAAGGAGCCTGAGCCCGGCTCAGTCGCCCCAGATCGCCGCGGCAACCGCCTGGAAGTCGCGGCAAGGGACCACCCCTGGGGGCACGTCCTCGACCTCGCCGCCGCGGTCGAGGAGCAGGCGCTGGGCTGCGGTGGGGAACCCGGGCTCGGTGAACACCCCGGGGAGGTCGTCTACGAACGCCGCGCAGCCTTCGCTGGCGACCCGCGCGACCTTCTCCGCGCGGGTGTCGTTGAAGAACACCCGCGCCGGGTCGACCCCCAGCTCGCCCACGATCCCGCGGGCCGCGAGGAACTCTCGGGCCGCCTGGCGCAGGTCGTGCTTCGGGCCGAGCGCCGGGAACTGGGTCTTGTGGCTGATCACCGAGACCGCGACCCCCCGCTCCTGACAGGCGCGGAGGAAGGCCTCGAGCCCGGGGCCGAGCTCGGCCTCCAGGAGCTTGGTCCCGTAGACCAGGCCCTGGAGCTCGGTCCAGGGGGTGTTTCCGTCGGGCTGCGACCAGAACCAGGCGCGCACCGCGTGCTTGGTCGCGGGCACGTCGGCGGGCATGCCCAGCTCCTGGGCGTGGCGGTGGAACACGCGGTCGTAGATCGCGATCGTGTTGTCGAAGTCGAGGCCGATCCGCACGGGGGCGCTCACGGCTTGTGCACGTAGGCCCGCGGCTGCGCGCGGATCGCGTCCAGGTTCTCGCGCATCCACTTCACCACGTCCCGCACCCCGTCCTCGAAGCTGAGCTTCGGCTCCCAGCCCAGCTCGCGCGTGGCCCGCGAGCTGTCGAGCAGGTAGGCCGCGTCCTTGCCCGGGCGGTCGTCGACGACCTTCACGACCTCGTCGAAGTCGGCGCCGAGCTCGGCGAGCACCGCCTCGACCACCTGGCGGATCGAGACGTGGCGGTCGGTAGAGAGGTGGTAGACCGACCCCGGGGTGCCCTGGGTCGCGGCGAGGTAGGTCCCCTCGGCCACGTCGCGAATGTGAATGAACGAGCGCACCGAGTGGCCGCCGCCGTGGAGCTCGAGGGTCTCGCCGACGAGCGGACAGAGCGCAGCCCGGGGCACGATCCGGTAGAGCTGCTGCCCGGGCCCGAACACGTTGGCCGCCCGGGTGTAGACCACGGGGAACCCGTAGTTCTTGCGGAAGGACTCCAGGCTCAGGTCCGCCGCGGCGCGGCTCACCGCGTAGGGGGTGCTGGGGTTGTAGGGCGCGTCCTCGGTGACCAGGCCCTCGCAGGACCCGTAGACCTCGGGGGTCGAGATATGGACATAGCGCTCGAGGAAGGGCAGTCGGCGCAGGCGGTCGTGGAGCTTGACCGTGGACACCACGTTGGTCTGGAACCAGTGCTCGGGGTGCTCCCAGCTCTGGGCGACCATGCTCTGCGCGGCGAAGTTCACCACGAACGGGCTGCGGACGCCCTCGATCAGCTCCAGGATCGCGTCCAGGTCCTGGTTCAGGTCGAGCTGGTGGAAGCTGAAGCCGCGCGCGTGGCGGGTGTAGGGCAGGAACACCGGGTGCGGCTCCGGCGAGCGGCTGACCCCGAGCACCTCCTCACCCTGCTCGAGCAGGTAGTCGACGAAGTGCGACCCCGAGAACGAATTGCTGCCGATCACGACGAAGCGCGCCACGCTGCCTCCTGACGGCGGGGAGGCTAGCACGCCGCGCCGGGCAGACGCGCCAAGGCGGAGAGTTCCCCGAGGAAGCTTGCGGGACGCTCCTGACCGGCTGCTATAGTCCTCCTCCGGGAGTGGAGGGCCATGGACGCCGTCGGGGCGAAGACGATCCGGGACTTCGGAGCGCAGTGGACGCGCTACACGGAGAACGTGGGCTACTACGCCTCTCTGGAGGGGTTCGCGGACATCGTGGGGCCCCTGATCCCGGTGGAGGCGTTCCAGGGCGCACGGGTCGCCGACATAGGCAGCGGCACCGGACGCATCGTGAACATGCTCGCCGAGGCCGGCGCTGGCTCGATCCTGGCCGTCGAGCCCTCCGCCGCGGTGGAGGTCCTGCGCCGTAACACGCGGCACCTGGAGCACGTCGAGATCCTCCAGGCTCCGGGGGACCAACTGCCTCCGAACGGAGACCTGGACTTCGTGGTCTCCCTGGGCGTCGTGCATCACATCCCTGAGCCAGATCCCGTCATGCGCGCTGCGTACGCGGCTTTGCGACCGGGGGGCAAGGTCGTGCTCTGGCTCTATGGAGCCGAGGGCAACGAGCTCTACCTGGACGTCGTGCGCCCGCTGCGACTCGTCACCCCCCGCCTCCCCGACCCCCTCCTGATCGCCCTGTGCTGGGGCCTGACGCCTTCGCTCTCGCTCTACGCCAGCCTCGCCAAGCGCCTGCCGCTGCCGCTCAAGGACTACATGCGCGGGCATATCGCCAAGCTCAGCCCGAGCCTGCGCATGCTCACGATCTACGACCAGCTCAACCCGGCCTACGCCAAGTACTACCGCCGCGAGGAGGCCCTCGACCTCCTGGCGCGGGCGGGGTTCACCGACCTCGCGATCCACCACCGCCGGGGCTATAGCTGGACCGTGGTCGGCACCCGCCCCGAGGAGCCCAGCTCCCCCGACTGAGGCGTGGTCAGGGGCCGCCGGTGTGGTTCAATGTCCGCCTCCGCGGGCCGTCCCCTGGCCCGCCCACCGACCAGGAGGCACCTTGAGCGCGCCCACGCCCTCCAACTCGGCTCCGGCCCCCGGCACCGACGACGGTTACTGGTCGGCGCACTTCGCCTACGACCCGGCCCGCGCGGCGGTGTGGAAGGAGCTCGCCGCCGAGATCCAGAAGGACGTCCCCCCGGGGTCGCGGCTGCTCGATATCGGCGCCGGCTACTGCTACTTCGTGAACCACGTCCAGGCCCAGGAGCGCCACGCCCTCGACCTCGACGAGCGGATCAAGAACTACGCCGAGCCCGGGGTCACGACCCACGTCGGCGCGTGCACCAAGCTCGACATGTTCGAGGACGGCTCGCTGGACGTGGTGTTCGCGAGCAACATCTTCGAGCACCTGACCCGCGAGGAGTTCGAGCAGACGATCGGCGAGGTCCACCGCGTGCTCCGCCCCGGGGGGCGGATCATCATCATGCAGCCCAACTACCGGCTCTGCGCCCGCGAGTACTTCGACGACTACACCCACCGCACGGTGTTCACCGACTGGAGCCTGTCGCACTGGCTGCAGGCGCGGGGCTTCTCGATTCTGCGCATGCTGCCCCGGTTCATTCCCGGCGACTTCCGCTCGTCGAAGCCCAAGTGGCCGTGGATGGTCCGGCTGTATCTGAAGCTCCCCTTCCGGCCGTTCGCGCAGCAGATGTACTGCGTCGCCGAGCGCAGCTGAGGTCTCCATGAGCGACGTCGCCACACTCCCCGCGGACTCGAGCCGCCGCGCCGCCTCCGCGCTGCCCCTGCTCTCGGTCGTGGTCCCTGCCTACAACGAGGGGCGCGCGATCGTGCCCGTGCTGCAGAACCTCCTGGGCGTGCTCGAGCGCCTGCCGATCCCCACCGAGGTCGTGGTGGTCAACGACGGCAGCAAGGACGACACCGCCGACAAGGTGCGCTCGGTCCCCGGGGTGCGGCTGATCGAGAACCCGGTGAACCTGGGCTACGGCCACTCCCTGATCCGCGGCTACACCGCCGCCAAGGGCGAGCTGCTGGCCATGATCGACGCCGACGGGACCTACTCGCCGGAGGTCCTGATCGAGCTCTACGACATGATCGCCAAGGGCGCAGACCACGCGATCGGGCAGCGCACGGGCAAGAACTTCCAGCGCCTGTGGTCCAAGCGCCACGTGTATCGCTGGCTGTGCCAGTACGTGACCGGACAGCGCGTGCCCGACGCCAACAGCGGGCTCCGAATCTTCCGCCGCGAGCTGCTAGACACCCTGCGCGGCGACCTGTGCCTGGGGTTCAGCTTCACCACGTCCTTGACCCTGTCCTCGATCATGAGCGGCTACGTGGTGACCAACACGCCCATGCCCTACGACGTGCGGGTCGGGCGCAGCCACGTGCGCACCCGCGACGTGCTGCGCACCATGCAGTACCTGTTCCAGTTGATCGCGGTCTACAACCCGCTGAAGCTGTTCTTGCCCTTCGTGATCCTGGCGTTCCTGGTGGGGATCGCGGGCACGGCCTACGGCGTGATCCAAGCCAGCGCGAACGGCTTCCTCCTGGCCGTGATCATGCTCGGGACCATGTTCCTCCTGATCGGGCAAGCGGCGCAGGCCTACATTCATTCCCGGGTCGGGCTGTTCCCCGGCTCGCGGCTGCACCCGCCCGAGCCGCGCTGAGAGGCGGGCTCCCGCGAAACCAGCCGAGCGCGGCCTGTATACTCGCTGCGCGTGACCAGCCGAGGGACACCGTGACCGACGACCCGCACCCCCCGACTCACAAGGCTGAGCCCCCGTACCGGCGCATTGCCAGCGGACTCCTGCTCGCAGGCCTGCTTGGGGTCGCGGTGTGGCAGAAGGCCTGCGGCGGGATCCAGATCGAGCTGATCGTCTTGGGCCTGCTGCTGGGACCCTTGGGGCTGGTGGGCGCGCTCCCCAGCGCGGGCGCCGCGTCCCGCTCCTGGGCCCCCCTCGTCTTGGGAGCGCTCGCCCTCGGCGCCGTGCGCTCGGGCTCGGTGTGGGAGTGGGGGCTGTGCGCCGCCGCCGCGGCGGGGGTCGCTTCGGCGCGCTCGCTCCGCGCCGAGCGAGAGCTCCCGGGGGGGCCTGCGCTGGTGTGGCTCGCGCTGCTGGGCGCCGGCGCGATCTCGATCGCGGCCTGGGCGCAGGGACAGTTCGCCTCCACCCTCAAGCTGGGCCTGCTCGCGCCGCTCTACTGGGAGGCCACCGCTCGCTGGCGCTCGCGGAGCTCCACCTCCCGGCTGCGGAGGGTCGCGTGCGGGTGGACCGTCGTGCTCGCGAACGTCCCCGAGCTGGTGCGCGGCAGCAGTTGGGAAGCGAGTTTCCCGGTCTCGGCGGGGATCGTGGCGGCCCTGGGGGTCGCGTGGGTGGCCCTGGTTCGGGGGCTGGGGGAGGTCGAGCGCAGCGAGCGTCGCAAGGTCCAGCGCCGAATCCTGCGCCTCGTGAGCCCCTTCGTCGCAGTCGCCTCGCTGTATTTGTGCGGCGAGCTGATCCTGCACGTCGTGCCCAACACCTACGCCCGCCGCGTGCTCCCGTCGCCGGAGAACACGTTCCACATGCCGGGGGGCAGGGCGAGCTACCTCGGCTGGTACTACTCCGAACCCGAATTCGACGAGCCGGTCTCGATCCGCTGGAACGCGCAGGGGTGGTTCGACGACGAACACACCCTGGAGAACCCCGAGGGAGCCCGGCGGCTGCTCGTGGTAGGGGACAGCTACGTCGAGGCGATCCAGGTGTCCCTGGACGATCACTACCACCAGCGTGTGGAGCGCCTGCTCGCGGCCGAGACCGACGAGCCGGTGGAGGCGATCGCCTACGGGTGGTCGGGCTGGGGACAGTTGGACGAGCTCGAAGCCTTGACCGTGGGGGTCAGCGACGGGGCCACGCGGAACCTCCCCGACTACCCCCCCGGGCTCGCCTACGAGCCAGAGCTGGTGGTGCTCGAGATCCTCCC
>JAWKSZ010000029.1:0-80144 GCA_041402045.1 Planctomycetota bacterium | reverse complement strand
TCTCGTAGAGATCGATCCGCGCCAGCGCCGAGAACAGGATCGCGGCCTTGCCCTGATAGGGCGTGTACCACCAGGGGGAGAGCCCGGTGGCGCTGTAGACCACGGCGTCCTTCTGCACCTCGGCGTCGGTGATCTGCGGGGCCCGCGCCCGGACCATGAGGTCGCGCAGCCGGGTCTCGGCCTCCTCCCGGCCGAGCTCACGCACGAGGTCTAGATTCGGCGAGTGCGGGAGCTGGGCGATACAACCGCTGAGGGCGATCAAAGCCGTGCCAACAAGGAAGCGAGCGAACATGGGGGTCTCCTCTTCTTTCTCGATCGGAGCGCATAGGATCTTCGCGCCAGCCGTCGATCACCGGCGCCAAGGGCGCATGGATAAGCGTTGCTCCGCAAGAGCTTACCCTGCTCAACCCCCACACTGGCGAGTTCCTTGTGTGACCCATCGGAGGAGCCGTTCATGAAGACAACCCACCTTGCGGCCGCGGCACTCACCGTCGCGGCGACCTTGATCACCGTCCCCCTGCTAGGGCAGGAACCCACCGAAGCGACCGACAGCAGCCGCTTCCTTCTGCACCTGGCCACCGATCGCCCCACCTACCGACCGGGCGACACGGTCCGCCTGCGGGGCGCCTTGCTGCACGCCTTCGACCGGCGCCCCGCGCGGGGGTCCTGCATGGCGAAGGTCGAGGTCATGAGCCCCCGCGGCGACACCGTCGCCAAGGGCTTCGTCTCCGGCACGCAACCCGGGCTGAGCTTTGCCTGGACCCTCGACCCCGACCTCAGCGGCGGGATCTACACCGCCAAGGTCTCCCCCCAGCCCGGCTACCCCCCGGCCGAGGTCCAGTTCGAGGTCCGCTCGTTCCGCACGCCGCGCCTGAACACCGACCTCCAGTTCGTGCGCAAGGTCTACGGCCCCGGTGACACCGCCGAGGCGACCCTGGAGGTCGCGCGGGTCGAGGGCGGGGTCCCCGGCGGCGCGAAGGCGACCTGCATGGCGCGCGTCGACGGCCAGGAGGTGTTCCGCCAGGAGGCGACCCTCGACGCCGAGGGCAAGCTCCTCGTGCAGTTCTCCCTCCCCGCCGAGATCGAGTCCCCCGACGCCACGCTGTTGATCGTGGTCGAGGACGGCGGCGTGCAGGAGACCGCCGCGCGCACGATCCCTCTCAGCCTCGGCCGCCTCGACGTGGCCTTCTACCCCGAGGGCGGCGACCTCGTCGCCGGGCTGCCCACGCGGATCTACCTCCAGGCGCGGACCTTGACCCAAGACCCCGCCGACGTGCGCGGCCGCGTCCTCGACGCCGAGGGTCAGACGGTCGCGACCTTCGACACCGAGCACGAGGGTCGGGGGCGCTTCGAGTTCACTCCGACCGCCGGCGCGCGCTACCGCGCGGTGTTCGACGAGCCCTCGGGGATCACCGAGCCGGTCGAGCTGCCCGGGGTCAAGGCCCAGGGGGTGAGCCTGACCAGCTCGGCTCAGCGCTACGCCCATGACGCACCCCTGGCGTTCCAGATCGCCTCGAACCTGCCCGACTCCAAGGCCAAGCTCGTGATCAGTCAGCGCGACCAGGAGGTCGCCGCCCGCGAGCTCGAGCTCGGCGCCCCGACCACGATCACGCTCGCCGACCTGCCCGCGTGGGCCGCGGGGGTGCTCACCGCCACGGTCTACGACGCGCAGGGTCGCCCCTACGCCGAGCGCCTGGTGTTCCGGGACCCTCAGCCCGGGGTCCAGACCCGCGTCGAGCTCAGCCCCGGTCGCACGACCCCCCGGGGCCAGGTGAAGCTCAAGATCACGACCACCGACGCCAGCGGCGCGCCGCTGCCTGCCTGGGTGTTCGTGTCCCTCGTCGACGACGCCGTGCTCGAGCGGCAGGACCCGCGCGACCGCGCGGCGCGCCTGCCCGCTCAGGTGCTGCTCGCCGACCAGGTGCTCGAGCTCAAGGACGCCCAGGCGGTCTGGGAGGACGCCGCGAAGCTCGACCTGCTGCTGGGGACCCAGGGCTGGCGGCGGTTCCGCGTGCAGCGCAGCGACGCCTTCCTCAAGGAGCACGGTGACCGCGGGCGCCGCTTGTTGGCCCACAAGGGCGACCCGATCGAGGTCCCCCGCCCGCAGCGCGCCATGCTGCGCGCTCGTTTGGGTCGCGGCATGCCCGAGGCCGCTGGCGGCGCCATGCCCGAGGACATGGAGGACGGTGCAGACCTCGACGGGGCGGTGCCTCCTCCCGCGCCCCGCCGAGGCTGATCCCCAGGAGTTCGGCGAGGCGGCCCGATCGAGGAGCCGGCCGACCAACCGGTCGAGGCCCGGCAGGAGCGCGTCGAGAACCGCGCCGAGCCCGCCCGCAAGGTCGCCGCGCAGCCCGAGGCCGACGTGGCGGCGGGTGAGGCCCTGGCCGACGAGGAGTTGGCCTTCGCTCCCCGCCAACGTCGTGACGAGGTCGCCGGCCCCTTCGTCGTCGTCCGGCAGTTCGCCCACGTCCCCAGCGGGGGCAGCGAGCGCACCGACTTCGCCGAGACCGTCTACTGGAACGGCGGCGCCCGCACTGACGCCCAGGGCGTGTTCGAGACCACGGTCAGCGTCTCCGACTCGATCACGACCTTCCGCGCCCGGGTCGACGCCGTCGCCGACGACGGCTCGCTGGCCAGCGCCGACGCGACCGTCGAGGCGGTCCGCCCGTTCTACATGGAGCCCAAGCTGCCGCTGGAGATCACGAGCACCGACGAGGTGCGGATCCCGGTCTCGGTGGTGAACAGCACCGGCACCGACACCCAGGCCTCGATCACCGTAGGCGCGGGCACGACCCAGATCGCGACCCGCAACCGCCCGCTCAAGGCCAACAGCCGCGAGCGGTTCCTGGTGACCCTGGCCGACGTCATGCCGGGCGAGCACGTGGTGCGCGTCCTCGGCCAGAGCGGCGACCAGCGCGAGGCGGTTCACCGTCCGCTGAAGGTGGTCGCTGCCGGGTTCCCGATGCAGACGGACCTGGGCGGCCTGCTCTCGAGCGAGGCGCCGCTGGTGGGCGAGATCGCGATCCCGGAGCAGGTCGTGGGGCTGAGCCTGGTCACCGAGGCCAAGGCCTACCCCACCCCCATGGCGTCGTTGACCGAGGCCCTGGCCGCGCTCCTGCGTGAGCCCTACGGCTGCTTCGAGCAGACGAGCTCGACGAACTACCCCAACGTCATGGCCATGCAGTACCTGCGCTCCCACCGCGGGGTCGACCCGGCGCTGATCTCCAAGACCGCCGGGCTCCTGGACAAGGGCTACGCGCGCCTCGTCGGCTTCGAGTGCAGCGACAAGGGCTACGAGTGGTTCGGCGGGGACCCGGGGCACGAGGCCCTGACCGCCTACGGCCTGCTGGAGTTCAACGACATGGCCGCCGTGGGCTGCGCCGTCGACGACGGAATGGTCGGGCGCACCCGGACCTGGCTCCTCAGCCGACGCGACGGCGAGGGCGGGTTCAAGCGCAACGAGCGCGCGCTGGACAGCGTCGGCGGCGCCCCGGCGCCGACGACCAACGCCTATATCACCTGGGCCCTGGCCGAGGCGGGCGAGACCGAGATCCAGAAGGAGATCGACGCGGTGGTCGAGGGCGCCTTGGCGTCCGAGGACGCCTACGTCCGCGCCCTGGCCGCGAACATTTGCCTCAAGGCCGGTCAGCTCGAGCGCGCCAAGGACCTCGCGGGCAAGCTCGCCGCGGCTCAGACCGAGGCGGGGGACGTCGCCGGCGCGGTGACCTCGATCACCCGCAGCGGCGGCACCAGCCTGCAAATGGAGACGACCGCCCTCGCGATCCTGGCCTGGATGCGCCTGCCAGAGCACACCGTGCACCTCGAGCGCGGCATGACCTGGCTGCTCGAGCAGTGCAAGGGCGGGCGCTTCGGCTCGACCCAGGCGACGGTGCTCGCCCTGCGCGCGATCGTGGCCTACGACGCGCTCAAGGCCACCCCGCGCCAACCGGGCACGGTGCAGCTCTTCGTCGACGGCGACCTGGTGCACGAGGTGGCGTTCACCGCGGAGCACGAGGGCCCCGTCGAGCTGCCCCCGTTCCACGACGCGCTGACCCCGGGCACGCACAAGCTCGAGCTGCGCATGCAGGGCGGGAGCCCGCTCCCGGCCTCGGTCCAGGTGCGCTACCGCACGCCGCTGCCCCCGACCTCGGCGGAGTGCCTGGTCGATATCTCGACCTCCCTCGGCGCCACCAAGCTCGTCGAGGGCGAAGGCACGGAGCTCACGGTGACGGTGAGCAACACCACCGCCGAAGGGCTGCCCATGACCATGGCGATCGTGGGGATCCCGGGCGGCATGGAGGCACGCCCCGAGCAGCTCGAGGAGCTCAAGCGCGCCGGTCGCGTCGACTTCGTCGAGACCCGCCCGCGGGAGGTGATCCTCTACTGGCGCGACATGGAGCCCAAGCAGGAGGTGACCCTGGGCCTGAGCCTCGTGGCGCAGATCCCTGGGCGCTACACCGCGCCTCCCTCGCGGGCCTACCTCTACTACACCGACGAGCACAAGCAGTGGATCCCCGGCCAGCAGGTCGAGATCGAGGCTCGCTCGGGCGCTGAGTTCCGCTAGCCAGACCCGCTACAGCGCGTCATACACCCGCCGGGCCGCCTCCTCCAAGGGGGCGGCCTGGCGGCGTATCGGGCCGGTCCTGACGGGCGGCCCGTGCGCGTGTCCGGCGTTGGCGAACCGCCAGCCTTGGCCCTCGCATGCGTCGCAGCCGGGCAGCGCCGCCGCGGCGGAGGGGTCCCGCGACAGGGCGAGCGAGACCTGGTCCCAGCACTCGCCGCAGCGCACGTAGGTCGAGACCACCTTCAACTCGGACCGTCGCCACCCCGTCCCGACTTCGGCGACGGTGAAGCGCTGATACAGCTCGAGGTCACCGCGCAGGGCGTTGGTGTAGACCAGCACGACCGGCTCCCCGTCCACGCTGGCCGAGGCGGCGGCGTGCACCACGCGCTCCCCGACCTCCTGGGCCCGCTCCGCGGCAAACCAGGCCGCGTCAGGCTTGCGCGGGCGTTGCGGCAGCGCGAGGACGTCGGCCGCCTTGGCCCCGTCGAAGCGCCGATCGAGGCCGGCCTTGCGCTGCGTCGCCTGCAGCCAGGAGACGTCCTCCCGCAGAGTGAACTCACGCGCGGACGCCTCCTCCTGGAACAGGTCGGAGAACAGGGCCAGGGCGCCCTCGATGTCGACTGCGGTCATGCGGGTTTCTACCACCTTCGCGCAGGAGGCGCTCCCCACTTCTCCTGGGCGAACCCGGAGCGTAGGCTGCACCCGTGAGCGAGCGTCGGGACACGGTGTGGGCCTTGGCCCTGGGGGTAGGCGGCGTGCTCACGCTGGCCGCCGTGCCCTCGGCCTATCGGGCGCTCAGCTACGGCCTGGGCTCCCGCGCGATCACCGCGGAGGTGCTGGACTGCGAGCAGTCCGGCCGCACCCACCGCGCGCAGGTGAGCTATCGCTCGGCCGACGGGGAGTCCGTAACGACCTGGGTCGAGACCCCCAGCGACCACCCCACCCACGGCGCCCCGGGCACGACCCTCGAGCTGCTCGAGCAGACCCACTGGCCCGGCTCGGTGTGCGACCGCGAGACCCTGCGGATCGACGTGATCCTGGCCTGGGTCGGCCTCGCCTGCTGCGGCGTGGCCGCCCTCGGCGCCTGGGGCCTGCGCCTCGGCCGCCGCGACCCCACGCCAGACGAGCCGGACGCGACGTAGCCGGCCCCTCCGTCCGCGGCCAGCCTCGGCCGTGAGCGCGCGTGGCCAGCGTCCAGGCCGAATCGGTGCAGGCCTTCGTCGGGCGTCATGCGCACCCCCCGGCGAGCGGGCGAAGCCCGCGAGCGCGAGCCCCTGCTGGGGGTGAGCCCGAGGGGCTGCCGCCGGGCGAAGAGAGTGGGGCCCCGCCTCTCGTCGGCGCGACCGGCAAGCGGCGTCAGCCGCGAGCGCGCAGCGCGCTGCAGCGGCGCCAGGCTCGAAATGAGCCAGGGGCTTTGCCCCCGGGCGGGGGTCTGAGGCCACCTCTCGGCCGTCAGCACGACCGGCTTGGCAACGTCAGCCGCGAGCGCGCAGCACGCGCGAAGCGCGCGCGAGCCCCTCGAGGGTGAGCCGAGGCTTGCCCCGAGGGCGAGGGGGTCTGGGGCCGCCGCCTCTCGGCCGTCGGCGCGACCGGCGAGCGGCGTCAGCCGCGAGCGCGCAGCACGCGCAGCGCGCGCGAGCCACTGGTGAGCCCGAGCAGCTTTGCTGCCGAGGGCGAGGGGGTCTGGGACAGACCCCCTGACTCGAGGGGGTCTGGGACAGACCCCCTGACTACAGGATCTCGACCGCGATCGAGGCCAGGCGGCTGCGCTCGCTGCGGGTGAAGCGCACGTGCCCGGCGATCCGCTGGTTCTTGAAGCGGTCGGCCACGTAGCTGAGGCCGTTGCTGCGGCTGTCGAGGTAGGGGTTGTCGATCTGATACGGGTCGCCGGTGAGCACGAGCTTGGTGTCGTGCCCCACGCGGCTGATGATCGTCTTCAGCTGGTGCGGGGTCAGGTTCTGGCACTCGTCGACGATGATGAACTGCCCGTGGATCGAGCGCCCGCGAATGAAGGTCAGCGGCTCGATCTCGATGATCCCGCTCTTGAGCAGGTCGTTGAGCTTCTTCTCGGCCTCTCCGGGCTCCTTCCGCTCGCGGAGCACGAAGCGCATGTTGTCGAAGATCGGCTTCATCCAGGGCATGAGCTTCTCCTCGGCGGTGCCGGGGAGGAAGCCAATGTCGCGCCCCAGCGGCATGATCGGGCGCGCCACGAGCAGCTTCTCGTACTTGTGCTGCTTCAAGGTCAGGTGCAGCCCGGCCACCAGGGCCAGGAGCGTCTTCCCCGTGCCGGCCTGCCCCATGAGGCTCACCAGGCTCAGGTCTGGATCGAGGAGGAGCTCGAGCGCGATCCGCTGCTCGAGGTTGCGCGGGGTGATCCCCATCAGCGGGTCGGACTTGGTCGCGAAGGGACGCAGGGCGTGGGGCGTGGCGCTCCCGTTGAGCACCGGGCGCGCGAGCGCGGTGTGCTTGGGGTTGTCCTCGGCCCGCAGGAGCACGGCCTCGTTGGGGTTGAGCTGCTGGGCCAGCTCGGACTCGAGGCTGCGCTCGCGCATGAGCTCGTCGATCGCCTCGGGGCTCACGCTCAGCTCGCGCCAGCCGGGGTAGCTGTCGTCCACCGAGGCGACCTTGTCGGTCTCGAAGTCCTCGACGTGCAGCCCCAGCGCGTCGGCCTTGAGCCGCATGTTGACGTCCTTGGAGATGAAGGTCACGTCGCGCCCGTCCCGGGCCAGGCGGTAGGCCACCGAGATGATCCGGTTGTCGGGGGTGTCGTCGCGCAGCCCGCTGTCGATCAGGAACACGGGCTTCATGTCGACCAGGATCCGCCCGCCCTCGTCGTTGATCGGCGCGCCCTCCTGCAGCGACCCCTCGCCGCGGGCGCGGTCCAGGATCCGGATCACCTGGCGCGCGTTGCGGCCGAGCTCGTCGTTGTGCGACTTGAACTTGTCGAGCTCCTCGATCACGTCGACCGGGATCACCACCGTGTTGGCTCCGAACTCGAGCAGGCAGCTCGGAGAGTGCAAGAGCACGTTCGTGTCCAGCACGAAGAACTTGCCGCCGGAACTCACGATCCAGTTACCTCTTCCACGTAGGCCAGGCACGCGTCGTAGCTGGGCTGCGTGCAGTAGACGTCGATCTGCTCCGGCGTCATGCGACCGCGGTAGCGCTCGAGGAGGTCGGCCTGCAGCCGCGCCTCCAGCAGGCGCACCGCGTAGCGCTCGAAGCGCTCGGGGGCCGGGGTCTCCCAGTAGGCCTCGAGCTCGGGCGCGCTCAGCATGTCGCCCAGGCTCGCCGTCCAGAAGTCGTCGCGGGCCGAGCGCGCCAGCGCGTCCTCGGCGCCGAGGAGCTCGGGCAGGAGCTCCGGCGCGGAGACCGGCTGGGGCGGCTCGGGGGTCCCGCAGCCGGCGACGCCCCCCAGGGCGCCCGCCAAGAGCGCCGCGCGAAGGCGCGGTGCCCAAAGGCGAGCGGTCCCGGCGGGGTGAGGTCGCATGCGCGCTCCCTGACGAAGGGCGAGCCCTCGGGCTCGCGAGCGCCTCACGATACCTCAGCGCCCTCGGGCGCGCACCGCGGAGGGACCGGGTCGTAGCCCCCGTCGCTGACCGGGGAGCAGCGCACCAGGCGCAGGCCCGTGAGCAGCGAGCCGCGCACGACCCCGTGCCGCAGGTAGGCGTGGAACCCGTAGCGCGAGCACGTCGGCTCGAAGCGACAGGCCGGCGGCATGAGCCGCGACGCGGTGAGCTGGTAGCCGGCGATCGCCCCCACGCAGGCCAGCCGCAGGGGCAGCCCCACCAGCGCCAGGGACAGCTCGAGGGGCAGGGGCAGGCGCCGCCGCGCGATCGCGAGGGCCGCCGGCGCTCGCCCGTCGGGCGGTCCCTGACGCACCGCCGCGCGCCACCCGGCCTCCCCGCGGTCGAAGCGCCGGGCCCACGTCGGGATCGTGAGCCCCGCGACGACGAGCACCGCCACCCGCGTCGCCGTCGCCCAGAGCGCGGGGTCAGTGAGCCAGGCCCACGCGCCCAGGTGGGCGACCAGCGCCGCGCCGACGGCCGCCGAGCGCCGTCCCAGACCGAGGGTCCGCGCCCGTCCGGCCTCGATCCCGTTGCCCAGGAACGCCAGGCAGGCGACGACCAACCCGACGCCTGCCCCGCCTCGACGGGGAACAGCCCGTAGCCAGGACCGCGCCCGCCGCGGCGAGGCGGCGGCGGACAAGGCGTCGGCCCCGGCGGACTCCAGGAAGCCGACGCGCTCCGCGCTCAGCGCGCCCCGCCCTTGCGCCGCAGGCGCTGGCGACCCCCTGCTGGAATTTGCCCAGCCCGCGCCACGAGGGACGCGCGGACCTGCTCCAGGCTCGGCTCCCCGGCGCCGCGGGAGGGAGATCAACACGTCGACCCCCGCGGGGAGCTGGGCCTTCTCGAGGCGGAAGGCCTCGCGATACAGGCGGCGTAAACGGTTGCGGGCTGGTGCGTTGCCGTAGCGCCGGCTGACCGCCATGCCGCAGCGAGCGTAGGGCAAGCCGTTGAGCGCGACGAGCACCCGCAGCACGTCGTCGCCTCCCCGGCGGCCCCGGGTGCGCAAGGCCGCGAAGGCCTCGCGCCCGCGGACGTGCTCGGCGGGTCCCAGGCGCCCCCCCTCCCGTACTCCCGCCGGTGCCCTCCCCGGGGGGAGCCCCTCGGGGTCCTCGACGCTCATGCAGCCGCCCCTCCGATGGGATACTCTGCACCAGCGAAAGCGGGAACGAAAGCGCCAATCTCCCGTCCCCGACCGACCCCGGTGGAGCCAAACGGCTCGGGCGACTACCCTGAGTGGCCGGAGCGAACGGGTGAAGAGTCGCACGGACTTGGGACGAGAAGAACGCGCCGAAGCGAGGGGCGGGCACGCGTGAAGGTGCTATTGGTCGACGACTCCATGCTCTCGCGGAAGGTGCAGGCCAAGGTGCTGCGCGAGGTCGGCGTGGCCGAGATCGTCGAGTGCAAGGACGGGCTCGACGCCTTCGCCAAGCTGGAGGGCCTGAACTTCGACGTGGGCCTGGTCCTGACCGACTGGAACATGCCAGGGTTGGACGGGGTCTCGCTGATCAAGAAGATCCGCGCCCACCCCCGCGGCGCGAACCTCCCGGTGATCGTGATCTCGAGCGAGTTCCAGCCCGACAAGGTGGGGGAGGCGTTCAAGGCCGGCGCCAGCGCCTACGTCACCAAGCCCTTCCGCACCGAGCTCCTGCGCCAGCGGATCGCGTCGGTGCGCGGGATCGCCGACCTCACCAGCTCGAAGAAGCCGCTGCTCGAGGGCGACCTCTCGCGGCTGGGCTTCGCCGAGCTCGTCAGCTTCCTCAACTACTCACAGAAGTCGGGCGAGCTGATCGTGAGCCTGGACGGCGGAGAGGCGGGCGCCTCCTTCGAGCAGGGCGAGGTCCGGGACGCGTGGATCGGGCGCTTCAGCAGCGAGGCCGCGTTCCGCGCGCTGACCCGCCTCCAGCGCGGGAACTTCAGCTTCCACGAGGGCCGGCCGCCGCGCTCGCGGAAGATCCAGGCCTCGACCCTCTCCTTGCTCATGGAGGCGGTGAAGGCCCTCGACGAGGAGGGCAAGGGTGCCTGAAGAGGCGGGGCCGACGTCCCAGCTAAGCCTCGTCTACACCTCCCGTGGCCAGTCGGTCGTTCACCCCCTGCCCGCTGGCCCGACGTCGATCGGGAGCGCGATCGACAACGACGTCGTGATCCAGGGAGACGGCGTTCAACCGCACCACGTGGTCCTGACCCTCGACACCGAGGCCCTCGTCCTGCGCGACCTGTTCGCGGGAGAGACCACGGTCAACGACGAGCGCCGCACGAGCGGGCCGCTGCGGGCGGGAGACGTGCTGGGCCTGGGACGCGCGCGCCTGCGGGTGCTGCGGGTGGCCACCACGTCTCGCCGCACGCGACGGCCGAACCCCAAGGACGACACGACCAAGCGCGCTAGCCGCCGCAACCTCCCCAGCCAGTCGGGCGCTTCCCCGCGCAGCGGCTCCAGCCGCCGCATGCGGGTCAGCGGTCCTCAGCTCCGCCCCAGCGACTCCAGCGCGCGACACCCCCGGCTCAGCGAATCCAGCGGACGCCACCCCCGGCTCGGCGACTCTCCCACCAGCGGGCGCCAGCGCCGCCCCGCCGAGGGCGACGGGAGCCCCACCACCAGCGGCGCCCGTCGCCGCGGCGCCCGCAACACCAAGGACTGGCTGGGCGAGCTCAACGGCGACCCCGACGAGACCCAGGGCATGCGGCGCACGGCGTCGGGGGCCCGCGCGCGCCCAAAGGAGTCGGCCACGGCGCAGGTGCTCGAGGAGCGGGTCAAGCGCCTGACCGCGCGGCTGCGCAAGGCGGAGACCCTCGCGCGCAGCGCCCAGGAGCGCCTCAAGCACCTGGAGCAAGAGCTGGCCTCCCGCCCGCCGGCGGCGGAGCTGGTCAGCTCCGCCGTCCACGAACACCTCGACCTGGCCAGCCTGCACGAGCTGTGCACGGCGATCGTCGACGAGCCGGAGATCGTGACGGTGCTCGAGCACTTCACGGAGTCGCTGCTCGAGACCTTCCGCGCGGACCGCGCGGTCTCGATCCTCACCGAGGAGGACGGGCGCAACCCCCTGATCAACGTGGAGCGCGTGCGCGGCGCGCCCCCCGGAGGGTCCCCCGAGAACGGCGTGGCCCCCGACGTCCTCGAGCGCACCTTGCACCGCCGGCGAGTGCTCGAGGTCGAGGCCGACGACGGCTACGGCCTCGCGGCGCCGATCCTGCGCAGCGGGCGCACCTTCGGGCTGCTCTACTTCGAGCGCAAGGGCGAGGCCCCGATCCGCCCCGCCGACGTCCAGCTCATGAACGTGTTCGCGACCCTGGCCTGCCTGGTGATCCAGCCGCTCATGAGCGAAGAGCTGACCTGAGCGCGGAGGCCTCGGTCAGCGCAGCCCGCGCACGACCTCGAGGGCCCGCTCCAGCGCTCGCTCCAACGGCTCCAGGCGCGGCGCCTCGCCTGCCCGGGCTTGACGCTCCACCTCATTGCACGCCGCCGCGAGCGGCCCGGCGCCGAGGCTCGCGGCGTTTCCCTTGAGCGCATGAGCCGCCCGCCCAGCGGCCAGGACGTCCCCGGCCGCGAGGGCCTCACGCGCTCGCTCCAGCAGCCGCGGCGCGTCGGCGACGAACATGTCGATCAGCTCGCTCACGAGGTCCGACTCCCCGGGCGCGGCGCCCGCGCGCAGCTCGGCCAGGAGCTCCAGGTCCAGCGGCGGCTCGTCGGTCAAGCGCGCGCTGCCCCGCGGGAGCCCCTCACTCGGCGCCGCCGAGGGCCGCGCGGTAGCGGCTCAGGAACCTGCGGACCATGGGGTCGAGGTCGTCCCGCTGCAGCAGCGGCTCCAGGCGCTCGAGCGCAGTCCGGCGCGCCTCCGGCCCCGCGTCCCGCGCCTGCTTGAACAGGGCCACGAGCTGCAGTTGGTCGCTGCCGCAGTCCTTGAAGCGCGCGCCCCAGTCGACCTCGCGCCAGTCGGCGTTGGCCTGCGCGGTCTCCTTGGCCTCGCTCTCCGTGGCCTCGTTCAGCCCCGCGCCTTCGAGGCTCTCGCCCCCGGCCCCGGCGCCCTGCGTCGCGGAGCCTGCCGTCCCGTCGAGCTTGGGCTGGGGAGGCTCGCCCCCCAGCGGCTCCGCCTCGGCCTGCTCCTCGGTGAGCTCCCGCTTCGCCTTCTCCGCCGGCGCGCTCGGCTCCTGGCGAGGCGCGGCCGGACGACGGGCCGCCGAGGAGGGCGCGGGGGCTGCGGGTGCGGACGCGTCGTCTGCGGGGGCACCGGGCGCCGGGAGGGGCGCCGAGTCGCTGGCCTCCTCGTTCAGCGACGCCACGGCCTCCGCCTGGGTCGCGCCCTGGACGTCGTGCACGCGAGCCTTGGCGCGGAACTCGGCGGCGAAGTCGGTGACGGCGCCCGCGAGCTCCGAGAGCAACTGCTCGCGGCCGAGGACCCGGGTCAGCACGACCTGCTCCCCGTTGGAGAGCACGGCGCGGATCGTGACCCCGACCTGCTCGCCCTGGGCGAAGAACTTGCCGCCCACGGCCCCCTCCCAGGGGGTCGCGTGCAAGCGTGTCTGGACGCGGCCGGTGTCGCGGAGGTCTCCCATGTCCTCGAGCTCGAGCTCGATCGGCGCGCCGAGCTCGGCCGCGACGAACTCAGGGATCGCCTCCTCCAGCCAGGCGAAGTCCGTCGAGTGCGTCCCGTTGGTCCAGGTCCGCACCACCGCGACGCGCGCGGGGCGGGTCGCGCGCTGGGAGAGCCCGTTCAGCCAGAGGTAGAGCCCGCCGGACACGAGCAGCAGCGCGCCGGCGAGGGCGGCCAGCCGGCCGACCATGCTCCGGGTCGGCGGGCTGTAGCCCTGCTCGGGGGCGACGGTCGTGGCGCCGAAGCTGGCGAGCAGCGCGCGCGCCTCCTTGTCCGCGGGGGTCTCCACGCGCACCGTGGCCGCGATCGCCGAGCCGACCCCGGTCGAGCTCGGCAGCCGCACCTGCTCCTCGCCCGAGAGCGAGGGGAGCACGCGCTCGAGGTCGGCGACGAGGGCCGCCGCGTCGGGGTAGCGGTCCTCGGGCTTCTTCTGCAGCAGGCGGTCTACCACCGCGATCAGCGAGCGGGGGAGCTCCGGGCAGCGCTCGGCCAGGGGCGGAGGCGGCGCGGACATGATCTGAGAGAACAGCGCCACTGGCGTCTTGGCGTCGTGAGGCAGGCACCCGGCCAGGAGCTCGTAGAGCACGACCCCGAGGGAGTAGAGGTCGGACGCCGGGCTCACGTCCTCGGTCGCGCACTGCTCGGGGGAGCTGTAGTGCGGCGTCCCCATGTAGATCCCGGTCTGGGTGATCGTGGACACCCCGCTGCGCGCGAGGCCGAAGTCCGCGAGCTTCACGTCGCCGCCGCGGGTGAGCAGGATGTTCTCGGGCTTGAGGTCCCGGTGCACGATCCCGCGGGCGTGGGCCGCGCCCAGGCCGCGCGCCGCGTCTCGCACGATCTGCACGGCCTGCCGCGCGGGCAGCCGCCCCTCCTCGGCCAGCTCCTTGAGCGAGCCACCCTCGATCAGCTCGAGGGCCATGAACGCGACCCCCTCCTCCGCCGCGGCGTAGTAGACCTGCACCACGTTGGCGTGGTTGATCTGGGCGGCGAGCCGGGCTTCGCGCACGAAGCGATCGACGTATTCCACGTCGTCCACGAGCTGCGGGGTCAGGACCTTGACCGCGACCGGACGGTGGAGGTTGGTGTCGTGGGCCAGGTAGACGGCGCCCATGCCGCCCTGACCCAGCTTGCGGTCGACGCGGTAGGGGCCGAGGGTCCGGCCCGCCATGCTAGGAGTGGACGTGGTGCTCACGAGACCTTCGACGCGCGCGAGACGGCATTTGTTCCCAGGAACTTCCGTACTTAAGTCGAGGATAGCCAGGTCCTTGCCGTCGCACCATGGCTGCCCCTCCAGGGGACGCGGGTCCCCTGTGGGCTCCACAACCCCGCGCGGGAGCTGGGGGCTGGTGGATTGCGAGGGGCCGCCGGGGGCTGTAGAATTCGGCCCCTAACTCGCTAATTTCCAAGGGGCTTACCTATGACTCGCGGCCGCCTTCGCGCGATGTGGATCGCCACGCTCCTGGCCTGTCCTCTGAGCGGGTGCGCCCTGGACAAGGTCGCCGCGGACAACATGGCCCCGGTGCTCCGCCGGACCGCGGACGAGTTCAACCGGGTCCCGATCGACCGCGCCGCGCGGGAGGCTGGCCCCGGGCTGCTCGCGACCCTCGAAGGGATCGTGGCCACGAGCCCCGAGAACCCCGAGCTGCGCCTGCTCCAGGCCGAGCTGAACGCGTCCTTCGCCTTCGCCTTCCTGGACTCGGTCGACGCCGAGTGGGCGGCCTACCATTACCGGGTGGGCCAGGTCGCGGCGCTGCGGGCGCTGGACGACGAGGACGAGGAGCTCAGCGCCCTGGTGGCCGACTCCAACGCGCAAGACCTGCGCGCGGCCCTCGAGGACTACGACGACGAGGACGCCCTGCCGGCTCTGTTCTGGTGGGCCTTCGCCCGCGGGGCCGAGATCAACCTGCACCGCGACGACCCGGGCGAGATCGCGAAGCTCGAGCGGGTGGACGCCGTCATGGGCTGGGTCCTCGAGCGCGACCCGGGGTTCTTCAACGGCGGCCCGCACCTCTACATGGGGATCCGCAAGGGCCTCCTCCCCAAGAGCCTGGGCGGCGACCCCGAGGAGGCCGTCGCGCACTTCGAGCGCGTCGACGCGTTGACCGGCGGCAAGCACCTGCTGGCCAAGGTCCTGCGCGCCGAGTTCTGCGCGCCGCACCTCGCCGCCACCGAGAGCGGCGCCTCGGTCGAGCAGATCCTCGCGGCCCAGCAGCAGGCCTGGGACGCGTTCTACGGGGCGCTGAAGGCGGTGATCGAGGCCCCCGCCGACCTCTGGCCCGAGCAGGCGCTGACCAACGCCGTGGCCAAGACGCGGGCGCGCCGACTGCTGAGCGACCCCGAGGCGTACAACATCATCGTCCCCCAGGGCGCTCAGAACGAGTTCGCCCCCGCCGAAGAGGGCTGGGACGACGAAGGCTGGGAGGAAGGCTCCGACGACGACTGGGACGACTCCGAGGACGGCGACACGTCCACGGACGAGGGCTCAGGAGACGAGTAGAGTGCCAGCCCTGAATCCTCCCCGCCCCTCTCCCGTTCACAGGGCCCACCCCTCAAGGAGGCTCCCCATGCGTCTTTCGCCCGTACTCTCCCTCTGCGCCCTCGCGCTCGCCGCGCCGGTGGTGTGCGCCGCGCCCAAGGGGATCCGCCTGCGGATCGCGACCCAGGCCCCCGACGGCACGGTGTGGATGGACGCCATGAACGACATCAAGCGCGAGGTCGCGAAGCGCTCCAAGGGCCGGGTGAAGTTCGAGTTCTACCCCAACGGCAGCCAGGGCGACGAGAAGGCCGTGATCGAGCGCATGGAGGCGCAGATCATGGACGGCGGACTGTTCACCGGGATCGGCCTGGGCGAGATCCTCCCCAAGATCCGCATCCTGGAGCTGCCCTTCACCTACCGCTCGACCGAGGAGCTCGAGGCCGTGAAGGCCGCCCTCGAGGACGAGTTCCAGCGCGGCTTCGAGGAGCAGGGCTTCGTGATGCTCGGCTGGGCCGAAGTGGGCTGGGCCTACATCTTCTCCAAGAACGAGGCCCGCAACCTCGAGGAGCTGCGCAAGCGCAAGATCTGGCGCTGGCAGGGTGACCCCCTCGCCGAGCGCACCTTCCAGAGCTTCGGGCTCAACGGGGTGCCGCTGGCGCTGACCGGCGTGCTGACGTCCCTCGAGACGGGCATGATCGACTCGGTCTACAACTCGCCCTACGGCCTGGTGGGCCTGCAATGGCACCGCGACCTGCGCTACATGAGCCGCATGAACGTGGGCCACGGCACCGGGGCCCTGCTGGTGCGCAAGCAGCAGTGGGACCAGATCCCGGCCAAGATGCGCGAGGGGATCGCCAAGCTCGCCCGCGAGCGCCTGGACCAGCTCCTGGTCGAGGTGCGCCAGAAGAACGAGGAGACCGTCCAGGAGCTGCAGAGCAACGGCATGAAGATCATCCCGATCCCCGAGGAGGAGATGCCCCGCTACCTGGAGCTCGGCAAGAAGACCGCCGACGAAATGGTCGGCAGCCTCTACTCGCAGGAGACCCTGGACAAGGTCCGCGGGATCCTCGAGGCCCGCCGCGCCGAGTCCGGCAAGTAAGCCCTCGCGCATGACGTCCGACTCGGCTGCTGCGCACCCCCCGGTGGTTCAAGCGTTGCTGAAGCTGCGCAAGGTCGACGCGGCCGTGCAGCAGGCCGAGGTCGGCGTGTGCGCGCTGAGCCTGGCGCTCATGATCCTGCTCGCCTTCGTGCAGGTCTTCCTGCGCCAGTTCCAGGGCGAGGTGTTCCAGCCGGTGGGGTGGTTCGACACGATCACGCGCAACCTCGTGATCTGGGTCGGCATGCTGGGCGCCAGCCTGGCGACGGCCGAGGGTCGGCACATCGCGATCGAGGCCGTGCCCAAGTTCTTGCCTCCGAAGGGGCGGCGCCGGCTCGGGGTGGTGATCAGCCTCGTGACCGCTGCGGTCACGGCGCTGCTCCTGGGGCTGGTCCTGGTCTACCTGATCAAGAGCCAGATCCCGCGCACCCTGCCCATGTTCACGGTGGCCGCCCTGGACCTGAAGGTCTACCGCTGGCCGTTCCTGCTCGTCGTCCCGCTGGGCCTCGCGCTGATCACGGTGCGCTGCCTGCTGCGCGCGGCGGAGGGCGTGTTCATGCCCGACGAGCTCTACGTCGACCACGCCGACGAGCTGGCCGACGAGGTCGCCGAGCACGCCGACTCCGACGAGGCCGGCGCCGCGGAGCTGCTGCTGGCGAGCGAGTCGTCTCGCCAGGGGCTGGACCCCGACTCGGCCCGCGCCGCGGTGCGCGCCGCCCTGGGCGAGCCGCCCGAGACCCAGCCGGTGCAGGCCCAGGGGCCCCAGCCCAAGCGGGTGGTGGGCCGCTCGACCGACGAGATCCCGATCTACCGCGATCTGGGCGACGACGAGGACCTGCGCGAGCCGGACCCGGAGCCGGAGCCCGACGGCGAGCTCCTGACCACCGCCGACCTGCTCGCCCCCTACGACCCCCACGCCCCCGACTCGGAGGCCGACCCCGTCGACTTCGGCGGGGAGGACTCCATGATCGAGACCCCCGACCCCGAACAGCGCCCCGCGGGCTCGGGCGGGCTGGAGTTCACCCAGCGCCTGCCCGACCCCGAGCTGCCCGACGACGCCACGACGTCCACCGACGCCGAGGGCGAGGAGCGCGCGCCGTGAGCGAGCCCAACGCCCCCCCGCCGCCGCCCTGGTGGCAGCGCCCGCTGCCCTGGCGCTTCCGCGGCAGCCTCGCGGTCCTGGCCGCGCTGCTCGTGCTCGCCGCCTGCAACCGCGACCTGGGTGTGCTCGAGCCCGTCGACGCCGCTCGCGACGGCGCCCCCACGATCGAGGCCGTGGAGCGGGTCTCCGTGGGCCCCTGGGGCCTGCTCGGCCGCAGCACCCCGGGCACCTTCGACCCCGCGGGCCGCGAGTGGGTCCTGATCCGCGGCGCGAACCTCGCCGAGCCCTACAGCGTGTGGCTGGGCCAGACCCAGGTCTACCCCGAGCAGATCTCGCGCGCGGAGGACGGCACGTCGCTCCTGTTCCGCGCGCCCTCCACCGACCCCGGCGCGACCCTCGACGTGGGGGTCGGCCTCGCCGACGAGTTCGGCGAGGAGGTCGAGCTGCGGGTGGTCAAGCGCGGGAGCTACACGACCTATGGGCTCAGCCCGACCCACGTCGCCTGCGCCGGGGTGTTGATCGCCCTGCTCGCGCTCCTCGGCACCCCGTTGTTCGTAGTGATCGCGGCGATCACCTGCCTCGGGCTCTACCTCGAGACCCAGCTCGACACGACCTCGGGCTTCTTCACCCGCGTCGACCCGCGCGAGGTCGAGACCGCCCAGGGCAAGGGCGTGAACGTGTTCATCAGCTGGCTCTCCCCGATGGGCGACAGCCAGCTGTTCATCGCGATCCCGCTGTTCACCTTCGCCGGGACCTTGCTCAGCGAGTCCCGCGCGCCGACGCGCCTGATCAACCTCTGCCGCGCGCTGGTCGGCTGGCTCCCCGGCGGGCTCTCGCTGGTGACCCTCACCACCTGCTGCGTGCTGACCGCGTTCACCGGCGCCTCGGGGGTCACGATCATCGCCCTCGGCGGGCTGCTGTTCCCGGTGCTCCTGCGCGAGGGCTACCCCGAGCGCTTCTCCCTGGGCCTGCTGACCACCGGCGGCAGCCTGGGGCTGCTGTTCGCGCCCTCGCTCCCGGTGATCGTCTACGGCGTGGTCACGCACCTGGACGTCAAGCGCCTGTACCAGGCGACCCTCGTGCCCGGGATCCTGCTGGTGGTCCTGCTCGCCGGCCTGAGCTTCGTGTTCGCGATCGTCTACAAGGTCCCGCGCCACAAGTTCGTGGACTCCCTGACCGACCTCCCCTCCGCGCTCCGAGGCGCGCTGTGGGAGCTCCCGCTCCCGTTCATCGTGCTCGGCGGGATCATGTTCGGGTTCATCGCCCCGGAGGAGGCCGCCGCCGTCACCGCGTTCTACGTGGTCGTGACCACGGTGTTCATTTACCGCGACCTGGGGCTCAAGGACCTGTTCCGCGTGGTGCGCAAGACCGCGGTGCTCGTGGGCGCGATCCTCCTGATCGTGGGCACGGCGCTCGGCTTCAGCGACTGGCTGAGCCTGGTGCGGATCCCGCAGATGATCCTGGAGGCCATGCAGTCCCACATTCACAGCCAGCTGACCTTCCTGATCATGCTGAACCTGTTCCTGCTGCTCGTGGGCTGCCTCATGGACATCTTCAGCGCGACCCTGGTGGTGGTGCCCCTGATCGCGCCGGTGGCCCTCGAGTTCGGCGTCGACCCCTACCACCTCGCGGCGATCTTCCTGGTCAACCTCGAGATCGGCTACTCGACCCCGCCGGTCGGGATCAACCTGTTCATCGCCTCGCTGCGCTTCCGGCGCCCCGTGTTCGCGCTCTACCGGGCCTCGCTCCTGTTCATTGGGGTGCTCCTGGTCGCGCTGATGGCGATCACCTACCTGCCCTTCCTCTCGCTGGGCTTCTTCCAGAGCGAGCTGCCCCACGTGAGCCTCCCCGCGGGACCCCTGACCGTCGAGCAGTGGAGCGACGCCGAGCTCGAGCCCTCGCGCATCGCCGCGGGGGAAGAGGACCTGCCCGCCGCCCAGGCCCGGCTGGAGGAGGCCCAGCGCGTGTTCGCCGCGGCCCAGGAGAAGGACGGGATCGACTGGGCCGACATCGAGCGCCAGATCGCCGACATCGAGAGCAAGCTCAACGCCCGGGAGGGCGACGCCAAGGTCCTGCGCGCCCAGCGCGCGGAGCTCGAGCAGCAGCGCGAGCCCCTGCGCCCCTACGCCGACGAGCTCGACGCCGCGCGGCGCCTGGTCGCGGACCTCGAGCAAATGGGTCGCACGGTGTCCTGGCGCTCGCGGACCAGCGGCCAGAGCGAGGTCGGGCCGCGCTTCGCCCTGGGCGACCTCAAGCCCGGCGAGCACCTGGTCACCGCCACGGTCATGGATAAACGCGGACACGTGGCTCAGGCGCAGATCCGGGTTACCGTCACGGCCTCCGCGGAAGAGGACGACGCCTGGGGCGACGACGCCTGGGACGACGGGGAAGACGAAGACGACGCCTGGGACGACGGTGACGACGACGCGGGCGGTGAAGACGACGGGTCGGACGACGGCCGGTGACCGGGGACGAGGCACATGACGGACGCTGAGCAGACCAACGACAAGGGGCCCTTCGGCTCGATCGCCGTGTTCCTCGTCGGCGGGTTCCTGGGGCTCCTGGCCCTGGTCTACCTCACGACGCTGATGAAGAAGCCGCCCCAGGGTCCGATCCAAGAGCTGCCCCACGCGGTGGTCATGCTCGAGGTCCCCGACCTCGACCAGGAGGTCAACCGCAAGGCCCTGGTCAAGCTGCAGAAGGACCTCGAGGCGCTGGGGCTCGCGGTCCAGGGACCGAACTCGTTCTCGATCCTCGTCCCCGACGGCGACCTGCCCTCCCCGCGCACCCTGGAGGCGATCTCCCAGGAGGAGTGGGAGCGCGCCAAGCCCTGGCTGCACGCGGGCAGTTGGCTGGTCCCCCGGGTGTTCTCGCCGGACCTCAAGGCGGCGGTGATCCGCCTGGCGCCCAAGGACCGCGGCCCCTTCCCCTCGGGCATGGCGACCAGGATCCAGGAGGTCGCGAAGAACAACGAGCACGCCGGGCCGATCTCGGTCTACAGCCGCGCCCTCGGCCTCGAGGACGAGGAGGCCCGCTCCAAGATCAACGTGGCCTTCGGCGTGCAGACCGCCAACGTGCGCCTGATCGCGGACGAGGAGGGCGCGCTCTGGAAGCCCGAGGTGCAGAAGGACCTGCAGTCGAGCTTGCCCTTGAGCTCGGCCCGGGTGCGCTCGGCCACGGTGTTCATGAACTTCGCGCTCTACGTGACCGGGGTCATGACCCAGATCGACAACCCCAGCGCGGATCAGGTCGACTGGCACAAGGTGCGCATGGTCGACCAGTTCGCCGGCGGCTCAGGGCTGATCTCCGACAACGGCAAGCTGGCCTGGGTCGAGGTCACGACCGACGCCGAGGGTGAGGGAAACCTCGAGGTGACCCGCCTCGTGGCCTCGTCGCTCCCCTCCATTCCCCACGTCAAGATCGACGTGCCCCGCAAGCGCCCGCAGAGCAACTAGCGCCCGGATCCGACGGCCGGTCACGCCTCGGCGGCGGCCTCGTCCACGATCTCGAGGGTCCCGTCCTCGACCCAGCCCCGCACCAGGCGCCCGGTGGCCAGGCGCCCCAGCGACGCGCTGCCCAGGAGCGCGCCGAAGCTGCGGCGCCCGTCGATCAGGGTCAGGAGCTCGCGCGTGTCCGCGTCGGCCTCGGCGATCAACTGCCGGCGCACCTCGGAGGAGGCGAAGCGCAGGACCTTGCGGTGTCCCACCCGCTGACGCACGGCGTCCCACTCCGTGAGCCGCTGGATCGCCTCGAGCAGGAAGCGGTCGGTGCGCAGCTCGATCCGCGCCGTCCCCGCCCCGGGCTCCTCGAAGTCGTCGGGGAGCTCCTCGGCCAGGAAGCGGAAGCGCGCCTCGTCGTGCACCAGCAGCGCGAACAGGGGGTCGCGGACCGCCGAGCGCAGCTCGGGGTCGAGGTCGTCCTCGTGCACCCGTCCGGTGGGCTCCTGGCGCAGGTTCCAGCGCGCCGTGTCCGAGCCCACCTCGAGGAACTCAGCCGCGAAGCTCGCCGTGCTGTCGCCGGCCTCGCGGCGCATGACGAACGCGCGCCCCTCGAAGAACACCAGGTCCACCGAGAGCTTGGCGTCGCCGACCTCGAGGGTCCCCGAGTGCCGGGCCGACTGCAGCGACTCGAGCACCGCCGCCAACCCGATCCCCGTCAGGTCGCCCTGGAGCGTCCTCTGCACGACGTCTTCGGGCTCCTTGTCCAGCTCGAGCAACAGGTCCTCGCGGCTGATCCGCGCGGTGTCGTCGCGGAAGCGCGCCCCCTCCATGGCCAGCTCGCTGGCGTTCTGGCTCCACACCTCCTCGTTGATCACGGCGTCGCGCACCCAGGCCGGGAGGGGCCCGGGAATGAAGCGGAAGCGCCCGGTCCAGGTGATCGCGCGCTGGATCACCTGGTGGACGACCTTGCGCCGGTGCGCCGCCTCCTGGGTGCCCAGCCCGCGCAGCTCGCGCACGAGGAGGTCGCCCCGTCCGCGAGAGCGGGCCTTGGCGGACTGCTTACCGCCCTCCCCGGCTTCGGACCGGGAGAGCACCCGCGAGCTGCGCGCGAAGATCGCGTCCAGGTCGCTGCGCGCGATCCGCCCGCTGCGTCCGCTCTCGACCGCGGGGAACAGCGGGCAGTGGACCTGACCCTCCTCGAGGTGCAGGCTCAGGCTGACCCCGTCCCCTCGGTCGAGGGTCAATCGCCCGCTCTGGGAGTGCCGCCCGAGGAAATCGAGCAGCTCTTGGGGGGGCACGAGGGTCAAATCTCCCGAGAACGCCAAGCCGCCTCCGGCCGCCTCCGAGCGGCCCGCGTTTGGCCGCAGCCTAGCGCGTCGACGCCGGCTGCGCGAGCGCTTGGCCCCTCATGCACTGCACTGCGCCGGTCAGTCCTCGCGCAGGATCGAGAGGTCCTCGAGCACCCCGTCCAGAGTTGGATAGCGCGCCTCCCGCTCGTAGGCGCACATCCGGGCGATCACGTCGACGGCGTCCTGGGGCGCGGCCATGAAGTCCTCGCTCCCTGGCGTGCTCAGCTCACGCAGGAGCAGCTCCCGATCCAGCGGGACCTCGCCCTGGAGGTCCTCGACCGAGGCGTAGGGGCGCTGGCTGGTGATCAGCTCGTAGAACAGGATCCCCAGGCTGTAAATGTCGGCTCGCGCGTCGGCGCAGCCGGGGTCCCGCCACACCTCGGGCGCGCAGTAGCGCGGGTCGAGCCGGCGCTCGAGGCCCTTGGGCGCGCTGAGCTGGGGCGCGTGCTGCAGGAGCGCGAGGTCGAAGTTCACGACCTTGGCCAGCCCGCCGGGGCCCACCACCACCGACAGCGGGCGCACGTCGCGGTGGATCACCCCGCGCATGTGGGCGTGCCGCAGCCCGCGGGCGGTGCCGACGATGATGTCCGCCTTCTCGCGCCAGGTGATCGCGCGGTCGGCGGACTCCGCGAGCACCTCCTCCAGGGTCCGCCCCTGCTCGACGTATTCGGTGGGCAGCACGAACTTGTTGTCGTCCCACGCGAACATGTCGCTGGTGTCGATCAGGTTCGGGTGCACGCCCAGCAACCGCAGCGCGTCCTGGTCGTGGAAGATCGCCTCGATCTGCCGCTGACGCTCCTCCTCGGAGGTGTAGATGTCGAAGTGGAACACCTTGAGGATCGTGCGCGGGCGGGTGCGAATGTAGCGGTGCTTGGCGAGGAACACGGTGCGCTCCTCGGTCTGGTTGATGCGCTCGAGCACGTCGTAGAGCCCGATCTGCGTGACCCGCCGTCGGGGCCGCAGCCCCACCAGCGCGCTCAAGATCCCATCGGTGAGGTGCCCGATCTGTCGCGGGCGCACCGGGAGCCGCCCGGGGTCGGTGAAGTGCTCCAGGGCCTGGTCGATGCGCACGATCTTGCTGGCCTGGGGGTCCTGCACCCGGAGGTTCGCGCGCTCGTCGCTGAGCAGGATCGCGGTCTCGACGAACACGTCCTCCAGGCGCCGGTCGTGCTTGCGCAGGGTGCTGGCCAGGATCTTGGACTTCTTGTTGGCCAGCGGGATCGGCGAGGGCTGGCGGTAGCCGCTGTCCAGCACCCAGTGGTGCTGGTTGCCCTGGATCGTGCCGCGGTAGCCCTTGACCTCGACGTGCCACACCGCGAACGGCCCGATCACCGCCAGGTCGTACTCGTAGGGCAGCCCGCGCCCGGTGGTCAACTCGAAGTTGTGGACGAGGGTGTAGTCGTCCGGAAGCGCGGAGGCCAAGGCGGTGATCGCCTTGGCCTCGCTCTGGTTCTCCGGTTCGCCCACGCGCTGGATCGTCGCCATGTCAGCCTCCGCCCCAGAGCCTACCGCAGCCTCGAGCCGCACGCCGACGCCCCCTCTCGAGGAGACACGGCCCTCATGAGGCCCCCTGAAACCAGGCGAGGGGGAAAGGTCACGCGGTGCGCCCGGCGAGCGGCGTCAACCGCGAGCGAGCCCCTTGGGGGTGAGCCCGAGGGGCCTCGGAGAGGCCCCCATGAACCCAGGGTGCGCCCGGCGAGCGGCGTCAGCCGCGAGCGCGCAGCGAGCGCAGCGAGCGAGCCCTTGGGGGTGAGCCCGAGGGCTTCGCCCCGAGGGCGAGGGGCCTCGGAGAGGCCCCCTGAAGCCGCGACGAGGGCCTCGGAGAGGCCCCCATGGAGCTAGCACGTGTAATACAGCTCGAACTCGTGGGGGTGCGGGCGCATGCGCACGGGGTCGACCTCGTGGGTCCGCTTCCACTGGATCCAGTGCTTGACCAGACCCTCGCTGAACACGTCGCCCTTGAGCAGCCACTCGTAGTCCTGCTCGAGGTTGAGCAGCGCGTGGTGCAGGGAGAAGGGCGTGCTGGGCACGTGGGCCTTCTCCTCGGGCTTGAGGTCGTAGATGTCCTTGTCCAGCGCCTCGCCCGGGTGAATCTTGTTCTGGATCCCGTCCATGGCGGCCATGGTGATCGCGGCGAAGGCGAAGTAGGGGTTCGCCGTGGGGTCGGGGCAGCGGAACTCGATGCGCTTGGCCTTGGGGTTGCTGTCGCCGACGGGGATCCGGATCGCCGCCGAGCGGTTGCGCGCCGAGTAGGCCAGGTTCACCGGGGCCTCGTAGCCCGCCACCAGGCGCTTGTAGCTGTTGGTGGTGGGGTTGGTGAAGGCCACCAGCGCCGCGGCGTGCTTGAGGATCCCGCCGATCGCGAACAGGGCCATCTCGCTCATGCCGGCGTACTGCTCACCGGCGAACAGCGGCTGGCCGTTCTTCCACAGCGAGAAGTGGCAGTGCATGCCCGAGCCGTTGTCCGCGAACAGCGGCTTCGGCATGAAGGTCACCGACTTGCCGTGGCGCAGGGCGGTGTTCTTGATCACGTACTTGAACAGCTGCAGCTTGTCGGCGCAGCGGGTCAGGGTGTCGAAGCGGAAGTCGATCTCCGCCTGACCGCCGGTCGCGACCTCGTGGTGCTCGCGCTCGACCTCGATGTCGACGCGCTCGAGGTTCACGCACATCTCCGCGCGCAGGTCGTGGTACTTGTCGATCGGGCTGCAGGGGAAGTAGCCGCCCTTCTGGCGCGGCTTGTGCCCGAGGTTCGGGCCCTCGTTGGAGCCGTTGTTCCAGGAGCCCTCGATCGAGTCGAGGTAGTAGTAGCCGTAGTTGATCGCCTGGTCGAAGCGCACGTCGTCGAAGATGAAGAACTCCGCCTCGGGGCCGAAATAGACGGTGTCCGCCAGCCCGGTCGAGGCCACGTAGGCCTCCGCGCGCTTGGCGATGTTCCGCGGGTCGCGGTCGTAGTCCTGGTGGGTGATCGGGTCCTTGACCGAGCAGGTCAGGACCAGGGTCGGGTGCGCCAGGAAGGGGTCGACGAAGGCGCTCGCCGGGTCGGGAATGATGATCATGTCCGACTCGTTGATCGCCTGCCACCCGCGGATCGAGGAGCCGTCGAAGGGGAAGCCCTCCTCGAAGCACTCCTCGGTGAGGTAGCGCACGGGCACCGAGAAGTGTTGCCACATCCCCGGCAGATCCGTGAAGCGGAGGTCGACGAACTCGACTCCTTGGTCCTTGGCGAGGGCGAGAACGTCCTTGGGGGTGGAGGTCATGGGCTTCTTCCTTCTACGAGGTCAGATCGCGTCCGGACCGCGCTCCCCGGTCCGGATCCGCAGGGCTTCGTCGAGCGGGAGGACGAACACGCAGCCGTCCCCCTCGCCGCCTCCGTCTCGCCGAGCCGCGCTCAACGCGCGCAACGTCGGCTCCACGAAGTCTTCGTTCACGGCCACCTCGAGCTTCACCATGCGCTCGGCGGTGGGCGAGGTGCCCCCGCCGGCGTAGCGCGCGGCGGCGGAGCCGCCGCTCGCGGGGCGGACGCCCTGGACGTCGGAGACCGTGAGCCGGAACACCTGCTCGGCCGCCAAGGCTTGCTTGACCGCGTCGAGTCGTTCGGGGCGCACGATGCCAACTACCAGCTTCAAGGCCGCCTCTTGCCTGGCTTTCCCGCGGGGGGGCCGGTGCAGAAGGGGCGGAGTCTACCAGCGCCCTCCCCTCGAGACACCCCCTATGGTGCAAAGCGTCAAGGACCTCATGGGCTGCGTTTAAGTCCCTCACCGCCCCTGGCTTCTGGGCTTGCGCCCCCCCGGGGGGCGGCTAGAGTCAGCGCATGAACCTCTCGGACCTGCTCTCGGAAGAGGTCGTGCTCACCCACCTGGAGCCCGGGGGCCGTGACGCAGCGATCGAGCTCCTGGTCGACGCGCTCGTCGACGCCGGCGCCCTCGACGCCGCGCACCGCGCCGACGCCGCCCGCGCCGTGCACCAGCGCGAGGCCTCCCAGACCACGGGCCTGGGCGGCGGCGTGGCGATCCCCCACGGGGTGTGCGAGCACGTGGACGACGTGGTCGCCGCGCTGGGGATCGTGCCCGGAGGCGTGGACTTCACCGCCCTCGACGGCGCCCCGGTGCAGATCGTCGTCCTGCTGGTCGTGCCCCCGAACCGCTTCCAGGCGCATATCCGCACCCTCGCCGGGATCGCGCGCTTGCTCAACGACTCCCGGCTGCGCCGCCAGATCGTCGAGGCGCCGTCGGCGGGCGCGATCATGGACCTGATCGCGGGGCGCTGAGCTGACGCTCCCCGAGGCGCTCACCCAGGCCCTCAGCGCGCGGAACCCCACCGCGCTGCGCGCGCTGCGCGAGGTCCACGAGGCGAGCTTGCTGGACTCGTTCGCCGAGCCCGACCCGGGCGGCGTCGGCGCCCGCGGCTCGCTCGCCGACCACGCCGTGCAGGCCTGGCTGGTCGAGCCCGCGCCGGAGTGTCTGATCCTGGCCACCGGCGGCTACGGCCGCGGCGAGCTCGCCCCGCGCTCGGACCTGGACCTGCTCGTGGTCTACCCCGACGGGCAGGACCTGAGCGCGATCGAGGACGGCGTGCGCCTGCTGTGGGACGCGGGCTTCCGCGTGAGTCAGATCGTGCGCCCGGTCGGCGCCGTGGGCGACGCGCTGACCCGCGACCTGCACGCCGCGACGGCGCTGCTCGAGGCCCGCCGCCTGAGCGGACCGGGCCCCGCCTGGGAGGCGCTGCTCGAGACCACCCGCCGCTTCCTGGCCGACCACCGCGAGCGCTTCCTCGCGGCCAAGTTCGAAGAGGCCGAAGAGCGGCACCGCGCCCAGGGCGGCGCGGTGTGCCTGGTCAACCCCGACCTCAAGCTCGGGCGCGGCGGGCTGCGCGACGTGCAGCTGCTCGAGCTCGCCGCGCGGCTGCACGACCCCACGCCCCCCGCGCCCGCGCAGCTGCTCCCGCCGGTCGACCTCACGCTCCTCGACCTCGACGACGCCGAGCGCCTGGCGGTGGTCTCCGCGCGCCGTCGGCTGCTGGTCGTGCGCAGCGCGCTGCAGCGCGCGGCCAAGAGCGACCGGCTCGAGGTCGGCGTCCAGCACGCCCTCGCCGCCGAGCTCGGCGTGCAGGAGCGCGCCGACCGGCTCCCGGTCGAGGTGTTCATGGAGGACCTCTACCGCGCCCTGCGCGCGGTGGACCGCGCGCTGACGCGCGTGCGGCTGTCCCTCGACCCCGGGCGCACCCGAGCCTTCGTGCGCGCGCGCCCCCTGCAGGACGGCGTGGCCGTGCTCGGCGACGAGCTGGTGCTCGAGCGCCCCCACGAGACCTGCGCGCCGGAGACCGCCGCGGCCCTGTTCCGCCTGGCCCTCGAGACCCGACGCCGGGTCTCCCTCCGCACCCGCGACGCCGTGCGCCGCGCGCTCAAGGAGTGGGTCCCGTCGGCGCCCCAGCCCCTGCGCCTGCGCGCGCTCATGGCCCCGGCCAAGGGCGTGGCGACCACGCTGCGCGACATGCACGACGCGGGCTACCTCGGGGTCTTGCTCCCCGAGTTCGGCGCGCTGGAGTGCCTGGCCCAGGCGGACCCGTACCACAGCTACACGGTGGACGAGCACACCCTGGCGGTGCTCGAGTTCCTGGAGGAGCCCCACCCCACCGAGCGCGAGGAGCTCCTGCGCGAGCGGCTGCTGATCGACGTCGGCGACCGCGACCTGCTGCGCCTGGGGGTCCTGCTGCACGACGCCGGCAAGGTCGCGGGCTCGATCGGGCACACCGAGCGCGGGCTGGCCCTGGTGCCCGGTGTGGCGCGGCGCCTGGAACTCAGCGCGCGGCACCACGCCCACGTGCGCTTCCTCGTGCGCGAGCACCTGACCCTCTCGCGCCTGGCCGAGAAGCGGGACGTCGACTCGCCGGAGACCCTGGCGACCCTGCTCGACGTGGTCTCCCACGACCGCCAGCGCCTCGACCACCTCTACCTGCTCACCTGCGCCGACATCCGCGGGGTCTCGCCCCAGGCCATGACCCGCTGGAAGGACTACCTGCTCACCCGGCTCTACGAGCGCGCGGTCGCGGCCCTCGAGGGGCAGCCCGACGGGGGCTTCCTCCGCCCCGAGGACCCCTCGGCCTGGCAGAGCTGGCTGGCCGAGCGTCTCCCGCCGGAGCAGCACGGCGCCCTCGCCGCGCACCTCGCCGCCGTCGACGACGACTACCTGGGGAGCGTCGACCCCGACGAGATCGAGCTGCACGTGGAGCAGGCGGCCGCCCTGGAGGCCGGCGCCCCGGCCGCGGTCCACGCCTCCCTCGACGCCCACTGCGAGCGGATCTGGGTCGCGGCCCGCGACCGCCCCCGGCTGTTCGCCGACCTCTGCGGCGGGTTGAGCGCCCAGGGCTATCAGATCCTCGGCGTCTCGACCGCCTACCGCGGCGACGGGATCGTGTTCGACCGCTTCGCCGTCGAGCCGCCGCCGGGGGCGCCGCAAGCGCGCTGGCCGCGGCTGGAGGAGGGCCTGCGCCGCGCCGTGTTCGAAGGCGCCCCCGCGCTCCCCCGGCGCGCGCCCGCGGCCAGCCAGGCGCCGCCGCCGGCGGTGCGGATCCGGATCAGCAACCAGATCTCGCCCCACCACACGGTGGTCGACGTGACCGCTCCCGACCGCCCCGGGCTGCTCTACGACCTGGCCGCGGCCCTCGCCGCCGGAGGCTGCGACATGCGCCTGGCCAAGGTGTTCACCAAGGGCAACCGCGCGGTGGACGTGTTCTACGTGGTGGACGAGGCCGGGAACCAGCTCGCCCCCGCGGCGTGCGAGGCGCTGGCCGCGCGCTTGAAGGAGGTCGGGCGGCTCCCCGACGGGCCGTGAGCGACCCCCATGAACGCGGCCGCGGGCGGGGTTACACTCCCAGGGTGCCGCTCGACTCCGAACGCCCTACGTCCGAGCTCGAGGCGCTGAGCGCCGAGAACACGAGCCTGCGCGAGCAGCTCGAGATCGTGACCGAGATCGGCGCCCAGCTCAGCGCGGAGCGCGACCTGGACCGGCTCCTGGAGCGGATCCTCACCGGCGCGCGGCGCCTGACCCGGGCCGACGCCGGCTCGCTCTACCTCGTCGACGGCACCGCCCAGGACCAGCTGCGGTTCAAGCTCGCCCAGAACGACTCCGTGGACGTGCCCTTCCGCGAGACGGTGATCGCGCTGAGCAGCGACACGATCGTGGGCTACGTGGCGCGCACCCGCGAGACGTTGTGCTTCGACGACGTCTACGAGCTGCCGCAAGACGCGGCCTACCGCTTCTCCAAGGGCTTCGACGAGTGGGCGGGCTACCGCAGCAAGTCCATGCTGGTCGTCCCCCTGATCGACCACCGCGACCGCGTGCTCGGCTGCCTGCAGCTGATCAACCGCAAGCCCGACGCCCGGACGGTGTTGCGGGACCCCGAGCACGCCGAGGAGGTCGTCGAGCCCTTCACCCAGAGCTGCCAGAGCGTGTTGGCCAGCCTGGCCAGCCAGTCGGCGGTGGCCATGGACAAGGCCAAGCTGATCAAGGACCTGGAGGACACCTTCGAGGGCCTGGTGTTCGCTTCGGTGGTGGCGATCGAGTCCCGGGACCCCACGACCTCGGGCCACTCCGAGCGCGTGGCTCAGCTCTCGGTGGCCTTGGCCAAGGTCGTGAGCGACGCGGGCGGGGGCAAGTTCAAGGACGTGGCCTTCAGCGGGGCGCAGCTCAAGGAGCTGCGCTACGCCAGCCTGCTCCACGACTTCGGCAAGGTCGGCGTTCAGGAGCGGGTCCTGGTCAAGGCCAAGAAGCTGTTCCCCACCGACCTCGAGGTGGTGCGCGCGCGCTTCGCCTGCGCGCTCAAGGACGTGGAGCTCGCCACCTGGCGCACCCTGGTCGAGGAGCTCAAGCACCCCGGCCGCGACGCGAAGAGCCTGATCGCCGTCGCCGAGGCCGAGATCGCCAAGCAGAAGCAGCAGTTGCGCGACCTGCTGGACCTCGTGCTCGAGGCCAACGAGCCGCGCCTGCTCCCCGAGGGCTGCGACCTGCGACTGCGCGCAATCGCTCAGCGGACCTACCTCGACGAGCACGATCACCCGCAACCCCTGCTGCGGGAGGACGAAGTCCTCGACCTCTCGATCCCCCGCGGCTCGCTCAACACCGAGCAGCGGATCGAGATCGAGAGCCACGTCACCCACACCTACCGCTTCCTGGCGCGGATCCCCTGGACCGAGGAGCTGCGTGACCTGCCGCGGATCGCGGGCTCCCACCACGAGAAGCTCGACGGCAGCGGCTACCCCCACGGGTTGAGCGACTTGGAGATCCCGCCCCAGGCCAAGATCATGTCGGTGTGCGACATCTTCGACGCCCTCACCGCCTGGGACCGGCCCTACAAGAAGGCCGTCCCCCTCGACCGGGCGCTGAGCATCCTCGAGGCCGAGGCCAACGCGGGGAAGATCGAGACCGAGCTCGTGGACATGTTCCGCGAGCACAAGCTCTACGAGCCGGTCCTGCGCAAGCGCCCGAGCCCCTAAATCCTTATAGAGCGAGTAGCCCTGGGCCCTGAGCGGCCCGCAGGCAACCCCTGGCCGTGCGCTCAAAAAGCTGTCTTCAAGAGCTTTACGTCGGTGGGGTGGATTGGTAAGGTTGCAAGAGAACCTACCGGAGGCTTTATCGTGGCAACGGTTAGCAAAAAGGAAATCGTGAAGACCGTCAGCGAGCGCCACGGTCTGACCACGACCCAAACCGCTCAGCTCGTCCAAGTCTTCATGAACCAGATCATCGACGAGCTCTCCCGCGGCAACCGGATCGAGTTCCGCGAGTTCGGGATCTTCGAGCTCAAGCGCCGCAAGCCGCGGATCGCGCGTAACCCCAAGACTGGTGCGCAGGTCCAGGTGCCCGAGAAGACCGTGGTGAGCTTCAAGCCCGGCAAGGTCATGAAGGCGCGCGTCGCCAACACGATCCCCGACGACGGCACCAAGGAAGACGACGGGCCCGCCGCCCCGGCCACGCCGACCCCGGCGGCCACGGCGACCCCGCCCGCCCCCGCGGCGTCGACGCCAGCGCCTCAGCCCAAGCCGTTTACGATGCCCTCGTCGTCCCCGGCTGCGCCCCCGCCGCCTCCGCCGCCGCCGGCCACCTCGCCGCCGCCCTCGCCGCCGCCGCGACCCTTCTTCACCAGCTAGCGCCGGCGCGAACCGCGCGCGAACGCACACCGCGCGGAAGCGCACACCCAGGGCGACCCTCACACGGGTCGCCCTGCTCGCTTCCGGAGCGCGGACGAGCTACTCGGCGGTGGGATCGCCCACGGGGCTGCGCGGGCGGGGCCCCGCGGGCACGCGGGTGCTGGTCTTGCGCTGGTAGTAGCGCTTGCTGGCGCGGGTGAGGAAGCGCAACTCCTCGCGCGTCAACGACTCGCGCCCCTGGATCGCGATCTTCTCGAGCAACGTTTCGACGCGAGCTCGCGCGTGGACCTCGCCCTCGAGCTGACGGATCCCCAGGTTCAGGCGGACCCGCTCCTCGGCGCGACGCAGCCCGGTGCACAGCCCCAGGATCAGCACCCCCAGCGGAAAGCCCCACGGCGTGGTGCTCAGGTCCGGGCGGAGCTGCACCCAGCCCTGGGCCGACCACAGGAGGTCGACCCGCTCTGCGGCCGAGACGTTCTCGCCGCCGTAGGCGTCGTTGCGCGCCTCGGCGACGCGATCCTGGTAGCCCCGCGCCATGTCCCACCCGACGTAGCGCGCGACGCCGACCAGGGCCACCGCGCACAGCACGTAGGCCACGGGCCCCGGCACGTTGGCCACGCGGTCGCCTGGGTACACCAAGAGATACGCCGAGAGCAGGGCCGCCGAGGCCCCCAGGGATCCGCTGAACAGCGGACCCACCACGTCGGGCGCGGCGGTCGCGAGGAGGGCGTGCACGAGCCCCACCCCGACCAGGGAGCAGGCGTAGAGCAGGAGGAAGCGCAGGCTGCCCAGGGCCTCCTCGACCGCAGGGCCGGCGAGCAGGAGCACCGTCGCCCCGAGCAGGAACTCGAGGTAGTGCCGGTGCAAGAAGCCGTGGGTCAGCAAGGTCCAGGGGCGCTCGAGGACGGCGCCGAGGTCACCCACGACCCAGAACTCGAGGGAGGGGTCCCAGGCGATTTGCCCCGCGAGTACAGCCAGGGCGCACGCCGCTTGGACGGCGAAGACCGCTGGCACGACGCGCCAGACCCGGCGAGGTAGCTCGGTTGCGGGGTCCATCTCGAACTCGCTTGCCTCACGGTAGCACGGGCGTACGGGGGACGCAGCCGCGAGATCCGAGAGCCACAAAACCCCTCGCCGGGGCGGCGCGATCGCGCGGAGGCCTTACAATCCCGGCCTCAGGAGGCTGCATGAGCCGCAAGGTCTACGTCGCGGGCGCTGCCCACACCCCGTTCATCGGCAAGTTCCACCCCGACTTCATCTGGAAGAAGCACCCCGACTTCGGCTCGCGCGAGAACCCGAGCCTGGAGGACTACGTCCACCGCGCCGCGCTGGCCGCCCTCGAGCACGCCGGCGCCGAGCCGAGCCAGGTCGACAAGGCCTACGTGGGCAACTTCGTGGGCGAGCTGTTCAGCAACCAGGGCCACCTGGGCGCCGTGCTCGCCGCCGCGCACCCTGGCCTCGAGGGCGTGGCCAGCATGCGCGTCGAGGGCGCCTGCGCCAGCGGCGCGCTGGCGGTCAGCGCCGGCGTCGACGCGATCAAGGCCGGGGCCGACGTGGTGCTCGTGGTCGGCGCCGAGGTCCAAACCACCGAGAACGCCAAGGTCGGCGCCGACTACCTCGCCCGCGCCGCGCACTACCGCACCCAGCGCGAGATCGACCCGTTCACCTTCCCCGCGCTGTTCGCCCGCCGCATGCAGGCCTACCAGGAGGCCTTCGGCCTCGAGCAGGGCGAGCTGGCCAAGGTCGTGGTCAACGCCTACCAGAACGCCAACAAGAACCCGTTCGCCCACATGCGCACGGTGAACATGACCCTCGACAACGCGAGCGAGGCCAGCGACAAGAACCCCTGCTTCCTGGACAACCAGGAGCTCAAGCCGTTCATGAAGGTCAGCGACTGCTCGCAGGTCTCCGACGGCGGCTCGGCGATCGTGCTCTGCTCCGAGGAGGGGCTGAAGAAGATCGGCCGCGCCGTGGCGCAGACCGTCGAGGTGATCGCCAACGCCCAGGCCACCGGGCCGATCACCGGCCCCGCGGACCTGACCCGCATGGACGTAACCAAGACCGCCGCCGACCGCGCCTACGCCCAGGCCGGCGTGAAGCCCTCGGACGTGCAGGTGGCCGAGGTCCACGACTGCTTCGCCGTGGCGCAGCTCCTGGCGGTCGAGGCCCTGGGCTTCGCCGACGGCCCCGGCGGCGCGCGCAAGCTGATCGACGAGGGCGCCATGGCGATCGACGGGCGGATCCCGGTCAACACCGGCGGCGGGCTCATGGCCTTCGGGCACCCGGTGGGCGCCACCGGCGTGAAGCAGATCGGCGAGCTCTATCGCCAGCTCCACGGCCAGTGCGGCGACTACCAGGTCCCCGGCAACCCGACCCTCGGCCTCGCCCAGAACATGGGCGGCGACGACCGCACCGCCGTGGTCACGATCGTCCGCAAGCCCTCGTGATCCGACGGGCCGCGGCCGGGGTCGCGCTCCTCAGCGCGGCCCTGGCGCTCCACGCCTGGGCCGGCCCCGACCCCGACGCCCTCGCGCGCCTCGTGCGCGAGGGCATAGACGCTCAGAGCGCGGCCGCCGTGCACAGCGCCTCGACCCCCGAGCTGCGAGCGGCGCTGCCGCTGCCCCAGCTCGAGGCGCTGTTCGGTCGGGTCCACCAGGCCGTGGGGCCGCTCCAGGCCCCGGAGCGCCGCTCCCAACGCGGCTCGAGCGCGGTCTACCTCCTGCGCGGCGCCGAGGCCGCGGTCCAGCTCCAGGTGAGCTGGGACGACGCCGGCCGGCTGAGCGGCCTCTCGCTGCGGCCCGAGATCGTGGCGCCGCCGGTGGCTCGGAGCCAGCCCCTGCGCCTGCCCTTCGCCGAGACCTGGACCGTGACCTGGGGCGGCGCGACCGAAGCCGACAACTACCACGTCACGAACCCCCAGCAGCGCCGCGCCGCGGACCTGGGGATCACCGACGCCGAGGGCAAGACCCACCAGGGCGACGGAACCCGCAACGAGGACTACTACTGCTACGGGAAGCCGATCCTCGCCGCTGGGACTGGCCGCGTCGTGTTCGCGATCGACGGCGTCCCCGACAACGTCCCCGGGCAGCTCAACGGCTACATGGCCCTCGGCAACGCAGTGTTCGTGGATCACGGCGACGGGACCTTCGCGCTCTACGCGCACCTGATCCCGGGGTCGCTCGAGGTCGCCGCCGGGGACGCGCTCGAGCCCGGCCAGCGCCTCGGGCGCTGCGGCAACAGCGGGAACTCCAGCGAGCCGCACCTGCACTTCCACCTCCAGGACGCGCAGCCGGTCCACACCGGCTGGGGCGTCGAGCCGGTGTTCCGAGGCGTGGAGCTGACCCGCGGCGGGGAGACCACGACCCCCGAGCTCTACACCTGGCTCCAGGGCGACTGGGTCGGCCCGGCGAAGTAGCCCCTGAGCGGAGACAGGGCCCGCCTCGCCCGCTACCTTGGGGGCCGAGGGGGGAGCGCATGGACGTGCCGCCGAAGATCGCCGGCCGCTACCTCATGCAGGAGGAGATCGGCCGCGGTGGCATGGGCGTCGTGTTCCGCGCCCGGGACGAGAAGTTCGACGCCGAGGTCGCGGTCAAGGTCCTGAGCCCGGAGCGCGGCGCGACCGACGCCGCCGCGCGGCTCAAGCGCGAGGCGAAGCTCGGCAACCTGCTGGGCCGTCAGGACGGGATCGTGCGCGCCCTCGACTGGGGCGAGCTCCCCGGCGGACGGCTCTACCTGGTGATCGACTTCGTCGACGGCGCTGGCGACCTCGACGTGACCCGCGGCCCGCTGCTGCAGCGGATCGAGCGGGTCTACGAGGCCGCGCGGCTCGTGGCCAAGGCCCACGCCGCCGGCGTCGTCCACCGCGACGTCAAGCCCGCGAACTTCCTCGTCGACCGCGCGGGGCGGCTGCACCTCACCGACTTCGGGATCGCCAAGGAGCTCGGCGCCGAGGAGGCCCCGGCGCCGGCGACCCTCGACCCCGACGAGCCGGTCACCCTCGCCCCCGAGCTCACCGGCAAGAACGTGGGCCTGGGCACCCCGTTCTACATGCCTCCGGAGCAGTTCGAGGACGCGGCGCGGGTCGACCAGCGCGCCGACGTCTACGCCCTGGGGGTCATGCTGTTCCAGGCCCTCACCGGCGCGCTGCCCTACTCGGGGCGGACCCCGGCGGAGGTGTTCACCAAGGTCATGAAGGCGCGCTACGGCGAGATCCCGCGCCCCTCGGTCCGCGAGCACGTGCGCGCGATCCCGCCGGCCCTGGAGCGAGTGGTCGACCGGGCGCTGGCCTCCACCCCCGGCGAGCGCTTCCCCAGCGTCGAGGCGCTGATCGCGGCCCTCGACGCCGCCGACTGGCGCGTGGGGCTGCGCGGGGTCGCGGGCCCCGGCGGCCACGCCGGGGGCGACGCGGCCACGGTGGCCTACGGCGCCCCCCGGGGGCGCGGGGGCCCCGCCGGCCGGCGCCGGCGCCGGCGCGACCCTCGCCAAGCACACCGCGGCGATCCCCGAGGAGCCGGCGGCGCCGCCGAGCGACGGCTGCCCGGGCTGCGGCCACCGCCCGCTGCGCAGCACCACCTGCCCCGCCTGCGGCGCCGACGTGATCGCGCTGCGCACCCAGGATCGGCTCGAGCTGCAGCGCGAGCGCGAGGCCCGCGCGGCCGCGGAGCGCCTCCGCCGCCAGCGGGCTCAGGTCAGCGGCGCGAGCCTGGACTACGGCGGGTTCCAGATCCCCAAGGTCGCCTGGTTCCTGGGCGGGGTCATGCTCGTGACCGGGGTCTTGCTCAAGGTCGACTGGGGCGGCGGCGCGCCCCGAGACCCCCAGCCGACGCCGGCCGCCGACGCCCCCGCCGACGCCCCCGCCGAGGAGGTCGAGCTCGTGGACGCCGAGGAGCTGACGCCCCTGGGCGAGCTGCGACGCGAGGACGCCGCGGACCTCGAGCTGTTCCGCCTGGCCCACGACTCCTGGCGCCGCTGGAACGACTACGAGCAGGTCGACGACCGCGAGGCCGAGGTCCTGAACGAGGTTCCGGAGCTCGAGACCCGCTTCGAGAGCTACCGCCTGACCTACGCAGACGAGGTCCCGGTGACCGAGGCCCGCACCCGGCGCTACAGCTTCCGCGTCCAGGGTCGCCTCGACCCCGAGGTCCGGGCCCGCGTCGCGAAGGACTGATCCTGGAATCTCGCTCGTCCGGCTCCTCGCGGTCGGGCATACTCACTCCCGTGACGCGCACCGAGAAGCTCGCGATCGACCCCGCTCGGCTCTACGCCGCGCTCCAGACCCTGGGCCGGATCGGGAGCTACGACGACCCGCGCAGCGGGTTGCGCGGCGTGTGCCGCCTGGCGCTGACGCCGGCCGACGGCGAGGGCCGACGCCACGTGGCCGGGGTCATGCGCGAGCTGGGCCTCGAGGTCCGCGTCGACCGGATCGGCAACGTCTACGGACGGCGGGCGGGCAGCGCCGACCTGGAGCCGGTGCTCCTCGGCTCGCACATAGACAGCGTGCCCACCGCGGGGATCTTCGACGGCTGCCTGGGGGTCGTAGGCGGGCTGGAGGTCGTGCGCGCGCTGAACGACGCCGGCGTGCGCACGCGGCGCCCGCTCGAGGTCGCGTTCTTCACCGACGAGGAGGGCTGCCGCTTCGGCACCGACATGCTCGGGAGCGCGGTCGCCACCGGGCGGATCCCCCTGGAGCAGGCCTACGGCCTCACCGACCGCGACGGGGTCGTGCTCCGCGACGCGCTCGCGGCGATCGGCTTCCTGGGCGAGGCCCCGGAGCAGGTCGCGCCCCCGGCGGCGTTCCTCGAGTGCCATATCGAGCAAGGCCCGCTGCTCGCGGCGCAGGGCCTGGAGCTCGGCGTCGTCTCCGGCGTGCAGGCGATCAGCTGGCACGAGCTCACGATCGTGGGCAAGTCGGCCCACGCGGGCACGACCCCCATGGAGCTGCGCCACGACGCCGGCGTCGCCGCGGCGCGGATCAACCTCGGGCTGCGGGAGCTGATCCGCAGCGGGCGCTTCGGCCAGATGCGGGCGACCATGGGCGCGATCCGCCCCACCCCGAACCTGGTGAACGTGGTCCCCGGGAGCTGCACCTGCACCGTGGACCTGCGCAACCCCGACGACGCGCTCATGGAGGCGGTCGAGGCCGAGGTCCTCGCGCTCTACGACCGCGCCGCCGCGCTCGAGGGCGTCGAGCTGAGCTGGCGCCAGACCGCGCGCACCCGGACCGTCCCCTTCGACCCGGGCGTGCAGGCGCGGATCGCCGCCGCGGCCGACGCTCAGGGCCTGCGCCACGCCCCGATCGTGTCCGGCGCCGGCCACGACGCCCAGGAGTTCGCCCGGCTCTGCCCCACGGGCATGATCTTCGTGCCCGGGGAGAACGACGGGATCAGCCACAACCCCCGCGAGCTCTCGACCCCCGCGCAGTGCGCGCGGGGGATCTCGACCCTGCTCCGGGTCGCCCTCGAGCTGACGGAGCTCCCGTGAGCCTGCGCCTGGCCCTGACCCAGACCGTGTGCCCCGTCCAGGACCTCCCGCCCCTGGACCGCCTGGAGGAGGTCCGCCCGCGCCTGGCGGAGCTGCGCGACGCCTGCGTCGAGCACCACCTGGACCTCCTGCGCCGGGCCAAGGGCCGCGGGGCGCAGCTCGTGTGCTTCGGCGAGCTGTTCCACGGGCCCTACTTCGCCCTGACCCAGCACCCGGTGTGGCGCGACATGGCCGAGGACGCGCGCCGCGGCCCCACGGTGCGCGCGGTGAGCCGCGCCGCGGCGGCGCTGGGGGTCGCGGTCGTGGCCCCGATCTACGAGCTCGACCCGGAGAGCGGGCAGCGCTTCAACACCGCGGTCGTGATCGACGCCAAGGGCGAGGTCCTCGGGACCTACCGCAAGGTGCACGTGCCCCAGGGCCAGAACGAACAGGGCGTGTTCGACGAGCGCTACTACTACGACGGCAGCGACGGGCTCATGGTCCAGGGCCCGGCGAACGTCTCGGACAACCGCTTCTTCCCCGTGTTCCAGCTCGAGGGGGTGCGCGTGGGCGTCGCGATCTGCTACGACCGCCACTTCGAGGGCGTCATGCGCAGCCTGGCCCAGAACGGCGCTCAGGTCGTGGTCTCCCCGGCGGTGACCTTCGGCGAGAAGTCGCGGCGCATGTGGCGCCAGGAGTTCGCCGTCGACGCCTGCCGCCACCGGATCGTGATCGCCGGCTCGAACCGCCTGGGTCAGGAGCCGCCCTGGAACCAGGCCTTCTTCGGCGAGAGCCACGTCGTCGGCCCCGAGGGCCCGCTCAACGACCTGAGCGAGGACCCGCGGCTGGTGATCGTGGACGTGGCGCTGGACACCCTCACCCGCCCCGACCCCTCGGGGTGGAACCTGCGCCGCGACCTGCGCCCCGAGACCTACAGCCGGGACTGAGGCGCGCCCCCGCCTGCCCAGCCCCGGGCGACGTCGTCGCCCAGGAAGCGCAGGTGGCCCTGGTTGCGCACCAGGGTCTCCGCCCACAGCGCGCGGTCGGCGGGCTCGAGGGCCGCCCCGGCGAGCAGCCGCTCCGTGGAGCGCGCGAGCTGGGTGTTGATCGAGCGCTGGATCCCGGTGGGCTGGGCGTAGTGCGCGCGGACCAGCTCGCGCAGGAACGCGGTCGAGCGCCCGTCGAACACGCGCATGCAGCACAGCGCGCCGAGGGTCGCCTCGCGGTGCACGCGCTCCACGATCGCCTCGGAGAAGGTCATGACCGCGGTGGCCTTGAGCACCAGCCGCGCGCCGGCGCGGTTCCAGGGCGAGCGCCGGTGCACCGGGAGGCACTCGGGGCTGGCCGCGGTGATCAGGTGCGAGGCCGCCATGTGGTTGCTCTCGTCCTGGGTGTGGAGCAGGGAGAGCTCCTGCACCGCGGCGTTCGAGGTGCGGTAGCGGCAGAGCGGGAGCTCGTAGCCCTTGCCCAGGTGGTTCGCGATCCCGCGCCCGGTGAAGTAGGTCGCGATGAAGTCGACGCCGAAGGTCCGGAGCAACCAGCCCACGACCAGGCGGTTGCGCACGTAGACGTGGCCGCGCTTGTCGCCGGTGAAGCGCCCGGGCACGCCGTAGTGCGCGTAGATCCGGCTCGTGGTCCGGGAGAAGGCGGCGATATGGTCGCGCTCCTCCTCGGCCTCGTGGCGCAGGAGCGCGGCCACGTGGGGCGCCTGGGCCTCGATCGCGTCGGCGAACAGGTAGTTCGCCACCAGCGCCATGCGCTCGCCGCGCACGATCTTGTTGTAGTGCAGGCAGTAGACCCAGTGGTTGAGCGCCAGGCGCTCGGCCTCGCTCAGGGCCTCCCACAGCGGGGTGTGGTAGCCGACGCTGTATTCCTCGGGGACCAGCCAGTCGTCGAAGCGCAGCGCCGCGCTCGCGGCGATCCGCGCCAGGGACGGGCCCTCGCGGCCCACGCGCTTCTTGGCCAGCTTCTCCAGGCGACCCAGGGCGTCCTGGCTGCGGGGCGTGCGCGCGCGCGCGCCCAGCGCGTCGAGGGAGTCCACTGTGGATAGGGTCGCGCCCACGGCGCCCTCCTCGGCCCCCTCAGGCTACTCGGGGCGAGGCGGCCAGGCGAGACGAACCGGGGCAGCGGGCGGGGTCCGCACCCCGCCCCGCGCCCAGACTACTTGGCGCCGGGGAGCATGATCCCGGGGTAGACCCGGTCCAGCTCGGCCAGCAGCGCGCGGCGCTCCTGGCGCACGTGCACCGCCAGCGAGGCGACCTCGTCGTCGTCGGTCGTGCGCCCCAGCTCGTCGAGCTCGAACACGTCGCGGTCGAGCACCCGCACCAGGCGCGGGAGGGTCAGCACCTCCTCGGAGCCGACCTCGCCCCAGCGGTAGGGCTCGGCCTCGGGCAGGGTCCAGCCGCGATCGCGGGCCAGGGCCAGGACCTCCTCCTCGGTCGCCGTGTCCTCGCTGGCCAGGCGCTCGAGCTCGGGCGACGGGAACAGACCCCGGTCCACGGCGACCCGCGCCACCGAGGACACACCGACCATCTCGTAGATCCGCGCCAAGTGCCGATACGCCAAGGGACGCTTCATGCTGGCCTCCACAGGGCGTGGATTCTACGGCGCCGGCTGCGGGGCTCAACCCGCGGAGCCGAGAGCCCTTGACGCGAGCTTCGGCAGGCCTTAAAAGAAAACGTTCGTTCGTTTTTTTTGAGACCCCCATGCCCAAGCTCTCCCCGGCCCAGATCGAAGTCCGTAAGCGCCGCGTCGAGGACGCGGCGCTCGTGCGCTTCCAGACCCGCGGCTTCCACGGGACCGGGCTCAGGGAGATCGCGGAGGAGGCCGGGGTCTCCCTGGGGGCGATCTACACCTACTACCCCAGCAAGGAGGCGCTGTTCGACGCGCTCCTCGAGCGCCTGCACGCCGCCTTCGCCGCCCAGGACTCGCCCCTCGCCGACTACTTCGCCCAGTGCCGGTTCCCCCACGACCTCGAGGCCCTCGGCCAGGCGATCGGGCGCACCGTCGAGGCCCACCGCGACTACCTGACCCTGATCTACGTCGACATGGTCGAGTTCCAGGGCCGCCACGTGCGCCCCTACTACCAGGCCCTGCGCGCGAGCTTCAGCGCCGCCCTCGGCGAGCGCGCCCGCGCCGCGCTCCCGGGGGGCCAGGACCCGGTGACCGCCTTCCTCACCGTCTACATGCAGTTCTTCAACTTCTTCATCGTCGAGCGCATGATCGGCGCGCGCCGGCACCTGGGCCTCAGCGAGGGCCAGGCGCTGACCGCGATCGCCGCGCTGTTCACCCACGGCCTCGGGGAGGCCCCATGACCCGCCCGCTGCTCGCGCTCCTCGCGCTGACCCTCACCGGCTGCACCGGGCTGCGCGCCCACGCCGTCGCCCACCACCTGGCGACCGGGCTCTACGCGATCGAGCACTACGACGCGACCTTCAGCGAGCGCGGGATCCTGCGCGCCGACCCCACGGTCGAGGTGCGCAAGCGCGTGCGCTACGCCAAGCTCTGGCGCGTGCGCGCCGAGGTCGTCGAGCCCGAGGAGCACAGGGGTGAGCTGTTCGTGTTCGACGGCTCGACCCTCACCGTGTGGTGGCCGCGCTTCTTCTTCGGGCTGCGGGTGAAGCACCTGGAGGTCCCCCCGCGCAACGAGGTCGGCGACGCGATCCTCTGGAACACCCACTGGCTGCTCGAGCGCTACGACCTCGAGGAGCACGAGGCCGCCGCGGTGGCCGGGCGCCCGGTCAGCGAGTGGAGCGTGACCCCCGACGAGCCCGCGCCCCTGCTCTACCCCTACCAGGCCTCCATGGACGCCCACTTCCACGTGCCCCTGCGCTTGGACATGCAGGACACCGACGGCCGCCCGTTCTACTCCTTCCGCGCCGAGGCGATCGACTTCGAGGCCGAGGTCCCCGACGACGCCTTCGCCGTCGAGCTCCCCGAGGGCGCGATCGTGCACGAGTGGGACCTGGCCGAGGAGGGGGTGAGCCTGGAGGAGGCCGAGCGCCAGACCGAGTTCCCCCTGCTCGTGCCCCAGCACCTGCCCCCCGGACACTCGCTGCAGAAGGTCCTGATCAGCGAGCTCGACGGGGCGACCGGCGCCGCGTTGATCCTCAGCCACCGCGGCCACTGGCTCTCGCTCACCGAGATCCCCAACATGGGCCCGATCCTGGTCCCCGAGCTGGGGATCCCCGTGGCCTTCGGGCTCCACGACGCTACGCTGAACGTCGTGTTCGGCTTCTACGTCCTGAGCTGGGCCGAGGGCACGACCCACCTGACCCTGATCTCGAACCTGCCCTACCCCGAGCTGGTCGAGGTCGCCGCCTCCTGCGCCCCCCTCGCGAAAGGCAACTGACCATGCGCCGCCTGCTCTGCCTGGCCCTGCTCGCCGCCCTCTCCCCCGCCCTGGCCGAGGAGCCGGCGATCGGCGCGCGCGTCGCCCCGTTCACCGCGGTCGACGTGCGCTACCTGCCCTGCTCCCTCGACGACCTGGGCGAGCCCGGGATCACCGCGCTCGTGTTCGCCACCCGCAAGTGCCCGATCGCGCTGCGCGCGCTGCCCAAGCTGCGCCGGCTCGCCGGGGACTACGCCGAGCGCGGGGTGCGCTTCGTGTTCGTGGACGTGACCCCCGACCCCGACGTGAACGCCATGGCCGCCTTCGCCCTCGAGCACGAGCTGCCCTTCCCCGCGCTCAAGGACGCCTGGGGCGAGGCCGCCCGCGCGGTGGGCGCGACCCGCAGCCCCGAGGTGGCGGTGCTCGACGCCGAGCGCGTGCTGCGCTACCGCGGGCGGGTCGACGACCAGCTGCGCCTGGGCGGGACCCGCGCGGAGCCCACCCGCCGCGACCTGGTCGAGGCCCTGGACGAGCTCCTTGCCGGACAGCCGGTGAGCGTGCCCGAGACCCCGGTCGACGGCTGCAAGCTCTCGGGCCCCGCGCGCCCCAGCCCCCACGACCGCGTCCCGACCTGGAACGGCGAGGTCGCCGCCCTCGTGCAGCGCCACTGCCAGGACTGCCACCGCGAAGGCGGCTCCGCGCCCTTCGCGCTCACGCGCTACGAGGACGCCCGGGACACCGGCGACATGCTGGCGGAGGTCGTGGAGCAGGGGCGCATGCCGCCCTGGTTCGCGGTCGAGGGCCCTGAGCAATTCAGCAACCACCGCGGCCTCGACGCCGCGCAGCGCGCGACCCTCGTGGCCTGGGTCCAGGGCGGCATGCCCCGCGGCGAGGGCGAGCCCCCCGCGCCGCGCGCGTTCCCCAAGCAGGAGTGGGCGATCAAGGCCCCCGACCTCGTGCTCGCGCAGCCCGGCGAGACCGCGGTGGTGGCCGAGGGCAGCATGCCCTACCAGTACGTCATGCTCCCGCACCGCTTCGAGCACGACACCTGGGTCGAGGCGATCGAGATCCAAAACGCCGTCCCCGAGGTCCTGCACCACTGCAACCTGTTCTTCCTGCGCCCGGGGAAGGCCTTCGACAGCTCCCAGGTGATCGCGGGCAAGGTCCCCGGCGGCCCGCCGCTGCAGCTCGGGTTCGGGGTCGCGACCCTGATCCCCAAGGGCTCGCTGCTCGGGCTCCAGATCCACTACCAGCCCAACGGGACGGCGGTCCAGGACTCCGTACGGGTCGGCTTCCGCTTCCCCCGCGGGCGGGTGCACCGCCGCTTCTACTCCACCCTGATCGAGCGCCGGGACTTCGAGGTGCCCGCCGGGGCGAACCACCACCGCGTGGACGCCGAGACCACCCTCGAGCACCCCGCGCTCCTGATCGCGCTGTTCGGGCACATGCACCTGCGCGGGAAGGCCTTCAGCTTCGACCTCCAGCTCGAGGGCGGCGAGCCCGAGCGCTTGCTGACCGTGCCCAACTACAGCTTCGACTGGCAAATGGCCTACGTCCTGCGCCAGCCCCGGTTCGTGCCCGCCGGCGCCAGGATCCGCTGCTCCACCTACTACGACAACAGCCCGCTCAACGGCTACAACCCCGACCCCAGCCGGCCCGTGGGCTGGGGGTTGCAGTCGCAGAAGGAAATGCTCTACCACTTCGTGTTCTACCTGCGCCCCGACGAGGACCTGGACCTCGCCGTCGACCCCGCCACCGGCGCCCCGCAGGCCCCCGAGGACCCGGCAAAGAAGTAGCCAGCCAGGCGCGCCCGCCGTTCCTGGGCTAGATTTGGGCCATGCCCGCACCCCCTCCTGCACAGGGCTGGACCTCCGGCAGCGTGATCGACGGCTACCGCCTCGAGCGTCGCCTGGGCGGGGGCGGCATGGGCGAGGTGTGGGGCGCGGTCCAGCTCGCCACCGGCTCGCTGCGGGTGATCAAGACCCTGCTCCCCGGCGCGACCCCCGTCGACCAGGAGCGCCTCGCGCGCGAGGGCCGCGCGCTGGCTGCGCTGGAGGGGCACCCGAACCTGCTGCGCGTGCACAGCTCGGGCCAGGCCCACGGCCGCGGCTACCTCGTGCTCGACTACGCCCCCGGCGGGGACCTGCTCGAGCGCCTGAAGCGGGGCCCCCTCGAGCCGGAGCAGGCCCGGAGCCTGATCGCGACCCTCGCCGACGCCCTGGGCTTCGTCCACGCGCGGGGCCTGTTCCACCGCGACCTCAAGCCGCAGAACGTGCTCTTCGACGAGCACGGCCGCCCGCTGCTCGCCGACTTCGGCCTCGTGCGCGGCGTGCGCCGCAGCTCCCTGACCCAGAGCGCCGACGTGATCGGCACCCCGGCCTACATGGCCCCGGAGCAGGCCCTGGGCGGCGAGGTCGACGCGCGCACCGACGTCTACGGCCTGGGAGCCGTGCTCTACCACGCGCTCACCGGCCGCCCGCCCTTCCAAGGCAACTCCTTGATCGAGAGCATGCGCCAGGTGCTCGAAGACGCCCCGCGCCCGCCGTCCGAGGCCGGCCTGGCGGTGCCCAGGGACCTGGAGCTGATCTGCCTCAAGGCCCTCGCCAAGGACCCCGCCGCGCGCTTCCGCGACACCGACGAGCTGCGCGACGCGCTCCTCGGGCGTCGCGCGCCGAGCCCCGCGGGGCGCCGCCGCTGGCCCCTGCTGCTGGCGAGCGCTGGCGCCGTCGCGAGCGCCTGCCTGGGCGCCTACCTCCTGGTCGCCGCGAGCTCGACGACGCCGCCCGAGTCCGATTCGCTCGGCGCCGAGGCCCCGTCGCCCCTGCCCGCGCCCCCGCCCGCCGCGGATCCAGCCTCCCAGGTCGAGGCCCAGCTCGAGCAGCTCTACGCCCGCCTCCCTGACCTCGAGCTGGTCCTGGCCGACACCCCGCCCGAGGATCGCGTCTCGCACTACGTGCGCGACGCGGCCGCCTACCGGATCCGCGCCGTGCGCGAAATGGACCGCGCCGAAGGGCGGCTCCTCGCCCCGGCGCCGGAGATCGCCCGGCTGCTGCAGGCGGCCATGGAGGCCGGCGACTTCCGCGCGGCGGGCTACCTCGGCAAGCTCCTCGTGCACCCCGAGGCGGAGGCGCTGTGGCCAGACGCGAGCCAGCGCGAGGCCATGGCCCGCCACCTCGGATTCCAGAGCGCCGAGGCCGGCTGCCTGGTCGCGACCCTGTGGGTGGCGGAGGCCATGGCCAACGGCAGCTTCGGCTTCACCCGGGACGCGTCCCGAGCCCAGGCGCTCTACGCGGGCTGCGCCGACGCCCCGCGCCCCTCGACCGGCTACCTCGCGGCCGACCGCCGCACGCGGGTCGTGATCCTGAGGCTGGCGCGCATGGCCCCCGCCACGGCGCCGCCGCGAAGCGTGCAGGTCGAGCACCTGCTGGCGCTGTTCGAGCCGGAGCTCTGGGAGCCGCTCAACGCCCGCGAGCAGTCCTGGCTCCTCGCCTACTGGGCAGAGCTGCGCCAGGCCGAGGGAGAAGCCCAGCTCGCAGCCCTCGCGGCGAGCCCGATCGACCCCGAGATCGTGCTCGACCCGGTGCACCGCGAGCTCGTGCGCTACCTGACCCCCGAGGACCTCGCCCAGTCCAACGCCACCGCGGTCTACGGCGCCGGCAGCGCCCTCGCGGCGCACGTCCGCGCGGGCGCGTGCGACGAGGACCCCGCGGCGACCCTGCGCCTGTCCGCCACGCTGCTCTGCCTCGCCAGCGACCGCGGCGCCCGCGCCTCGAGCTTCGACCTGCACCTCATCCTCCACCTCGCGAATCGGATCTCCGCCCCCTGGGCGCTGGGTCAGGACGCCCCGGGGGAGACGGCCTGCCTCGAGCGTGGTCACACCCGCGACGGCGACGAACGCGCCAGCGCGCAGCTGGCCTCCGACGCGCTCAACTGGGACGAGCAGCACCTGCCGGGTGTCCCCTGCGACCCGGTGCGCGCGCGACGCATGCTCGAGCCGGTGGACCCAGCGCCGATCAAGAACTTCCGCGTACTGTCCCAGGTGGCGGAGGTCAGCGCCCGGCTGCACCTGTATTTCCCCCACACGGTCGGCTCTCCCTTCGACCGCGCGCAGACGCGGGCCTTGCTGGAGCGCGCCCTCGGGCACTCGGAGTGCGAGGCTGGCCCCCGCAAGAGGCTCGAAGAGCTCCTGCGGAGCCTCGAGCCCCCCCGCTGAGCACGCCTGGTTCGCGGCCCGTCGCGCCGCAGGGGTGCGGTTCGCTACCATCGGGGCACGTGTCCTCCTCCGAGCCGAGCTCCGACCCCGCGCGCCTGGTCCACTCCCTGGTCCAGTCCGGCCAACTGACGCCCGAGCAGGCCGAGCTCTACCTCGCGGAGACGCGGCGCGCGCCGCCGGGCAGCGCGCCCCCTCCCCCGCCGTCGGGGAGCTCCTCGGCGGTGGGCTCCGTCGCCCCCTCGGGCTTCGGCGCGGTGGCGCCCTCGGGCTTCGGCGCCGTCGCGCCCTCGGGCTACGACAGCGTGCCCCTCGCCCACGCCCAGGCGCTGACCCGGGGGCCCCTCGCCTGGACTCAGGGCTCGGTCGTCGGCGCCTACCGCCTCGAGGCGCGCCTCGGCCGCGGCGGCGCGGGCGAGGTGTGGCGGGTGACCCACCTGCCGACCGGAGCGCCGCGCGCGCTCAAGACCCTGCTCCCCTTCGCCGAGCCCATGGAGCGCGCGCGCTTCCTGCGCGAGGCCCAGGCCCTCGCGCGGCTCGACGGCCACCCCAACGTGATCCGGATCCACGACGTCGGCCAGCACGACCAGCGCGTGTTCCTGGTCATGGACCTCGCCCAACCCGAGGACCTGCACCAGCGGCTCAAGGCCGGCCCGCTCCCGCCCGCCGACGCGCGCCGCTTGCTCGCCGACCTGGCCGCGGGCCTGGCGCACGTCCACGCCCTGGGGCTCATGCACCGCGACCTCAAGCCCCAGAACGTGCTGTTCGCCGACGACGGCCGCCCCCTGCTCAGCGACTTCGGCCTCGTGCGCGGCGCGGCCCGGACCTCGCTCTCGGTCACGGGCGAGATCCTGGGCACCCCGGCCTACATGGCGCCCGAGCAGGCGATCGGCGAGCCCGTCGACGAGCGCACCGACGTCTACGGCCTCGGCGCGGTGCTCTACCACGTGCTCACCGGCCGCGCGCCGTTCCAGGGCCGAACCCCGATCACCGTGCTGCAGCAGGTCATGACCCAGGCGCCCCCCGCGCCCTCGAGCCTCGTGCCCGACGTCGACAAGGACCTGGAGCGGATCTGCCTAAAGGCCCTGGCCAAGCGCCAGGACGACCGCTTCCCCAGCGCCCGCGCCCTGCGCGCGGCGCTGCTCGGCGCCGCCCCCGCGCCCCGCGCCGCGCGGCGCGGGGCGCTCGCCGGCCTGGGTCTGGCCGGTGGGCTGACCCTGCTCCTGGTGGCGTGGGTCTTCGCCCGCGCCGCTCCCCCGCCGCAGGTCCCGGCGCCCGTCGCGGACACCCCGGAGCCGACCGCCGCGGTCGTGGACTCGGGCGAGCAGGAGCTGGACCTGCCCACGCTCCTGGAGCTCCTGCGGGCGCACGAGCCGCAGACGGAGACCGACTTCGAGACCCTGGGCCTGGAGACGGTCAAGGGAGGGTCGATCGCGACGAAGTCCCTGCGCAGCGGCGTGAGCGCCAAGAAGCGCTCCTTCGAGCGAGGAGCGACGAGCTGGCTGGACGTGGCCCAGGCCTACCTGCGCCTGGCCGAGGCCGAGCCCAGCGCCTGGAGGGAGTTCGCCGAGTTCGTGCAGGGCTCGAACCCGCTGCGCGACCTGGGCCTCCCGCAGCCCTACGACCTCGACCGCCTGGCGGCGGCCCTGCTCCGCGAGGGCCACGCCCGCGGCGACATCCCCTGCGCCTACGTCCTGGGCAACCGCTACGAGGCCGGGGAGGGGTCCCTCCCCCGGGACCGCAAGCAGGCGCTGCGGCTCTACTGCGCGGGGATCGCCGAGGCGTCGTCGGATCACGTGGACAAGAGCGTGCGGCTGTGGAGGGAGCTCGGCGCGGACGCCGACGCGATCCCCCCCGTCGTGCGCCTGGCCCTGTGCGAGGCCGCCCTGCGGCTGGAGTGGGGGCGTCCTCCGAGCGACGTGCAGACGTTCCTCGTCCTGCAGCGCGCGGAGCTGCGGCAGCAGGTAGGCGCCGCGCTGCTCGAGGGCAAGGAGGTGCTGTCCGAGGCGGCGTGGGACGCGCTGCGCAGGGACCCCGTGTGGGCCAAGGCGGCCATGGTCGCGCCAGAGGGGTCGTCGGGGTTCCTGCACTGCATAGGCCAGGAGTTCAGCCAACGACTCACGAACCTCGGCTCCCCGGCCAGGGGCGACCTGGCGAGCGCGATGATCCACGACAGCCAGCGCGAAGCCCTCGCCCGCTGCGCGCTGGCGTGCCTGCTCCGGGCGGGGACCCAGCACGCGTGGTCGGACGTGGCGCACCTGGGCACCCGCCCCGCGGTCCCCGAGATCCAGGGCTACCACCGCCTCGCCGTCCGAACTCTGGCGCTGAGGGAGGCTGGCGACGACCCGACCGCGATCGCGCTCCTGGCCTTCGACCTCACCCGGGAGGCCGAGGTCTTCCCCGCGGGCTGGAGGCTCGTCGCGGCCACGCTCCCGACCGACGAGTTCCCCCGCGGCTTCCGCGGGCCGTCCGACAAGCTCAAGCTGGCCTACGCCGCCGGCGCGCTCTGTCGCGCCGAGCCCGCGCGCTGCCCCTACCCCCTGGAGGTGGTGCGGCGCTACCTGGACGAGGCGATCGCCGGCAGCGACGGCCCCGTGGACCTGCTCCAGTCCTGCCGCACCCTGGCGGGCGACCTCGAGCGCCGAACCGACTGATCCCGGTCCCGCGCGCCGGTGCTACCCTCGCAGCATGGGTGAGCGCGTCGTGGCCTGCATGTCCGGAGGGGTCGACTCCAGCGTCGCCGCGGCACGCCTCGTGGACGCGGGGCACGAGGTGGTCGGTGTGTTCATGCGCTCGGGCGCGTCGGAGCACGCCCAGGGCGAGCAGCAGGGCTGCTGCAGCGTCGAGGACGCCGTCGACGCGCGCCGGGTCGCCGACCAGCTCGGGATCCCCTTCTACGCGCTGAACATGGAGGACGAGTTCGGGCGGATCATGGACCGCTTCGCCCAGGACTACGCCCGCGGGCGCACGCCGAACCCCTGCGTGCTCTGCAACCGCTGGCTGAAGTTCGGCCACGTGCTGCGCTTCGCCCGCGACGTCGGCGCGACCCGGATCGCCAGCGGGCACTACGCCCGGGTCGAGCGGCGGGGCGAGCGCTGGACCCTCGCCCGTCCGGTGGACCGCCACAAGGATCAGTCCTACGTGCTCGCGGTCCTCGAGCAGACCCAGCTCGCGGCCCTCGAGCTGCCCCTCGGCGAGCTGAGCAAGGAGCAGGTGCGCGACGAGGCCGCCCGCCGCGGGCTCTACCGCGTCGCGGGCAAGGCCGACTCCCAGGAGATCTGCTTCGTCCAGGGCGACTACCGCGACTTCCTCCGCCAGCGCCTGTCCCCCGACGCCCCCGCGCTGCAGCCGGGGCCGATCGTGGACGCCGCGGGCCAGGAGCTCGGCCGCCACGCGGGCACCGCCGGCTTCACCGTCGGCCAACGCAAGGGGATCGGGGTCGCGGCCACCCACCCGCTCTACGTGCAGCGCACCGACCCGGCCCGGCGGCTGGTCGTCGTCGGCCCCAAGCAGGACCTCGGCTGTGTGGCCCTCGAGGCCGAGGACGCGACCTGGCTCGCCCTCGCGCTGACCCCCGGGGAGTCCTGCCCCGGCCGCGCGCAGATCCGCGCCCACGGCCAGACGCACCCCGGCACCCTGGAGGCCCGCCCCGACGGGCGCCTCGCGTTCCGCTTCGAGGCCCCGGTGGAGGCCGTCGTTTCCGGCCAGGCCATCGTGGTTTACGATCCCGCCGACCGCTACGTCCTGGCGAGCGCCTGGATCGATCGCGTGGAAGGCACCTCATGAGCAGCCCCGCCGGCTGGCCGCAAGGCGAAGTCCTCTGGGAAGGGCGCCCGTTCGTGGGCCCCAGCTCGGGCGACTACCGCGCCGGCGGACTCACCGCGATCGCGGTGCTCCTGACCTACGGCGCGCTCCTGCTCGCCCTGGGCGAGGGCCCGCCCCAAGCGGCCCTGCGCCACGCCCTGCTCGTGGCCGGCCTGTGGGGCATGACCCACACCCTCGGCCGCAGCGTGCTCGCCGGCCGCGGCCTGACCCTGCTCCTGGGCCTCACCCTGCACGCCCTGGCCACCTCCCTGATCGAGGGCGGCCACGGCGCCGCGATCTGGCTCCCCGCCGCCGGGGTGGGGGTGATCGGGGGCACCGTGCTCTGGCAGGCGCAGCACCACTGGGGGACGCGCTACCTCGTCGTTCGCGGCCGCGCCGCCCGCGGGATCCCCGGCCGCTACGTGGTGAACTTCGCCTTCGACGGCCTGCCCCGGGTGCACAAGGACCCCTTCGGCGCCCCGATCGGGACCCTCGTGTTCCGCGTCAAGGACGTCCAGCTCACCACCGGCGACGGCCAGACCTTCGGCCTGGGGAACACGATCCAGCGCATGGAGCGGGTCACCTTCCCCCTCGCGATCGTCAAGAAGCTCCAGGCCGCGGCCTCGACGCCCTACCCCGCGCCCACCGACGACGAGACCCGCGACTGAGCCATGGCCGAGGTCCGGATCGTCGGCAGCCGCAAACCGCCGGGCCGCTGCGTCTACTGCCACTCCGCCCTCGACTTCCTTCCGATCACCTGCGTCGGCTGCGGGACCTCGCTGCACCGGGAGTGCCTCGCCGAGCACGGCGGCTGTCCGACGCCGGGCTGCCGTCCCCCCGCGCCGCCGGACCCCGAACGCCCGCCCTCGGACCTCGAGCGCGCGCGCCTCGTGACTGCCCCCGCGGTCCCTCGCGCCCCGGTGCAGGAGCACCTCGCCTGGGCCGCCCGCCGCCGCAACGACCCCGGTCAGCGTCATGGCCTGCTCGCCCGCGCCTCGATCCTGCTGAACCTGACCTCCGCCTGGCTCGGCGCGCTCTTGATCACGAGCCTGGGCCTCGGCCTGGGGAGCCTCATGATCGGGACCACGATCTTCCTCCTGGCCCAGGGGGCACACCGCGACGTCCCGCTGGCAGGCCTCCTCGCCGGCCTGTGCGGGTTCGTTGGCCCGTGGTGCGTGTGCTGGGGCGCGTTCGCCTTGCGCCGCCTGTGGCGAAACACCCGCACCTGGCTGCGGCTCAACCAGCTCCTCCACCGCGCAGACCCCGTCCCGCGGACGCTGCGGATCTGGCAGGAGCCGGGCTCACCGAACTCCGCGGCCTGCGCCGCCCTCTACCGCCTGGGCGAGGACACCCCTCAACGAGGCCTCGAGCGGATCCCCGTGGAGGGGACCCTCCCGGCGAGCTGGCTCTTTGCCTCCCGCGAGCGGGAGCCGGTGCTGGTCTACTTCGCCACGACCGAAGCCCCCCCGCTCGTGATCGAGGATCGCATGGGCCGGCTGACCCTCCTCGACCCCTGAGGGCGGAAGCCGCGCCCCCGGCCGCCCGCGCCTGCGTTCCCACACGAGAACGGCCTTGCGTTCCCGCACGAGAACGTTCCCGCACGGGGACGCCTCAGCGCAGCAGCCCCTCGTGCCGGGCGCAGGCCTCGTTCCACGAGCGAGGGAACCCGGGCGTCCCCGCCACGACCTGGTCGTAGGCCGCGCGCATTTGCCGCGAACACACCCCCGAGGGCACCCCACCGACCCCGGTCCCGAGCCCAGGCACCGCGACCTTCCGCACCACCTCGCGCGCAGGGCGCCCGTCGTCGAGGTGCGCGTGCCGCACCCAGAGCAAGACCGCGCGCAGGGCGAGGTAGGGGTTCGCGCTGGCTCCGAGCCGCATGGGCACGCGCATGGTCGGCGCAGCGATCACGAGCGGAATCGCGGGGTCGTCGGTCGGTACAGCGTCCGCCTGGCCGACGAGCAGCTCCCCGTGGTGCCGCGCGCGAATCCTCGCCTGCAGGCGCTCCTGCACGTGCCAACCGAAGTGCTGAGAGATCGCGAGGTCAAGGCCCCCGTCCATGAACCCGAAGCTGTTGGCTGGGCTCACGAGCGCGTCGCAGGCGACGTCGAAGATCGAGCCCTCGACCGCCTCGACTCCGGCCACGCCTGCGAAGTCGCGGCGCCAGCACGTGACGAGCGCGGGCTTCAGGTCGACGAGGGCGAGCTCGAGCGTGGGCTTGCTCAGTTGGGCTCGCGGTCGGCGGAGGCGTGGGCGCGCTCGACCTTGATCCGCACCCACTGCTCGAGCCGGGGGACCTCGATCTTCAGCCAGTCGGCGCTCAGGCGCAGCGAGAGGAACTGCTCGAACAGCGCGTCCACGGTCTCGCGCAGCCACTCGCCGGCGCCGAGCTTCTCGGCCAGCGGGTCCTCGACGTCTTCGTCCTCGTCGAGGGCGGGGACCTTCACGCTCAGGAGGTCCAGGCTCTCGGTGTCGAGGGTGAACTGCCACTCGCGGTTGCCGTCGGCGGCGATCAGCTTGGCCTTGTGCAGGAGCAGCCCCTGGGAGAGGGCGCCCGCGGCCTCGGCGCGCTGGGTGGGGTTCCCGCCGCGCAGGCTCGTGCGGGGACCCTCGTCGTCCCAGCCCGAGAGGCTGAGGCTGTCCTCGACCACGATCGCGACGTGGCGTCCGTCGAGGTCGAACTCTCCGCCCTCCACCTCGCAGCGGAACCACAGCCAGGTGAGGAACTCTTGGGCCAGGAAGCTGCGCTCGACAGCGAAGGCGACGTCGGTAGCGGTCATGGGGTAGCTCTCTCGGCTCGGGGTGGACTAGGAACGGACCATGCTGGGGGCGCTGCTGCCCGCGGGGGCGGCGCGCAGCTCGAGGGGCCGCGCCTCGCGCAGGGTCTCGAGCAGGCCCGCGGCCCGGGCCCAGCCGGCGGCCTGGAGCCCCGGGATCTGGGGGCTGATCTCGGTCTCGAAGGTGCGCTCGAACAACGCGCGGAAGGCCTCGTTCACGGTCTTGGAGGTGTTCTGCAGGTAGACCCGGCGCTTCTCCAGGTTCCAGAACACGCCGAACGCCTTCTGCGTCGGGGGGGTCTCCTCGGCCAGGCGCAGGCGGATCTCCTCCTTGATCTCGCGCTTGCGGCGGTTCGAGAGGCGGTCGAGCCCCTCGGCCTCGAGGGCCGCGTTGATCTCCAGCGCGGCGTGGGCGTTGATCAACGACGCCGGGACCTTGCGGGTGTCGATCCGCAGGGCGAAGGTCACGTACGGCCCGTGGAACAGGCGGTGACGGTCGAAGTCGCCGTCGAACAGGTGGGCCGGGGCGACCCAGCCCTGGGCCACGCCCTCTTCACCCGACGCCAGCCCGGCGAACGCGAAAGTGCTCAGCCGCTCGCACACGTAGTCGGGGTCCACGCGCTTGCGCTTGCCGCCGATCTCGTATTGCCGAAACGTGAGCGATCCCTTGCCTACGAGCATGGGAGGGTCCTTTCTGTCGCCGAACTAGCGTCGGGCGAGGAGCAGGGAGTGTGCGGGAAGCCGCATGGGAGCTGGCCCAGCGGGCAACGCGCCCCACTCTACGCAGGCCATCCGACATCCCCGGGATGGTTCTCCGATGTCCCGGCTCCGTGGCGGGTTAGCGCCCCCACCTCCTCGCGTCCCCCGCCGCAGAATCCCCCGAGGATTGGCGCTAGACTCAGGAGCAGGAGGGCGCGTGACGCAGAGCCTCGACACCCCCGCCAAGAAGCTCCTCGACGAGCTGCGCCAAACGAGCTGCGAGCGGTTCGAGACGCAGCGCACGATCCTCTCGTTCCCGGAGTACCTGGAGCTGGTGCTCGAAGACCCCGCCCGGCACACCCGCAACGCGGCGCTCTACCTGCGCGACCTGTTCGACCACTTCGGCACGACCACCGTGCAGACGCCGCGCGGGCGCCAGCGCCGGTTCAAGCTGTTCGACGCCGAGTTCAACGGGCACAAGACCCGGGTCCTGGGCCAGGAGACGCTGCAGAACGAGGTCTACAAGGAGCTCACGACCTTCTGCGAGCGCGGCCGCGTCGACAAGCTGATCATGCTCCACGGCCCCAACGGCACCGCCAAGTCGACCTTCGTCGAGTGCATGACCGCGGGCATGGAGCATTACTCCAGCCTGCCCGAGGGGGTGCTCTACACCTTCAACTGGGTGTTCAGCGACCGCCCCGAGGGCGCGAGCTTCGGCTTCCTCGAGAAGGACCCGCCCGCCGGCGGCAGCTCGCTGGCCTACCTCGAGCCCGACCAGATCAGCTTCAAGCTGGGCCCCGACCTGAAGGACCACCCCCTGCTCCTGATCCCGGCCGGCGACCGGCTCGAGCTGTTGCAGAAGGCCTTCGCCGCCGCCAAGCAGCCCTTCCGCCTGCCCGACGTGCTGCGCGAGGGCGACCTCAGCCCCAAGAACCGCCCGATCTTCGACGCGCTGGTCAACGCGCGGAAGGGCGACCTGCCTCGGGTCTACGACCACGTGCAGGTCGAGCGGCTCTACGTCAGCCGCCGCTACCGCCGCTGCGCGGTGGTGATCCAGCCCCAGCGCAACGTCGACGCGGGCTCGCGCCCGCTGAACCTGGAGAAGAGCTACCGCCTGCCCCCCATGCTCAGCCAGTCGAGCCTGAGCGAGCTCTCGGGCGACCTCGTCGACGCCAACCGCGGGCTGGTCGAATACTCCGACTTCTTCAAGCGCCCGCTGGAGCTGAGCAAATACCTGCTCACGACCAGCGAGAAGGGCACGATCAGCCTGCCCGACGCCAGCGCCGAGCTCGACTGCGTCCTGTTCGCGACCTCCAACGAGAAGAACATGACGCTGTTCAAGCGCAACCCGGACTTCCCCTCGTTCAAGGGGCGCTTCGAGCTGGTGCGCGCGCCCTACCTCCTGCGCTGGTCGATCGAGGAGCAGATCTACGCGCGGGAGATCACCTCGATCGCGAACCACAAGCCGATCGCCCCCCACACCACGCGGATCGCCGCGCTGTGGGCGGTGCTGACCCGCCTGCGCCGGCCCCAGCCCGACCACTACACCGGCGACATAAAGCCCCTGGTCGCGCGCCTGAACCCGCTGGAGAAGGCCCACCTCTACAACGACGGCACCGCCCCCGAGGGCTGGAGCGACGCCGAGCGCCGCGAGCTGCTGCGCCACCTGGAGGAGCTCGCCACCGAGTGGGACGTGGTCGAGGAGGAGTTCGAAGGGCTCCCCGACACGGCCTACGAAGGCCGGCGCGGCGCGAGCCCGCGGGAGGTCAAGACCCTGCTCCAGGACGCGGTCCTCGACGAGGAGTCGCCGTGCCTCTCCCCTCTGGCCGTGCTCAAGGCGATCCGCGCCCTCGCCGCCGACCGCCGGCTCTACGAGTTCCTGCGCCTCGACCCCGACGGCGACTACAACGACGTCGACGCGCTCACCGACTACGCCGAGAGCGAGTATCGGCGCCTGGTGCGCAACGAGGTCCACCAGGCCCTGGCCCTGGTCACCGAGGGCGCCTACGAGCAGCTGTTCGAGGACTACTTCCAGCACGTGCGCGCCTTCGACGCCAACGAGAAGGTGCTGAACCCTCACACCCAGCGCCTGGAGCCGGCCTCGACCCAGCTCATGGAGCGCGTCGAGGCGCGGGTCGGGATCGGGGACACCAAACCCAAGGAGTACCGCAAGGGCTTGATCCTCAGGATCGCGGCCTGGGTGATCGACAACCCCGGCAAGCCCGTGGCCTACCGCGAGATCTTCTCGGACATCTTCGGCGCCCTGCGCGCGCACTATCACAAGGAGCGCGAGGCGGCGATCAGCAAGTTCCAGACCCAGCTCCTGCGCTACGGTACCGACGACTGGGCGCGGGTGGACGAGGTCGATCAGCAGCGCGTGGTCGACGCCTTCGAGCGCCTGGCCGCGATCGGCTACGAAGAGGTCTGCGCCAAGGAGGCCCTGGTCTACGTGCTCCGCCACCAGGGCAAGGACTAGTGCTGCACGTCAGAAGTTCCGGTACATCTCGCTTGCCCTCGCCGCCCCTGGCTGTGTTGTTCGTCGGTCACAATGGCCCGCATTGCTCCCTCCTCACGCCTTGCCAGGGACGACGATTGCTGCGCGACCTGTACCGAAACTTCTGACGCACAGCACTAGCCCCGCGCGCGCTCAGGCGTGGTGCGCGGCGCCGAGCTCCTGGAGCAAGGCGTCGAGCTGCGCGGGCGAGGGGCGCCCCCACCCGTCCTCGTAGCGGAACACCTCGGCCGCCGTGCGCGAGCCGAAGGAGTCGTCGAGGATCTCGAGGGCGTCCGGGGTCACGAAGGCCGGGTGCGGCACGCCCGCGGCGTAGCTCATGCGGGTCAGCTCCTTGCGCAGGGTGGCCACGTAGTTCGCCAGCCGCGCGGCCTTGAGCGTGGGGTCGAGCCCGCGCATGAGCCACGTGTTCTGGGTCGCGACCCCGGCCGGGCAGTGCCCGGTGTGGCAGCGCTGGGCTTGAATGCAGCCGATCGCGAGCATGGCCTCGCGCGCCACGTGGACCATGTCGCAGCCGAGGCTCATGGCGAGGAGCGCCCCCTCGGGGAAGCCCAACTTGCCCGAGCCCGCGAACAGGAGCTTGTCGGTGATCCCGCGCTGCGCGAACTCGCGGTAGACCCGGGTGAAGCCGAGCTTGAAGGGCAGGGCCACGTGGTCGGAGAAGGCCAGGGGCGCCGCGCCGGTCCCGCCCTCGCCGCCGTCGATCTGAATGTAGTCCACCCCGCGCCCCGGGTCGTCGGCCATGCGCTGGGCGAGCTCGGCCCAGAACTTCATGTCGCCCACCGCGGACTTGATCCCCACCGGGAGCCCGGTGGCCTCGGCGATCCGCTCTACGAAGTCGAGCAGCCCGTCCACGTCCCTGAACGCGCGGTGGGCCGAGGGGCTGAGGCAGGCCTGGCCGATCGGGATCCCGCGGATCTCGGACACCTCGCGGGTGACCTTGGCCGCGGGCAGCACGCCGCCGAGCCCGGGCTTGGCGCCCTGGCTGAGCTTGACCTCGATCGCGCGCACCTGCGCCTGGGCGGCGCGCTCGACGAGCTTCTCCAGCGAGAAGCTCCCGTCCGGGTTGCGCGCGCCGAAGTAGCCGGTGCCGAGCTGCCAGATCAGGTCGCCGCCGTGCTTGTGGTGGGGTGAGATCCCGCCCTCGCCGGTGTTGTGCAGGCAGCCCGCCAGGGCGCAGCCGCGGTTGATCGCCTCGACCGCGCTGGACCCCAGCGAGCCGTAGCTCATGGCCGAGACGTTCACGATCGAGCGCGGGCGGAAGGCCTTGGCCCGCCCGCGTGCGGCACCCAACACCTTGGCGCAGGGGAGCGGGTGCAGGGGCTCGTAGCCGGGGTCGCCCTCGTGCTTCTCGAGCAGGGGGAAGGTCGCGTGCTTGAGCACGATGTAGTTGGCGGTCTGCTCGAGGTCGTTGTCGGTGCCGAAGCCGAAGTAGGCGTTCTCCTGCTTGGCCGAGGCGTAGACCCAGCGGCGCTGGTCGCGGCTGAAGGGGCGCTCCTCGTCGTTGTCGGTCACGATGTACTGCCGCAGCTCGGGCCCGATCATTTCCAGCCAGTAGCGGAAGTGACCGATGATCGGGAAGTTCCTGAGGATCGCGTGCTTCTTCTGGAACACGTCGTAGAGGGCCACCAGGAGCAAGAGCGCCCCAACGCCGGTCAGAACCCACACCCACGGTGCCATGCGCCACCTCCGCGTCGGCGAGCCTCGCATTTCCAGGGGGTCTGTCCCAGACCCCCTCGCCCTCGGGGCAAAGCCCCTCGGGCTCACCCCCAAGGGGCTCGCCGCCGGCTCCGCCGGCGGCTGCGCGCTCGCGGCTCACGCCGCTCGCCGGGCGCCTCCTGCGCGCCCGGAAGCGGCGTCGCAGCGCGCGGCGACGTCACGTGTGGTGTTGGCGGCCTGCCTTCCCCTCGTGCGTCCCGGCCGCGAGCGAGCCCCAGAATGCGAGCTAAACTGGCTTCTTGGGCGCGCCCGGCGAGCGGCGACAGCCGCGAGCGCGCGAAGCGCGCGCGAGCCCCTTGGGGTGAGGGCGAGGGGCTTTGCCCCGAGCCCGAGGGGTCTGGGACAGACCCCCTGAAACTAGGAGGTGGGACGTGCGCACGATCACGATCGAGGGACCGGGGAAGAACGCGCTGGGCAGCGAGCTCATGGCGCACCTGCACGCGGAGCTCGAGGCCGCTGGCGGTGAGCCGGTGCTGCTCACCGGCTCCGGCGACGCGTTCTCGGCGGGCCTGAACCTGAAGGAGCTGCTGGAGCTCGACCTCGAGGGCATGCGCGGGTTCCTCGAGCGCCTGGGCGCGCTCTCGGCGCTCTTGTTCGACTACCCCGGACCGACGGTCGCCTGCGTCAACGGCCACGCGATCGCCGGCGGCTGCGTGCTCGCGCTGTGCTGCGACTGGCGGGTCGGGACCGCGAACCCCAAGGCCCGGATCGGGCTGAACGAGGTCGCCCTCGGGCTGCGCTTCCCCCAGCGGCTGCTGCGCATGCTGCGCCATCAGCTCCCGCTCCTCGACCGGATCGTGCTCGACGCCGGGCTCTACGCCCCGGAGCAGGCGCTGGCCCTGGGCCTCGTCGACGAGCTCGCCCCCGACCCGCTGGCGCGCGCCCAGGAGCGCCTCGCGGCGCGGGCCGCCTACCCCGCGCCGGCCTACGCGGCCGCCAAGGCGACCCTCCGCGCAGGGGTCGCGCGGGTGGTCGAGTCCGAGGAGCGCGCGTTCCTGGAGGAGGTCGTCCCCGCCTGGGTGACCCCCGAGGTCAAGGCCTTCGTGCGCAAGGCGCTGGGGAAGTAGCCCCGCTCAGGGCTCGAAGCGGAACCCCACCCCCCGCACCGTCGTGAGGTGCTGCGGCTGCCCCGGGTCGCGCTCGAGGCGCGCGCAGAGCCCGGCCATGAGCTCGAGCAGCACCCGGCTCCCGGGGTGCGGGTCGTGGCCGTAGACCGCCTCCAGCGCCTCCTCGCGGGTGACCACCTCCCGCGGCCGCGCGGCGAGGGCGCGCAGGAGCGCGACCTCCTTCTGCTGCAGCGGGTGCTCGGTCCCGTCCCAGGCGATCGCGCGATACGCGACGAGGTCCACGGTGTTGCCGCCGAACACGAGCGGCGGCTCCCCGGCCGCCGGCGACTGCGGCCTGCGCCGCAGCAGCGAGTTCACCCGCAGCAGGAGCTCGCGCAGGCTGAAGGGCTTGGACAAGTAGTCGTCCCCGCCCTTCTCCAGACCCTGGATCCGGTCGGCGACGGAGCCCTTGGCGGTGAGGAACAGGATCAGCACGTCGCTGCGCTGCGCCCGCAGCGCCTCGCACACCGCGTAGCCGTCGAGCTTGGGCATCATGACGTCCAGGATCACGAGGTCGTAGCGCTCGGCCAGCGCCCGAGCCAACCCCGCCTCCCCGTCCTGGGCCACGTCGACCTCGTGCCCCTCGTCCTGGAGGTTCTCCTGGATCCCCAACGCCAGGTTCGCCTCGTCCTCGACCACCAGGATCCGCGCGCTCACGCTGCCTCCTTGGCCGCCGGCCAGAGCACCTGGAAGGTCGCGCCCTTGCCGACCCCCGGGCTCGTGGCAGAGACCTTGCCGCCGCCGGACTCGACCAGGCTCCGCACCAGGTAGAGCCCCAGGCCCACGCCGCGGCTGGTGCGCCGCAGCTCGTCCCCCAGGCGATAGAACTTCACGAACAGCCGGTTGGACTCGCTGCTGGGGAACCCCACCCCGTTGTCGCTGACCGTCAACCGCACGTAGCCGTCGTCGGTGCGCTCGCCCTGCAGGTGCACCTTGGGGCCGTCGCACTGGGCGAGCGCCTTGCCGGCGTTGTCGAGCAGGTTCGTGACCACGATCTGGACCTCGGTGCGGTCGCCCTGGAGCACCAGCCCGCGCGGGAGCTCGTCCACGATCGTGACCCCGCAGGCGCTGAAGGACGGCGTCAGCGACTCGACCACCTTGCCCACGACCTCGGCCAGGTCCAGCGGCTGCGGCTCGCGCTTGGCGGCGCCCTCCTCCAGCCGTCGCGTCTCCAGGAGGTTCGTGGTCGTGGTCTCCAGGCGCTCGGTCTCCTCCTGGATCCGGCGCAGGAGCTGCTCCCGGCGCTCCTTGGGCGGGTCGCGCAGGCTCAGGGTCTCGGCGGTCAAGCGAATGCTGGCCACCGGGCTCTTGAGCTCGTGGCTCACCGCCGCCACGAAGTTCTCCTGCCAGCGCAGCAGCCGCGCGCGCTGGCGCAGGGTGCGCAGGAGCACGATCAGCCCGATCACGAGCACCACGAGGAAGAAGCTGCCCTCCCAGCCGTAGCGCACCACCCGCCGGCGCAGGCGGCGCTCCGCCGCGGCCAGGGCCTCGGCGTCGATCCGTGGGCCCGCGGGCACGAACTCCAGATCCGGGAACGCCTCGTCGACGGCCTGGGGGTCGACCCCCGCGTCGAGCAGGAGCTGCGCCTGGAGCACGTCGGCCTCGAGGGTGGCCTGGGCCTGCTCGCGCACTTCGCCGGTGAAGCGCGCCTGGTCCACGATCCACCAGGTGGTCTGGGCCACGCACACGACCAGCACGAAGCCGTAGATCAACTGCACGCGGCGGGTGGGGTCGGCGCTCTTCACCGCGGGTCGTCCTCGGGGAGGTCCTCGAGCACCTGCAGCAGCTCCGGCGCGCCCTTGGCGAGGAACGCCTCCACCGCGCCCGCGCCGTATTCGAAGGCCACGCCCTTGAGCCCCTCGCTGGGGAGGTGCGCGAAGCGCCGCGCCAAGGTCGAGAGCCAGCGGTCGACGGCCTGGCGCTCGTCGGGGCCCAGCCCCGAGAGCTCCTTGTTCAGCAGCCGCTCGAGCCCGGCGCGCGCGGTCTCGAGGTAGCGCCGCTGGATCGCGCCGACGACGGGGCCGAGCACACGCTGCGCCAGCCGCCGGCGAAACGCGACCAGGGCCTCGTCCACGAGCACCCGCGCGTCGGCCATTTCCACCAGGCGCTGGTCGCGGGTCGAGGCGGCCTCGTCGATCACCTCCTGCAGCGGGACCCGGGGCACCCCGGCCTCCCGCGCCGCCTGGGGGTCGACGTCGGGGTTCACCGCGAGGTCCACCGCCAGCGGCGGGCGTCCCGAGGGCGCCTGCGCGGCGAGGCGCTCGAGGGCGGCCTTGCCCAACACCGGCCCGTCGGCGCCGGTCGCGAGCACCAGCGCCTCCACGCCGGGCGGGGCGGCCTGGAAGGCCTCCAGGCTCAGGGCGCGGGCGCCGACGGAGCTCGCGAGCTCCTCGGCCCGGGTCAGGGTGCGGTTGACCACCAGCACCGCGTGGCCCTCGGCGATCAGCGCGCGGGCGCAGCGCTCGGTCATGGCCGAGACCCCGACCAGGGCCACACAGCCAGGCGTCTCACTCAGCCGCCCGCGGACCCGGTCCAGGGCGATCTCCGCCAGCGAGATCCGCCCGCTGCTGAGCCCGGTCAGGGTGTGGACCCTGCTCGCGACCTTGAGCCCCTCCTCGAGCACGAGCCCCAGGCGCAGGCGACAGGTCCCGGCGGCGCGCGCGTGCTTGAGCGCCTCACGCAACTGCCCCGCGATCTCGGTCTCCCCGACCTTCGCCGAGTCGAGCCCGGCGCCCACCAGGAACACGTGCTCTGCCGCGCCCTCCCCGGCCCAGGCGCGGAACACGCGCTCGGCCTCCCCCGGCTCGGGCTCGCGCCCGGTGAAGTAGCGGAACACCCGGGGCCGGTAGGCCCCGAGCGGGGTCTTGCCGTCGGTCACGAAGCCGACCTCGACCCGGTTGCAGGTCGCGAGGTAGAACACCTCCGGCGACCCGATCGCCTGGGCCAGCTCGGGCAGCATGCGCGCCCGCTCCGCGGGCCCCCGCGTGAACGGCGCGAGCGCCTCGGGTCCCCCCGAGCGCCACGAGATCCCGACGACGCCGATCCGATCCATGGGCGTAGTTTAGCTCCGTCCTCCGGAAACACGGCAGGAGCCGGGCGTGGGGGGCCCGGCTCCTGCGAGGTTCAGGTTCGAGGTGGTGTCTACGCGATCAGGAAGTTGCTCAGCTTCACGCCGTCGGTCAGGCCGATCTGGCGGTCGACCGGAGGCGCGTCGCGCAGCGTGGTGGGAATGTCGTAGTACCCGTCCGGCTGGAACAGGTTGATCCCCATGCCGCGGTAGACCACGTAGCCCATGGCGGCCATGGGGAACGGATCCACGAGCACGCCCGGTTGACCGTTGCGGCGGGTGGTGTTGACCGTGCCCGTGCCGCGAGGCCCGGTGTCGCCCACCGCCGTGGTCTTCAGCTTCGGCTGGTTGACGCCGATCAGAATGTGGCTCTGAGCCTCACCCCAGTGGTCACGACCGTTGTCGTTGGCGCCGAAGCCACCCTTGCCGTCCGGCGTCCGATCGAAGTCACCGCAGATCTGGATCAGGTAGCGCTTCCCGGAGGCCTTCAGGTTGTCGATCATGGCCGGCAGATAGACGTCGAGGTTGTTCTGCCAGTTGTTAGTGACCGACTGGTTGGCGTTGCCGTGGTAGTCGTTACCACCCTGGCCCATGGAGACGTAGGGCACGCCCGCCAGGAGCAGGTTCTGGGCGAGGGTCGCGCGCTGGCGAATGCCGTTGTTGCCACCCGGCAGGAGCGGCTTGCCCGCGAGGTCGAAGGCCGCGGCGGCCTCGCCCTTCATGGTGATGTCGAACGCGTCCTTGGTGGCCTTCTCGTAGGCCTTGGCCAGGCCGTCGGGGTTGGCGGAGAGGAAGCGCGCGTTCATCTGGTCGAGCATGGCCTTGCGGCGGCTGTAACGCGCCTGATCCACGCCCTGGGGCAGGCTCAGGGCCTCGACGACCGGGTTGTTGTTCTGGTTCCCGCCGACGGTCACCGTGAGCGCCGTCGGAATGCGGGTGTTGCCGCGGGCGTTGTTGGCGTTGTTGCCGTTGTCGCCGTTGACGAGCACCGCCGGGATCCCGACGCCCTTGCCCTGCATGTAGTAGGCCATGGTCGGGGCGATCGCGGGCATGGTGTTGAGCAGCGCGCCTTGCCACCACGACGTGTTCATTTCCTGACCGGTGCCGTGGTTGTTGTTGTTGTGCCGCATGGAGCGCACGACCGCGAGGCTCACCATGGGGTCGTTCTGAGCCTTGGCCGCCAGGTTCTGGATCGCGTCGGTCACCCGCATGGGGTTCCCGTAGACGTCGTTCACGCCCATGTTGATCGGGTTGAACGAGGTCGTGGGGTTGTCCGCAGGGTTCTTGTAGTCGGCAATGTCCTGGCCAATCCCAGGGCCGCCGGTAAAGAAGATCTGCATGAACCCGTCGAAGAGCTGCACGTTGGGGTCCAGGTCGAGGCCAGCGGCTTCCCGCATGAAGAGCAGGTTGGGGAGCGAGAGGCCAGCCGCGCCGAGCACCACGCCCTTACCCGCGAGCTTGAGCAGCTGACGACGGTTGTAGTCGTAGTCGCTGCTGCTGTGAATGTTAGCCATTTCGATAACTCCGAATGTGTCTTGTGTGTTTGTGCTGTGAACGTTTTCTACCTATAGCCCCGGCCTCTGGGTGGCGCACGCCGAGTGCGCGCGCCACCCCGAGCGGGGAGACCCGCTTAGCGGGCGACCGCCTCGATCGAGGAGAGGACCGCGGCAGCGACGTCCTCGAGGCCCTCTTGCATGCTGCCGGCCTGACCGATCAGGTCGTTGGCAGCCTGCATGTCGGTGGCCGACGCGTCACGGGCCAGAGCCGCCTTGAAAATGGCGTTCACGGCGTCCGCCTGGGTGATCGTGCCGCCCGAGACCTGACCCGCCAGGGTGGCGACGGTCCCGGTCGCGGAGGTCAGACCCCCGTGCACGGTCGGGCTGTTCATGAGGATCAGCGACTGGCTCATGTTGACCACGGTGCTGCGCTCGGTGATCGCAGAGCGGGTCAGGGGGAAGCCGAACGCGTCCCGGAAGAAGGCGCCCGAGGTGGGCATGGAGCCGGTCACGTTGGCGACGAGGGTCTCCATGGCCTCAGCCTGGAAGCGATCCAGCGGGTGACGCACGACCAGCCCGTCGTTCATGGTGTCCGCGTAGTTCGAGCTCAGTTGGTAGACCTTGCTCTTGAACACGGTGGTCATGAAGTCCTTGATCGAGCCGTTCTGAGTCTTGAAGGTCGCGGCCAGCGCGTCGAGCAGGGGCTTGTTCTGCACGCTGTCCAGGGTGGCCTTCAGCACCTGGTTCGGGTCGAGGAGGGCCTGAGCGACCGAGCCGAAGAGGCGGTGCGCCAGCCCACGGTAGAAAATGTCCGACTTGGTGAAGATCTGGGCGAACTCGGCGCGACGGGTGGCGACGGGGTCGGCCAGGGTCGAGGTCACCGCGACGTTCGCGTCGAAGGGCCAGCCCGGCTCGATCCGGTTGCCGTTGTTCCCGGTGCGGTTCCCGGCGCGGTCGAGGGGGATCGTCTCGTCCAGGTCGGTCACGAAGAAGGCGTCGAGCTGGTAGCGCTGGGTCTGGAGCGCGTGCGGGTCGTCCGCCATGCTCGCGGTCGGGTGGTTGTGGCAACGATCGCACTCCACCGTGTAGCCCGAGCCGACGTGGACGATCGTCTCCATTTGCTCGGCGACCTCGGCGTGCTCGGCCACGAACAGGGCGGAGCCAGCGCCGGTCTCGGTGATCAGGTCGCTCCAGATCTTCTCCGCGGTCGAGCCGGCAGCCAGCTCGCTGGCGATCCAGGCGTCGAACGCCAGGTCCTGCATGCGGAAGTGCTCGCCGAAGAACTTGCCCATGTGGTTGTCGAACGCGGCCGAGCCGACGAGCGCGTCCACCAGAGCGTCGCGGTCCGGGTTGGCCAGGAAGGCCTCGGTCTCCGCCGGGGTGGGCAGACGGCCGATCGAATCCGCGTAGACGCGGCGCACGAACTCACCGTTGGTCGTCAGGGGAGCCGGCTCGATCGCGGCCGGAGCCAGGACCGACAGCACCGCCTGGTCGAGGGGGTTACCCGAGCCCGCCAGCGGCGCGCCGCTGTAGAGGGCGGTCGGGGAGACCGGCTTCGACTGGCCCACGCCAATGTGGAAGTGCGAAGCAGCCTGGCCAGCCGCGCCCTGGGTCAGGAGCAGCACGTCGCTGCTGTCCACGACACCACGGAACAGGCCGGTGGTCGCGTCGAGCTGGCCCGCGGTGCTGATCGGCAGCGGGTTCAGGCTCGGGTCCGCGTAGTCGAGCAGCTCGACGCCGTTGCTGCGGGTCAAGTCCCACAGGCGACCGGTGTTGTCGGTGCCGACGATCACGATCTGCTGGAGCTGCTCCACGCCGGCCGCGGTGTTCACCTCATCCAGGGTGCGCGACTTGGGCAGGATCTCCAGGCCGGTGAAGGTCGGAGCCGTCAGGTTGGCCGGAGCCGCCACGACGTTGACCGAGACCGACGTCTGAAGGCTGGAGCCCGGGAACGAGATATCGATGGTCGCCGAACCGGGAGCCTGGGCCGTCATGAGGCCGTTCCCGTCGATCGCGACCACCGTGTCGTCGCTCACGGTGTAGGTCACGTCGCGAGTCAGGTCCTTAGCGTTCCCGTTCGCGTCGTAGCCGTCGATCACCAGTTGGAATTGCTCGTTGGTCGCGGCAGTGCCGGCCGAGTAGAGCTCGAGCGTGCTGGCGCCGGGGTTGACCGCGAGTCCGCTGATCGGACCGACGACCCCTTGGTTGCCACCGCTCGTGATGGGCGCGGTGGTCGAACCTCCACCACCGCCTGAGCCGCCGCCACCGCCGCAGCCCATGAAGCCAACGGCAGCCCCCACGGCCACCATGGCGTTTGCCATTACCAGAAAGTTCTTACCATTCACCTGCAGCATCCTGAACCTCTCTCGGGACATGCCGAAGACCTCAGCAGCCTCTAATGCACGGGCCATACCAGCGGCGTCTTCATCGCCCGTCCACTCGCTCGGACTTGTCACAACCCCTTTGATCCCAGTGCTGACCCCCTTCCTTCGCAGGTGGTACCCACCGACGGCAGCCGTGTCAGCCCCATGCAACGGTCCGAACCTGGAACAGATTTCGTGAACGATGTTCCCGGCCAGTGGGGTGGAACCGCGTTCTGGGAAGGTCCTTCACTGCAGTGCGTCGCGTCCTTTATCCAATGGACTTATGCATCATGCCTGCCCGTGGACACCCGTCGCACAATGGCAACAGTGGAGCTTTGGGGGGGAGATGACTCACTTCGGCGACACCGAGCAGGCCCCCCGCGTCCATCGGGCCGACGCGAACCGTAAAGCTGGGATCGCGAGGCTGCGAGCCCGCAGGGCGTGCAACGCACCTTATGTACACGGGGGTAATGGAACTTCTGCGCCCCATGCAGTACCGTCCGTTGCGGAGTCGACGGTGCTCACCTACCTGGTCGTTGGAACGTTCCTGGTCGTCGTGGTGTCGGTCGCGGTGGGGGTCCTCGTATTCTTCCGCCGCGAGGACAAGCTGCGCGAGCTGCTCGAGGAAGCAGTCTCGGGCGGCATGAATCAGGTCGCGAGCCTGCACCCGGTCATCGACATGGACGTGTGCATGGCGTCCGGGGCCTGCGTCGACGCCTGCCCCGAGGACGTGTTGGGCATCGTCGACGGCTCGACCTACCTCGTGCAGGCGAGCGGGTGTATCGGCCACGGACGCTGCGCGGACGTGTGCCCGGTCAACGCCATCTCGCTCGTGTTCGGCACCGCGCAGCGCGGCATCGACATCCCGCTGTTGCGCGCGGGGTACGAGACCAACGTCGACGGGATCTACGTCATTGGCGAGCTGGGAGGCATGGGGCTGATTCGCAACGCCATGCGTCAAGGCGTCCAGGTGGTGGACACCCTCAAGAGCGTGCTCGCGGATCCGTTCCAGCAGGACCCCGAGCTGCGCGACATGGTGATCGTGGGCGGCGGACCCGCCGGCGTCGCCGCTGCCCTGGCCGCGGTGGACAAGGGCCTGACCTACCACCTGGTGGAGCAGTATCAGCTCGGCGGGAGCGTGGCCCACTACCCGCGGCGCAAGCTCGTGTTCTCCGAGGTGATCAAGCTCCCGATCGTGGGCCGCTTCGGCAAGGCGGAGATGCTCAAGGAGGAGTTGATCAGCGAGTTCGAGCGCGTGCTCGCCGCGGCGAAGATCACGATCCACGAGAACCACCGGGTCACCGGGGTGGAGGGCGAGTTCGGCGAGTTCCACGTGCACACCGAGTCACCCGAGGGAACGCGCTCCTTCCGCGGGCGGACCGTGGTCCTCGCGATCGGCCGGCGCGGGACCCCGCGCAAGCTGGGGGTCCCCGGCGAAGAGCAGGAGCACGTGGTCTATCGCCTGGGGGACGCCGAGCAGTACCGCCACCGCAAGGTGCTGGTGGTGGGCGGCGGCGACTCCGCGGTGGAGGCGGCGGTCCAGCTCAGCGAGACCGCGGGCTGCGAGGTCCACTTGGCCTACCGCGGCGAGTCCTTCTTCCGGGTGAAGAAGAAGAACCGCGACAAGCTGCAGGAGGCCACCGAGCAGAACGGGCTGAACGTCCACCTGCGCAGCAACGTGACCCGCGTCGGCGCGAACACCGTGGAGATGATCTCGCCCGAAGGGGCGTTCACCCTCGAGATCGACGACGTGATCGTGAACGCGGGCGGTGTGCTCCCCACGCCGTTCCTCGAGTCCATGGGCGTCCACGTCGAGACCAAGCACGGCGAGCGGGTCGAGGGCCAGGACTCCTCGGCGCGCCTGGCGCGCACCCTCGCCAAGGCCACGAACCGGATCTCGACCCGCCTGGCGCAGACCCTCAAGACCTCGGGAGACACGGGGCGCCGCAGCGGCCGGATCACCAAGCGCGTGAGCGCGCGGTTGAGCCGCCGCGGCACGGGCAAGCTCACGCGGCGCAAGAGCGGCGACCGCGTCGCGGCGCCTTCGAGTGACGCCCTCGAGGACAGCGAGCTCGAGGTGTCAGGGGTCGAGCTCGGGTCTGCCATGGACATGGAGGACGACGGGATCGCGCTCGAGCCCGCCCCCCCTCCCGCGCCGTCCCCCACCGACTCGGCGCGCCGGCGCGGTGGTTCCGCGCGCACCAAGCGCGACACCGGCCGCGTCCAGCGGGACGCGGGCCGCCTCGACCGCGACAAGCTGCGAGGCGACTCTGCCCGCGCCAAGCGCGACACCGGCCGCACCACGCGCGACACCGGCCGCACGAAGCGGGAGTCGGGCGGCAGCGGGTCTGCGCGCCGCCGACGCGGATCGGCCCGCCACGAGCGAGGCGACGAGGCGTGAGCCCGCGCGACGACGAGGCGGAACGCTTCCCGCTGGGGGAGTCGGGGGAAGGGGCGTTCGGGCGCTCCTGGGACGACGAGGCCTTCGCCGAGTTCCAGTTCCGCGACCGCCCGACCGACCAAGGTCGCGTCCAGGAGAGCAGCGACGAGATCCGGTCGCCCTTCGCCGGAGGTCGACGCAGCACGCCGACGCCCGAGCGGCGCCCCCCTCCGGTGACCCGGGCCGAGGAGAGCGACAGCGGCGAGATCAAGAGCCCCATCGCGCGGCGGCGGACGCAGCCGCTCCTGGAGGTCGATCGCAACGACGCCTACTTCGCCAGCGACGAGGGCCCGGTGTTCGTCGACAGCGACGAGGGCTCGATCGACGACGACGACGAGAGCATGCTCTCGACGATCCCCGACAGCGACGAGGACGTGGTCTTCCCCGACAGCGGCGAAGGCTGGGTGCCCCCGCGCGCGGCGCCTCCCGAGCCGCCGCGCAGCGCGCGGTCCGAGCGCGGCCCGGCGGCCGGAGGTCCGCCCTCGCCGACTTCACGGGCGGGCGGCCGCCCGCCGACGGGGTCGTTCCCGCGGCCCCCGGGCGCCGGCACGCGCCCGCCCACCGGCACGTTCCCGCGGCCCGCGGGTGTGCACGCGCCGACCGGCGAGGCTCCCGCGCGCCCGCCGACGGGCAAGTATCCCCGCCAGAGCGACGCGGGCCCTCGCCCGAGCGGCCGTCCCCCGACGGGCAAGTACCCCCGCCAGAGCGACGAGGGCCCTCGCCCGAGCGGCCGTCCCCCGACGGGCAAGTATCCCCGCCAGAGCGACGAGGGCCCGCGCCCGAGCGGACGCCCGCCGACGGGCAAGTATCCCCGCCAGAGCGACGCGGGCGCGCCCGTGGGCGACAGCCCCCAGCCGCCTCGCCCCGGCCCGCCCCGAGCAGACGCTCACGCCGGCGACCCAGGCACGGGGCGCTCGCCGCGCCCCGGGCGGCGCACGGCGACGGCGAGGGTCGCGCGTCCTGGGCGGCGCCCCACCGGTCGCGTGCGCCGGCCGGACCGGAGGCCTCCCCCTGGAGCAGGCGCGCCGACGCTCCCCCCGGGGTACCCCAGCCCCGTCGCCGGGCGCGAGCGCACGCTCCCCCCCCACTACCCCGCGCCCTCCGGCAAGGACCAGACCCTCGCCCCCACCTACCCCGCGCCCTCCGGCAAGGACCAGACCCTCGCCCCCACCTACCCCAAGCCCACCGGCAAGGACCAAACCCTCGCCCCCACTACCCCGCGCCCTCCGGCAAGGACCAAACCCTCGCCCCCCACTACCCCAAGCCCTCCGGCAAGGACCAGACCCTCGCCCCCCACTACCCCAAGCCCTCCGGCAAGGACCAAACCCTCGCCCCCCACTACCCCGCGCCCTCCGGCAAGGACCAGACCCTCGCCCCCACTACCCCGCGCCCTCCGGCAAGGACCAAACCCTCGCCCCCCACTACCCCGCGCCCTCCGGCAAGGATCAGACCCTCGCCCCCAACTACCCCGCGCCCTCCGGCAAGGCAGAGACGGCGGCCCCGGGCTACACGATCGCCGCGGCTCGGGCGGCGCGCGGCGGAGGGAAGAAGCACTCGGGCTCGGGGTCTCGCGAGACCTTCGACCCGATCGGCGCCATGGACGAGGACGAGGTCGCGGGGAGCGGCACCTACGCGATCCGTCAGCGCGGCGACGACTTCGACGTCGTCAGCGATCAGGGTAAGGTCCAGCCCGACCCCGCCGACTCGGCGGAGCTCGAGGACCTGCTCACCCGCACCCAACAAGAGGAGCTCGACGACTTCGAGGACGTGCGCGAGAGCGACTTCGGCTCGCTCAGCGGCTCGGACGACACGGTGTTCGAGGACGCGACGGATCAGGACGATCCCTTCGCGAGCCGGCGCCCTGCGAGCCGCATGCCCGCGGAGTTGACCCGCACTCGCCCCGAGCAGCTCGACGCGTTTGGGTCCCTGGTCGACTCGGACGAGCGAGACCGGGCCGTGGCCTCCCTCGGCGCCGAGTCCTCCGACGGACTCATGAGCAAGCCGCTCGACGCCGACAGCGAGATCGACGTGCTCTCCTGGCGTCGCGGTCGCTGGGGGGAGTCGGCCACGGGCAACGCGGCGCGGCTCCTGGCCAACCTGAACCAACTCTCCGGCCAGGGGGTGATCTCCGACGTCGGTGACCTCTCGGACATCAGGAGCGTGTCCAGCGAGCGCAGGTTCCGCGACCCGCTCGAGCACTCCCGCGAGGGCCGCGGGCGGACCGTGGAGCTGACCCACGCCGAGATCTTCGGCAAGCAGGATCCGTCGCTGGAGCAGCGTCTGTTCGAGAGCGACGACGCCACGCCGCTCGTGAACGTGGCTCCCGGCGCGCAGTCGGACCTCGGCTTCTCCGAGACCGGTGAAGTCTCGGGCGAGTGGGAGGAGGAGGAGGCGGAGCCGGACGACACGTTGGCGGTCGCGTTCTTCATGCGCCTGATTCGCCTGTGGCAGGGCGACGCGCTCTGGATCCTGCTCAGCGTCGGCGGCGCGTTGATCGGCCCGTTCTTGATCTGGAACGGCTGGGACTACTACCAGATCCCGGTGCAGGACCGCAGCCGCCACGCGCTGCACGACGTCCTCAAGCCCGGCGGGACCGTGGGCCTGACCCTCGGGATCACGGCGTCGACGCTGTTCCTGCTCAACCTGACCTACGTGCTCCGCCGGCGGTTTGGCCTGTTCCAGAAGCTGATCAGCCTGCGCATGTGGTTGAACCTGCACTTCCTGTTCGGGCTCACCGGCGGGAGCCTGGTGCTCGCCCACAGCGCGCTGCTCACGAGCAACCTCGTGGCGCGCCTGAGCTCCTTCGCGATCCTGTTCGCGGTGGTCTCGGGGATCTTCGGGCGCTACGTGCTCTCCCACGTGCCGCGCTACCTGCGCAACGAGGAGAACCTCGGCGGCCCCAAGGACCGCGCGTCGGAGCTGCGCGAGCGGAGCAATATGGCCCAGCGCCTGGCGGACCTCCGCCGCGTGCTGCGCACGGGCCTGGCCCAGTTCCCCAAGCTCCGCGACGCCGCGCTCGAGGCCCTGAACCCGCCCGCCGACACCAAGGCCCGGGGCCTGTTGTTCCTAGGCCCCCTGCTGCTCTCCGACCTGCGGGCCATGGTCAAGAACCGCCGCCTGGCCCGGGAGCTCAAGGCGCTCATGCTCACCGCGGAGGCCAAGCAGGCCCGCCCGGTGATCGTCGAGACCCTGGAGCTGCTCAAGCAGCAGTCGCGCCTCGAGCGCCGGCTCTCTCAGGCCGAGGCCGTCCGCGACTTCATGGACACCTGGCGCGCGCTGCACCTGATCATGGCCGTGATCGTGATCGCGACCATGTTCCTGCACGTGGTGCTCACCCGCTTCGCGGTGTAGCTCACCCCAGGTGACCCGATTCACCCCGGGTGAGCCCCTCTCCCGCCCCCGGGACACACCCCGCCGCCCAAGTCCCCTGTTCTGGCCCCGGCCCCCGCTTTGCTCACGCCCCTCGCGTGCTGGTCCTCTCGCCTCGCTCCTATTCCCTCACGCCCACCACCCGGGCCGACCCGGTCACCCAGGGCAAGACCTACCACCTCACCCGCCGCTGCGATCGCCGGCTTCGTCGCCTGACCCCGGACTCCAAGGTCACCTCGATCGTCAAGTTCGCCCTGTTCCACGCGGCCAAGGAGTGCGGGATCGAGGTCCACGCGGCCTGCTTCTCTACGAACCACTTCCACCTGGTGATCACCGACCCCAACGGCCGCCACCCGGACTTCATGCAGCGCATGAACTCCATGATCGCCCGCGCCCTCAACGCCCAGCACGGCGTCAAGGGCCACTTCTGGGGCCCTGGCTCCTACGAGAAGGTCGAGCTGATCGGCTTCGACGCCCTGCTCCGCACCCTGGTCTACGTGACCCTGAACCCGGTCAAGGACGGCCTGGTCTCCTCCCCCAAGGCCTACCCCGGCTTCCTCACCCGCCCCGACCAGGTCGGCTGCACCTTCCGCGCCCACAAGCCCGCCACGGCCTCTTCGGCGGCAACCGCCGCGGCGGCGACCCGACCGCCCTCCCCGAGGACTCCACCCTCCCGACGACGTCGAGCTGACCCTGACCATGCCGCCCACGCACCTCCTGCCCGAGGGCATGGACTCCGCCGCCTACCGCCGGGTCTATCAGGCCGCCGTCGACGCCAGGCTCGCGGAGATCCTCGCCGAGCGGAAGGGGCGTCCGTTCCTCGGCGCCCGCCGGATCCTCACCGCGGATCCCCTTGTCCCCGCCCCCGACGCCCGAGCCCTACCGCCCTCGCGGCGAGCGGCCCTCGCCGGTCTCGGCACGCGCGAGGAGTGCGCGCGCGGCGCGAGGAGCGCACCGCCTGGCGTCGCGACTACGTGCAAGCGCGCGACTCCTGGCCTCGAGGACCCGCGGGTCGCCCTCCTGCCGGGCTTCCGTGGCTGCTCGGCCAGCGCTACGGCGCCCTGGTTCTTGCGCACCCTAGCGCCTAGAGGGCCCTGCATGCATGCGCACGTTTTCGCGCGGCTTCCGCCCACACTCCGCAAAGCCTGCGTGGCCGGAGGTTCGGCCGGGTCCTGGCCGGAGGGGCAAATCGCAGGCCGAACGGGCGAAGTCGGCGGAGTCGGCGAGCGGCGGGCACGGCGGGTCTTTCGGCGCGGCGCGAACGGGTCGTGTCGAACCCTACTCCCAGTCGTGTCGAGAACCCTACTCCCAGTCGTGTCGAAAACCCTACTCCCAGTCGTGTCGAAAACCCTACTCCCAGCGGCTCGCGACTACTTCGCGCCGCCGTGGGGGTTCTGGTGGCAGTCCTGACAGGCCCGCGCCTCCATGGGGAAGAAGTGCGGGGTCTCCTTGGTCTCGCCGTCGAAGGTGCGCGAGATCTTGGGGTGACACGCCTCGCAGGCGAGGGTCTCGTGCGCGCCCTTGAGCTGGAAGCGCGCCTTGTCGTGGTCGAAGCGGGAGGGCTCCCAGTTCTGGATCGTGTGGCACACCGAGCAGCCCTCACGACCCTTCATGAAGAACTGCCCCAGGTGGAAGTCCTCGTGGCAGAGGGCGCAGGCGCGGGGCGTGTCCTCGTAGATCGCGTTCTTGGGGGGGCGACCGGCCGGCGGCTGGTGGCAGTGCGTGCACGCCGTGTCGTGCTTGTCCTCCAGGGGGAAGCGCGCGTCGGTGAGGTGCCGCTGCTTGTCGTAGGTCGAGGGCAAGTAGCTCTCGGTGGTGTGGCAGCGATCGCAGTCCTGGCGCTGGAACTGCCGTCCGTGGGGGGAGTCCTCCTGGTGGCAAGTGGTGCACCGCAGGGGGTCCGCCTCGAACGTGTGCGGGTGGAAGTGGATCGTCTGACCGGCGACCGGCTGCTGGGCCGCGGGGAGCGTCTGGGGCTCGTGACACACCTGGCAGGGCACCGCGGCGTGGGCGTCCGTGAGGGGGAAGCGCGTCTGCTGGTGCTCTTCGAAGGTGTACTCGGCAGGATCCCACTCGCGCTCGTTGTGGCAACGCGCGCAGTCCTTGCCCAGGGTGCCCCGGTGGGCCGCCTCGCCGACCTCGTGGTGGCAGTAGTTGCAGGACTCGGCGGGGTTCTGCTTGATCTCCGCCAACGCCACCTCGCGCAGCGCGCCCTCCGGGGTCTTGCCGCCGTGGCAAGCCTGGCAGTCGTCGAAGATCTCGTCGTGCTTGCCCCGGATCGGGAAGCCCAGGGCCGCGTGGCCGTCGCGGTCCAGGGGCTCGGTCTTGGTCCCGTGCCAGCCGTCGAACCAGTGGCAGGTGGCGCAGGTCTGATCCTTCTCCGGGATCGTGAGCGCGCCCTCGTGCACGTCGACGTGGCACGTCTCGCAGTCGCTCTCGAGCTGCCCGATCGAGAACCGGCCTTGAGCGGGGAGCCGGGGGAAGGGCCGGTCCTTGGTGAAGTTCTTGCGCCCCTCGCGCACCGCGGCCAGAGGCTCGAGCTGAGCGCGGCCGGTGCCGTGGCAATACTCGCAGCGGATCTCGTGGGAGCCGGCCAGGGGGATCGCCACCGGGGGCTTCGCCTGAGGCGTGTGATCCTCGAGGGAGTAGGTCGACTCCTTGAAGCTCTTCACGTCGTGGCACTGGGCGCAGCCCTCGCTGTCGGCGCGGAAGGCGACCTCCAGCTCGCGGTCGAAGCTGCCCGCGTGATACTCGTCGTAGTCCTCCTGGTGGCACTCGCGGCAGGTCTCGCGCTTGGGCAGGAGCAGCGGCCCGCGCTCGCCCTCCTTCTCACCGTGGCAGCCGACGCAGGTGGCCTTGGTCTCGTGGGCGCCCTCCAGGGGATAGAACGGCGCGTGGTCGAAGCTCGCGCGGTCGTCCATGGGCGCGAACTTGGTCTCGTTGTGGCAGCTCTTGCACTCGAGGAACGCCTCGGTGTCGCGGTGCGGGTTCTCGTGGCAGGCCTTGCAGTCCGGGAGCTCCTCGCCCTGGACCTCGTGCCCGCGCACGGTGCCGAAGCCCACCCCGCGGAACACCCGCGGCTTCGAGTCCGCCACGATCGCCTGGAAGTTGGGCAGGCCCGCGGGGGCGGCGGGGCCGGGGGATCCGCGCCCGTCGCCAGGTGGCACTTCTCGCAGTCCACGGTCTCGTGGGCGCCGTTGAGCGCGAAGCGCGTCTGGTCGTGGTCGAACTCGGGGAGCTCGTCCCACTTCGCCTCGGAGTGGCACTTGGCGCAGTCCGCGCCCTGGCTGGGGACGTGGGGGTCCTGGTGGCAGTCGGCGCAGGTCTTGGAGAGGCCGAGGAAGCTGGTGAACTCGCCGGCCTCCGACTGGAACGTCTCCTGGACCTTCCCCGTGGGGTCGTCGCTCACCAGCGCGAGCTTGTGGCAGTCCTCGCACTCGATCGTCTTGTGGGCGCCGTTCAGCGCGAAGCCCGTCGCCACCTCGTGGGGGAAGTCCTTCTGCGTCGCGTCCTCACGCCCCGCGGGCTTGAACGGCTCCTCGGCCGTGGTCCATACGACCACCGGGACGTCCTTGCCCAGGTGCTCGGCGTGGCAACGCCGGCAGGTGTCGCCCTCGCCCTCGAAGGCCTTCACGATCTTGGCGTGGAACCCGCGCTCGGCCTGGATCCGCTCGTCGAGGGCCACGTGGCAGTCACGGCACTTCTGGTCCGGCGTCAACAGACCGCCGGTCAGACCGCCGGCCTGCTCGTGGCAGTCGCTGCACTGCTCCTGGACGTCCATGGGCGCGTGCGCCAGGGACAGCGGGCCGGGGGTCGTGAGCTTGATCGTGATCGCCCCGAGCCCACCCGAGCTCTCCGGGCCCGTGACGTAGACGACCACCCCCAACAGCACCAGGCTGAGCAGGGTGAACAGCACCAGGCGGGTTCGGCGCGTAAGAGCCATGATTCGCACACTATACGGTCCCGGCCGGGAGCTGGAAGCCGTTAGGGCGGTTGTTTTTACACGCCGCGGAGGGCGTCCAGGGCCACGTCGGCGGCCTGCTCGAGCACGCCCTGGGGCTGGCGCGATTTGCCGAGCACGATCAGCCCCTGCATGACGCCGCACAGGTAGTGCGCCAGGGCCTCGGGGCTGCGGCGCGCGGCGAAGCTGCCCTCGGCCTGCCCGCGCGCGACGAGGACCTCGAAGGCCTCACGCAGCCGCTCGAGGCTGGCCTGCACCTTCGACGCGGTCTCGGGGCAGCGCTGGCAGAGCTCGACCGCGGCGTTGGTCATGAAGCAGCCGCGCCCGCTCTCCGCCTGCCAGGCCACGAGCTGGCGCAAGGTCTGACCCAGCACCTGGTCCGCGGGGCCTTCGCGGGAGAGGCACTCGATCACCTCCCGCCCCGCGGAGTCGGCGTAGCGGTCGAGGGCGGCGACGAACAGCGAGTGCTTGTCGCCGAAGGTGCCGTAGAGGCTGGCGCGGTTGATCCCCATGCCCTCGACCAGGTCCTGGACCGAGGTCGCGTCGTAGCCCTTGCGCCAGAACACGTCCATGGCGCGCTCCAACGCCTGAGCAGGGTCGAACTCCTTGGGCCTCGCCATGCCCTCAACCTATCCGCAGGGGACGGCCGTGTGAACCGCTCCGACGTAAGTGCGTGAGGCCAGCGTTAGCCGGCCTCACCAGCCACTAGTTCATGAGCCCGCCCGACGCCGCGAGCACCTGCCCGGTGACCCAGGAGGCCCCGGGGCCCGCGAGGAAGGCCACGACCTCAGCCACGTCCTGGGGCTCTCCGACCCGCCGCAGCGGGGTCTGACCGACCATGGCGTCCCGGGTCTGGGCGTCGTCAATGAAGTCCGCGGCCATGTCCGTGCGGGTCAACCCCGGCGCGACGGCGTTCACGCGGACTCCGCTGGGGCCGACCTCCGCCGCGAGCACGCGAGTCAGGTGCGCGACGGCGGCCTTGCTCGCCGAATAGGTGGCCATGCCGGGCACGACGCCCTGGGCCACGACCGAGCCCACGTTCACGATCGCCCCGCGGCGCTTCACGAGCTCGGGCAGCGCCTCACGCGCCGCGAGCAGGGTGCCGCCCACGTTCACGCGCAGGACCTGATCGATCTCCTCGTCGCTGGTCTCGATCAGCGGCTTCGCCAGCCCGACGCCGGCGTTGTTGACCAGGAGGTCCAGCCGCCCGAAGCGCTCGATCGTGAAGGCCACGGCCGCGCGCACCTCCTCGGAGCGGGTGACGTCGGCGGTGGTGTAGGCGATCTCCGGGTCCTCCTTGGCGAGGGCCGCGAGCGGCGGCTCTCGGCGGCCGACGACGACGACCTTCGCGCCCTGGGCGCGCAGCGCCAGCGCGATCGCGCGCCCGATCCCGGTGCCGCCCCCCGTGATCAAGGCGACGGTGTCTTGAAGCGTGCTCATGACGAACTCCTTCGGTGGGTGTGCCTCGGAGTATTGAACCAGTCAGTCCAAAACACAAGCAGGATTTCAGATCGATCGATCCGGAACGTAGAACACGTTCACGGAGAAGGGGTTCGGCGCTGCCCTCAGCCGTCGCTCTGGCGGCGGAAGCGGCGCCCGAGCTCGTCCAGGGTCAGCGTCAGCGTCGTCGGCCGCCCGTGGGGGCAGCAGTGCCCGCGCTCGACGCTGTCGCGCCGCGCGAGCAAGGCCCGGATCTGATCGTCGGAGAGCGGCTCGCCGAAGCGCACCGCGCTGCGACAGGCGAGGGTCGCCGCGAGCTGGTGCAGGAGCCCGCCCGGCTCTTCGTCGTGGAGGTTCACCTCCTCGCTCAACAGCCGCTTGACCGTGTCCTGGACCCGGGTCGCCTTGAGCATGCGCGGCGCCGCGTGCACGGCCAGGGTCCCCTCGCCGAAGGGCGTGACCTCGAAGCCCAGGCGCACGAGCTCGCCCTGGGCGTCCTCCAGCGCGGCCAGCTCGACGGGCCCCACGTCGATCAGCTGCGGGAACAGGAAGCGCTGGCTCTCGAGGCCGTCGCGCTCGAGGCGCTCGCGGATCTCCTCGTAGAGGATCCGCTCGTGCAGCGCGTGGGGGTCGAGCAGGCGGATCCCGCGCGGCGTCTGCTCGACGACGTAGCTGTCGTGGACCTGGAGGAAGCGCCCGCTGGCCTCGACGAACGCCTGCTGCTCGGGCGCGGACGGCGGAGGCGCGTCGCCTCCCGCGAAGCCCACGTTCTGCGCGAAGGGCGAGGGCACGAGCCCCAGCTCCCGCGAGCCCGCGACCCGCAGCTCGACGGGCTCCGCCGGGCGCGGCCCCAGGACGTCGAGCCCGCGGCGGTTGAGGTGGAACTCGCGGGTCAGCCCCTCCTCGCGCAGGACGTCGGCGATCGTGCGCTGCACCAGGCGGAACAGCTCGCGGTCTCGGCGGAAGCGGACCTCGGTCTTCTGCGGGTGCACGTTGACGTCGACCTCCGCCGGGGGCAGGTCGAGCCACAACAGCGCGGTCGGGTGCCGCCGCGGCGGCAGGAGGTTCGAGTAGGCGGTCTTGATCGCGGTGAGCAAGGTCACGTCGCGCACCGCGCGCCCGTTGAGGAAGAAGAACTGCTGGCGCGAGTCGCCGCGGGAGAGGTCGCACGGCGAGACGTAGCCGCGGAGCTTGCCGGCGGCGCCCTCGGTCAGGGGCAGCGCGATCAGCGCCTCGGCCAGGTCGCGCCCCAGGAGCTGCGCGATCCGCTCGCGGGGTTCGTCCTCGGCCACCGCCTCGAGCACGGTCTTGCCCTCGTGCTCGACGCGGATCGTGAGGTCCGGGCGGCAGAGCGCCTGCTGCCGCACCTCGTTCAGGATCGCGCGCAGCTCGCTGCGCTCGGTGCGCAGGAACCCGCGGCGCGCGGGCACGTTGAAGAACAGGTCCCCGACCTCGATCTGGGTGCCCAGGGGCGCGCCGACGGTGCGCACCCGGCCTATCGCGCCGCCGTCGACCACGAGCTGCGCGCCGTCGGGCTCCTCGGGCGGGCGGCTGGTGATCGTGAACTTGCTGACCGCCGCGATGCTCGCCAGGGCCTCCCCGCGGAAGCCCAGCGAGCGGATCGCGAACAGGTCCTCGGTGCGCCGCAGCTTGCTCGTGGCGTGGCTCTGAACGGCGAGCCGCAGGTCGTCCTTGACCACCCCGTTGCCGTCGTCGGTGATCCGGATCAGGCGCAGGCCCCCGGCCTCGAGCTCGAGGGTCACCCGGGTGCTGCCGGCGTCGAGGGCGTTCTCCAGCAGCTCCTTGACCACCGAGGCCGGGCGCTCGACGACCTCACCGGCCGCGATCTGATTGATCAGCGAGGGCGTGAGCGCGTGGATCCGGGGACGGGTCTGGGCTTCGCTGGCGATGGTCACTCGCGAATTCTAGGCCGAGCCCCGGACAGGCTCCCAGGGACCGAGGGACGTGCACCGCCCGACCCGCGGAGCTGCGAGCGCGCAGCGAGGCGGCGAAGGCCGCCGCAGCGAGCCCGTTGGGTGTGAGCCCGAGCCGCTTGGCTGCGAGGGCGAGGGGGCCTCGGAGAGGCCCCCTGAAACCAGCGTGTCGCCGCCGCGGCACGCAGCGGGCGCACGGGCTGAACCCGAATCCCAGATCTCGCATCCGTCGGGCTCGGCCCGCCTCCGCGTAAGCACTTACGCCTGGCCAGGCATGTGCACTACGCCGCGCCGAGAGAAAGATAGGCCCATGCAGACCTCCCTCGGGAGGCGGTGGGTCGGGGCGTTGCTGTTCGCGCTGGTCCTCACCGCAGGGACCGGTCAGGCGCAGACCCTCGACCGCCGCCACATGACTTGGAACGTGGGGACGATCAACCCCTTCAGCTTCCGCCTGCCCAAGCGCCGCGAAGGCCGCGTGGTCGAGCGCCTGGCCCTGCACGGGGCGGACACCGTCACGCTCCAGGAGCTGCGCGACGTCGCTCAGGTGCAGCGGCTCAAGGACGGGCTCCTGGCCCAGGGCCACGACTACGCCTTCGAGACCTTCCAAAACAACCCCAGCCGCAACGACGGCCGGCTGGTCGCGACCTTCTACAAGGGCGAGCAGCTCGCGCAGCGCCTCGAGTTCCGCAGCTCGGCGGGCTACGGCGCGCTGGGGCTCCAGTTCCAGTCGGGCTGGACCCTGGTCAACGTCCACGCGCCGGCCGGCTTCTACACCCCGCGCCGGGTCTACTTCCAAGAGCTCGCGACCTGGATCGACGGCCTCCAGGGCAAGGTCGTGCTCGCCGGCGACCTGAACCTGGGCCCCCGCCACGGCGCGGGGATCGGCGCGTTCCTGCCGTGGGCGCGGCGCTACGACCGCGACACCTACGCCGCGTTCATTACCCACTTCGACGAGTACACCGACGTGGGCTCCACGACGTTCTACGGCTTCCACCTGGACCACGTCCTCGTGCGCGGCGGGGTGATCCGCTCGGCCCAGCGCTTCAAGGGCTACGGCCGCCTGCCCATGGACCACCGCCCGGTGCTCGCCGAGCTCCAGCTGGGGCAGACCACGGGGATCACCGGCACACTCACCGG
>JAWKSZ010000028.1:0-85321 GCA_041402045.1 Planctomycetota bacterium | reverse complement strand
GCCGCCCAGGAGCATGAGCGCCAGGAGCGCGGTCCAGGGCGAGCTGGACTCGGGGGTCAGCTGGCAGCCGCCGCCGCCGCCGCCGCCGCCGCCGCTCGAGGGGGCGGGCAGCGAGCCGCTGGGCGAGGACGCGCTGGGGGTCGAGGCCGCCGGGGCGCCCGAGCTGGTCGGGGTCGTGGTGGTCGGCACGCTGTTCGGGGTCGTGGGCGCCGGGGGCGGGGTGGTCGCCACCGAGTTCTCCACGGCGAACGCGTTCTTGAGCACCGCGAACTGGCCGTCGGGGTTCTCGACGCACACCGTGTAGGTCCCGTTGGGCATGTTGGGGACGGTGAAGCTCACGCCCTGGGCGGTCTGGGTGGCGGTCAGCACCTGGTTACCGAAGATCACCCGGGCCCCGAGGTCGGCGTTGCTCACGGTGACCTGGGCGGTCACGCCCGGGGCCCCCTTGGCGGGAGTGATCCCGCTGGCGACGGGGCCGGGGAGCCGCACCTCGAACCCGCCGGTGAGCACCGCGCAGTCGCCGGTGGCCTCGTTGATCACGCGCACCGTGCGCAGCTGGGGCTGAGTCGAGCCGGTGACCTCCATTTCGCAGGAGGCGGAGTTAGCGGTCGCGCTGGGGTTGCTGGTGAAGATCCCGGTCCCGGGCACCACGACCGTGGTCGAGCTGCCGAGGCCGGTGCCGTAGGCGGTGAGGATCGCGGCCTGGCCGGGCATGACCGTGGTCAGGCTCAGGTTGTTCACGTTCATGGGGGTCGGCAGCTTGCTGCGCGCCACCAGGGTGTGGGTCAGGGCGCTGACCTGGCCGGCGAGGACCTGGATCGCCTGCGGGGTCACCGGCGAGCTCTGGCCGGTGCCCGAGCCGTAGAAGGTCGTCCCGAAGTCGGTGTCGACGGTCAACCCGCTGGTGTGGGTCGAGAAGTTGTTGCTGCGCACCGGGCCGTCGAGGGGCTCGGCGTAGATCACGTACTGGCCCTGGTCGAGGCCGCGGATCGCGAAGTTGCCCGCGCCGTCGGTGAGGGTCGCCGACGCCGGGTTGCCGTCGGAGTCCTCGGCCACCACGTGGGCGCCCGAGATCGGGGTCCCGTCCTGGCGGGTCAGCTTGCCGGTCACGGCCCCGGGCAGGTAGAGCGGGTAGACCGACCAGGCCGCGGCGCGGTCGTCGTCCTCGAGGCTGCGCAGGCGGGTGTCGTTCTGGTTGGCGAAGGGGTTCATGGTCGCGCCGACGATCGCGCTGTGGTCGAGGCCGATCAGGTGCCCGACCTCGTGGGTCGCGATCCCCTGCACGTCGAAGGTGCCGGGGGTCATGTCGGTGCTGAAGGTGTAGTTCTTGGCGTTGAAGATGATGTCCGCGTCGAGGATCGCGCCGCTGCTGGGGTCGAAGTCGACGGGGGTGATCGCGACCAGGCCCGCGGCGCCGCCGAAGAACCCGCTCTCGTTGGTGGTGTCCCAGATCACGAGGTGAATGTCGTCCGAGCGCCAGTCGGTCCGCGCCCGCGACTGCGGGCTCTGGTCCTCGACGAAGGCGATCGTGCTCGCGGGGACCTGGTCCCAGGCCTGGAAGCCCAGGCGCACCGCGGTCTCGTCGCTGCCGTCGGCGATCGCCGGGTCGGCGGCCTCGTGGATCACGAAGTTCACCGTGGGGTTGCCCCAGGAGAACGGCTTGGCGCCGGTCTGCAGCGAGACGAAGGCGTAAGCGGACCAGCCCAGGCCCACCACGGTGAACGCGAGGGCGTAGATCGGCAGGCGCAGAACGGTCTGCTTGCTGATCCTGCGGTATCGACTCGTCTCGTGTCGCATCACTTGCTTCCGTCCTTTACCGCTCGCCGAATCCGATCCAGGAGTTGGTCCAGCGCGACGCCCTGGTCGCGCTTGGGGTCTTCTTCCTCGCCGGTCTTGGGGTCGACCAGGCGCAGGCCTTGCATGTTGCGGAAGGCGAGCTTCTGGCCCTTCTCTTCCCGCACGCTGAACTTGCCCTGGGCGAGGCCGATCGCCGTGCGCAGGCCCTTGGAGTTCTCGGCGGTGAGGAACACCACCAGCTCCTCGCCGCGCTTGAAGGTCGGCGCGCCCGCGATCGCGCTGCCGCGGTTGCCCAGGATCCCGCCGTAGACGGTGAAGGTGAAGGTCTCGCCCGGGGTGCCCTTGAGGGCCTCGACCACGTCGACCTCGATCTGGGTCACGATCGCCCCGTCGTCGGACTTCTCTGCCTTGGTCACCGAGACCACGCCGTGGACCACGAGCTCCGCGCGCTCGGCCATTTCGGCGGTGGTGAAACGGAGGACGCTCGTCGCCTGGGCGGGGGTGCTCAACACCCCCGCACACAACGCAACAAAAGCAGTTACCCGAAGCGTCCCTTGCATCCTCGACCCGTCCTTTCCACCTTTTGCAATGGAGGTGCCAACCGTAGTTGAGGATGGATCTGGCCCCAGGTCAAGCAAAACAAGACGTTAGGGTCAGGCCCCGCAGACGTTGCGTTGCAAAGCGGACACACGGACGACCCCGAAGATGAAGCGCATTTGGCCCGCTGGACAGGTGCCGGACGCTGCCCTCTAAGACCTTGTTCGGCCGAAGTCTAGCCCTGATTAGGGGGCGCTAGCCCTCGACCGGCGCCGGGGCGTCGGGGGTCGGCTCGGGGGTCGCGGCGGCGGCGCCGCCGGGCGGGGGCGCGCGGTCGGCGAGGGAGTTGATCTCGTCGCCAATGTCCACGAAGAAGTCGCCGTCGCGCAGCTTGACCCGGGTCGGCTTGCCCTCGTTGATCTCGCGCAGCACGACGCCGATCCGGTAGGCGGAGCCCATGAGCCGGTGGGTGTGAATGATCGTGTAGACCCCCAGGCCCAGCGACGTGCACACGATGATGAACGCCAGGAAGCCGAGCAGGAGGAAGGGGTTGATCACGCCGAACAGCGCGAGGCTGTCGACCTCGCGGATCGCCTCCTGGGTCTTGACCAGGCTGAACACCAGGACGCCGAAGGCCGTAACCAAGAGGCCGGAGTTGACCCAGGTCATCATGTAGAGCATGTGGACCCGGTTGTTGACCATGTAGTCCCGTCGCCGCTCACCCGCCACGGAGGACCCCCTCGCTGTGTGAACCGCGCATGGTACCCATCTGCCCGGCCGCTGTCCATGCAACGCAAGGGTTAATGTCCCCGCGGCGACTCGTCCCGGGCGCAGCGGAAGGTGAGCCCCGCGTCGGCGGCGTCGGGGCGGAACCCCCTGCGGGTGTGGGCGTTGGCGGCGGCGGGCCGGCTCGGATCGTAGCCGCCGCGGATCGCGCGGGCGTCCCCGGGCGCGGGGCCCTTGGTGCCGTAGCGCACGAAGGGCGAGCTCGTCCACTCCCAGCCGTTGCCCGTCATGTGCTTCACGCCCTCGGAGGTGGCGCCCTCGGGCAGGCTCTCCACCGGCGCCAGGCCATCGCGCACGATCCGCGTGGGGTCGAAGGCGTCGCCGTAGGGGTAGGAGCGGTGCTCGGGGCCCATGGCCGCGCGCTCCCACTCGCGCTCGGTGGGCAGGCGCTTGCCGGCCCAGCGCGCGTAGGCCTCGGCCTCGTGGTAGGTGACCCCGCTCACCGGGAGCGAGGCCTGCGCCGGGCTGAACCGCCCGCGGCGCCAGGTCCGAGGCGGTTCGGCGCCGGTGGCCGCGACGAACACCGCGTAGTCGCCGTGGGTCACCGGCGCGGCGTCGATCCAGAACGCCGGGAGCGAGGCCTCGAACATGGGGCTCGCGTCGTGGTCCTCGCGGTCGCCGAACACGACGCGGTCCGCGGGCACGTGCACCATGTCCTGCGGCGCGACGCGCACCAGGCGCTCGGAGCTGGCGTCGCTGGGCAGCAGGCGCAGGAGCTCGCGCCGGACCTCGGTCAGCGCCGGGCGCTGCGCGGGGTGGCGCCCCAACAGGCGCTTGACCAGCCGGTCCACCCGGCGGTCGAGGCTCGGGTTCAGCTCGCTGGGGAGCTCGAGGCCCACCGGCAGGCGCCCGGTCAGGACCTCGAACAGGAGCACCCCGAACGCGAACACGTCGGCGGCCTGGCTGGGCCCGCCCCCCGCGATCCGCTCCGGGGCCAGGTAGGGCAGGGTCGAGGCCCCGCCCTGGAGCTCGCGCACCTCGGCGCTGAGGATCGAGGCCTCGAGGGCCTGCACGTCCGCCGGGGTCCCAAAGTCGCCGAGGGCGGTGCGCCCGGTCTCCGGGTCCACGAGCACGTTCGCGGGCTTGAGGTCCCCGTGCACGACCTCGCGCTGGTGCGCGTGCTCGAGGGCGTCGAGCAGTGTGAGGAGCACCGGGCGCATGAGCGTGCGCCCGAGGGGGCGGCCGCCGAGCAGCCGGCCGAGGTCCGTGGGGAACAGGGGCAGGATCTGATACGGCCGCCCCAGGAGCCGGCCGCGGGCCCGGACGCCGAGGATCCCGGGGTGGCTCAGGGTCCGCGGGCGCGGGCCGTCGGGCTCGTTCAGCAGGCGGAAGGCCACCGCGTCGCCGCGAAACCGCGCGCGCCACACCTGCGCGAAGCGCCCGGCGCCGATCTCGGCGTCGAGCTCGACCCCCTCCAGGAGGGCCGCGCGCTTGAGGTCGTCGGGGATCGTCGGCATACCACCCGGTATAGAGCGCGCCGCGGTCGGCGTCTAGGTGAGGGGCGGGAGGACAGCCCTCCGCCCCCGTGACGACACGTCCGCGACCCCGGGCGGGTTCCCACGTTCTTCACCGAATTCCAATGGCTTGAACGCCTGCACACGCGTGTCTATCCTCGGACGAGGACGTCGGAAGTGGCGCGCACTTCTCACGCCCCCTGCGCGGAGTCTTGCTCATGAGCCCCAGGTTGCTTCTCCCTCCCGTGTTGGCCGTGATCGTCGGGTGCGCTGGCAGCGCGACCCCGCAGCGGGTCGAGACCCCGGTCAACGTGACCCACGAGGTCGCGTTCGGGGACTACCGCCGCGTCTACAACACGGCGTACCACATCCTCAATCGCTATGGCGTGATCCAGACCGCGAGCTATCGCTACGGCAAGATCACGGCGCTGGTCAGCGAGGACACGTCGCTCTACGACAAGACGCGGCGCACGATCGAGGCGCTGATCCGCGACCGCGGCGACTACTTCGAGGTCGAGTGCCGGGTGCTGATCAAGGTCGAGCAGAGCGAGGTCTCGACCTTCCAGGATCAGTTCCAGCAGCCCTACGAGTGGTACACGGTCGCGAGCGACCCGCGGCTCGAGGTGCGGCTGAACACCGAGATCCGCGGCGCGCTCAGCGGCGGCGCCTGGGAGGCCAAGCAGCCCCTCAGCCCGCGCCCGATCGGCCCCCCGCCCGAGGGCTCCGACGCACCGCGCCGGTCCAAGCAGCAGGGCGCCCGCGGGGCCGAGGGCGACACCGACGAGGTGCGCCTGGGTCCGGGCCGCGACGAGTCCACCAGCCCGCGCGACCTGGCGCGCGCCGGCGTGCTCTCCTTCCGCCACGGCGACTTCGCCCGCGCCGAGCGCGCCTTCCGCGAGACCCTCGAGGTCGACCCCCGCGACCCCTTCGCGCTCTACCTGATCGCGCAGGCCGAGTTCTCCCAGGGCCGCTTCGCCGACGCCGCGACCACGCTGCGCCGCGCGATCCAGACCAACCCCGCCTGGCTGCAGTCGGACTTCGACGTGCGTCAGTTCTACGGCGAGGGCGAGGCGCTGTTCTCGTCCAAGCTCAGCGAGCTGCGCGGCGCCGCCAGCGAGGACGCGGGCCTGGGCCTGCTCCTGGGCTACATGCAGCTCTACAGCGCCGACCCGACCGGCGCGCTGGGGACCCTCGACGGCGCGGTCGACGCCAACGGCCGCGACCTGGCGGCCGAGCTCACCCGCGAGCGCGCGCTGAGCGTGATCGAGAGCCAGGCCGGCCTCGAGACCTTCTAGGTCCGCTCGTCAGCCGAGTCCGCGACGCCTCCTGCGGGAGGCGTCGCTTCGTGTACGGACAGCTCGCGGGAGGCGCTGCCGGGAGAAGACACGGAAGACACGGGAGGTCGACGGGCGTGAGCGTCGTCGGCGGGCGCACGAGCGAACGTGAGTTCGAGGGCGTGCTGTGAAGGCCCGTCCCTGCGAGAGGTGGAGGGACGTCCATACCGGGAGCAGCAAGCTGCTCCCCTACCCGCGAGGGGGGGAGCGAGCGCACCCCGCGGAGCTTTGTCGGCCGGCCCGAACGTCGGTTCGAGGGCGTGCTGTGAAGGCCCGTCCCTGCGAGAGGTGGAGGTACGTCCATACCGGGAGCAGCAAGCTGCTCCCCTACGCGTGGGGGGGGAGCGGGCTCGTGCTCAGTCCGCCGGGAAGCGCTCGCGCAGGGCCTCGACGGTCGCCTGCATGTCCGCGGGCAGGGGCGCCTCGACGGTCTGGCGTTGCTTGGTCGTGGGGTGCTCGAACTCGAGGCGCCGCGCGTGGAGGGCGTGGCGCTCGAGGAGCGGGGCGTCGGGCTCGAGGCCCAGGTCGCGGCGGGTGAGGCGCGCGCCGCCGCCGTAGGTCGCGTCGGCGAGGATCGGGCAGCCCAGGGACTTCAGGTGCACGCGGATCTGGTGGGTGCGCCCGGTGCGCGGGTGCGCCTCGACCAGGGCGTAGCCGGGCCAGCGCTCGCGGACGACGACCCGGGTCTCTGCGGCGCGGCCGCCCTCGACCACCGCCATTTTCTTGCGGTCCTTGGGGTGCCGGCCGAGGGGGGCCGTGACCACGACCTCGTCGGGGGGGTCGCCGCGCACGAGGGCCAGGTAGAGCTTGCGGGTGGTGCGGTCGTGGAACTGGCGGCCGAGGTGGCGGTGGGCCACGTCGGTGCGAGCCACGAGGATCACGCCGCTCGTGTCCTTGTCCAGGCGGTGCACGATCCCCGGGCGCTCCTCGCCCCCGGCCTGGCTCAAGGACGCGCCGAAGTGGTGCAGCAGAATGTTGACGAGGGTGTGCTCGCGGTTGCCGGCGCCCGGGTGCACGGTGAGCCCCGGGGGCTTGTCGAGGGCGACCAGGGCCTCGTCCTGGAACAGCAGGTCCAGCGGGAGGTCGGCGGGGCGCAGGGGGCCGGGCGGCGGCGGCGGCGGCGGCAGCTCCAGGGTCAGCGCGTCGCCGGGCTTGAGCTTGGTGCTGGGCTTGAGCCGAGCGAGGGGCTTGCCGCCGCGCACGAGGGCCACGCGGCCGTCGGCGAGGTAGCCCTGGACCTCACCCCGCGAGCGTTCGGGGCCGAGCTGGGCTACGAGGAACGCGTCGATCCGGGTCCCGGCCTGGGCCTCGTCGACGGTGAAGCGCCGCGGCTCCGGGGCCTCGGGGTCTACCGTCCCCCCATGGGCGGGAAGCCCATGTCGCCGAGGTCGGGGCCCTCGTCCTCCGCCTCGGGCGGCGGCGCGACCTCGAGCAGCGGCGAGGGCTGAGCCTCGAGCTCCTTGGCGATCTTCTCGATCTGGATCCCCAGGGGCTCGTAGAGGGTGGGGACGTCCTTGCTCAGGGCGCGGGCCTCCTCGAACAGGGTCTTGGCCTTCTCCACGTCGGCGCGCACGCCGGTCTCGTAGAGCCGCCCGGCGTAGGTGATCCGCATGTAGGCGCCGGGGATCCCCTCGCCGCTGGACTGGATCAGCTCGTCGAAGCCCTCGGTGCCCTGGGCGTGCTCGCTCTCGTACTTGGCGAGCGCCCACCAGGCCTGATCGTTGGCGGCCTGGGTCTGGTTGCTCTGCCACACGATCAGGGTCGCGAAGGCGAGGAGCACCACCAGCACGGCGATCATGAGTCCGGCGTTGTCGCGCAGGACGTCGAGCGGGTTCACGTCCTCGGTCTTCTTGGTGCCCTTGTCGGCCATGGAGTCCTCCGGGGCCGCGAATTCTAAACGCCTACCCGCAGGGCTGCTACCGCCCCCGTCAGTACCCGCTGGAGGTGAAGAAGATCATGCCGACCTGGTTCAAGCGCAGGTCCCCGGGGGTGCCGGGGCCGGGGCGGTCGACCCGCCAGCGCACGAGGGTCGGGGTGAAGCTCACGGCGAGGGCGGCCGCGGTCGAGAGCAGGAGCGCTGCCCGCCGCCGGGTCCGGCGTTCCCCGGCGTGACGGCGGCGCAGTTGGGCCAGCGCGAGGTCGGGGGCGAGGTCGGGGACGGGGCCCCACGGGTCGCTGGCCTGGGCCAGGCGGCGCAGGCGCTCGACGTCCCCGGGCGCGGGGGGGGCGGCGCCCAGCTCGGCGGCCAGGGTGCTGAGGTAGGTGTCGTCGTCGCTCATGACTCCTCCAACAGGGTGCGAAGGGTGAGAAAGGCCTTCCCCACCCGGCGACGCACGGCGTCCGGGTGCAGGCCCATGACCTGGCCCACCTCGCGGTGGGTCAGGCCTTCGATCTCCTTGAGGCAGAAGGCCTCGCGCTCTTCGTCGGGCAGCTTGGCCAGCGCGCGGGCGAAGGCCGCGCGCTCCTCCGCCTCGATCATGCCGTCGACGGTGGGCGCGCCGGCGGCGGGGGGCGGGTGCTCGAGCGGCTTGGGGGCCGAGCGCTTGCCGCGCCGGCGCTGCTCGTTGAAGGCCAGGTTGCGCACGCAGGTGTAGACCAAGGCGCGGAAGCGACCGTGGCCCCGGCGGCGCTGGTAGAGGTTGAGGAAGGCCTGCTGCACCAGGTCCTCGGCGGTCGCGTGGTCGCCGACGAAGCGCAGGGCGTAGCCCACGGCGCGGGGGTAGTAGCGGTGGAAGAGCTGGGTGAACGCAGGTTCTGAGCCACGCCGCCAGGCGAGCTCCAGGTCTTCGTCACTCCGGTCCGCGGTGGTCACGCGAACCTCGACCGTAGCCGTGCCCGTGGCGCTCAACCAGCCCCCTCGTCCCCACCACACGCTCCACCCCCTTCCGCGGCGCTGGGTTCTCGTTCGAGGCGCCCGAGTACGGGAGCAGCCGGCGACGAGCCGGCTGCCGGGGGAAATGCGGAGCCTTCAGCAGGCTCGACGTCTACACACGGCCCCTCGCCCTGCGCGGCGGAGAATCTCGAAATCCCCGGGGGGGCGCTCCCAAGTGCAAGTTTCGCGGGGTGTTGCGCAGTTGCGCGTCGCCGATCGGCGCGCGCGGTTCACCCGACGATGGGTCGCTCGGGGCGGGGTGAAAGGTTCCTGGAGGGGATTGAGCGAGACCTGGGCCCAAACGCTTCGGCACCGCAGTTGCCCCGTGGGCCCGCTTTGGAGGCCTCCATGCTCGTCACCCTCGTCAAGCGCGTCGCGTCAAAACCCGCCCGCCCTTGGACACGTGGGCTGAAGGAGCGCAGTCCGAGGCATTTACGTGTCTGTCGCCCAAAGCCGGGTGAGACGCTTTCACCTAAAGTCAAAGAATCGAGCGGTATGCGATGGCTTGCCGCTTGCGGAGGGTGGGCTGAATGAGAACTCCCACGCGTTGCATCCTGCTCCTGCTCTTGACCTCCCCGGCGTGGGGTCAAGGCGTCTCGGACCGGCCCACTGGGCTGGACCGCCTCCCGCCAGGCTACGTCCTGAGTTCGGGGCAGTCGGGCACCCCTCACGGGCAAGGCCTGGACCCCCAGAAGCTCCAGGAATACCTGGCCGCGGTCGAAGCGGTGGACCTCGCCGCTGAGTTCCAAGCCCAGGGCGCCGCGCGCAGCTCGCTCGCCGTCGATCGGATCTCGATCGAGGCGACCTGGGACCGCTCCAGCCGCGGGCGCGCGATCTCGGGCGGACAGCCCCACGACGCGCCGGTGCTCAGCTCGCTCCGGATCCGGCCCTTGGCCACCTGGGCGGCCCCGATCCGCAGCCTGCCCAACGGGCCGGGCCGGCACGTGGTCTCGCTCCCCGGCGTGGGGCAGATCGTGGTCAGCGCGGTCACCCACCGCAGCGACGGGCTGATCGAGCTCGAGGTGCCTGGCAGCAACTACACCGTCGACCCGCGCGGGCGCTACCGCCGCGGCCGCGGCGGCTGGAAGGGCCAGGCCCAGCGGATCGGCAACAAGATCAACGAGGTCACGATCAACCGGCAGGGGCACCTGCACATAGACGTCGCGGGCATGCCCGACATCAACGTCAAGAAGGTCACCCGCGACCGCAACGGCGACCTGCGCCTGCACGTCTCGAGCATCCTGATCCCGGACATCGTGATCGACAAGCGCACCGGCAAGGCGAGCATCGACTTCGGCATCTTCGGTGAGAAGGAGCTGGGGAACCTGAAGATGCTCACCGAGATCGACCGCTGGCCGCCGAGCCTCCAGGACCTGGCGTCCATGAAGTTCGACAGCTCGTCGGGCGAGGCGGAGACCGCGTTCACGGGCGCCCTGAGCTTCCAGCTCGCGGCCCGCGGCCGCGACGGGCGGACCGTCGACTTCGCCGGGGTCCGCGGAGAGGTCGGCGACGTGCGGCTCAGCGGCGTGGCCCAGATCGACGAGAACGGGTTCCGGATCCTGGGCGACCGCAGCGCCTACAGCCTCGAGCTCTCGGTCGGCGGCCCGCTCGCGGTCAACGGCCAGCTCCACGCCGGCAACGCCAGCGGCCGCCTGCAGGTCCAGGGCCGCTACGGCCTGCGCCTGCCCAAGAACGGCGGGTCCATGGACCTCGAGGTCGACGGCCGCGTGACCTTCGACCTCCAGGGGAACACGATCCGGATCCGCGTGCCCAACGGCCCGCAGGTCGACGCGGCCCAGGCCCGGGCCAACGGCGGCGCCGCCTTCGCCTTCACCCAGCGCGCCGGTGAGAGCCGCCTGACCGTGCGGGACGGCGTGTATCGCCTGGCCCTCGACGGCCCGGTCAAGATCAAGAAGCTCGACGCCGGGCGCCTGACCATCGACGACGTGACCATCGACGGCAACGTGACCAGCCAGGGCCGGATCGGCCTCGACGCCGAGGGCCTGAAGGTCGACGCCGACCTCCACGCCCAGGGCGACGTCACCGGCCAGGCCGGCATGGCCCGCGTGGTCCAGGGCGACGTCACCGTCGAGGCGCGCCCCACCGCGGGCTCGCTCTCGGTCGACTTCGACGAGCTCGAGCTCACGAGCCCCCTCGGCCGGGGCGCGACCGCGCTCCGCACCCGCGGCCAGGCCACCGGGCGCGGCCTGGTGATCGAGGACGTGCGGGTCGACGCCCCCGCCGGGAGCGGCAGCGCCGAGCGGGTGCAGGTCGACTTCGACCTCGGCGTGCGCACCGTGGACGGCGCGATCGAGTCGGGCACCGGCACGGCCACCGCCGAGCTCCTCGGCGAGGGTCAGCTCTCGGGCTCGACGGCGACCGCCGCGACCCAGGGCGAGCGCGTGGCCGTGGTCAACGTCAGCGCCGGCGGCAAGCTCAACTACCGCGACGCCCCCAGCACCGACACCGGGCGGATCCTGGGCCAGCTCACCCGGGGGGACCGGGTCAAGGTCCTCGGCGACCGCGGGGCCTGGCGCCACGTGCAGCTCGCCAGCGGCGGCGAGGCCTTCGTCCACGGCCGCTACCTCAGCGAAGAGCGCACCCCGGGTCGGGCCGCGTCGAGCGCCGAGTGGTCGGTGGGCCTCGGGGCCGGGACCCGCGCCGAGGTGACGATCGACGAGAGCTCCACCGGCGACGCCGCCTCGGTCGTCCGCGGCCGGATCAGCACCCAGCTCGTGCTCTCCAGCGCCGAGCTGCGCAGCGCGGCCTTCGAGACCAAGATCCTGGGCGCGGCCCGCGCCAGCCTCAACGACGTGGAGTTCGCCTGGCAGGGCGGCGCTCAGAACCCCCTGCGGGTGGCCGAGCGCGTCGAGGTCCCCTTCGAGGTCGCCCTCGAGCCCGGCTCGCGGCTGAAGTCGGAGGTCAACGAGATCGTGATCGACCGCACCGGGAGCACCATCGTCGGCAAGGCGATCGTGAAGATCGACGCGCAGGGCCCCCGGATCGAGTCGATCGAGGGCGTCGACGCCCGGATCGTGAGCAGCGGGATCACCCGCTTCGGCGGCCGGATCGTCGAGCTCAACGGCGTGAAGACCCTGATCGTCAAGGGACGCATGGTCATTAAGCCCAACGGCCTCGACATTTACGGCGAGGTCGGGCTCACCGTCCGCGGCGACGAGCGGACCCCGGTGATCAGCATCAACTGGTGAGCAAACACACTGGACGCTGACTCGGTCTCGGGTATACTCCTCGGCACGCGGGCGTAGCTCAGTGGTAGAGCACAACCTTGCCAAGGTTGGGGTCGTGAGTTCAAGTCTCATCGCCCGCTTCGAACGGCCGGCCTTCGGGCCGGCCTTTTTCGTGTCCAGACCGTTGGGGAGCGCCGGAGCGGCGCGGGGCCGAGAGGCGCCCTGAACCCCCCGCGGGAGCAGAGGAACGCCATGTCGGAGACCGACCACCAGCACGACCACGACACCGCCGTCGCGGACCACGACCACGACCACGATCACGACCACGGGCACGGCCACACCCACGAGCTGGAGGCCGTGGTCGAGGAGCTGGGGCCCTGCAAGAAGCTGCTCAAGGTCACGGTCCCGGCCAGCGAGATCGAGAAGGACTACTCGAAGAAGATCGCCGGGCTGCGCAAGCGCGTACACCTGAAGGGCTTCCGCAAGGGGAAGGCCCCCAAGGCGCGGATCGAGAAGCTCTACGGCGAGTCGGTGCTCGAGGAGGTGCGCGAGCACCTCGTGCGCCACGCCTACGTCGACGCGGTCAAGGAGAAGATCGGGAGCGACAAGGTCCTGGGCGAGGGCAAGATCGAGAAGCTCGAGTTCGACCGTAAGAAGGGCCTGGAGTTCGAGGCCGAGATCCACACCCGCCCCGAGTTCGAGCTCGAGAGCTACACCGACGTCAAGATCGAGGTCGAGCCGCTGGTCGTCGAGGACAAGGACGTCCAGGAGCAGATCGACCTGTTCCGTCGCACCAAGGGCGACATGCGCCCGGTCGAGGGCGACGACGTGGTGGTCGAGGGCGAGGACCACGTGACCGTCGACCTCCAGGTGTGGCTGGCCGACGAGTTCGAGACCTGGAGCAAGGCCCAGGAAGAGGGCAACCAGAGCGAGCTCAAGCCGCTCAAGGAGGAGTTCGGCGTCGCCGTGCAGCTCCCCGCCGACTACCTCGGCGACTACGAGGTCGACGACCTCGAGGACGCGCTGACCGGGCTCAAGATCGGCGAGTGGGGCGACGCCGAGACCGACCTCCCCGAGGACTTCGAGGTGATCGAGGGTCGCGGTGAGGGCGCCGTGATCCGCATGCGCGTCGAGGCGATCCGCCGCCTGTTCCTCCCCGAGCTCACCGACGAGCTGATCAAGGAGGTCGGGTTCGAGTCGGTGGCCGACCTCAAGCGCGAGACCCGCGAGCGCATGCAGGAGGCCATGGAGGTCGCCCGCCGCGGCCAGATCGAGGACCGGATCCTGCTCAAGCTCATCGAGCAGACCGGCCAGTTCGAGCTGCCGGTGGACATCGTCGAGGCCGAGATCCAGAACGCGGAGAAGCGCCGCGTGCAGGAGCTGCGCCGCGAGGGTCAGAGCGAGCAGGAGGCCGAGAACGAGGTCGCCGAGGAGCGCGACGAGATCCGCACCAAGGTCGAGACCATGCTCCGCAAGTTCTTCGTGGCCGACGAGGTCGCCCGCCGCGAGAAGATCGGCGTGACCGGGCGCGACCTCGAGGCGCGGATCGCGCGGATCGCGGCCAGCCAGGGCATGAACCCCGCGCAGCTCACCGAGCAGCTGCAGAAGCTGAACATGCTGCCCCAGATCCGGCAGGACATCCTCGACCAGAAGATCCGCACGTTCCTCCGCGAGCGCGCCGAGATCGTCGAGGTCGACCCGGACGCCTGAGCGTCGACGGGGTCCTTCCCGAGCGGGCTCGGCGTCATGCGTCGAGCCCGCGCGCATGTACTCCCCAGTGCTTGCTTGCCCTCGTCGCCCCTGGCGTCGTCGCTCGTCGGTCACACGGGTCCGCATGGCTCGCTCCTCGCGAGCCAGGAACGACGATTGCGGCGCGATCACCGCTGAAATCGACCCTGACGGACCCCTAAACCAGAGTTCACGATTCTGAGCGGGCGAGAGTGGCTCCCATGTCGTCAGCGATCTGGCGCTCGCTCGCCCGCTCAGGATCGTGACTCTGGTTTCTAGTAGAGGCTTCGCTTGGCCGTGACGTGTCCTGCAGCGCCGAGTCTCCCGAACGCTAGCGCCCAGGCAGAGCTTCCAGTAGCTACACGGAAGGCGCGATTCGGTGGGAGGTCAGTACGTGGTCTCAGTGCTGACCACTCAGAATCGCGCACTTCCGTTTAGTCCGCGGGCCCCTCGCCCAGGAGCTGGGCGTGGCCCTCGAGCAGGGCCGGGAGGTCCCAGCGCCGGGTCACGAGCTGCGGCGCCCGCGAGAGCCCGCGCCCGTCCTCGAGCTCGACCTCGTCCCCGGTCGGGCGCGCCGAGAGCTCGCGGTCGTCGCCGCTCACGTAGAGCACCTCCCCCGCGGGGTCGCGCCACATGCGCAGGATCGAGTCGCCGTGGCTGCGCACCCGCGCCGCGGGGCTGACGTCGAAGGGCTGGACCACGAGGTCCCCGGCCAGGGTCCCGATCACGGCCCAGGGCTGACCGCGGACGTCGGTGACCAGGACCAGGGCCTCGCCCACACCCTGCGCCGCGCAGCTCGCCAGCCGCGTGCCGCCGGGCAGGGCGTAGAGCTCGAGCCGCGGCGAGCCCTCCCGCGGCGCCCACAGCCGCGCGACGAAGGTGCCCTCGAGCGCCGCGCTCACCAGCAGCGGCTGGGAGGAGGGCGGCGGGATCCGGGTCAGGACCCGCGGGGGGTCCAGGCTCACCACCGCCAGGGCCCCGCTGCGCGCCAGCGCCGCGACCCGGGTGTGGGTCGGGTCCGCGACCACGGCCACCGGCGGCGCGTCGAACACCGAGACGCTGGGCCCGTCGCCGAGGCTCACGCGTCCGTCCGTGCTCCAGCGCAGGTCGAGGCCCGGCGCGCCGGGGACGCTGGGGGGCGGGAGCGGCGCGGGGCGCCAGGCCCAGGCCACGGCGGCGCCGCCGAGCACGAGCAGGGCCCCCAGGACGACGGGCCCCCGGCGGCGGCGTCCGCCCCCGAGCCCCGGCTCACCGCGGTCCGCGGCCTCGAGCAGCTCGCGCAGCCGGGCCGCGCCTGGGACGCGCTGGGCGGGGTCGACCTGCAGGGCCTGGACGAGCACCCGCTGCAGCGGGCGCGGGACGCGTCGCCGCTCGAGGGGGAACACGTCGGGTCGCCCCGCCAGCGGCGCCTCGCCGGTGAGCAGGAAGTAGAGCGTCGCCGCCGCGGAGTAGACGTCGAGCTGCGCGCCGCTCTCGCTGGCCGCGCCGCGGTAGAGCTCGGGGGCGCAGAACCCCGGGGTCCCGGCGCTCGAGAGCGGGCCGCGATCGAGGGAACGCGTGAGCCCGAAGTCGCCGAGCCGCGGCTGGCCGTCGGCGCCGAGGAGCACGTTCGCGGGCTTGACGTCCTTGTGCACCCAGCCGTGGGCGTGGAGCAGCTCCAGCCCGCGCAGGACCGGGAGCATGAGGGCCACGGCCTCACCGCTGGGGAGCGGGCCGTCGCGCTGGACCCGGCTCAGGAGGTCGCCCCCGGGGCAGTGCTCCATGACCACGTAGGGCCGCCCCTGGGCCTCGCCGGCGTGGACGACCTCGAGCAGGTCCCGCGACCCGGTCTCCCGCCGCACCGCCTCGACCTCGCGCAAGGTCTCGAGCTCGCGGGCGACGCGGTGCTCTGCGTCGGGGGGGAAGACCTTGACCGCGAAGCGCTGTCCCAGGGGATCGGTGGACTGGGCCAGGTAGACCACGCCGGCCGCGCCGTGGCCCAGGCGCTCGAGCAGGCGGTAGCCCGGGATCTCGGGGGTCTCTTCGCTCACGGCGCGCCGCCTTCGAGCACGTCGCGCAGCGCGCCGACGAAGGCCTGGCCGTCGGGGGAGTCGAGCCCGGGGAACCAGGCCACGCCAGCGCGCACGTCGTGGACCAGCGCGGCGGCGGCGGTCAGCGCGGCGGGGTGCGCCCAGCGCCGCCCGACCAGCTCGCCCAGCGGGCGCGCGCGCGCCAGGGCGTCCTGCACCGCGCGGGTGAGGGTGGCCAGCGGGCGCGGCGGGAGCGGAGCGCCGGCGTCCTCGAGCTCGCCCTGGAGCAACGCCTGGAGCACGCCCTGGCGCGCGGTCTGCAGCCGCCGCTTGACCGCCGCCGCCGAGAGGCCCTCTCGCTGGGCGAGGGCGTCGTAGCTCAGGCCCTCGAGCAGGCGCCCGGCGAAGCAGTAGAGCACCTCGTGCTCGGTGGGTCCGCCTTGGAGCCAGGCGTCGTGAGCGCGGCGCACCGCGCGCACCAGCCGCGCCTCGAGGTCCACGGTCGCCAGCGGCGCGTCGACGGGCGCCTCGGGCTCGACCTCGAGGGGCGGGGCGCTGCGCAGCTTGCTGGCGACCTTGCGCACCTCGTTCTTGATCACGCCGCCCAGGAAGTGGCGGAAGCGCCCGCGGTCCGGGTCGAAGCGGCCCACGACGTGGGTCCGCATGGCGCACAGGACCTCCTGCACCACGTCCTGGGCCACGTCGCTCGGCAGGCGGGGGTAGGCCCGCCGGAGGTAGCGCGCGACGGGCTCGCGGTAGCAGGCGATCGCCCCCCACTCCGGCTCGCCCGCCCGGATCGCCTCCAACGTGGAAAACCAGGTCGAGCCCACGACCCCTCCGGCCCTCACTCTACGCCCTCGCTGGGGGCCCAGCGGCGGGCGCCGTGGGTCCCGAATTATTTTTCATTTTCCCGCCGTCCGATCTCCGACCCCCCGGGATAGGGGCAGTGGGACGGAGCCGCGGAGGCGCGCCGCCACGAGCAACCGGCACCCCCAGGGTGCACAATGGCCGAGTGCCAAAGGAGAGCGCATGAGCGCGAAGGGCATGTTCTGGAGCAGCGCGCTGCTGATCGCAGCGTTGACGAGCGTGGGGGCCGAGGACGGCGCCCGCCTCGAGGCGCGGACGCGCGCCTTGGAAGAGCGCGTGGCGCGGCTCGAGAGCCGGGTCTCGGGGCAGACGGAGCTGCTGCAGGCGATCCACAAGAAGCTCGAGCGCCTGCTCTCGGGCGAAGAGCCGGGGGCCATGGAGCGCGCCGCCGAGCGCCGGGCGCGAGCGATCCGTGAGGCTGCTCGGCGCGAGGCGCGGCGCAGCCGGAGCCTGGAGCGCATGCAGGCCGAGCTCGAGGCGCGGGCCGAGGACGAGCTCGAGGAAATGGCCGAGCACATGGGCGAGCTCGAGCGCGAGCTGGAGCAGGCCCTTACGGAGCGCCGCGAGGAGCGGGCCGAGGACCTCCAGGAGGCGATCGAGGAGCTGCAGCAGACCATGCGCCAGCGCGGGGTCCGCGCGGAGGACGAGTCCCTCGAGCTGCGGCGTCAGCTCCTGAACGAGGAGCGCGAGGAGGCGCTGGCGGCCGGGGACGGGCTCGGGGCGGAGCTCCTGTCCATGGAGCTGCGCGAGCTGGAGCTCGGCGCGCGCCTGGGCCAGATCGACCGCTCCCGCGCGGGCATGGAGCAGCGGCTGGACGAGGTCGAGGAGCGCCTGGAGGAGGGCGACCTCTCGACGGAGGAGGCCGGCGAGCTCGAGCGCACGGCCCTGGGCCTGCGGCGCGACCTGCGCAACCTGCGGCGTGAGCGCGGCGACCTGGAGCGCGTGCTCGGGGAGCTGGAGCGCTCCGCGGCGGCCCTCGAGGCGCAGCGCCGCGGTGAGCAGGAGTCCGAGGGCGAGGGCGACTTCGGCTTCGACGAGGACGACGACGAGGGCGAGTTCGAGGACGAAGGCGAGCTCGAGGACGAGGACGAGGACGAGGGCTCGTTCCGAGAGACCGAGCGGGAGGGCGGCTTCGCCTGGCGCGACGGCGACGAGCGTGGCTGGGACGACGACGACGAGCGCGAGGGCGACGAGCGTGGCAGGGACGACGACGAGCGCGACGGCGACGAGCGTGGCTGGGACGACGACGACGAGCGCGACGGCGACGAGCGTGGCTGGGACGACGACGACGAGCGCGACGGCGACGAGCGTGGCTGGGACGACGACGACGAGCGCGACGGCGACGAGCGTGGCTGGGACGACGACGACGGTGACGACGGCGACGAGCGCGGCTGGGACGACGACGACGACGAGCGCGACGGCGACGAGCGTGGCTGGGACGACGACGACGAGGACGAGCGCGACGGCGACGAGCGTGGCTACGACGACGAGGACGACGGCGACGAGGACGCGCGTGGCTTGGGCGACGAGGACGAAGGCGACGAGGACGAGGGTGAAGACGACGACGAAGACGACGGCTGGCGGCGTGCCGGCTAGCAGCCTCTGGGTCGCGGGGCTGGCTGTCGCGCTCGCGACGACGCTGGGCTGTAGCCCAGCGGTCGGCACCGACAGCGAGACCGAGGCCCGCCTGCGGGGCGAGATCAAGGCGCTCGAGCAGCGGACCCTCGAACTCGAGCAGCGCCTGGAGGAGCAGCAGACCGAGCTGGTGAAGCTCCAGTCGCTCCTCGACCAGGCCCTCGAGGGTCGCTAAACGGCAGGGCACGATTCTGAGCGGTCGATCACTGCGATCACCCCCGGCTGCCGACGAATCGTGCACTCCGTTTAGCGAGGAGGAGCTCCGCCTGCGGGCCGCCTTCCTGCCCGCCCGGGTCCGCGTTCGCGCGGTCCCGGGCGTCTGCGTTCCCGGTCGACGGGGCTCCCCGACGGGTGCTACCGTGCTCGCCGCAGCGAGAGGGGCCCCCATGAGCGGATTCAGCGACTACGACGCCTACGACGGCCTGGGGCTGGGCGAGCTCGTGCGCCGCGGCGAGGTCAGCTCCGTGGAGCTCGTCGACGAGGCCCTGGCCCGGATCGACCGGGTCAACCCGTCGCTGAACGTGGTCGTGACCCGCTTCGACGCCCTGGCCCGCGGGCAGGCGCTGACCGCCGAGCTCGACGGGCCCTTCGCTGGCGTCCCGCTCCTGCTCAAGGACCTCCTGGCGCACCTCGCGGGGACCCCGCTCAGCTCGGGGAGCGCCCTGCGCAAGGGCCTGATCTCGACCTTCGACAGCGAGATCACCGCGCGCTATCGCCGCGCGGGCTTCGTGTTCGTGGGCAAGACCAGCACCCCCGAGTTCGGGATCCAGCCGGTGACCGAGCCCGCGCTGTTCGGGCCCTCGCGCAACCCCTACGACCCGGCGCGCACCCCGGGCGGCTCGTCGGGGGCCTCGGCCGCGGCGGTCGCGGCGGGGATCGTGCCGGTGGCCACCGGCGGCGACGGCGGCGGCTCGATCCGTATCCCCGCCAGCTGCTGCGGCCTGTTTGGGCTCAAGCCCACCCGCGGGCGCACGCCCACCGGGCCCACCAGCGCGGAGGCCTGGCAGGGCTGCGCGGTGCAGCACGTGCTGACCCGCAGCGTGCGCGACAGCGCCGCGGCGCTGGACGCGATCGGCGGGCCCGAGCCGGGCGCGCCGTATCAAGCCCCGCCGCCCGAGCGCAGCTACCTGGAGGAGGTCACCCGCGAGCCCGGGAAGCTCACGATCGCCTTCAGCAGCCAGCCCGTGATCCCGGTGCCGGTGGACCCCGAGTGCGTGGCCGCGGTCGAGGAGACCGCGCAGCTCCTGCGCGAGCTGGGGCACGAGGTCGTCCCCGCGCACCCCGAGGTCGACGGGCGCGCCTTCGCCCGGCGCTTCGCGCTCATGCTCTGCGGCGAGGTCGCCGCCGAGGTGCGCGCCGCCGCCGCCGAGGCTGGCCGGACCCCCGGCGCCAGCGACCTCGAGCCCGCGACCTGGCTGCTCGCGCTCCTGGGCGAGGAGTACGCCGCCGCCGACTTCGCCCAGGCCCTGCGCGAGCTCAAGCTCATGGGCCACGAGGTCGCGCCCTTCTTCCAGCGCTACGACGCCTACCTCACCCCGACCCTGGCCCAGCAACCCCTCGAGGTGGGCACGCTGCTCCCGAGCGGGGTCGAGAAGTCGCTCTTGATCCTGCTCACCCGGCTCAAGGCCGGCGGCGCGCTCAAGGCCATGGGCGCCCTGGACAAGCTCGCGCAGAACGCCTGGCGCTTCACCCCGTTCACCACGCTCTACAACGTCACCGGGCAACCGGGCATGTCGGTGCCCCTGGCCATGAGCCGCGCGGGGCTCCCGATCGGGGTCCAGCTCGTGGCGCGCTACGGCGACGAGGCGACCCTGTTCCGCCTGGCCGGTCAGCTCGAGCGCGCGCGGCCCTGGGCCCACCGGCGCCCGGGGATCTGGAGCGGCGCGGCCGCGCAGAAGGCGGAGGTCTGAGCCCCGTGGAGGTCATGCTCAACGGCGAACGCGTCGCCCCCGAGGCGGCGCAGGTCTCGATCTTCGACCGCGGGTTCTTGTTCGGCGACGCGATCTACGAGGTCGTGCGCACCTACGGGCGCCAGCCGGTGCTGCTCCCCGAGCACCTCGAGCGCCTGACGCGCTCGGGGGAGGCGATCGGGCTCGACGTCCCCGCCCTGCGCCCGACCCTCGAGCGCGAGGTCGCGCAGTTGATCGAGAGCGCGCCCCCGGGCGAGCTCTACGTGCGGATCATGCTCACCCGCGGGCGGGCCATGGACATGGGGCTGGGGACCGTCGAGGGCGAGCCGACCCGGATCGTGTGGGTCAAGCCGCTCGAGAGCTTCCCCCCCGAGCACTACGCCCGCGGGATCCGACTGCAGGGGGTGCGCCCCGACGCGATCGTGGCCCGGATCGCCCCCGGGGTGAAGTCCAACAACCGCCAGTCGAACGTCATGGCCTACACCGCGGCCCGGGAGGCCGGCTTCGACGACGCGCTGTTCGTCGACCCCCAGGGGCTGGTGACCGAGGGGCCGACCTGGAACGCGTTCTTCGTGCTCGCGGGTGAGCTCGTGACGCCGCCGGTCGAGCGCGGGATCCTGGAGGGGATCACCCGCAGCAAGGTCCTGAGCCTGGCCGCGGAGTTCGAGATCCCCCACGCGGTGCGCGAGGTCCCCCTCGACGAGGCCCTGGGCGCGAGCGAGGCGTTCATCACCAGCACCACCCGCGGGCTCATGCCGGTGGGTCAGCTCGACGACGCCCGCTTCACCCCGATCCCGGGGCCGGTGACCGCGCGCCTGCAGGCCGCCCTCGGCGCGCACATGGACGCCGCCCAGCGTTGAGGGCGGGGCTGGAGCTCGTCCCCCGCGGCGAACCCCAGCGCTGCCCCTTTTGCCACGAGGGCCTCGAGCTCGAGGACCGCCAGAGCTGCGCCGGCTGCGGCGCGCTCTACCACCGCGAGTGCCTGGTGGGTGAGCTCGGCCGCTGCGCGGTGCTCGGCTGCGGCGCCCCGGCCGAGGTCGAGAGCGAGGCGCCCTTCGCGGGTGCCGTGCGCCAGCTCCTCGCAGACGTCGCGCGCGAACTGCCAGGGGTCCAGCTCGGCGCGCCGCGGCCCCCGTGGCTGCGGCCCGACGAGCAGCCCCTGGGGCGGATCGGCTGGGGTCCCGACGCGCTCGTGCTCACCGACCGCGGCGTGTGGCGGGGGGAGGAGCTCTGCTGCGACTACGCCCAGATCGCCACTGTGGACTGGGACACCGAGGGCCTGCGCGTGCGGCTGGGGCTGGAGCGCGCCCGGGGCTGGACCTTCCTGCTGGAGGGAGACGCCCCCGCACCGCGCCTGACGGCGCTGGCCCTGGAGCGCGTGCTCGCCCCGCTGGCGGGCTACCGCGCGGCGACGCTCCCCGATCGCTGCCCCCTGTGCCTCGAGCCGGCGCGGGAGCGCGTGCTCGCCTGCGAGGGCTGTGGCGTGGCCTACGACCCCGCCTGTCTGCGCGCGCGCGGCGGCTGTGTGGCTCCCGGCTGCGCCGGACGGCGCGCGCTCCCGCGCCCGCCCCGCGACTGGTTCGTGGCCTTGGGGCGCCCGCGACCCGACGTCCCCCTCTCCCCCAGCCGCCCGCTCACGACCCGCTGCGCGGAGTGCTCGACGAGCTTCCGGCGCGGGGACCTCACCCGGCGCTGCGAGGGCTGCGGGGCCCACCTGCACGAGTCCTGCCTGCGCGATCGCGGGCGCTGCCCCACCCCAGGGTGTCAGGGCACGGCGGCGGTGGCCTGTCGCTACGACGTCCCTGCCGGGCAGCGCGGGTGCGCCGCCGTGGCGCTGGGGTTCGCCTGCCTGGTCGCGGCGGCGGGGGTCGCGGGCGGTGGCCCCGAGGGCGGCGGCGTCCTCGTGGCCTGCCTGGTCATGGCGGGGCTCCTGGCGAGCGCCGGGGTCGCCCTGGGGCGGTCCCTGGGGCACGTCCCGCGCAGCCGCGAGTGACCTGCGCGGGGCCTGGGGTATCCTCGGGCCCGCGGAGGTGCAGCATGCGCAACGTCGCCCTGGGGATCGTGGTCGCGCTGGGGGTCGCCAGCGCCCAGGAGGTCGAGGCCCCCGACGGGAGCCTCGTCCCGCTCAACGAGCACGTGCTCGCGGTGGTCCAGAGCTACCCGCTCAACGGGCAGCACCGCTACCACTGGCCCAAGTCCGGGGGCTGGAAGGGCGTGACCCAGGACGTGCGCTGGGGCGAGCGGGTGCTGGCCAAGGGCGACCCCGAGGGGCGCTGCTACTGCTGCGGGCTGACCTACGAGGTCTACGTGCGCGCGCTGCTCCACGCCGGCGGCGGCAAGCCGCTGCCCTCGATCGACGGCGACACCCTGGCCGAAATGCTCCTGCGCTTCTTCGGCGACTCCAAGCAGGCGCCCGAGCGGCGCAAGCTCTGCCAGTACGGCCTCAGCTCGCTCGAGCTGGGCTGGGCGATCACCAAGCTCGAGGACGCCCGCGCCGGCGACTTCGTGCAGTTCTGGCGCCACTCGGGGAGCGGGCACCAGGCCGTGTTCGTGAACTGGATCTACAAGCGCGGCGAGATCGTGGGCCTGACCTACTGGTCGAGCCAGGGCTCGACCCAAGGGATCGGCTACCACTCCGAGTGGATCGGGCCCGAGGGGATCAAGCGCGACGAGATCTACGTCGGCCGCGCGGGCTACACCCCCGCCAAGTAGCCCGCGAGCGGCCGCTCAGGTCAAAACTGGTCGGCGAGGTAGCGGATCAGGTCGGTCGAGGTGACCAGGCCCTTGAGGTTCTTGTGCTCGTCGACGACGGGCACCGAGTGGAAGCGACCCTCGGCCAGGAGGTTCGCCGCGTCCTTGACCTTGGCGCTCGTGGGCAGGGTCTCGACGTCCTTGGTCATGAGGTCGGTGATCGTGAACTGGTGGTCGAGCACCGCGTCCAGCGAGCGGCGGTCGGTGCCCCAGCCCGCGATCTCGACCTTGGTCAGGTCGCTGGCGCTGATCAACCCGACCAGCTCGTCGCCGCTGACCACGGGCAAGTGGTGAAAGCTGCCTTCGGCCAGGGTGCGCCGGGCCTCGCTGACCTTCATGGCGGTGTGCACGGTCACGAGCTTCGTAGTCATGACCTTCTGAATCGACTCGTTGCGCTTCATGGAAGCCTCCTCGAGGGTAACGCTACCAGGTCCGCGGGAGCCCCATACGGGACCCACACGGAGCGGATTAGCCCAGGGCGAGCAGCTCGCGGCCGGCGGCGACGTAGGCCTGCCCGGCGGGCCCGAGCCCCAGGCCGCTCAGGGGACGCGTCACCGTCGGGGCCAGCGCCCAGCGGGTCTCGCCGCTGGCGGCGTCCAGGCTCAGGACCTGCGCCGAGCGCAGCACGAGCAGCTGCGCGTCCCCCGCGCGCAGGAGCGCCGCGATCCCCGAGAGGTCCGGGCGCGTCCAGTGCACGCGCCCGTCCTCGAGCCCGCGGGCGGCCAGCCCGTGCTGACGCTGCGCGAGGAACGCGCGCGCCTCGTCCAGCGCCACCAACCCCTGGGAGACCTCCGCCTGCGCGCGCCAGCGGAGCTCGCCGCTCGCGGGGTCCAGGCAGCTCGCGCCCTTGGGACCCGCCACGAGCACGCCCCCCGGGGCGCGCGCCAGGCTCCCCCGGGCGAGGAGCGCCCGCGACACGGGGGTGCGCCAGCGCGGCTCCCCCTGGGGGTCGAGCGCGACCACCGCGGCCTGGGTCGCGAGCAGCGGGCCGCCGGGCCCGGCCACGAGCTGCAGCACGTCGAAGGGGGCGCGCCACTCGACGTAGGTCTCCGCGCTGAGCGCGAGCACCGTCGCGCCGTCGTGGGCGTAGATCCGTCGGGGGCCGATCGCCGTGGCCCACACCGCGCCGCGTCCGATCCGCAGCCGCGCCGGGTCGAGGGCGCCCGCCGCGTCGCCGTAGAGCACGGGCTCACGCCGCGCGTCCCAGTCGTCGAGCTCCTGGACCGGGCCCTCGGGGCTCCGGATCAAGAGCCCGGCGCTGGCCCCGGTGAGCACGACGTCCCCCGTGAAGCTCACCAGCGGCGCCCCGCCCACCGCGCGGGGCAGCCGCGCGCGCCAGCGCAGGACCCCCTCCGCGGGGCCCTCGAGCGGGCTGCGGCGCGCGGCCCCGGGCCCCGTGGGGGCGGGCCAGAAGCCGTGCCAGCCCAGGGCGCGCGCCCGCGCGACGGTCGCGGGGTCCGGGTCGAGGGCGGCGGCACGGAGCGCGGACTCGCCGGCCGCTCCCAGGGCGCCCGCGCGCTCCTGGGCGTGGCTGAGGCGGACCCACCCCGCGGCGTCGGTGGGGGTCGCCCCCAGCTCGCGCTCGGCGTCGCGCCAGGCCCGGTCGGTGCTCACCCTGGGTCCCCTTCCGCGCCGAGTGTAGCCCGTACACGCGCGCGCCCGCCGGGGAGGCGGGCGCGCGCAGGCCGGAGCGAGCCCGAGGCCTACCGGCAAATGATCGCGGTCGGGCGCGGGCGCACCTGGCTCGAGACCGTGAACACCACGTCGTTGAAGTCGCGGTCGCTCGACTTGCGCGCGCCGATCGCGAGGTCCTCGAAGGCGAACACCAGCGAGTTGGGGTTCGCCGGGCTCGCGCCCACCCGCCCGTTGGCGCTGGTGAAGTTCAGCACCTGACCGAGGTTGCCCGGGTTCAGCGAGGAGAGCGTGAACAGCGGGTCGTTCTTGGCGTTGCCCGCCTTGGCTCGGACCAGGGTGTCGTTGGGGATCACGAAGAAGCCGACGGTGGTCCCGGCGGGGAAGTTCGCGGTGAAGCGCCGCGCGCCGTCGGCCTGCGCCCCGCCCCCGATCCCCGCGGTGTTGAAGATCGTGACCGCGCTCTGCAGCGCCTGCTGGACCGTGGTCGGCGGGTTCATGGGGTCGAACACGAAGTAGCCGAAGTCCGAGCTGAACCCGGCGTCCTCGAACACGAGGTCGACCTGCACGCTGACCTGGTTCCCGCTGGGGCCGGCCACCGAGAAGCTCTCGACCCCGCGCACCTGCAGCGCGTCGGGGAACTGCGCCACGAGGAACTGGCGCAGGAGGTCGTTGCCCGGGTCGTCGCCGCTGGGGGTCTTGACCCCGGCGCTGCTCACCGGCTGCAGCGAGATCTGGCTGAAGTCGTTGGTCCCGACCACGGACTCCTTGTGCAGCTCCACGGTCAGGGTCTTGACCAGGCGCTGGCTGAGCAGGAGCGGCGAGACCTCGACCTCGAGGGTGTTGGTCGCGCGGTCCTGGCCGAGGAGCGTGACCGGGACCTCCACCGAGAAGAAGCCGTCGGGGGCGACCTTGGCCGTGACCTCGGACCCGCCGATCTGCTGGTTGCGCACCTTGACCTCGATCACCTGGGTGAAGGAGCGCGAGCACAGCGCGGCCTGGAGCTGGCTCTCGTCCTCGATCCGGGTGTACTCGCCGCCGGTGATCGCCGAGACCTGGGGCAGCGTGCTCAGCGGGCCCTGGGGGTCGTTCTGGCGGATCAGGGCGTAGCCGTGAATCGCGATCTGATCCTGGGCGGCGCGGCGCGCCGCCTCGATCGCCGCCACCCGGTCCTCGCGCTCCTGGCTCAGGTTCGAGGCGAAGGGCGCGGTCGGGATCCCGTCGGTGAGCATCAGGCAGATCCGCTTGGGGAGCACCCGCACCTCGCCGCCGGCGTCGTCGGACAGCGCCGCCGAGTTGCCCGCGTCCAGGGTCGCGAAGGCCGAGCGCACGGCGTCTATGCCTTCGGCGAAGTTCGAGCCGCCGCGGGTCGGGTCGTTGAGGATCGAGGTCAGGGCGTTCTTCACCTGGGGCATGGCGTTGGTGAAGCCCTGGACGACCTGGGTCCGGCCCTGGTCGCTGAAGGCGACCACCGCCAGGCGGATCTTGCTCTGGGGCGGGAGCGAGTCCACGAAGCAGCGCGCGGCCTCGATCTCCGCGCCGAGCACGGTGTCCGGGGTCGCGGCGTCGCCCACGGCGAAGGGCACCGGCTGGTCCGTCGAGCCCGAGCGGTCGATCAGGAGGCAAATGTCGTGGCGCAGGCGCTCGCGGGTGGTCAAGGACGCGTAGCCCTCGACCGCGAGGAACGGGTTCTGGCAGGCGGTGGGCACGACGTAGTCGCCGCCGTCGCAGGGCTTGGCGATATCCAGGCCGGCCACGATCGAGGGGCGGAACACCGAGATCGCGGGGATCTGGCCGTCGGCGAAGGTCACGCTGACCTCGGCGGAGTCGACGCCGGGGCCGACCACGCCCACCGGGACGTTGGCGCTGGCGGCGGCGGTGACCCGCCCGCCGACCGTCGCCGCCGCGGTCACCACCGGCGTCGAGTTCAGCGCGAAGCGCCCGCTGGCGTCGGTGGTCGTGCTCACGCCGTCGACCGAGACCACGGCGTTCGAGACCGGGGCGTTGTTCTGGTCGACGACCTGGCCCACGAAGGCGCCCTGGGCGGGCGCGCTGACCGTCGGCGCCGGGGCCGTAGACCCGCCGCCGCCGCCGCCCCCGCCGCCGCTGCAGCCCTGGGCGCCGAGTCCGCCCAGGCCCACGAGCGCAGCCCCCACCGTCCAGGCCACCAGGGCCCGTACCTTCGCGATCCGCTTGTTCACGTGAGCTTCCTCTTCCCGTCCCTGACGCACGATGGCAATGCACTGCGGGGGGTTCAAGCGCTGTGGGGCGAAGTCCTTGCCCCCGGGCGCGCGCCGCCGCGCGGGGTGCGGGGGGGAGAGTTTCATGCGAAGCTGTCGCGCTCTGGAGGACCCCATGATCCGCGCCCTGACCCTCTCCCTGTGCCTCTCGCTCGTCGGCGTCGCCGGCGCTCAGGACTCGCGCCCGACCAGCCAGCCCGCAAAGAAGAAGCAGGGCCTCCCGGCGCTGGGCGCCCCCGCCGGGGTCTACGGCGAGGGGGTGACCCTCGAGCAGGGCCCCGCGCTCAAGGCCGTCTACACCAGCCCCGACGACTACGCGGGCAAGACGATCCGGCTCGAGGGGCGGATCCAGGACGTGTGCCGCAAGAAGGGCTGCTGGATGGTCCTGCGCGACGGCGAGGCCGAGGTCCGGATCAAGTTCAAGGACTACGGGTTCTTCGTGCCCCGCGACTCCAGCGGGCGCGACGTGATCGTGCAGGGGGTGGCCAAGGCCGAGACGATCTCGGAGGAGGTCGCCAAGCACTACGCCGAGGAGGGCGGCGACCCGGAGAAGGCCAAGGAGATCGAGGGCCCGCAGACCGTGGTCAGCTTCGTGGCCACCGGGGTCGAGATCCTGGGCGCCAGCGCGCTGCCCGCCGAGGCCGAGGGCGACGCCGCCGCCGCCGACGCGCTGGGGAAGAAGCTCGAGGGCGCGCGCCCGCTGGCCAGCGGCGACGCCAAGGACCACGCCGTGGCCGACGCCCAGGGCGCCCTGGCCCGGCTGCGCGCGGTCAAGGGCAGCCGCACCGTCGAGTTCAGCCACCGCGCTCGTCACGGCGAGCAGTGGGTGTTCGGTCGCGCGGGCGACGCCCCCTTCAGCCACGGGTTCGCCGTCTCTCCCGACGGGGCGGTGGTCGAGTTCTAGCCAGTCCGAGGAGGGGCGCGTGAGCGAGCCCGAGACCGAGCACGACCTTGCCGACGACGACGAGGGCGAGTCGCCCATGGTCGTCCTCAACTCCGACGAGGGCCGGATCGCCGACGGCGACGACGGCGACGAGGACGCGCCGTCGGCGCTCCAGGGCGCCTTCGACTGCCTCGAGATCCGCGTGCCCGTCGACGAGCTGCGCGCCTTCGGCGAGAAGCGGATCCAGACCCTCGTGCGCCTGAACGAGACCGAGAAGGCGGGGCTGGTCCAGGCCGCGCTCGAGGAGGGCGTGCGCGCGATCCGGCAGGTCATGGGCGCCCGCGCCAGCGAGGAGGCCCGATGATCGTGCGGCGGCTCAAGGCCAGCGGGTTCATGCGCTACGAGGAGCTCGAGCTCGCCGAGCTCCCCCGGGGCGTGATCGCGATCCACGGCGAGAACGAGGCGGGCAAGACCACGATCGGCGAGGCGATCGCCTTCTCGATCTTCGGGCGCACGGTGCGCACCGAGAACACCGACCCCTCCCAGGCGATCCACTGGGACAAGGACGAGTGCCGCACCGAGATCGAGATCGAGGTCCCGGACAAGGGGCGCTACGTGGTCCGCCGCCGCGTCGGGCGCCGGGGCGAGTTCGAGGCCACGCTCCACGACGCCGACGGCGAGCCCCTGGCCGCGGAGCCCGGGCCGGTCAGCGCCAAGCTGCGCGAGCTCCTCGGCTTCGACTTCTCGACCTTCCGCTACAGCTTCTACGTGGCCCAGCACGAGCTCGACCTGCTGCAGCGCGACTCCCGCGACAACGCGCGGCGGATCGTGCAGGACATGCTCGGGATCACGACCCTCGGCCGCGCGCGGGAGCACCTCGGCGGCGAGCTGGTCGAGCTCAGCGAGCGCACGCGCACGCTGCAGCAGGACCTGGCGGTGGCCGAGGCCCTGCGCACGGAGGCGCTCCCGATCCGCGACGAGCTCGCCGCCCACGCTCACGCCCAGGAGGAGGCGGAGCGCGCCCTGGGGCTGAGCCGGGGCGAGGAGAGCGCGCGCCGCGCCGCCTGGGACCGCGCGGGGAAGGCCTGCGCCGCGGCCCGCGAGCGGCGCCAGGCCTTGGCGCGGCTCGAACAGGCGGTGGTGGCCTCGCTCCACCGCCAGAGCCTGATCCACACCGTCAAGCGTCTGCACGAGCTCGAGCGCGGCGCGGAGGCCCTGGTCGCGCGCTGCGAGCAGGCGGCCGGCGCCGAGAGCGAGCGCGAGGCCGCGCGCACGGCGCGGGAGCAGGCGGAGGCCGTCGAGCGCGAGGTCCAGGCGCTGCGCGCGCTGGTCCGCGCGCGGCAGCACGAGCTCGAGCGTCAGCTCGACCCGGCCGGGGAAGGGCTCGGCGCGCGGCAGGCGCTGTTCGCCGCGGCGCAGGAGCGGGCCGCGGGCGCGCTCAAGCGCGGGACCGTGGCCCTCGTCGCGGGGCTGGTCTTGCTCCTGGGCGGCGGCGTGGCCGCGGTGTGCACCCGGGTTCCCGCGGGCGAGCCCGCGCTCTCCTTCGGCGCGCGCGAGCTGGGCTTCCCCAGCGTGGGCGTGACCCTGGACCTGACCCCCGCGCACCTGACCTGGCCCCTGGCGGCGCTGGCCCTGGTGGGGCTGCTGCTCACCGTGCTCGGCGCGCTCAAGCGCAAGGCCGCGAGCGTCGAAGGCGCCGAGGCCGAGCAGAGCCTGGCCAGCGTGCGCGAGACCCACGCCAGCGCCCAGCGCGAGCTCGAGGCCTGCCGCGCCTTCGGCGACCCGCCCCTGGCGCAGCTCGGCAAGCGGGTCGCGCCCCTGCGCGCGCCGGAGGTCGAGGCGGCCTGGGGTCGGATCCAAGGGCTCGAGGGCGACGTGCTCGAGCGCTCGGAGACCGCGGGCGAGCTCGTGCGCCTGACCCGCGCCGAGGACGCGCGGCTGCAAGAGGCCTACCGCGCCGGGGCGGGGCAGCTCTCGGTGGCGAAGCAGGCCGCGGCCCGGGCGCGGGAGGTGCGCGCCGAGCTGGACCAGGCCCTGGTCGGCCTGTTCCCGGGCGGGGCGCCCAAGGTGACCCCGGACCCCGAGGCCGCGACCCCGGCGGACGCCGCCGCGCTGGCGGCCGAGGTCGAGCGCGCCAGCGCCCAGGCCGCCGGGTGGCGGGTCGAGCTCGAGGCCGCCCAGGACGCGCCGACCCTGGTGAACGAGGCGGCGGAGGCGCTGCGCGGCGCGGTCGAGGCGAGCCTGCAGCTCGACCCCGGCGCCCGCGAGCGCTACACGCAGCAGTCGGGGATCGACGAGCTGACCCGCGCCCGGGACTCCCGCCCCGCGGCGGCCGACGTGCGCAACGTGTGCCAGCGCGAGCGCGAGGTGCTGCGCGACGTGTTCGGCGACGGCGAGCTCGCGCAGCGCGAGGAGGAGGCCCGCGAGGCCTTCGAGGACGCGCGCCGGGGCCGGATCGACGCCGAGGCCGCGCTCCACGCTCAGCGCGCGCGGGGCGAGCAGCTCGAGACCGGGCGCAAGCGCCTGGTCGCGCTGGAGCAGAAGATCCACGGGCTGAGCGACGCCCTGGCCCCGGCCCGGGAGCGCATGACCGTGCTGCTCGAGGCCAGCCAGCTCCTCGACGAGCTCGCGGACTCGCTGCGCGGGCGCTTCGGGCCCGCGATCACGCGCTACGTCGAGCTGGTCCTGCCCCAGCTCACCCAGGGCCGCTACCGCCGCGTGCTCGTGGACGAGAACCTCGAGATCAAGGTCTACTCCCCCGAGCGCGGCGACTACGTGCGCCTGATCGAGCTCTCGCTGGGGACCGCGGACCAGGTGCTGCTCGCGCTGCGCCTGGGCCTGGCCCGGGCGCTGATCGGGTCGCGGGGGATCCGCGGCGGGCAGTTCCTGTTCCTGGACGAGCCGCTGGTCTCCGCCGACCAGCGCCGCGAGCAGGCCTTCCTCGAGCTCCTGCGCACCTTCGACAGCGAGTTCGCCCAGATCTTCGTGAGCAGCCCCCGCGCCCTGGACAGCGACCTGTTCGCGCTGACCGTCGAGCCCAGCCGCGAGGAGCCCGTGCACCGCGCGGTCCCCAGCGCGTGACCGCGCCCGGGGAGCCCTGGTACGCCGAGGGCCTGCGCTTCACCTGCACCCAGTGCGGCAACTGCTGCCGCGGCCCCGACCCGGGCTACGTCGAGGTCGGCGCCGAGGAGGTCGAGGCCCTGGCCGAGTTCCTCGAGCTCGACGTGGAGGAGTTCGGGCGGCGCTACGTGCGCCGCACCAGCGACGGGCGGGTCTCGCTCACCGAGAAGCCGAACCTCGACTGCATCTTCTGGAGCGACGACCAGGGCTGCGAGGTCTACCCCGCGCGGCCCGTGCAGTGCCGCACCTTCCCGTTCTGGCCCGAGGTCCTCGAGAGCCCAGAGACCTGGGACGAGTACGCCGCCGAGTGCCCGGGTATGCAGGGCGGGCGGCGCTACCCCCTGAGCCAGATCCGCCAGATCATGCACGGGGGCAAGCCCACGGGACGCAGCCACAAGCGCAAGCTGCCGCGCGCGGACTGAGCGCGGGTCAGCCCGCGTTGCGGCTGGCCACGCCCTCGGCGTTCGCCGGCTGCGCCAGGCTGACCTGCAGCCGGTCGCGGCGGAAGCCCGAGGTCATGACGTGGCCGCTGCGGGCCAGGCCCTGCACGTAGGTCCCCACGAGGGTCTGGGGGAGCGCCAGGATCTGCGCCAGGCGGGCCACGCTGCAGGTGCGCTGCTGCTCCAGCTCGCGCAGGATCTCGCAGCTCGTGGGGCTGTCGGGGCGCACCGCGGTCGCCCCGCGCCGCCGGACCTTGGCGTGCTCGCGCTCGAGCTCCGCCAGCGACTCCAGGAGCTGCGTGGCGTAGGGGTTCTGGTCCACGTGGTCCGAGCAGTACGGCTTGCCCTCGCGGGTGCTCGCCGGGCAGCCAGGGATCTGGCACACCTTCGACGTCGAGCGAGGGTTCTCCACGGGCAGAGGCGGAATGCAGCGCACGGGCCTTCTCCTGAGGTGGTGCGACCGTTCCCTAGAACGCGCGTTCTCATAGTGGCCGATCCCTGGGCGCGCGGGAGTCGAATGTTTCGCTTGGGGGCTTCGAGATTTTCGATTCTTTATCCCGCCCTGGCCTCCAGGCTGGCGTAAACCCTCCCCACGGCGGCCCAGGGGACGCTATCATGCGCGGCATGACGCTCTCCCAAGAGGACCGCAAGCGGATCGAAGACACGGGCCAGCGGGCGCAGCGCCTGCGCGACCAGCTCGCCAAGCGGATCGTGGGCCTCGAGGGCCCGATCGAGCAGCTCCTGTGCGCCGTGCTCTGCGAGGGTCACTCGCTGCTGGTCGGCGTCCCGGGCCTGGCGAAGACGCTCCTGATCAGCTCGATCGCCGAGGCGCTGTCCCTCGACTTCCGTCGGATCCAGTTCACCCCGGACCTCATGCCCTCGGACATCACCGGGACCACGGTGATCGGACAGGACCGCGCCACCGGCGAGCGCTCCTTCGTGTTCTCCCCGGGCCCGATCTTCGCGAACCTGGTCCTCGCGGACGAGATCAACCGCACGCCGCCCAAGACCCAGGCCGCGCTCATGGAGGCGCTCGAGGAGCGGCAGGTCACCGCCGCCGGCGAGAAGCACCCGCTGCCCAAGCCGTTCTTCGTGCTCGCCACCCAGAACCCGATCGAGCAGGAGGGCACCTACCAGCTCCCGGTGGCCCAGCTCGACCGCTTCATGTTCATGATCAACGTGGACTACCCGTCCTTCGACGACGAGTACCGCGTCATGCGGCTCACGACCTCGAGCTACGCCAGCGAGCTCGACGTGGTGTTCACCCGCGACGAGATCCTCGAGCTGCACCAGCTCGTGCGGCGGATCGAGGTCTCGGACCCCCTGATCCGCTACGCCATGGCCCTCGCCCGCCGCAGCCGCTCCGAGAGCGGGGTCGCCCCGCCCTTCGTGCGCGAGTGGCTGAGCTGGGGCGGCGGGCCGCGGGCGACCCAGTTCCTCCTGCTCGGCGCCCGCGCGCGCGCCATGCTCGACGGCCGCGCCCAGGCCACCCCCGCCGACGTGCGCGCGGTGGCGCCGGCGGTCCTCCGCCACCGGATCATGCTCAGCTACCACGCCGAGGCGGAGTCCCTCGAGCCCGACGAGATCATTCACGAGCTCCTGGAGACGACCCCCGCCCCCGACGGCGTGGGGGTGTAGGCGCTACCGCTCCAGCGCGGGGAAGCGGCCAGGGAACCATTGGGCCAGGCGCTGGCCCAGGACCTCGGCGGTCAGCGGCTTCTCGACGTAGTCGGCGACGAGGGGCTGGGCCTTGGCCCGCTGGCGGTCCTCCGCGCGGGAGGAGGTCGTGAGCATGACCAGCAGCAGGCTCGGCGGGCGCGGCTCGAGGGCCTCGAAGGCCTGAATGAACTCCCAGCCGTCCATGACCGGCATGTTTATGTCGAGGCAGATCAGCTCGGGGGTCGAGCGCGCGAGGTGCGCGAGGGCCTCCTCGCCGTTCTTGGCCACGCTGACCTGCTCGGCGCAGCCGAGGGTCTCGAACGCGAGGCGGTGCAGGTAGTTGTCGGCCTCGTAGTCGTCGACGAGGAGCACCTCGCTCAGCTTCTGGCTCATGCACCCTCCTGCGGCGCGGCGGGGCGCGCGACGTCGCGCAGCAGAACCTTAAAGCACGCGCCGCCCAGCGGCGAGTCCTCGATCCAGATCCGCCCGCGGTGCAGCTCCGCGATCTTGTGGCAGTGCGCGAGCCCGATCCCGGTGCCCGCGTAGTCCTCGCGCGCGTGCAGGCGCTGGAACAGGCGGAACACCCGCGCCCGGTGCTGGGGGGGGATCCCGATCCCGTCGTCCTGGACCGTGAGCACCACGCCGTCCGTGGCGTCCCGCTCGGCCAGGACCTGCACCCGGGGCGCCGCGCCGGGGCGGCTGAACTTGAGCGCGTTGCCGATCAGGTTCTGCAGCAGCGCGCGCAGCTCGGGGGCCAGCCCGCGCGCGAGGGTCGGGAGGGCGCCGACCTCGACCTCGGCCCCGCGCTCCTCGATCGTCGCGCGGAGGTCCGTGAGCGCTTGCTCCGCGACCTCGGTCAGGTCCACCGTTGAGGGCTCGGTCTGCTTGCCCAGGCGGCCGTAGTCCAGGAGCGCCTGGATCAGCTCGCGCATGCGCGCGCAGGACTCGGTGATGAACTTGAGGCTCTGGCGGCCCGGCTCGTTGAGGCTCGAGAGGTCCTGCTGCTCCAGCAGCGCCACGAAGCTGGAGATCGTGCGCACCGGCTCTTGCAGGTCGTGGGCGGCCACGTAGGCGAACTGCTCCAGCTCGCGGTTTTTCGCCGCGAGCTCGCGGGTGCGGCGCTGCAGGCGCGCGAAGGTCAGGCTCAGGACCCGCGCCAGCTCCTCGGCCTCGGGGGTCGCGCCCGGGAGCTGGGGGAGCTGGCCGGGGGAGGCCTCGAGGTCCAGGCCGCGCACCGCGCGCACGAGGTCGGTGACCGGGCGCGCCGCGATCCGCGCCAGCCCGTGGCCCACGCCGATCGCGAGCACGCACAGCACGCCCACCAGGAAGAGCGCCTCGCCGGCGACCCGCCGCGAGACCGCGGTCGCGGCGCGGGAGGAGGTCTCGATCGCGAGGTCGATCCAGCGCGGGACCTGGGCGGCCTCCAGGTGGACCCGGCGCACCGAGAGCACGTGCCCGCTGCGGAGGACCGCCGTCTGGCTGACCCGGTCCCCCAGGGTCGCGAGCAGGGGGAGGTCTGTGCGGGCGTCCCCGGGGCGGCCGAACTCGAAGCCGAAGGCGCGCTGGGGGTCGGGGTGCAGGAGGAAGTGATTGCGCTCGTCGCTGAGGGTGTAGCGGTGCTCGGGCGCGGTCCCGCGCAGGACCTCGGCGAAGGTCTCGCGCAGGTCGAGGTTGAGCACGACCGCGCCGAAGGGCGCGCCCGACGGATCGGCGACGGTGCACATGGCCCGCAGCACCGGCGCGTGGGGCAGGGAGATCGCGCCGTGCTCGCGGTTGAGGTCGATCTGGGAGAGGGAGACCTGGCCCGGGGGCGTCTCCTGGGCCCGCCGCACGTAGTGGGAGTGACCCTTCTGCTGCAGCGCCTCGTCCGGGGTGCGCTGCGGCCGGCCCTGGGCGTCGCGGTCGACGCGCACCAGCTCCCGGCCGCCGTCGGCGAAGCCTATGTAGCGGACCTGGAGGTAGGTCGGTTTGGTGCGCAGGGTCGAGTCGAAGATCACGCTCAGGCGGTCGCGCCACAAGGCGCTCGTCGTCCCGTCCAGCGGGTCGACGCCGCCCGCCTGCCGCGCCCGGATCAGGCCCTGAACCGGCGGGGTCCCGCTCAACAGGCGCACGTCCCGCACCAGCTCCGAGACGCGGTCGGCGATCAACGTCGCCCGAACCTCGGTCGCCCGCTCGAGCTCGACGACCTCCGCCTCGACCAGGGCCTGGTCGAGGCGCACGAAGATCAAACCCGTGGACGCCAGGGCGGTGAGGCCGACGAGCAACGCCACCCCCACCGAGAACCGCGTCGAGAGCGCGAGCCGCCCCACCCCAGAGCCTCCCCACCGGGGATCTTACCGCCCTGGAGGGGAGCGCCTCAGGGTATGCCCCTACGGCGTCTGCGTGGCGCCGCCGAGGGCGAGGGTGCCGACCGGGGTCTCCGGGGGGTTGCGGGTGGTGCGGATCTCGGGCAGCGGGCGGGCGGGGGCGCTGGCCAGGGTTCGCCCGGGCCACACGATCCGCAGCGTGTCGCCGGTGGCCACGTGGACCTCCTGCTTGGTCACGCCGTCGCCCTCGAGGATCGCCAGCACGTGCTGGTAGGTGTACTCGGTCGAGGTGTAGCCCGCGGGGCCGGCCACCAGGCGCCCGGTGCGCTTGGCCAGGTCGTGCACCCAGCTGTAGTGGCTCTTGAGCGGCATCTCCGCCTCGAACGTGTTGTTGCCCGCGGCGTGGCAGGCCGAGGCGAAGAGCTTGGCGTCGGGGGTCAGGACCTCGTCCAGCGCCGCCACCATGCGGGCGAAGCCCTCGGGGTTGTCGGTGGCGCTGACCTGGCGCGGGCTGGTGGTGCCCATGATCGGGCCGTCCCAGCCGCCGTGGCCGATCCAGATCACGCGGGAGTAGCGGCGGCCGGAGAGCGCGGCGTCCTCGAGCGCCCGGATCACGGTGTCCGCGCTCTCGGCCACGTGCAGGTCCGAGCGGATCCCGCGCTGGGCGTAGTAGTTCTTGAGCTTGATCGCGTAGCCCTTGAGCGTGCGCTGCTCCTTCTCGGTGTAGCGCACGGTGGGGATCAGGAGCACCCGCGGCGGCCCGCTGGGGGTCACGCGCACCAGGCGCAGCACGTCGGCGCTGCTCTGGACGGTGCCGAAGTAGCCCCGGCTGTTGGGGCGGAGCGTGAGGCGCAGGCCGTCGCCCGGGATCTGGTCGGCGTCGTAGAGCGCCTCGACCCGCACGTACTGGCTCCCGCCGTGGACCCAGCCGCCGTCCTGGAGCTGCAGCCAGGGGCCTTGCTCCACCCCGTTCAGGGCCAGGGCCTCGCCTCGGGTCGCGCGACGCACGGGCGTGCAGTCGAGGGTCGGCTCGGGGCGCACGTTGAGCGCCTCGACCAGGACCACCGCGCGCTTGGCCGCGGTCGGCACGACGTCGCCCAGGGCGTCGGTCAACCCCGCGCTCGGCGTCTCCACGAACAGGTAGGCGTCGTGCTCGAGGGGGTAGCCGGTCAGCGAGAAGCGCTGCTCGTTGACGTTCAGCTCGAGGGTCCGCGCGGCCAGGTCGAGGCTCGCGGTCCCGTGGGCGTCGGCGTCCTGGAAGCGACCCGCGAGGCGCAGGCTCTCCGCGCTGGCGGGCAAGCAGGCGGCCGCGAGCAGCAGGGGGATCAGGTGTCTCATGAGGTTCTCCGTCTCTTGCCCTGCCTCTCGCACACCGGGGGCCAGGATCCGTCCGCCCGCCGCAATCCCGGCAACCCCCGCGTTGTCGGCCCGCGGACGGTCCCGCCTGGACGGGCCGTCCGGATAGGACGGACGTGTGCGCAACCTTCGAGTCGCGAATCGTTTGGGTTCGTCTCATGCGGGACGCAAGCGGGGTGGGGGGAGCGGGCGTCCCGCAGGCGGGGGGGCCCGCTCCAGCGCCCGAACTCGTTTGAACAGCGCACCTTGAGCCGCGCAATTCGCCCCGGATCGGCTACCATGGGCGCCGCGAACCGGCGAGCGCCGGTCGACCCCCGAGACTCAGAATCGAGGACGCATGCGTAACTGGACGTGGGCGCTGTTGCTGTGCGCCCTCGGCGTGAGCGCGCAGGACCTCGCCGGACCCGTGCCGGTCGACGCGTTCAACCCCGACCGCGACCGCCCGGTCGAGCCGCGCCGCGGCGGCACGATCCAAGTGCGGACCCCCGGCGACCCGTCCTCGATCAACCCGATCTGCGACAACGGGGTCTCGACCCAGGACGTCTACCAGTACCTCGGCGACAGCCTCGCGATCCGCGACCGCGAGACCTTCGAGTGGCTGCCTATGCTCGCGCGCTGGTGGAAGGAGCAGGACGTGGTCGTGCTCGCCGACGGCACGCGCCACGCCGGGCGGCTGTTGAGCGAGGCCAAGGCCGACCCGGTGCGCTTCGCGCCCCAGGCCGCGCGCTACACCTTCGCCGAGTGCGACCTCGAGGCCGTGGAGCGCGTGGGCGCCGACGGCGAGAGCCAGCGGGTCGCGCCGGGCTCCCCCGAGTTCGCCGCGTGCTGGGGGCAGGTCGTGGACGTGGTCCCCAAGGCCGAGACCGGCTTGCCCCGGGTGCGCGGGACCCTCGAGCGCCCGCCGGGGGGGCGGTTCACCGTGTGGCTGTGGGAGGAGCTCCCCGAGGACGCCGTGCTCAGCCTCCCCCGCAGCGAGATCAAGCGCGTGCTCGAAGGGCCGGACGGGGCCAAGGTCGAGGTCCCCGCGCTGCGCCAGCTCGCCGAGTTCGAGCTCCACCTGCGCCCGGGGGTGACCTGGCACGACGGTCAGCCGGTGACCGCCGCCGACGTGATCTTCAGCATGAACACGATCCAGAACCCGGTGGTCGACGCCGCGCACCTGCGCCAGTACTACGTCGACCTCGAGCGCTACGAGCAGGTGGACGCCGCCACCGTGCGCTTCGCGTTCAACCAGCAGTACTACCGCGCGTTCTCGGTGATCGCCGGCGACCTCTACATCTACCCGCGCCACCGCTACGAGCCCTGGAAGTTCGAGGGCGACGCCGACGGGTTCGGGCGCCACTTCAACGCGCACCCCGACCACGAGCAGCCGATCGGCTGCGGGCCGTATCGCTTCGTGCGCTGGGAGCGCGGGACCCTGATCGAGCTCGCGCGCTACGACGGCTGGTGGGCGAGCAACCCGGGCGGCGCGCCGGTGGTCCCCTGGATCGACCCGCGCATGCCCTACCTCGACACCCTGCGCTGGGTGGTGATCAACGAGAAGACCGCCGCCTTCAAGGCGCTGCAGCTCGAGGAGGTCGACGCCGACTTCGACCTCGAGCCCGCGATCTGGGAGGACGAGGCCTCGAACGCCCCGGCGTTCACCGACCGCTTCGTGCGGGCCAAGGTGCTCTCCCCGCTCTACACCTACATCGGCTGGAACGCCGACCGCCAGGACGTGGGCCCCGAGCGCCAGATCTTCGCCGACGCCCGGGTGCGCCAGGCCATGACGCTCCTGATCCCGCGCGAGAAGATCCTGCGCGACATTCACCGCGGGCTGGGGGAGGTCGTGACCGGGCCCTTCTTCAGCCAGGGACCGTTCAGCGACCCCGAGGTCCAGGTGCGCCCCTCCTCGGTCCAGCGCGCGCAAATGCTCCTGGACCAGGCCGGCTGGGTCGACCACGACGGCGACGGGATCCGCGACCGCGGCGGCGTCGACTTCGAGTTCGACTACGTGATCCACAACATGCGCGACTACCACCAGAAGGTCGCCGAGATCATCAAGGAGGCGGTCGAGCGCGTCGGCGTGCGCATGAACATTCGCAAGCTCGACTGGGCGGTGTTCCTGGACACGATCTCCGACCAGAAGTTCGACGCCGTGCGCCTGGCCTGGGGCGAGCCGAGCTGTATCGAGACCGACCCCTTCCAGATCTGGCACTCGAGCCAGGCCGGCAACCGCGGCAACAACTACGTGAGCTACAAGAACGCCGAGGCCGACGCGCTGATCATGGCCGCCCGGCGCGAGGTCGACCCGGTGGAGCGCCAGCGCCTGCTGCGCAAGCTGCACCGGCTGCTCGACCGCGAGCAGCCCTACACGTTCCTGCTGAACATGTACACCCTCGGGTTCTACCACCGCCGCTTCCGCAACGTGCGCTTCTATACGATCGGGACCACCGCCTACAACTTCCGCGAGTGGTTCGAAGTGCCTCGCGAGGAGCGCTGAGCCATGTGGCAGTACCTGCTCAAGCGCCTGCTGCTCATGGCGCTGACGCTGTTCGGGATCTCGGTCCTGTGCTTCCTGATCGTGACCATGGCCCCGGGCGACCCGGCGGCCATGAAGGCCCAGGCCCTGGCGTCGGGCGGGCAGAGCAACCTCGACGAGCAGACCCTGCGTAAGAACCAGGAGCTCTACTACCTCGACCGCCCGACCTTCGTGAACTTCGAGCCTCCGACCCGCACCTCGACCGTGCGCGCGACCCTCGAGGAGCTCGACGACGAGGAGAACGAGGCCCGGCGCAAGGACGCCCTGGCCCGGCTCAAGGGCACGATCGGGACCTCGGCCCTCGAGCTCCTGATCCCCGAGCTCGGGCCCCGGGTCGCCGACGCCGAGGCTCGGGAGGCCAAGCTCCGCGAGCACCTGGCCGCGCTCAGGAGCGACGGCGCCGCCCAGGCTCGCGCGGCGCTGGGCGAGGACTACGGGCGCTACGAGCCCCAGCTCCCCCCGGGCAGCGACGACGCCGCCTGGGCCGAGGCCTGGGCCCGGCGCGAGGAGCCGCTGCAGGCGGCGATCGAGGCCCCCGCGCGGCGCCTGCTCGAGGTCCTGGCGGGGATCGTGGCCCCCCGCGGGCCGAAGCTGCCCGAGGGCGTAGGCCTGGCCGAGGCCCGGGACGCCTGGGAGACCTGGTGGAGCGAGCACCGCGCGGAGTATGCGCCTGAGCACGTGCAGCAGGTCGTGAAGGCCTGGCTGCAGAAGGGCGGGGTGCCCGAGACCGAAGAGGCCGCCGCCGCCGACCCCGAGCTCGCGGCCCTGGTCCAGGTCGGGCAGCTCGCCGCGCCCGCGCTCATGGAGGCCATGCACGACGCCTCGAGCGAGGCCGCCGAGCGCCAGGCGGCCTTCGGGCTGGCCGCCGTGGCCCACAAGCCCTGGGACCTGACCGTCGACGCCAAGGAGCGCCAGGCCTTCGCCCAGGAGTGGGAGACCCAGCGCGCCGCGCGGATCCGCGGCTGGCGCGAGGCCGCGGAGAAGCAGGCCAAGCGCGCGGCGGAGGCCGCGGGCAAGACCTACGACCCGAGCCAGGTCAGCTACCCCAGCGAGGACGCGATCCTCGCCGGCTTCGCCAGCCAGGAGGACTTCGTCAGCGACCGGGTCGCGGAGACCCTGGCCCGGCACCGCTACCGCTGGGACGACTGGTGGTATCGCGCCGAGGAGTACTACGTCGACTTCGACGGCGGGCGGCAGTTCACCCGGGGCTTCGCCCAGACCCAGTTCGGGCGCTGGTTCTCGCGGCTGATCGTGTTCGACCTGGGCGAGAGCTACAAGCAGAAGCGCCCGGTGTCCGAGATCATTTGGGACGCGTTCAAGAAGACGCTCCAGCTCAACGTGATCGCGATCTTCCTGGCGTATCTGTTCGCGATCCCGCTGGGCGTCTACTCGAGCGTCAAGCGCGGGACCCTGGGGGACCAGGTCAGCACCCTGACCCTGTTCTTGCTCTACTCGGTGCCGTCGTTCTGGGCCGGGGCCATGCTGATCCTGTTGTTCACCGGGCCGCCGTTCCTCTCGATCTTCCCCGCGCACCACCTGAGCGACCTCAACGCCGAGACCTTCACGGCCTGGGGCTGGTTCACCGACCGGTTGTGGCACCTGGTGCTCCCGGTGGCGGCCCTGACCTACGGGCAGCTCGCCTACATTTCGCGGCAAATGCGCACGGGCATGCTCGAGGTCCTGGGGCAGGACTACATTCGCACCGCCAAGGCCAAGGGCTTGCCGCAGTCGGTGGTGATCGGCAAGCACGCGCTGCGGAACGCCCTGATCCCGATCCTGACGCTCATGGGCGGGATCCTCCCCATGCTGTTCGCGGGGAGCGTGATCATCGAGACGATCTTCACGATCGACGGGCTGGGGAAGGTGTTCTTCGACTCGATCCTCTCCCGCGACTACCCGCTGATCATGGCGATCCTCATGATCTCCGCGTTCCTCACGCTGCTCGGGATCCTGGTCAGCGATATCGCCTACGCCGTGGTCGACCCGCGGATCGAGTTCCGATGAGCGCCACGGACCCCCAACAGGCCACGACCCAGCCCGGCGCGCCCCCGATCGACGAGGGCGAGTCGGCGGGCGCGATCGCCTGGCGCATGTTCCGGCGCAACGCGCTGGCCCGGGCCTCGCTCGTGGTGATCCACGTGCTGTTCGGGATCGCGGTGTTCGCGCCCCTGATCGCGAGCGGCAAGCCGCTGTTCCTGCGCGCCCACGACACCTCGGCCTACGAGGCCGACGTGGCCGCGTTCCTCGACTGGCACCGCCGCCTGCTCGAGGCCCAGCGCGCGCTCGAGCGCGGGGTGGGCGTGACCCAGACCGCGCGGCTCGAGGCCGACCGCGCGCGCTTCCAGCGCGGGCTGCCCGAGGTCCTGGCCCGGCTCGAGGGGCACCTGCCCCGGGTCGAGCGCGCGGACTTCGCGCTCCTGCGCGAGGACTACGCGTCCCTCGCCGGGCGCCTGGAGCTGACCCAGCTCGCCGAGCTCGGCGACGAGATCGCCCGCGAGTACTGCGCGCGCTCGGCGCTCAGCGCCTACAAGGGCGTGGCCGCGCCGCTGCTCGAGGTCGGGCCCTGGACCGAGGCGCTGGACGACGCCCGCCGCGAAGACGACCCCGCGCTGCTCGAGGGGATCCAGGCCGAGGGCCGGGCCCTGGCGGACGAGGTCGCCCAGGGGTTGGCGGCCTTCGTGCGCTTCCGGCCCGCGCCGGAGCAGGCGAGCTTCGGCGAGCTCGCGACCCCGCTCCTGACCGGCATGCGCGAGGGCGGCGCCGACCCCGGCGCGCTGCGCGCCCACGCCCGGGCGCTGGAGCTGGCCCTCGACGCCGCGGTCGACCAGCCGGTCCCCGGCGCGGCGCAGCTCCTGCCCCCGGTCACCGCCTTCCCTGCGCTGCGCCACCTCTCGGCGGTCGACGTGGGGTTCATGGTGTTCTACGTGCTGCTGAGCGCCATGTGGATCGGGTCCCGCGCCTTCAAGGGCTGGAGCACCGGCGCCCGCGCGCTGGCGCTGCTCGGGCCGAGCCTGCTCGCCGCGCTCGGGTTCCGCGCGGTGTTCCCCCCGACCTTCCCCCCCGGCGACAGCTTCTACAAGGCGCTGGCCCACGAGGTCGCCCGCGACGAGGCCGGGGACGGGGTCGTCGTGTTCCCGCTGGTCCCCTTCGGCGAGAACGAGAACATCTACCAGGACCGCCACACCCCGCCCGCGCTGTGGGAGGGGGTGCAGCTCGGCGCCTGGGAGTCCGCCGTGGCCGCCGCCGGCGAGCGCGCGGAGGACGTGCCGCGCCCCCCCGCCGCCCGCCGCTTCCAGGAGCCCCACGAGCCGCCCCTGACCCCGAACCAGGTCCGCCAGCGCTGGACCCGGCTGCGCAGCCACTGGCTGGGCACCGACGGCAACGGGCGCGACGTCCTGGCCCGGCTGATCATGGGCTCGCGGGTCTCGCTCTCGGTGGGCTTCGTCTCGGTCGCGATCTACCTGTTGATCGGGATCGTGCTCGGCGCGATCTCCGGCTACTTCCGCGGCTGGGTGGACATCGTGATCTCGCGCTTCACCGAGATCGTGATCTGCTTCCCGCGCCTGCCCCTGATCATCGCGGTCATGGCGCTGTTCGATAAGCCCTCGATCTTCTACATCATGGCGATCATCGGGCTCACGAGCTGGACCGAGGTCATGCGCCTGGTGCGCGCCGAGTTCCTGCGCCTGGGCGGCCTCGACTTCGTGGCCGCCGCGCGCAGCCAGGGCCTGAGCTCGCCCCGGATCCTGTTCCGGCACCTCCTGCCCAACGCCATGGGCCCCGTGTTCGTGGCCGGCGCCTTCGGCGTCGCCGGCGCGATCCTCGTGGAGAGCGCGCTCTCGTTCCTGGGCTTCGGCGTCCCGCCACCCCAGGCGAGTTGGGGGTCGGTGCTCCACGACTCCCGCGGTCAGGAGCAGGTCCTGTGGTGGGTCACGATCTTCCCAGGGCTCCTGATCTTCGTTACCGTCACCGCCTACAACCTGGTGGGCGAGGGCCTCCGCGACGCCCTCGATCCCCGGCTCAGACAGTAAGGTTCGACTCTTCATGGCCAGCGAAGCCTCCACCGCCACGGAAACGCTGCTCGAGCTGCGTGACCTGCGCACCTACTTCGACACCGACCGCGGCACCGTCAAGGCCGTGGACGGGGTCAACCTGTCCATCGGCAAGGGCAAGACCCTCGGGATCGTGGGCGAGTCGGGCTGCGGCAAGAGCGTCACCGCCTACTCGATCATGCGCCTGATCCCGGACCCGCCGGGGCGGATCGCCGGCGGGCAGATCGTGTTCGACGGCAAGGACCTGGCGAGCCTGGACGAGGCCGACATGCGCAAGATCCGGGGCAACCGGATCTCCATGATCTTCCAGGAGCCCATGACGTCCTTGAACCCGGTCTACACCGTGGGCGACCAGATCTCCGAGGCGATCCAGCTGCACCAGCACAAGGACTCCGACGAGGCCTGGGAGCTGGCGCTGGACATGCTGAAGCAGGTGGGGATCCCCGCCGCCGAGGAGCGGATCCACAACTACCCCCACGAAATGTCCGGCGGCATGAAGCAGCGGGTCATGATCGCCATGGCGCTGGTGTGCCGGCCCGCGCTCCTGATCGCCGACGAGCCGACCACCGCGTTGGACGTGACGATCCAGGCCCAGATCCTGGACATCCTGCGCCGGCTGCAGGCCGAGATCGGCATGTCGATCTGGTTCATCACCCACGACCTCGGCGTCGTGGCCGAAATGGCCCACGAGGTCGCGGTGATGTACTGCGGCAAGGTGATCGAGCGCGCGGACGTGAAGACGCTCTACAAGTCGCCGCGGCACCCCTACACCCTGGGGCTGTTCAAGTCCCTGCCCCAGGGGACCCACCAGTCGGGCAAGCGCCTGGAGACGATCGAGGGCGCGGTGCCGAACCCGCTGGATCTGCCGCCGGGCTGCCGCTTCGCCCCGCGCTGCTCCCACGCGATCGAGGACTGCACCCGCGCCGAGCCCAAGCTCGTGCCCTGCGAGGACGGCCACCTGGTCGCCTGCATTCGTGTCGAGCGAGGAGAGATCTAATGGCCGCCACCAGCGCGCCCCTGCTCCAGGTCAAGAACCTCAAGAAGTACTTCCCGATCCGCGCGGGCCTGTTCGGCCGCGTGCGGAACTACGTCAAGGCGGTCGACGGCGTCAGCTTCGACGTGGCCCCGGGCGAGACCCTGGGCCTCGTGGGCGAGTCCGGCTGCGGCAAGACCACCGTCGGGCGCTCGATCCTGCGCCTGATCGAGCCCAGCGGCGGCGACGTGACCTTCGACGGGCACCGGCTGCAGGGCCTGGGGAGCTACGAGCTGCGCAACCTGCGCCGCGACATGCAGATCATCTTCCAGGACCCCTACTCGTCCTTGAACCCGCGCATGACCGTGGAGCAGATCATCGGCGAGGCCATGACCGTGCACGGCGTGGCCCGGGGCGAGGAGCGCCGGCGCAAGGTCGGCGAGCTGCTCGAGCGCTGCGGCCTGAGCTCGCGCGCCATGGGCCGCTACCCCCACGAGTTCTCGGGCGGTCAGCGCCAGCGCGTGGGGATCGCCCGCGCCCTGGCCCTCAACCCCAAGTTCATCGTGTGCGACGAGGCCGTGAGCGCGCTGGACGTCTCGATCCAGGCCCAGGTGATCAACCTGCTCATGGACATTCAGGAGGAGCGCGGGCTCTCGTACCTGTTCATCGCCCACGACCTCTCGGTGGTCGAGCACATCTCGACCCGGGTCGCGGTGATGTACCTCGGGCACGTGGCCGAAATGGCCACCAGCGAGTCGCTCTACGCGAACCCGCTGCACCCCTACACCCGCGCGCTCCTGAGCGCGGTCCCCGTCCCCGACCCCTCGCGGGCCCAGGAGCGGATCATCCTCGACGGCGACCCGCCGACCCCGATCAACCCGCCCTCGGGCTGCGTGTTCCACCCGCGCTGCTGGCTGGCGGAGCCCCGCTGCAAGAGCGAGGTCCCCGAGCTGCGGGACGTGGGCGGCGGGCACGTCGTGGCCTGCCACCTCGTCGACGCCCAGAAGCAGGCGCTCATGAAGGACGGGGTCGTGGTCCCCGTGGGCAGCGGCAAGAAGCTGCCCACCGCCCAGGCCCCCGAGGTGATCTCGGTCGAGGAGGCCGCGGAGGCGCCCCCCGAAGAGCAGGGCTGACCGGCAGATCGCTAGCGCTCCGACCAAGATTCACCGCAGAGTCGCTGAGGACGCGAAGGGCGGTGACGCGGGAGCGCTCGGCGCGAATCCCTGCAATGGCAGACGCTTGCCGGCCGCCGGTCTTAACGCTGAGGCGCAGAGGCGCAGAGCCGTGTGGGAGTCCCGTTCTCGGCGACGCGCGAGAGAGAGTTTGGAATGCTCCGCTCGGGGGTGAGCGCCGCGCGGACGCCTTCGAGCAGCGCGGAGCTCCCTCTCAACTCTCTTCTCTAACCACGCGAGGAGCGCGCGCGCAGTCCCGGCTCTGCGCCTCTGCGCCTCAGCGTTAAAACCGGTCGCTGGCAAGCGTCTGCTCCTCCAGAGGGTCTGCGCAGCCCGCCTGCGCCCCGCCAGCTTTGCGCGCCCTCCGCGTCCTCAGCGACTCTGCGGTGAATCTTCGTCGGTGCGCTCACCCACTCCTGGCCTGGAACCACGCGACCGCGTCGGCCACGGTCTGCTCGAGCGGGCGCAGGGTCAGGCCGAGCTCGTTCATGGCCTTGCTCGGGTCGAAGAACATGCGCTGCTGGGACATTCTACGCCCACCCGCGGGACCGCGGGCGGGCGGTGGGTCAGGCGGTCGGCCACCAGGGTGCTCGTGGCCCCGGCCAGCCAGGCCAGGGCGTAAGGGATCTTGAGCCGCGGCGCGGGGCGCCCCGCCGCTGCGCCGAGGAGCACGAGGAACTCCTTCAGGCTGCGGTTGCCCTCGGGGTGCCCGAGGATGTACCGCTGCCCGGCGCGGCCCTTGGCGTAGGCCAGGAGGTGCCCCTGGGCCACGTCGCGCACGTCGACGAAGTTGAGCCCGGTCTCCAGGTAGAAGGGCATGCGCCCGCGGAGGAAGTCGAGCACGATCTTGCCGGTCGGGGTCGGCTTCACGTCCCCGGGGCCGATCGAGCTCGCGGGGTTCACGACCACCACGTCCTGCCCCGAGCGCGCGGCCTCGAGGGCGAGCTGCTCGGCGGCGAACTTGGAGCGCTCATAGCCGCCGCAGAGGTCGGCGAAGGTGGCCAGGGTGTCCTCGGTGGCGAGCCCGCCCGGGGGCGCCTGCCCCACGCAGGCGACCGAGCTGGTGTGCACGACCCGCGGGACCCCGGCCTTCCGCGCCGCGCGCAACACCCGGCGCGTGCCCTCGACGTTGACCCGCTGGAACACCGCCTCGTCGTCGGCCCACAGCGCGTAGTGCGCGGCGACGTGGAACACGGCGTCGCAGCCCACGCAGGCGCGCTCGAGGGCGGCCTCGTCCTCGAGGTCTCCCGGGACCCACTCCGGGGGCGGGCCCTCCTGGACCCAGCCGGGCGACGTCGCGCGGCGCAGCGCGCGCACCTCCCACCCCTCCGCGAGCAGCGCCCGCGCGACGTGACTCCCTATGAATCCGGTGGCCCCGGTGACGAAGGCGCGCATCACCCAATTGGACCCTCGCGGGTCCAGCGACGCAACGCGGCTCAGCCCAGCGTCGCCCCCGCGACCGCAGCAACCCGCGCCAACCACCGCGCGCCGATCGCCAGCGCGGCCTCGTCGAAGTCGAAGCCCCCGCTGTGGGCGGGGGCCCAGGCCCGCGCCGTGGGGCGCGCGCCGTAGCGCACGTAGCACCCGGGCACGCGCTCGAGGTAGCAGGCGAAGTCCTCGCCCCCGAGGTTCGCGGTGGGCAGGGGCACGACCTCAGCGCCCACGTCCCGCGCCGCCTGGCGCCCCAGCGCCGCGCTCGCCGGCGCGTTCACCACCGGCGGGGTCCCGCGCTGGACCTCGAGCTCCAGCCGCGCGCCGCTCGCGGCCGCGGTGCCCTTCACGATCCGCTCCAGCGCCGCCAGGAGCTGCGCGCGGACCTCGGGCGACTGCGCCCGCAGCGTGCCCTCGAGCAGCGCCCGCCCGGCGATCACGTTCGGCGCGCTCCCCGCCTGGAAGCGACCCACGCTCAAGGCCGCCGCTTGCCCGGGGTCCAGCTCCCGCGAGACCACGGTCTGGAGCGCGACCACGAGCTGGCTCCCGATCACGAGCGCGTCCCGCGCCTCGTGGGGCCGCGCCCCGTGCCCCGCCTGCCCGAGCACCTCGACCCGGAAGGTGTCGCTCGAGGCGTTCATGGGCCCGTCGTCGCACACGAGCGTCCCCGTCGGCAGCCGCGGGTCGAGGTGCCCGCCGAAGATCGCGCCGACCCCCTCCAGCGCGCCCGCCTCGATCAGGGCCAGCGCCCCCGCGCCCTGCTCCTCCGCCGGTTGCCACAGCAGCCGCACCGGGGCCGGCGGGGGCGGCCCCTGGACCAGGAGCGCCGCGGCGCCGAGGAGCATGCTGCTGTGCCCGTCGTGCCCGCAGGCGTGCATGATCCCGGCGGTCTCCGAGCCGAAGGGGAGCCCGGTGGTCTCCTGGATCGGGAGCGCGTCGGTGTCCGCGCGCAGCGCGACCCGGGCCCCGTCCCCTACCCCCGGTAGGTCGACCACGAGCCCGGTGCCCGCGATCCGCCGGGGCTCGAGGCCGAGCTCGCGCAGCGCCGCCGCGATCTGGCAGGCCGTGCGCTCCTCCTCGAAGCTCAGCTCCGGGTGCCGGTGCAGGTCGCGGCGCAACGCGACCATGCGGGCGAACACCCCCGCGGGCAGCGCCGGCTCAGCCATCGAACTCCTGGAAGATCAGCCGGCCGCAGGCATTGCAGTGGCTCGCGTCCTGGTCGTGGTGCTTGAGCCCGCAGCCCTGGCACATGGTGGCCTTCTTGTTGCCCACGGTGACGAGGTGCCGCGCCAGGTTCGTGAGCTGCCAGGGGATCACGAGCACGCCGAGCAGGATCATGCACGCCGTGGCCAGCCGGCCCCCCGCGGTCACCGGGGACTGGTCGCCGAAGCCCACGGTCGTGAGCGTCACGATCGCGAAGTAGAAGGCGTCGAACAGCGAGGGGAACTGCTCGCGGTTGACCTCGCGCTCGAGCTCGAACACGAACCCGCCGGTAATGAACACCAGGCAGAAGATCGTGAACATGATCCGCACCACCAGCAGGTGGTCGACGGTGATCTCGCCGAAGAAGAACGTCCGGCTCTGCACCAGGCGCAGCAGACGCAGCACGCGGAACATGCGCAGGATCCGCACGAACTGGAAGTTCTGGGGGAAGAACAGGGGCAGGCAGGCCACGAGGTCCACGATCGCCAGCGGGCGCAGGGGGTACCTCCACGAGCCGCTGGCCCACCAGCGCACGAAGTATTCCAGGAGGAACAGGACGGTGATCCCGGTCTCGATCCCCTGCAGCGTCTCCTGCATGGAAGCGAGCGCCGGCAGGTGCCCGCTCGAGATCTCCCGATCGACGACGTAGATCGCGCACACGATCAGGATCAGGGCCCCGGTCACGAACTCGATCACCCGCCCGGGCCCGGTGCTCGCGTCGTTCAAGAACAGGTCCCAGCGTTCGCGCCGCGACTGCGGCGCCCCGTCCGTGGCCTGGGTCGCTTGCGTGCTCTCGGGCTTCGGGTCGCTCACCCCACACTCCTGCGCGGATCTTAGCGCGCGCGCCCGCTCAGAGCAGCGCGGCCAGCCCCTCGCGGTAGGTGGGGTAGCGCAGCTCGACCCCCAGCTCGCTCCGGATCCGCTCCGCCCGCACTCGCTTGCGGTCGCGATAGAAGCTCCGCAGCGCCGGCGACGCGTCGACGTCCTCCAGCCGCTCCAGCGGCGGCGGCTCCACCCCCAGGAGCTCGCAGGCGTAGGCCACGACCTCGTGATACGGCGCCGGCTCTCGGTCGGCCACGTCGTAGATCGCCCCTGGCCGCGGCTGCTCCAGCGAGGCGTCGAGCACCTGCAGCACGTCGTCGCGGTGGATCCGTGAGAACACGACCCCCGGCGCGTCCAGCCGCCGCGCCCGCCCGGCTCGCACGGCCTCCACCGCGTTCCGCCCGGGGCCGTAGAGCCCGGCCAGCCGGAACACGTGCAGCGGCAGCTTCCCGGCCAGCGCGAGCCAGCGCGCCTCCACCCGGGCCCGCCGTCGCGCCCGCTCGCTCCCCGCCGGCCGCAGCGGCGTCTCCTCGTCGACCCACGCGCCCTGGTGGTCGCCGTAGACCCCGGTCGAGGACAGGTAGCCCACCCACTGCACGGTCGGCTCCCGCAGCCGATCCAGCGCCCGGTCCAGCACCGGATCCCCTGCCTCGCTGTCGGGGGGGATCGAGACGAGGACGTGGGTCAGCCCCCGCAGCGCGTCCTCGGGCAGCGCCCGCCCCCGCTCGAAGCAGGCCACCTCCCACCCCCGGGCCCCGAGCCGCGCCTGCTTCTCGGCCGTCCGCACCGTGCCCGCGACCTCGGCCCCCCGGCCCGCGAGGCTCTCCGCCCACGCGCAGGCCGTGTCGCCCAGGCCGAACACACCAAGCCGGATCGTCACGGGTCGCTCCTCGCCGTGCACGCTACCAGGCCCCGGGACCGCACCGGGGGTTCGGGACACCGTGCCCTCACCAGGGGTTAGCGCCAGATCGCCACGCTCCCGGGGTTCGGGACCAGGCAGGCTCTGCCCCGGACCGTCCCAGGTCGCACCGCGTCCAGATCGGTCAGCCCTCCGCGTCGAAACGTAGAGCGAACCCGTGGCGCTGCGCATTGGAGTGGAAGGGCTTACGGCCAAGAGGGCGCGGTCGCTGGCTTGCTCACACCCGCTCGAGGTTCCCATGAGACTGCTGCTGCTGGCCTGCGTCGCGTTTCCCTTGATCGCGCAGGCTCAGGACAACCCGATCGCAGGGCTGATCCTGCGCGCGACGCGCAGCGGCAACCCGAGCCTGAGCTTCCTCGAGGGCCTGGGCCAGCTGGAGGCGACGGAGGTCGGGCGCGACGAGCTCGAGAACGTGCTCTACACCCTCGACGCGCAGGGGATCGTGGTCCCCGAGGCGCTCGGGGGTGTCCTCGCCGACCTGGAGCGGATCTCCCTGGGCGAGTTCGCGGAGAGCCACCAGACGGGCGAGACCCGCAGCCGCGAGGTGAGCTTCGTCTTCTCCGAGGCGCCGGCGCCGATCGACGTGGTCCGGGGGTGGGTGCACCTGGAGGAGGAGGTGAGCTTCGTCCTCGCGGAGAACGCCGACGGGACGACCCAGCTCCGCTCCTTCGAGGGCTTCAAGGTCGGGCGCTCGCAGACCGGGATCGCCCTCGCCCCCAAATACGTCGTGTTCGACACCCAGAGCGAGAACCCCGTCGCGCGGGTCAAGGTCCCCTTCGTGGCCGAAATGGAGGTCAGCCTGGGCACTCGGCAAGAGCCTGAGGGCTCGGACGGCCTGGCCAGCAGCCTAGCCGACGCCGGTGAAGCGGAGGAACCGGAGCCCGCGCCGGAGCCTTCGCCCGTGGCGCCCGTAGGCTCGGGGCCCGAGCAGCCGCCGATCTCGTCCGAGCAGCCGCCGATCGCTTCGACCGAGCCGCCCGCCGCGGAGCAGCCGATCGTGCCCCGGGACGAGACGCCCGAGCCCCCGGCCGAGCTCGAGCCGGAGGAGGTCCAGGCCCCGGATCTGACGATCCCCGGGGATCCCGTGGTGAGCCTCCCGCCGGACGTGCTGGCCCAGGAGGACCAACTCGCCGCCCTGATCGAGCACGCCTCCCGCGACGAGCAGCCGCTCCTGACCTTGATCGCGGGCCTCCGCGAGCTGGACGCGGAGACCCTCTCCGGCGCCGAGGTCGACCAGGCGCTGGCCGCCGCGGCCGCCCGCGGGGTCGAGGTTCCGTCTTCGCTGACCCAGCTCCTGAGCGGGATCGACACGATCGAGCTCGGCCGCCAGGGGCACGCCTCCGAGCGACAGCAACGCGAGAAGGGCAAGCTCCGCCGGCGCCGGGTGGAGATCACCTACGCCGAGACTCCCGCCGAGATCGACCTCAGCCGCGAGTGGGACCACCTCGAGGACGAGCAAGTCACCCTGCACCTGGCCGACACGGTGGTGTTCAACTTCATGGACTACGTCAACGGCTCGACCCGCGTGTGGCCGATCGTGGGGATCAAGGCCGACCGCGAGCGCACCCGCTACCGGGACGAACACGTGAATGTGTTCTCGCTGCGCTACGAACCCCAGGACGGCGGCGGCGTCGCCCGCCTGCGCGCGGGACTCCTGCTCTACCCGATCGAGGTCCCCCTCGGCCCGTCGGCCGCCCCGACCCCGGGCCTCGTGGGTGGCCTGCTCGACGACTAGCCAGGTCCCGGGTCCGGGAGGTCGCGTGGGTCGATTGGGCAAGTCTTGCCCAACCAGTTCACCTAGGGTGACCTGCTCCTGAACCTTGAGAGCCTGCCGTAAGCCTTTGCCTCAGCGGAACGCCTCGTGCCTCGGTCGGGCTGAGGCCCCATGACCGACCCCCGTCGCGTGCTCCACGACCAGATCCACCTGGTGACCGCTCGTTGCTCCGAGCGCAGGTTCTTCCTCAAGCCCAGCAAGGCGACCAACGAGATCTTCAAGTACGCCCTAGCTCGCGCGCTCCAGCTCACCTCGGTGGAGCTCTACGCCGTGACGGTGCAGGCGAACCATTTCCACGCCAAGGTTGGAGACCCCAAGGGCGAGCTGCCGAGGTTCATGGAGATCCTGAACCTCCTGACTGCGCGCGCCCTGAACGCGCACTGGGGGCGCGGTGAGCGCTTCTGGTCTTCGGACCCCTACAGCAACGTCGAGATCCACGACGAGGACACCCTCGTCCGCGAGTTGGTCTACCTCTACACGAACGCGGTGAAGGACGGCCTGGTCGAGCGCCCCGAGCAGTGGCCGGGTTTCTCGACCCGCCCCGAGGACATGGGGACCTTGTCGATCCTGGTGCCGCGCCCGGACTACGCGTTCTTTGGCGGCAAGCGAGCCAAGCGCTGGATCGCGCGGGGCTCCATGACCCCTGCGGAGGTCCGCAGGGCGGAGGCCGAGCGCGAGCAGGCCGAGGCTCGGGACCGTGAGGACGGCGTTCGGGTGCGGGAAGCTCGCAGCACCCTCCCCGAGGTGATCCCCCTCGAGGTGAAGGTTCCTTCCTTGATCCCGCCCGAGCGCCACGAGGCCTTCCGCCAGCGCGTGCGAGCCGCCGTCGAGCAGGAGATCGACCAGATCCACCGCCGACGCCAGGTCGAGGGCAAGCACGCCTTCCTGGGCGTCGCCAGGATCCGCGCGGTCAAGTGGTGGGAATCCGCAGGCGACACCTTTCCCTCCTTCGGCCTCAATCCGCGGATCGCGAGCGGGAACGAGGAGGGCGAACGCCAAGAGCTGCTGCGCGGCCTCCAGGCCTGGCGGGAGGCGTACCGAACTGCCCTGTCTGCCTGGCAAGACGGCGACTACGCGGTCGAGTTCCCGCTTGGCACGTACGGGAAGCACAAGGTCGACAAGTGCCAGCTCTCGACGGAGCTGATCCTGCGCGCCTAGCGCGCTTGCGCTCGAGCCGGCTGCGCGTCTCGCGGCCTCAGAGAGCCGGACCCAAGAGGATCAGGCCAGGCGGCGGCATGTACGCGTCCAACGCAGCAGAGCGCTTCCTGGGGCGTCTGAGCGGTTTCCTCGCGGGCAGACCCGTGCTTCATGGGCGAGCCGACGGCGGTCGTTCGACGGCGCCGAGAGGTGCTTTGGACCCGAACCTACGGACGGGGGAGCGGCCCGCAGGGCCGCCCAAAGACCCGAACCTACGGACGGGGGAGCGGCCCGCAGGGCCGCCCAGAATCAGCCTCGGTTGACCAATGGGACCTTTCGCCCTTCGCCCTTCGGCTCAAGTGCGTTGCAACGCCCAGGCTAGGAGGGCCCTAACTGCCACTTGGCGTAGGTTCTCCGCTACATCCCCAAGCTCGAAGGTCACCAGCCTAAGCAGGTGCTCAACGTTAATCCGCAGGTCTTCTTCGGGCTCGGTGACCCGCTCACGCAACCTCTCGTCGAACTCGTGCGAGTCGACCGCGATCTGTGCTGCGGTCGTCGAAACAAAGTGTAGGTTTTCGTATCGCGAGTCTCCAGGATAAGGCGAGACTTCCCCAGCTCCAGTGCCGGATCGTGTGCCCTCGTAGCGTTCGCTAGAGTCGGGTCCTGGCACCATTGCTCCGCAGCTCTCAGCCTGAGCTCGAGCGCTCCGATGCCTTCCGGGTAGCCTTGGGTCGAAAGCGAATGGCGCGCGATCGCGCAGCAGGCCTGCGCGGTGGCGGTCTTGTGGATGTTGCGTAGTCCGCACAGCCAAACAAGGAGGCGCTCGAGGTCCGGCGGTAGTTTGTGGCGCCAGGTGGACCAGCATGACCGCATGTGAGCAACGCGTTCCTGTGGAGCCGGGCGGAGGGGGCTCACGGCACCTTCTACTTCAGGACCTTCGTCTCTTGCCGCTCGGGCACCCTGATTCCCACAGTACGCCGCCAGGTCCAACCGGTCTCGCGAAAGATCCCCAGTTCGCACGCGCTCCCGCAGGTAGGCGGCTTCGTCTATAGCGCTACCAGAAGCCTCCCAGGCACGTTCTAGGCGTGAGAGCCGGGAGTCGGTCATACGAGAGATCCTCCTAATCGAGCATAGCTTCTTCTCTCGATGCGAAGAGATCGCTATGTCTGCCCAAGGACCCCCTTCGCATTGTCGGTCGACCGCCCCGCCCCGCCTTGGAGGAAATTCGCAAGCTGCGAATTCGACCGACGTGGAGAACTCGGTGAAGAGCTGACGCCTGCGGGCTTCGCTTCAGCTGTGGGGCTTCCGCTTCTCCCTCGGGCTTCTGCCCAGCGAGTTCCGCGTGTCGAGATCCTCGACGACTGCGAGGCAGCGCACGGCCCCGGGCTTCCTGGCTTCGGAGAAGCGGCATCTACTCGCGCCTTCGCGCCACTGCGGTATGGGCTCTCGCTTGGTCATGGGCGGGGACGGTCCTGGTCAGGACCGACGTCCCAGCTTGGTGTCCAAGTAATCCGAGAGCAGGGGAGTTAGGACTGTGCAAAGAAAAAGTAGTCGCCAGCCGCAATCCAGCCAAGGAGCAAATTGTAGTAGAACGCTAGGGGGTCATCTTCGGGGAGAGGGTCACGGCTCCATATGGCCTCCCGTATCTGTTCGCATTGGTTGCGTATCCGGTCCTCGTCCAAGTTGAAATTGTCTGCATATTCAGGCAGGAGTTCAGACGGGACGCCGCGATTTGCGAGCAGGCTCGCGATCTTGCGCCAGGTGGTGTTCGACACGGTTTCGCTGTAGTCCAAGACCAGTTCGTACGGGCCGTCGGGGGTTCCCTGAGGCAGACGGGTAAAGGTCTTTCCATGGTTTAGCAAGCCAGCCACTAGGTTCTCCTAACGAGGATCCCAGACTCGAACGTCAGTCCCCGGTGCGATCGCTTCTAGGAAGTTTCGACGCTTGGGTCCGGGGTCAATCGGAGTCGTAAGCCTCGATATCTTCCCCTCCCTTTGTGCCGCAAGCCAGTTCTTCATGAACTGGAGGGAGTTCTCACTCCCGAATCTATTTTCTGGGGCATTTGCCCAATTTGAGTGTTTCGCTTGGGTCAAGGCTTCAGAAGTAATGGAGTCGACTTGCAACGTCTGACCGGGGGCCCACTCGACTCGGCCCTCTTCTCCGCCTTCCGAGTCACGCACAGCCTGCTCGTAACTGTCCCCTGCTCCAAGTCCAGGCAAGTTGGGCCCAGGGCCACCAGGACCTCCGTTGCAGTAGTCCCCGATCTGGTCCAAGATTCCTGCGAAGTCCCCCTTGTTGAGCATGTTGCTCAGGTTGACGAGTTCGGAGGCATTGGGCAAACGGCCATTGTCCGCGAGGAACCTGTCAAGCCATGTGCCTGCACCACTTCCTGAACCCGTTCCTCGCAACTGGCCCTCTAGGAACGTCTGCCGGTTCGTGTTCTCGGCGAGTTCGCGGCCAATGTCCCGCTGGATGTAGGAATCTGCCAACCACCACGCAGCAAGAGCGAGGGTCCCGTAGAGACCACCTCTAGCGGCAGCAGCCTTCCCAGAGAATTTTGCGGTGCTTTCTACTGCCTTCTCAGAGAGTTTGGCGGTGGGGCCTAGCGTTGCCCCATCAATAAATGCTGAATTCGCTAGAAGCCGTGCGACTGCCGCGTCCATGCCCGCGTCGGTAAGTGCAGAAGCGAGTGGGACGGACCCCATGCGCATCGCCGCGAGCGTGAACTCTGCCATAGCTGCGGCAATCGCGTCAGTACCACTGGGATCCATTCGCGACAGCGGCCCAGACCCAGCAAACGAGTACTGACCACCCACGTTCCCGGCGTCCCACACCGGATCGCGCTGTATGAAGCGCCCCTCGCTCGGCGAGTAATACCTGTTCCTGAAGTAGTAGAGCCCCGTCTCGGGATCTAGCCGCCGCCCCTGGAACCCGTAGGGATTCCCGACCGCCGACAGCGTCGTCCCCTGCTTCGCCGTATCGAAGACCTGCCCGTAGTCGTCAAAGAACCGCTGCTCGACCACGGCGCCTGTCGCGTCCGACACCGCGACCACGTCCGCCCGAGCGTTCTGGTGCGCATAGAACTGCCCCCCGTCGCGATCCATGCGACAGAGCTCGTCCACGTAGACCGGGTTCCACACATAGGTCGCGTTCGACGCGCCAGTCTCCTCACAGACCTGCCACCCGTCGTAGAAGAACGTGGTCGTCTCCCCGGTCGCGAACACCGTCTTCTGCGCCCTGCGGTTGTCCGAGTAGTAGACGTAAGTGGCGATCGGCGTCCCGGTGGACTTCTCCGTGACCCCCACCAGCCGGTTCTTGTAGTCGAAGCTGAACAGCCGCGTCCCGTCGTCGACCAGGTTCCCGTTGTCGGAGTGCGCCCTGGCCACCGCCCCGATCGCGGTGTACTCGTTCACCTCGTTCACGCTGTGAGCCACGCTCACGACCCCAACCGACGCCGTCTGCTGCTCCACCACGCGCCGGTTGCCCACGCCGTCGAGCCGGTAGCTCTGCTGGGCGACGTCCCGCGTGGTCCCGCCGCTCCCGCCCTGGTCGTACAACGAGTCCACGACCCGGTACATCGAGTCGTAGACGTAGCTGTCCGTCTGCCCAAAGTCGTCGTTGCGCCGCTCGAACGTGCGCTGGCTGGCCCGGTTGTAGCCGTACTCCCGATCGACGAAGGCTACGCCCCCAGCGGTCAAGTGCCGCAGCCGCACGATCCGCTTGACGGCGTCGTATCCGGTATCGACCCCGCCCTGCACGAAGGAGAACGTGGTCCCGTTCCCGTTCACGCGCCGCAGCTCGCGATACCCGGGCCCGATCCAGTCCGAGGTCGCGATCACGCCGCCGGCGTCCGACACGCTCTTCACGCGGTCGATCGCGTCGAATGTCTGCGACACGACCCGCCCGCCCGGATAGACGCAGGCCAAGCGCTTGCCGTCTCCGGCATACCGGCTCGACACCGGCGTCCCGTTCTGCTGCTCCTCGGCCACACGGCTGAGGGAGTCGAACACCCACGCACACGTCTGATCCGGCGCAGCCCCGTTGTCGTCCACGGCCGACGTCATGCGCGAGAGCCCGTCGTAGCCGAACACCTCCTGCGTGGTCCCCACCACACCGGCGGCCCGCGCGACGTCGACCTGCACGAGCCGGTTCAGCACGTCGTAGGTCTTCGCGCACACCGACCCGTTCGGATCGACCACGCTCACAAGGTTGTGATCCCGGTCGTACCCATACACGTAGCTCTCGCCGTCCGCGTTCGTCTGGCTCGTCTTCCGATCCAGCGCGTCCCACCCAAACGACGTGCGGTTGAGGTTGTCGTCGACGATCCCGGTCAGCCGCGAGTTCCCGTCGAACACGTAGCTCAACGACACCTGCCCGTCGGGGTTCGTCGGATTCGACGTGTCCAACCCTCCGGCCCCGGTCCCGCCGACCCGCAGGTCACATAGCTGCCGCACCTGGCGATCCAACCCGTCGTAGAACCAGGTGCACGTGTTCCCCGGCGCGTTGACGTTCCCCGGGAACACTCCGAGCGGGTCCGCGACCACGGCCCCCTCGGGGTCGCTCCTGAACACGAGGTTGTCCCTCGAGTCGTAGGCGAAGCGCGTGGTCTGGCCCGCGTTGTCGGTCGCGCGCACGAGGCGGTCGAGCTGGTCCCAGACGTAGCGCGTGGTGAACACCTCGTCCGGCACCAGCCCCTCGGGGCTCCGCTCCACGCTGGTCACCGCCAGGGCGTTCGAGTTCTGGTCGTAGCTGGTCAGCATGCGGTTGCCGAGCGCGTCGACGCTCTCCACGACGCGGCTGACCCCGTCGAACACGCTGCGGGTGACCTCGCCGTCGTCCTCGACGGTGTGGGTTAGCCGGCCCAGGCGATCGAACTCGAACTGCGCGGTGACGAAGCCGTCGCTGTTCCCGTCCGACAAGACCACCGGCCGCACCGGCGCCACCGCGCCGGCCACGAACAGCGCCTCGTCGACCTGATACACGCGCCCCAGCTCGTCGTGGGAGAAGAACACGCGCTTGAGGGTCACGTTCGCGGCCGCGGGTAGATTCGCGGGGTGCCCGTCCACCCGCCGCTCGACGACATTGCCCGCCACGTCGTAGTCGGTCGCGGCGACGTTCCCGAGCGCGTCGGTCACCTGGACGAGGCGATCGAACCCGTCGAAGGCGAAGACGGTCTCTTCGCCGAGCCCGTTGCCGTCGTTGTCCTGTGCGTCGGTGACCCGCACCCGGTTGCCGTTGAGGTCGTAGTCCACCCGGACAGTAGACGCCTGGACGTCGCCGAACCCGCGGGTCGCCTGGATGACCAGGTTCCGCTCGTCGTACTCCGTGAAGGTGCGGTTGCCCTCGGGCTGCACCACCTCCTGGAGCAGCTCGTCGGGGTCGTAGCGGTAGGCCCAGCTCAAGACCGTGGTCGCGTCGAGCTCCCGCGAGACGGCCACGGGGTTGTTGAGGATGTCGTACTCCGTGATGGTCTCGACGAACGCCCCGACGCCCGCCGTAGTCGAGTCGCGGTTCTCACGCTCCACGCGCACTGCGCGCCCGTTGTGGTCGAACCACGTCCGCACCTGATACCCAAACGGCGACTCCCCGGTGATCAACTGCCCGCGGGCCACGGCCTCGTCGACCCGGGCCCCGCGGACGACCCGCACGACCTCGTTCAGCGCGGTCACCTCGAGCTGGGTCTCGACCCCGCGCGGGTTGATCGTCGCCACGAGGTTCCCGACCTCGTCGTAGCGGAACTGCGTGGTCAGCCCGGCCAGGGGCCCCATGTAGCTGCGCCGCGTCCCAAGCTCCGCGTCGCGCACGACCTGGCGCAGGTAGCCCGTCTCTCCGGTCCCCAGGAGCTCGAACTTGCTGAGGGTGGTCCGCCCGTCCCCGTCGGGGTCGTCCTCGGGGTAGTAGGCGAGGGTCGTGACGTTGCCCTCGGCGTCGACGGACCGCAGGAGCTGCCCGCGGTCGTTCCAAGCGAACTCGCTGAAGATCGCCTGCGCCGTGCCGCCGAGCTCTGCGGCCTGCTGGCTGTCCGGCCGTAGCTCGACGGTCGGCAGGTCGACCCGGACCGCGTTCCCGGCCACCTGGTCCACGCGACCGTCGCCGTTGAGGTCGCCGAGCCCGCGCGCGATCCCGCTCAGGTCGATCCCGAAGCGCGCGGCCTCCGGCACGGGGTCGGTCCCCTCCTGGTAGTCGAAGGTCGTGGTGGTCGTGTAGCGCGCGGCCGAGGGCGTCCCCAAGGGCGGGACATACCCCGTGGCGTTCCCCCGCGGGTCGGTCACGCTGGCCAGGCGCAGGAACAGCGGCTCGTAGCTGAAGGTGGTGACGAGGTCCTCGCCGCCGCCGCGGGCGTCGGCGATCAGGCGCTTCTCCACGACTTGGTCCTGTAGGCCGCGCGTTCCGCTCCCATAGGCCAGCCGGAGTTCGTTCCCTTGGGGGAACACCCGCCGCAGGAGCTGCGAGTCCGACGTGAAGTAGCTGCGGGTCTCGTAGAACGCAGGCTCACCGGCCCGGAGGCCGCGGGTCAACTGGCGGGTGATGATGTGATCGAGGCGCTCGTTGACGAAGAGCTCGCGCACGTTGCCGTTGCGGCGGGTGACCGTGGCCTTGCCGCGAGGCAGGTCCAAGTCCCCCGGAGAGACGCCCTGGTTCAGCTCCTCATAGTCGATGGTCGTCGTGCCGCCCGCAGCGACTCCGCTCGCGTTGACGCCGCCCTCGGTGAACGCGAGCACCTTGTCGAAGCGCACGAGGTCCTGGGGGTCGGTCCCGTAGACGAAGGTCTTCCACGGCGGCCCGCCCCTCGCGACCTCCTCGGGCCGCGTGATCGCGACCAGGTTGTGGTCGAGGGACGGATGGCTCTGTCCGCTGGCGTAGGCGTAGCGCTCGACTCGGCCCTGGGGGAAGTCGTTGCCGGTCGTGGTTCCGATCACGACGGGCGAGCGCACCTCGACCAGGTCGTAGTTCGTGTCGTAGCGGTATTCCACCTCGCGGCCCGCGAAGTCACGGATCCGCACCAGGCGGTCGCGGCCGTCGGCGAAGGTCTCGAACACGAACTCGATCTCGCGCCCGTAGGTGTCGATCACGAGCGCGAGGTTGTCTCGAGCGTCGTACTGGAACTGGAGCTGGTTCCCGTGCCGGTCCTGAAGGCAGTAGAGCAGGCCGTTGGTCTGGTAGTACTTCTTCATGCCGTCGGGCATGCGCAGTACGAAGCTGCCGTCGACCTCCTGGATCAGGGTTCCGAAGTTGCCGCGCGGCGAGCGGTAGCTCCCGTCGGGCAAGCGCTCCCAACTGTCGACCCGGCTGCGCCCGTTCACGCGGACCACGTCTTCGCCGTCGGCGAACAGGCGCTGGTTGTAGTCGAAGTCCCAGGAGTGGCCCAGCGGTCCGTCGAGGAACACGCGGCTGCGGTAGCGCCGCCGCATGACGAAGTCGAGGCCGGCGCGCCCGGGGATCGCGAGGTCGACCCGGTCGAGGCGCTCCTCGCCGGTGCTGAGCACCACGCTGCCGCCCGCGGGGTCGGTGCACGTTCCGTCCGCGGAGCCGTCGTTGTGGCCCACCTCGGAGCCAGAGGTGATCGGACACGTGGTGAATGGATAGAAGCAGGGAGGGAGGCCCGGGGGGCTCGTGTAGTCCTCGACCGGTCCCCCGCTGAACGTGCCGCCCGACTGAATGCTGTGCCAGCCCGGCGCGAGGATCCCGACCCCGGGGTCGGTGACCACCCACAGGCCGTCGGCGGTGACGGTCATGGACCCCACGACCTCCCACGCGCCGACGTCGTGGTTGAAGCTCCAGAGCGCGGTCTTGCTCCCGGGGGGGAGCCCGGCCAGGTTCGGGAAGCGTACGGCGGCGGGGACGTCGAAGTTGGTCGGCCCGTCGGTCTGGACGGTGATCACGATCGAGAAGTCGAGGCCCGGGGGCAGGGGGCCCGGCAGGCGCTCGGGGGACACCGGCGCGACGCCCACCGAGCCGCCGCGGGTGCCGTCGTTGGCGTAGAGGGAGTCCGCGGCGACGGTGAGCTCGAGGCCCTGGAGCTCGGGATACTGGCTCACCACGCCGGGCGGGAAGGTGAGCACGGTGTCCTCGGTGGCGCTCACCGGCTGGAGCGTGCCCGGGGTCACGAGCGGGAGGAAGATCTCCCCGACGTTGGTCTCCTCCTCGGCGACACCGACGTAGGGCTTGCCCACGAAGGGGTAGTAGGCGCCTGGGGGCACGCCGGTCGTCGCCGTGCGCCCGTCTATGTGCACGAAGAACTTGCCCGCGGGGGCGGGCTCGAGGCGGAAGTTGCCGTTCGCGTCGGTGATCGCGAACAGCGTGTCCTCCTGGCCGTCCACGGTGATCCGCACGCCCTCGAGGGGCACGTTGACCGAGCCGCCGCCGGACACGCTGAGGATCTCGGACGCGAACACGCGGCCGCAGACCGCGGTGCCGTCGACCACCGACAGCGAGAGCGTGTCGAAGTCGATCTGGGCCACGCCGCCGGCGAAGCCGTCGCGGTCAGCGTCGATCTGGGCGCCCTGAGCCAGGAGCTGGTCGCCGTCCACGGTCACGCGCACGCGGCTGCTGGCGGGGAGCGGCGGGTCGTAGAACAGGGTCAGGGTCTTGCGGTCGGGGGAGAGGTGCTGGCGCGCGGCCAGGGGCTGCCCGGCGAAGGACGCGAACACGCTGGACGAGGTCACCGAGGCCGTGTCGAGGGGCGCGCTGAAGCGCAGGATCGTCTCGCGGGTCACCGCGACCTCGGCCTCGCCGGCGGCGGGCGAGCTCTGGATCAGGGCCGCGATCCCCACGCTCACGGGCACGTCCACACTCAGCCCGTCGTAGCTCACGGTCAGCGTCGCTTGGCCCGGGGCCAGGGCGACGACCTCACCGGGGCCGATCACGTTCACGAGGGCGGGGTTCGAGCTGCTGTAGGCGGCGAGGGCGGTGACGTCGGCGGTGCTGCCGTCGGCGAAGGACTCGGTGACGACGAGGGTCGCCACCTGGTCCAGGTTCAGGCTCAGCGCGGGGGGCTGAACGCTGAGGGCCACGGGGGCAGGCGGGGGTGCGGTCACGGTCACGGTCTGCGACGGCGTGAGCGTGCTGGTGCTGGGGTTCGTCGCCTGGACGAAGAGCGTCGAGGTGCCCGGGGCCACCACGCGGGAGAAGGCGAAGTCGCCGGAGACCCCGGCGTTGGTCGTCGCCACGACCTGCCCGTTCAGGACCAGCTCCACGGGCTGGCCGGGGTAGGAGAGGCCCTGGATCAGGACCGCGCGGTCGGCGCCCGTGGTCGCGGGCGGGGTGGGGAAGATCACTGGCTCGGGGAGGACCACGGTCACGGGGAGGCTGCCGCTGGGGTCGTTGGGCGCCTCCTCGAGGGAGGCGGCGGTGACCACCACCGTGCCCAGGGTCTGGAAGAAGGCGACGCCCGGGATCGTGAGCTGGCCCTGGTCGGCCGGGGTCAGCTCGACCACCAGGCCGTCCAACGGCTCCAGCCCGTCGGAGGCGCTGAACAGCACGAAGCCGCTGAACCCGGTGGCGGTCTGGCCGCCCGCGGTGACCGCGCGCAGGGTGAGGTCGTTGGCGGTCAGCGCCGGTACGGCGCTTGGGGCGGCGGGGGAGAGCGAGAGCTCGAGGGCGAAGGGCGCGTCGGCGCCGGTGTCCACGGTGAAGGTGCTGCTGACCGCGGTCGGATTCCCCGCGAGGTCGCTGACGGTGATCACGAGGGTGTGCGCGCCGTCCAAGAGCGCGGGGGAGAGGGCCTGGGCGCTGCTGGGACCCACGCTGAACGACCCGCTCACGTCCTGCCCGTCGAGGGTGGCCTGGAAGCTGGCGAGGTCGACGCCGCTCCCGCCGTCGGCGTAGCTCGCCTGGAGCGGCACCTGGCTGGTGCTGACCGTGGACCCGTCGGGCGGGCTCACGGTCAGGGTGGGGGCGGTGGTGTCCTCGACGGTGACGGTGAAGGTCACCGAGCTCTGGTTGCCGCTGGCGTCGGTGGCGGTGCAGGTGACCGTGGTGGCGCCGGGTGGGAAGAGGCTGCCGCTGGGCGGGGTGCAGGAGACGACCGGGGCCGGGTCGGCGGCGTCGCTGGCGGTGGGGTCCGCGTAGGCGACGACGGTGCCCAAGGGGCCGGCCTGCTCGACGAGGAGGTCCGCGGGCTGGGTGAGGGTGGGGGCGGTGGTGTCCTGGACGGTGACGGTGAAGGTGACCGAGCTTTGGTTGCCGCTGGCGTCGGTGGCGGTGCAGGTGACGGTCGTGGTGCCGGGTGGGAAGAGGCTGCCGCTGGGCGGAGCGCAGGAGACGACGGGGTTCGGGTCGGTGTCGTCGGTGGCGGTGGGGTCGACGTAGGCGACGACGCTGCCCTGGGGGCTCGCCTGCTCGACCACCAGGTCCGCGGGCTGAGTGAGCACCGGCGGGGTCACGTCGCCGGAGCCGAACTGGAAGGTGACGCTCGCCTGGGTCTGGTTGCAGGCGCGGTCGAGGACCGTGGCCACGAGGGTGTTGCTTCCGCTCGCCAGCGGCAGCGCCCCGGCGGTCGCCGTCGCGGCGTTCTCGCCGACGGTGAACAGCGCGGTCACGTCCTGTCCGTTGAGCAGGATCGTGATCTCGTCGGTGAGCACGCCGGAGTTGCCGTCGGCGTAGACGAGCTCGAGGGCGGTGCCTGCGCTGACCGTGCTCCCCGCGGGGGGCGAGGTCCAGCTCGCGCTCGGCGCCAGCTCGTCCACCACCCAGCCGCGGAGGCTCAGGTCCACGAAGGACCCTGCGGGACCGAGGGCGAACACCTCCAGGGCGTTCTGGGGCAACGGGAGGACAGCGCCCGAGGCCGACGCAGTGTTCAGGTGGAGCAGGCCCAGGACCCGCTCCTGGTTCCAGCGGGGCCGGGCGAGGAGCACGCGCCCGCTGCCGTCCGGGTTCCCGTTCTGGGCCTGGAGGGTGTAGAGCCCGGGCTCGGGGACCGCGACGGAGGCGGTGTCCAGGGTGGGAGGGACGCCTCCCAGGAAGCGCTGGGCGAAGACCTCGCGCTCCGCCACCCGTTGCCCCACGATCGGGGTCAGGTCGGCCTCGTCCACCACGCCTTGGACCTGCACCGCGGCGGGGGCCGAGCCCAGCACGCGGACCCGCAACGCGCTCGGGGTCGCGACGGTGACCGGGACCCGGAGCACGCGGATGTTCGGGCTCCAGTCCTGGACGCGAACCACGGCCTGGCCGTCGAGCTCGACCCGGACCGGCGCGGCGGCGCCGCGCTCGACGGTCAGGAACCACGCGCCCGCGGTCGCGGGCGGGGTGAAGGAGGTCGTGGTGAGCCCGGGGGCGAACTCCGTGCGCGGGAGCCCGTCGACCAGGCGGCGAGGGACGCACTCCTGGGCCCAGGCAGAGGTGCCGAGGGCGAGGCCCAGGAGGGTCAGCGGGAGCAGGCGGGACGCAAAGCTCACGGGGTCTACCTCCGGTTCGCGATCGCAGTGGCCAGCCGGCGGCTGCGCGGGTCGAGTTGGGCGAGGGCGTCACGGGCGCGGGGCGAGTCGTCGCGGGCGAGGATCGCGATCGCGTTGACCCGCAACTGCCGGTCAGGGCTCTCGAGCAGACCGTAGGCCAGCTCGCAGGCGCGGGTCGGGTCGTCGCGCTCCAGCTTGCGCAGGGCCACGAGCTGGACCGCGGGGTCGAGGCTGGGGTCGAGGACGCACGCGGCAGGGTCGTGCTCCTCGCGCATGATCGAGGCCACGTCGGGGGCGGGAGCCGCCGGGGTCGGAGTGGCCGGGGGCGCAGGGGCCTGCTCGGCGTGGGGCTCGAGCACGACCGCCGCGGCGGGGGCAGCGGCGAGGGTTCGCTCCTCGACGCGAGCGCCGAGGGCCAGGGCGAGGACGCCCCCGCCCACGAGCAGCGCGCTCAGGAGCAGCTTGGGCCCGCTCACGGCGCCCACGAGGCGGTGACGAACACCCGGGAGAAGCCGCTGGGGAAGGTCACTTGCGCCGTGGCGGTCGAGCTCTGGAGCGTGCCGGTCAGCGGGGTCGAGGTCGCCGTGATCTGGGAGCCGTCCTCGGCGCGGATCACGAGGGCGAGGGTCGTCCCCAGCGGCACGTTCGTGGCCTCGAGGTTCAGGGTCACCGCGGCGGTGGCCGTGATCGCGACGTCGGGCACCTCGAACGCGCCGGTGGGGGTCGCGGCGACGCTCACCCCGTCGATCTGGGTCAGGCGCAGGCTGGGCGTCGTCGGCGGGGGGAAGACCGAGCCGGGGGTGCTGATCTCGGCGGCGGGGTTCGAAGTGGCAGGGCCTGCGCGCCTAAACGCCTCGATACGGATCCGCCCCGGAGAGGTGCGGAAGCCTGCGGCGTCCGCGCCGCCTAGGGCTGAGAGGCTACCAATCCCTTCGACGCGTGCCGCGATGAGGCGTAGGGAACCGCCGCTCCCCGCTCCCCCTCGAGCCACCGGCTGATTGCCGTTGCCCCCCGTCCAGCCGCCGTCCGCGGTGATCGCGCCGTCGAGGCGAAGCACGCCTGAGGAGGCGATCACGAGGGCGCCGCCACCAGCGCCGCCACCCGAGGTCTCGTTCTCGAAGCCCACCGGACCGGTGCCCCCCGCCCCTCCCGAGCCGCCGACGATCGGTTGCAGGTAGGGGTTTCCGTAGGTCGCGCCTCCTCCGGCAAGGCCAGGCGTCGTGGAGTCCAGCCCTGGCACGACGTAGCCTGCGCTCGCTCCGTTTGCGCCTCCGCCGACCACCGGGGTCAGAGCGGCGAACGCTCGTCCGCCTCCTGGCCCGTTCCCTGGGTGGCCACGGCCACCTAGGACGCCGCCCCGGCCGCCGTTGTAGCCGCCGGCGCCAGCGATCGACGGCGTTTGGCCCTGGTTGAACTGGAATGGGGCGCCGTCCTCGCCGTCGAGGTCAATGACGCCCGTGATCGTGACGTTCCCGGACGCCAGCCAGTACACGGGCTTGCCCTCGCCCAGGACCTCGGCGCTGAGCACGACCGCCGTCCCCGTGGGGACGTCGATGGTCGTGAAGTTGAACACGTTGTCCGACGCGTCCAGCCCCAAGGCCACCGGGTCGAACACGATCACGCCCGAGTTCGGCTGGAAGCTGAGGGCGCCGTCGCTGCCGTCGGAGCCGCTGTCGAAGGTTTGGGCCGAGGCGCCGCCGGAGAGGGCGAGCGCGCAGGCGGCGGCGACGAAGAGTCTCGCGGTGTGCATGGGAAGCCTCACTGGTTCTGAACGCTGACCGGGCCGACCTGGGTCGAGCCGGAGACCGCCTCGGGGGCGGCCAGGTTGCGGGCGCTGACCTGGATCACCAGGTCGCGCACGGGGGTCTGGGTGGGGTCGGTGGCGTCGCTCGCGCCGTCGAACTCGACCTTGTCGTCGAAGCCGTCGTCGTCGGTGTCGGGGTCGAACAAGGACGACCCCTGCGCGAACTCGAGGACCGCGCTCAGGCCGTCGAGGTCCTCGTCCTCGTCGCCGTCGGCGATCCCGTCCATGTCGGTGTCGGGGAGCGCAGGGTCGAAGCCCGCCACGATCTCCTGCGCGATCGTGAGCCCGTCGAGGTCCGGGTCCTCGTCGCCGTCCGGGGTCCCGTCCATGTCGGTGTCCTCGAGGGCCGGGTCCAGGCCCAGGGCCAGCTCGAGCACGTCGGGGAGCCCGTCGCCGTCGGTGTCGGGGGCGTCGCTGCCGAAGACCGTGAAGTCCCAGGTCGTCGGGGTCTGGAGCGCGTTGCCTGCGACGTCGGTCAGCCCCGCGGTGAGCGTCGCGCGGTAGAGCCCGCTGGGCAGGGAGCTGGGGAAGCTGAGGAACACGCCGGGGATCGTGGGGCGCGCCTCGAGGGTCCCGGACACGAGGGCGTCGTCCCCGGTGCCGAGCACGCCGTCGGGCCCCGCGCTGGTGAGGGAGAAGGTCGTGGGGCTGAGGGTGGCGGCGTCGACCGGCTCACTGAGCAGCGCCGCCACGGTGCCGACCTGGCTCAAGGCCGCGCCCGCGCTGGGGCTGATGGCGACCACGGCGGGCGCGGTGGCGTCGGCGGTCAAGGTCAGGGTCTGCTCGGGGCTCCAGGTGAAGTTCCCCGCCGTGTCGAACACGCGTGCGCGTACGCGTACGGTCGGTTGGCTCGCGACGGCCGGGGCGACGAAGCGGGTCTCGAAGGGGAACCCGCCGTCGGTCTCGAAGCGCGCGCCGTCCACGTAGAACTCGACGTTGCGCACCTGGGCGTCATCCCCGACCTCGGCGGTGAGCAAGGCGAGGCTGCCCTCTTCGAGCATGCCGCCGCTGGCGTTGGTGCTGAGCACGATCGTGGGCGGCACCTGCCCGGTATCGAAGGGTTGGTGGTTCACCACGACGAGCTGGTTCTGCCCACCCACGTAGGACAGCGCGTTGTACATGCCGATCGACGTAGAGGGCGTGGGCAGGGGAAATCCCGTGACCGGCAGCGTGTAGCCGTTCGAGGGGCTGGAGAGGTCGAACACCTGCACGGTGGGGCGGAGGTCCGTAAAGGACGCGCGGCGGGTGGGGCCGACGAGGAGCCCCGCTCCGTTGAGCGCGGCGTCGTAGATCGAGTCGAAGCCTTCCACGATGTCGTTGACCGCGCTCGTGGCGATCAGGAGGGGGGTCCCAGGGGTCAGCACGTTGACGGTCGTGAGCTCTCGGCGCGAGAAGACGTAGGCCACCCCGCCGCCGACGCGAAGGCGCAGCGCCGGGTACTGCGTGTGGGGGCCGAAGTCGTAGGTGCCGAGCACGGCCAGTTTCCCCACGCCCAGCGAGAGCTCCAGCAGGCGGGCGTCGCTGGTGATCGCGAACAGCCGCTCCTGATAGACCGCGAGGTCGACGACCGCCGCCCCCACGTCGAGGCGGTCGATCACGCCTCCGCCGAGCAAGTCCACGAGCGCGATCCGGCCCGACTCGAGGCCGACGTAGGCCAGGTTGGCGGTGGCCGCCACGGAGAGCGCGCTGCCCTGGAGCAGGTTCTGGCTGAGGTGGAAGCGCTCGGCGGCTGCCGGCGGGTCCGAGACGTCCAGGATCCGCAGGCCCTCGACGCCGTCGGCGACCGCGATCGAGCCGCCGCTGGTGGCCACGCGCAGCGTCGGGCCGCCGGTGCGCACGTCCGCGATCGCCAGGGGCGCCATGCGATTGAAGGCGTTGTAGACCACGACGCCGGTGTTCTCGACCGCGACGACGACGCTGTCGTTGAGGCCGTCGACGTCGAGGATCGTGCCAGGTGCGGGGGCGGCGCCGAGGATCCCCGTGCGCACCCCGGAGCCGTCCGCGGGGTCCTGGGAGTCGAGGAGCTCGGCGGCGTCCTGGACGCCGTCGCCGTCGGTGTCCGGGTTCAGCGGGTCCGTGCCGACGATCCACTCGCAAATGTCCGGCAGGAGGTCCCGGTCTTGATCGTGGGGCGTCGCAGGGCGCAACTGGAACGGAGGGAGCTCGGTCTGCAGTCCGTTCCCGCTCGAACGCACGGTCACGAAGGCAATCCGCAGGGTCGGGGCGTGGAGCACCCACAGGCGGTAGGTCGTGTTGGCGCGCACCGGCAGGCGGTCGAAGGCGATCCCCGTGTCCTGCGCTTCCCCGCGCTGCTCCACGAGCTGGGTCTCGCGGTTCTCGAGGGCGAAGAACAGCCGGCCTTCGAGCGGCTGCTGGGCCAGAGCCAAGGTTGGAATCAGCCACAGCGCCAGGGCTGCTGGGGCGAGCAGTCGGCTGCTCCGGACTCCGTCGTGCATTGGCTTCCCCCGAATCGCCGCGGGTCGACCCGCGCGTCTCGCAGGAGTAAGGCAACGCGCACCGTTGAGCGCAAACGCGCTCAGCGGGCGTTCGTGTCACAGATCAACCAGTACAATGAACTAGGCGCGCGACCCAACTGAACCAGGAGGGGAACCGTCGCGCTATCCTTGGGGCTTTTGGGTAAAGGGACTTGTGTAAACCTGGGCGTCCGGCCACGCAAGGTGGGTGAGCCAGATCAGGGCAGAACGCAAGATCTGCGACGGCAAGGCCTCAAAACTTGAGTCCCAAATCCGTACAATTTGAAGATCTTCTTCGTGGTACCGCAAGTCTTTGTGCGGCGGTGGTGGCGGCAGGCGGTGTGGTTGTCCGTTCCCCTGTGCTCATTGCCTGTTTGGCCTTGGACGTTCCAGAGGCAATCACCGAGGAGGGATCTCTCCGACTGGAGGACCAGATGGGAGAACGGCTTCTGAGACGACGAGGGTCCCCAGGGCGGGGAGGCCGGCTGCGTTCCGCCCAGGGCTGCCTGGATACGCCAGGGTTGGGATCACTGGGGTGACCGATTCCCGACTCCGAGAGTTCAAGCGCGCATGGGAGGCCAGCGGTTCGGTCGAGGACGAGGCCGCCTACCTGCGTGAGCGAGTGCGGGTCGGCGAGCTGACTCGAGAGCGCCTCGAACTGGCTGCCTACCTGGGTCACCAGGGCGCCCACAGAACGCTAGGCGACGCTGCGCCGGAGCAGGCAAGCCTGGCCCCCAGCGATCCTCCCCAAGACCCGAGGGTCGACGCAGCCGAGTGGGCGATCTGGTCGATCGGACGCCGGCTGGCGAAGTACGAGTGCATGGCCGTCGTTCGCGGAGCTCTCTCCGTCGCCGAGCTGGCGCTTCCGCTGCTCTTGGCGAGACGGCCCGAGGAGCGGACGCATGCGGCGATCCTCGAAGCTGCAGGGGACTGGTGCGAGCACCCTTGCCAGGCAAGGTCCGACGTCGTCCGCGCTCTGCTCGAGAGTGTGGGTGAGGTGTCCACCACGTGGCGGGACGCGCGTCTTCCTGCCTGGGCCATTCAGCAAGCGGCTCAGCTCACGGTGGAGGTTCCAACGGGGAGCGGCCGGCTCTCCCCCAGGCTCTCGCGCCGCTGCTTGGCCGGGGCGCTGCTGGCCGGCGTCGAGCCGGACGCGATCTTGACCGCGCTGCAGACGACCCTCGTTCCATGGGCGCTCGAGGCCGGACCTGCGGACTGAGCCGCGCTAGAGCAAGACCTCGCGGAGCTGCTCGAAGAACAGGGCCATGATCGTGATCGGCCAGAACAGGCCGATCAGGGAGCCGAGCAGGTAGTCGCGGAAGCGGATCGCGGTCAGGGCCAGGGCGTAGTTGAGCTGGGGGGACATCCACAGCACGATCCGCAGCAGGACCACGGTGCGGATCGGGCGGGTGGTGAGGCTGCTGAGGATCTTCTTCACCCAGGGCTTCTTGATCGTGTCCAGCGCCTGGCCGCCGACGGCGCGGACGACGGCGAAGGAGAAGCACACCGAGACCACACCGCCCACGTAGCCCACGACGCCGCCCCAGAGCTGGCCGTAGGCGAGCACCGCGGCGAACACGAACACCAGCCCCGGAATGTGCAGGAGCTCGCCCAGGGCGAAGCACACGATCAAGAGCAGCGCGCCCCAGGCACCCGCGGACTGCACGAGCTGCTGCACGTCCTCGATCGAGGTGCGCTCGGCGATCCCCGTGACCTTGCCCAGGATCACGAGCCCCGAGAGCAGCAGGACCAGGATCACCATGCGCAGGACGCTCGAGCGCGGGCTCTCGTCCACCGGCACCAGGGCCTGCGACGCGCTGGGGTCGTCGTCGGTCTCGGCCTCGGGCGGCACGGAGGGGGAGCTCACCTGGGCCTCCAGCATGACCGCTCGCGCGCGATCAGCGCACCACCGGGTCCGATCCCTGGCGCAGCGCGCTGAGGAAGTCTCGGGTCCGCCGGCGGGCCTCGTCGTACTGGAACCAGACGTAGTGCCCGTCGCGGATCCCGTCCTCCGGGTAGCGCACCACCACCGCGGTGCGCGTGTGGCCCGAGCCGGTGAGCACGTTGCCGCTCGCGGGGAGGCTGAGCTGCTGGCGGCCGCCCCAGGGCAGCGCGGGGAGCAGCTGCTCCGCAGGGGTCGGGCCCGGGTCGGCGCCGGCGACGTCGGCGCCCAGCGCCAGGACCAGCGCGCGCTGCAGGCCGATCGGGACCTGCGCGTCCGAGTCGCCCTCGACCACCAGCACGTGGGGCGGCGTGTGGCCGGCGTAGGGATCGCGCAGGATCCGGCGCACGGCGTGCATGTTGTCCGCCGGACCGACGGCGAGGTCGAAGGCCATGATCACCGGGTGGAAGCGGTCGAGGACCTCGCCCGCCGGGAGCAGCACCGTCTGCAGCGCGAGCTGCAGGTCGACCGGGTCCTTGGGACCCAGGGCGAACTCGGTCCAGGAGCCGCCGGCGCCGGTGAGCACCGCGCCCTGCCAGCCGTCGAGGAGCCCCGCGAGCATGCCGCTGAGGTAGGAGCCGAGGGACTGCCCGCCGACCACCCGGAGCTGAGGGTCGAAGAACACCTTGCCGTCGGGGGACGCGCTGGCGTCGGTGCCCGGGCAGAGCGCGGCGTCGATCCTCAGCCCCTCGAGGGCGCGCAGGAACGCGACCTGCTCCAGGATCATTTGCGCGAAGTTGTCGCGCATGGCCGTCGCGTTGAGGAAGTTGTAGTTGACGTAGCCCCCCGCGCTGAGGAACCCGATCCGGCTCGGGCTCAGGTGCCCGGCCATGCAGCTCGTGGCCCAGCCCTCGGGAGCGACCTCCGCCGCCCAGCCGCTGCCCGCGGGCGACGGCGTGTTCGGGGCCAGGAACTTGCCCCGGTCGATCGCCTGGGAGGCCAGCCCGCCGGTGCCGTGCAGGTAGAAGTAGAGCGGGAACCCCGTCGCCGGCATGGCGCCCTTGGGGATCGAGAGCTGGAAGTCCGCGAGCTCGGTGAACTGCGCGACCGGCAGCCCCTGGGCGTCGACGATCAGCCGCCCGCCGGGGGCGACCGGGAACGGCGCCACGCCGCGCTGATACATGTCCACCGCGAGCTGACCCTCGAGGGCGGTGAACCCCGCGTAGCTGTCGCGGATCGTGAGCGGGCCGACGACCTGGGGCGCGGGCTGCGCGGCCACGTGGTCGACCATGCGCTTGAGCCGCGCCGCGGGGTCGTGGGTCGTGAACACCGTCGCCGCGGCGACGTCGTCGGGGTGGATCTGGAGGTCCTGGAGCGCGGCGCGGAGCGGCGCCCAGGCCTGGGACCAGGCCAGGCCCTGCGAGCCGCCGGGCTCCTTGCCCGCGAGCAGCGCGGTCACCGCCGGCGCCTGGCCCAGCCAGGCCGAGCCCGGCGCGCCCAGGCCGCGGAGCACGATCGCGGCGTAGGTGGTGTTCGGGCGCAGCGGCAGCCCGGGCACCGGCTGGAGCTGGAGCAGGTTCGCCGGGCGATACGCGTCCGCCTGCTGGGTCAGCCCGGCGAAGAACGGGTGGCGCTGCAGGCGCTGGGGCGAGCTCGGGTCGACGTCGACCAGGAGCACCTGGCTCTGAGGGTCGAGGGCGGCGAGGGGGTCGGGGCTCGGGGCCTGGATCGGCGCGTCGAAGGGCAGGTAGACCGTGCCGCTCGGGCTGAAGGCCGGGGTCTCGCCGACCAGGTCGTAGACCACGTCCACGAACCACAGGTTCCGGGGGTTGGCGAGGCCGCTGACCACCGCGCTCCCGCTCGCGCTCAGCCGCGCGTCCGAGGGGAACGGCGCCGCGAAGAACGCGCCGCCGCCGGTGGCGTCGAGCACGAGCTCGGGGCCGGTGTGCAGGTTGGCCGGGGCCTGGCGCTGGGCGCTCGCGGGCGTGCCGGTGCCCGAGGAGGTCACCGGAGCGGCGGTGCTCCCGCCCGAGCTCGAGCCGCCGCCGGAGCAACCGGCGACCAGCGCGCTCAGGGTCAGGACGAACAGCGTGCCGGCGCCGCCCCGGAGAGGCTTGAACGTGCCGCGCAGCGAAGCGGCGTAGCCGCGAGCGAGCCCGTGGGGGGTGAGTCCTTGGGGCTGTGCCCCAAGGGCGAGGGGGCCTCGGAGAGGCCCCCCATGAAATCGGGCAATGGTGCGTGACATGGCGTCGATCCCTCTCCCGCCTCGCGCCACACGGCCGCAGCCGCTGGGCGAGCCAGTCCGATACCTCTCCGGGCGGTTTCCGCACAAACCTCGTGCCAGCAAGCGCTGCGTGTAACTGCTTGCAGGGCGGGGGCTGCGCGGGGGCGCGGGAGGCGTCGAATCCAGCTCAAGCCCTGGGCGAGGAAGGCGTTAAGGCCGTCCGCCAGACCGCCGCGCGGCGGTTCCGATTTCGGAAAACCCTCCGCCGCGTCGGCGGAGACGCCAGGCCAGGCCGAGGGGCAGCGCGAAGGCAGCCGGGGCCGCGAGCACGAGGAGCTGGAGGGTCACGAAGCCGACGAGGATATGCCCCTGCCCGTAGTGGGCCTCGTTGACCACGGTCACCGCGAGGTAGGCTTGCCCCGGCGGGCTCACGAGCAGGGTCGCCTCGTACTCCCCCACCGAGAGCGCGTAGACGAGGCCCCAGGCCAGGACCAGCGCGGGCGCGAGCTGCGGGAGCTCGATCCGCGCCCAGCGCACCAGCCGCCCGCGGGGGGCGAGGGCCGCCGCCAGCCGCGGCGCGCGCGGGAGCCGGCGCGCGCTCAGCCAGAGCACGAGCAGCGGCCAGGCCGCGAAGCGCAGCGCCCAGGTCACGGACACCGCGAAGGCGCTGTCGCGGGCGCCGTCCAGGGTCCCGCGCTCCCCAGCTCGAGCACCGCGATCCCGATCAGGGGCGCGGGGTCGCGGCCAGGAGCACCGCGGGCACGAGCAGCGCGAGGTGCCACAGGCGCTTCGCGTCGCGGGTCCAGCTCACGGCCAGGAGCGCCAGCGCGGTGACCCACGTGGCCGTGACCGCGGCCACGCCGCCGGTGGTGGCCACGTCGCGGCGGGCGAAGACCCAGGTGTCGTCGAGGGCCGCCAGCGCCGAGGCCCAGATCCCGGGGCTCCCCGGCCGCGAGCCCAGGCGGGTCAGCAGGAAGCCCAGGGGCAGCCCCAGCCCGAGCACGAGCAGCGCCAGCGCGCCGAGCACCGCGAGCAACCATCCCCCCCAGCCCGGGGGCGCGACCCGCGCGCCGCCGGCGCTCGGGAGCGGGCGGCGCGCGATCGCCAGGCAGCCGCCGAGGCCCACGAGGCCGGCGATCAGGAGCGGCAGGGAGTGCCACGCGGCCTGGAGCGGCGCGTGGGCCTCGAGGTGCACGGCCTCCGCCAGCACGGGCACCCGCAGGAGCTGCGCCGTCGCGAACTCGCCCAGGCTCGCGATCCCCACCGCCAGCGCGCCGACGCCGGCGGGGGCGCGGGCCACCGAGAGCCTGAGCCCCCACTCCCCAAACCGCCCGCCGACCAGCCGCGCGGCGTCGACGGCCCGCGGGTCGAGCCGCCGCCAGGCGGCCTCGACCGCGAGCCCGACCAGGGGCAGCCACGCCCCGGCGAGGGTCAGCCCCGAGATCCGCCAGCTCTCGTAGATCGCGCCCTGGGCCGTGGGCAGGGGGCCGTCCACCCAGCCCAGCGCGCGGGGCAAGCGCCCGGCCGGGCCGCAGAGCTCGATCAGCCCCACCGCCGAGAGGTAGGGCGGGATCAGGAGCGCGGCCCAGGCCAGCCCGCGCAGGAGCGGCGCTGCGCGCCCGGCGTGGGCGGCGCCCACCGCCCACAGGAGTCCGCCCAGCGCGGCGCCCAAGGCGGCGGTCGCGGCGAGGGCCAGGCTCGTGCCGGTGGGGCCGAGCGCGCTCGGGGCGAAGGCCACCGCGAGCGCCAGCAGCGCCCAGGGCGCGAGGTCCCTCAGCCGCAGCACGTCACCGCCCGAGGAGGTGCGCCTGGACCTGCTCGCTCGCGGCGGCGAAGGCGGCGCCGGCGGCGACCCAGTCCACCGCGAGCACCTTCAGGTCCTCGGGGATCCAGGCCGGGCGCTCGGTGTGCGCGCGCAGGGGCACCTGGGCCGAGCGCGAGCGCGCGAGGCCGACCTCGACCTCCGGAGCCAGGAGCGCGTCGATCAGGCGCTTGCCGGCGTCGGGGTGCGGGGCGTGGGCCAGGAGCGCGACGGCGTTCGGGATCAAGAGCGTGCCCGGACCGTCGGGCCCCTGGTCGGGGAACACGACCTTCACCGGCGCGCCGTCGAGGAGCGCGAGGTTCGCGTCGTCGGTGTCGGTCAGCCCGAAGCAGAGCTCGCCCTGCGCCACGCGATCCTTGACGTCGGCGTTGCCCGCGCACACCACCACGTCGTTGGCGCGCAGCGCGTCGAGCCAGGCCACGCAGCCCTCGGGGTCGCGGGCGTAGTGCGCGGCGACCTGGGTCGCCGTCGTGCCGAACAGGGGCTTGGCGATCCCGCAGCGCCCCCTCCAGCGCGGGTCGGTCAGCGCCGCGAGGGAAGTCGGCGTCTCGTCCTCCCCCACGAGCTCGGTGTTCACGATCAGCACGCGCGCGCGGGCGGCGAAGCCCGTCCACCGGCGCTCGGGGTCGCGGGCGTGCTCGGGGAGCCCCTCCGCGGCGGGGCTGTCGTAGGGCGCGAGCAGCCCGTCCTGCGCCAGGGCCACCGTCTGGCTGAGCTCGTTGTTCCAGAACACGTCGGCCCGCGGCGCCGCGGCCTCGGCGCGCAGCGCCGCCACGAGGCCCGTGGTCTTGGTCGCCTCGCCGTCGTACTTCGCGAGGATCTCGAGGCCGAGCTCCTGCTCGAGGCGCTCGAGGACCGGTTGGGCGTAGAGCCGGTCCAGCGCGCAGTAGACGACGACCTGCGGGCGCGCGGGGCCCGCGGGCGGGCAGCCCAGCAGGAGCAGCGGGGCGAGGAGGGCGAGTCGCTTCACGGGGCCTCCAGCAGCTCGCGCACATGCTCCCACACCTCCGCCGCCACCTGGTCGGGGGACTGGGTCGCGTCGATTCGGCGGAAGCGCGGGATCGTCTCGGCCATGCGCAGGAAGCTCGCGCGCACGCGCTGCTGGCGGTCCTCGCGCTCGAAGGCGTCGCCGGCGCCGCGGGCGGCGACCCGCGCCAGCCCGACCTCGACCGGCACGTCGAGGAGCAGGACGCGGTCGGGCCGCGGGGCCCAGGCGTGGGCGGCGAGCACGTCGTCGGGGGAGAGGCCGAGCTCGTCGCGGGCCGCCTGGTAGGCCGCGGTCGAGTAGAAGTAGCGGTCCTGGATCACGACCGCGCCCCGGGCCAGGGCGGGCTCGATCGCCTCGCGCACGTTGACCCGGCGGTCGGCCACGAACAGGTCGAACTCTTCCTGGGCGCTGAGCGGCGGACCGTGCTGCGCGCGCTGGCGGATCTCGCTCCCGATCGGCCCGTGGGTCGGCTCGACGAGCCGCACGACCTCACGCCCCAGGGCCGCGACCCGCGCCGCGAGCGTCGCGAGCTGACTGGATTTACCGGCCCCGTCGGGCCCCTCGAACACCAGGAATCGTCCCTGCATGGCCACGGTTATAGACCATCGCCCCACCGCGTGTGACCCAGATACGTCTCAGGGACGCACGATTCGTGCAATGAGTCAGAAAACAAGCGGGTTGTGGTTTGGCATGCCCTTGGCTTTCTGTGAGCCCGAGCAGAGAGCTGACCCGAAGAGAAGGACGAGACATGACCCGCACGACCTCGACGCTGCTGGCTCTGATCGCGAGCGCAAACCTGGTCCTGGCCGGTGGCCCCGACCGCCCCGTCGTGGCGCCCGTCGCCCCCGTGCCCGTGGACTCGAGCCTCGAAGGCCTGCCGCAGAGCGGCCCCCAGAGCGGGCCGGTCGACGTGCCCCAGGCCGGAGCCCCCGAACAAGGCGCCACCCGGACCCTCAAGGGTCGACTCGAGGTGCAGCGCTCCCACGACACCATTGACCTGCGCCTCGACGGCTTCGAGCTCGACGCGCAGGACAAGCTGCCCCTCTCCGCGCTGCAAGGGCGCGAGGTCGAGTTCAAGGTCGAGGTCACCGGCCGCGATCAGGCCCGCTTCGTGGAGGCCGTGCGGCCCACCCCCTGGACCGGGACCGGCGTGGTGCGCGAGAACGCGGTGGGCCTCGAGCTGATCAACGAGCAGGGTCGCTACGAGATCGGCGGGCTCCCCGAGGGGATCGACTCGCGGATCAAGGACCGCAAGATCGACGCCCGCGGCTGGGTCTACGAGAACAGCCAGGAGCTCGTGTTCTCCGGCGCCAGCGCGCGGATCGTGGTCGCCACCAGCAAGGACGGCACCCCCAGCGAGAACGCCTGGCTCAACGAGCGCACCGTCGACGACGCGGGCGTCGCCACCTACGACACCCGCCACACCCTCGTGCCCGGGACCAAGGTCTCGGTGTTCGACCTCGCCGCCTACCGCCGCGCCGAGCGCGACGACGCGGGCAAGATCGTGAGCCCCGGGATCTGGCGGCCGTCGCTGAGCGACATGGTCGGCCCGGACATTCTCCTGGCCCGCACGACGGTGGTCGAAGGCGACGGCGCCGGCACCACCGGCTGGATCCCCGTGCGCAAGCTGTCCTTCGGCGAGGTCGCCCCGCCCCGCGATCAGGACCCCGTCCCCCCGGCGCAGGTCGACGTCCCGACCGAGGTCCAGAGCGGCCTCGAGGGCGCCCTCGAGGGGATCAGCGGCGACCCGCTGCCCCCGGCCGAGGAGCCCGCTGAGGAGCCCGCCGACGCGGTCGTCGAGGACTCGACCCCCGACCTCGTGCAGTCCGGCCTCGAGGAGGCCCTGGGCGGCAGCGAGATCGAGGACCTGGCCGCGGCCGTCGACGGCGAGGCGGTCGACGTGGACCTCGACCTCGAGGGCGCCCAGGAGCTGCCCGGCGTCCAGGCCGCGCCCACCCAGGCCCCCGTGGTCGACCTTGGCCTCGGCGAGCCGATCGCCCGCACCGCCATGGTCACCGCCTCGGAGCTCAACGTCCGCAGCGCGACCACCAAGGCCTCGGCCGCCAAGCTCGTGCTGCTGCGCGGCGACAGCGTGAAGATCCTCGAGGACGTCGACGGCTGCTGGGTCAAGGTGGAGATCGCCCCGCCCCAGGGCTACGTCGCCGAGCGCCTCCTGGAGCCGGTCGGCAGCGCCGGCAAGACCCGCACCTACCGCGTGGTCCCGAGCCATATCAAGCTCCGCGAGACCCCGACCACCCGCGAGGACAACGTCGCCAGCTACCTGATCGGCGGCACCGAGCTCCAGGCCACCGGCGGCCGCGGCGGCTGGGTCAAGATCGAGCAGAGCGAGCCCGTGGTGGGCTACGTGGTCAAGAGCGCGCTCTCGATCGAGTAGGCGCCGACCTCCGGTTCGAGCTCGCAGCCACCGCCTCGGCGGTGGCTGCGTCGTTGGTTGGACCGAGGTTGCGCCTCCGAGCGGTGGAGCGGTCAGCGCCGACTCTGCAGATGCCCTCTGGGGCGAGACGTGGCGCGGACGGCCCCTACGACCTTTCAGGGCGTTCGGGCGATTCGCGGACCCTGCCTGCAGAAGCCCTCTGGGGCGCGACGTGGCGCGGGCGGGGATAGACCGGCTTGCCCCCGCCCGGGTATGTGCGTCCCTTGAGCCTCCGTGGCGGCGGAGCTCCGAGCAGGCGCCGCGGGTAGGCCCTCCACTCCGAAGGGTGGAGGGACGCACATACCCGGGCGGGGACAAGCCGGATAAACCCGATAAACCCCGCCCCTGACCGTGTCGAGTGGGAGAGGAACGCCACCGCAGAAGAGCTCCGCGCTGGCCAGCGCGCCACGCGCCTGGCGCACGCTGCGTGCCGAACACCTGTGGGAGGAACCCCGCCCCTACGACCTTTCAGGGCGATCTGGCGATTCGCGGACCCTGCCTGCAGATGCCCTCTGGGGCGAGACGTGGAGGACACGCGCGGGCGGGGATAAACCCGGACAAGCCCCGCCCCTACCTTGTGTGCGAGCAACGCCACCGCAGAAGAGCTCCGCGCTGGCCAGCGCGCCACGCGCCTGGCGCACGCTGCGTGCCGAACACCTGTGGGAGGAACCCCGCCCCTACGACCTTTCAGGGCGATCTGAAGCTAGACCGCGCGCGCCTTGGCGGCCTCGACCAGGCCTTGGAACACCGGGGCGCCGCCGGGCTGATCGCCGAGCTCCTCGGCGTGCCACTGGACGCCGAGCAGGAAGTGCTCGGGGTCCTGGGCCTCGACCGCCTCGACCACGCCGTCGGGGGCCTGGGCGGAGATCCGCAGGCCGTCGCCCAGGCGCTGGTTGGCCTGGTGGTGGCGGCTGTTGATCTGCATGGAGCGCACGCCGGTGAGCTTGGCGAGCAGGCTGCCTGGGGTCACCCGCACGTCGTGGGGCTCGGTGTGGTGGGGGAGCGGCTCGGCCAGGTCCGTGGGCAGGTCCTGGAGCAGGCTCCCGCCGAGGGCCAGGTTCATGAGCTGGGCGCCGTAGCACACCCCGAGGAAGGGCACGCGCTGCTCGAGCACGAGGCGCATGAGCAGCTTGCCCTGGATCAGGCGGCGGGGGTCCGAGGGGGTGAAGCGCGGGCAGTCGCGCTGGACCTCGCCCCACTCGTCGGCGGCGAAGTCGTCGCCGCCGGGGACCACGACCCCTTGGATCGCGGACAGCACACGACGCGCCGCGGGTTCGGGGCAGGGGGTCAGGAGCACCGGGGCGCCGCCCGCGTCCGAGACCGCGTCGAAGTAGGTCTCGTAGCACTTGGCGTAGCGGCGCCCGCTGGGGGTGGCGGTGAGGTCGACGTCGATCCCGATCAGCGGCATGGTCATGCGCTGAGCCTACCTCGCGGGCCGGACGCAGCGCGCGGGAACCCGGTCGGGGTTCGCCGTGTAGGATGCCCCTGAGCCCTCAGCCCCAGGACCCGACGCATGGCGTTCTCCAGCAGTCCGCGCGCCGACTACATGTCGCGCGGCGAAGAAATGAAGCTGATCATTTCGGGCCTGGTGCTGCTGCTGGCCCTGGGCGTGATCTTCGGGCCGAGCTTCGAGAGCCCCGAGGAGGGCGAGCCCGAGGTCACGCTCCCCAAGCCGCAGATCGTGGACTCGAGGGTCGCCCTCGAGCGCTTCAAGGCCCAGCTCGCGACCTCGATCGAGGACACGCCCAGCGAGCGCGACGGCGGGCCCTACGTCCCGGACCCGGGGATCCTGACCTCGGTCAACGACTTCGAGCTCAACAGCATGGAGTCCAAGGCGCTCTACGAGCTGATCGCCCAGGTCCACTCCATGTCCGACGAGGAGCTGCGCGCGGCCCCCGAGACCCTGGGCAGCTTCACCTACGGGCAGCTCAAGACCGAGCAGGGGCGCTTCCAGGCCCGCGGCAAGTTCCTCACCCTGCGGGGGCGCTTCGTGGCGCCCCTGAGCCAGTGGGTGCTGGCGAAGTATCCCAACGAGGCCGACCTGGGCTGGGTGTGGCAGGGGCTGTTCCGGGTCGGGCGCCAGGGCTACTGGGTCAGCCTCACCGACAAGACCTTCGAGCCGCAGGTCGGCAACTACGGCACCCCGATCGAGATCACCGTGGCCTTCTGCAACGGCTACGCCTACGAGACCGACATGGGGATCGTGCGCGCCGTGCCTCACGTCGTCGCCAAGTCCATGCACAAGATCGACAACCCCCCGGTCGAGGCCTTCTACCCCTGGGAGATCGCCTACATGGCGCTCGCGGTGATCGGGGTGGCGGTGGTGTTCGTGCTGGGCTACGCGACCTACACCCGGCGCGAGCGCGCCAAGTTCGATCACTGGCAGCGCGGGCGGCGGCACAAGCGCTTCCAGCAGGCGAAGAAGCCCGAGCCCAAGGGGGCCGCGCCGGCGGCCGAGGGCACGCCTGCGGCGGAGGCCGCGCCTGCGACGGAGGCCGCGCCTGCGACGGAGGCCGCGCCTGCGGCGGAGGGTGCGTCGGAGACGGAGGCCGCGCCTGCGACGGAGGCCGCGCCTGCGGCCGAGGGTGCGCCTGCGACGGAGGCCGCGCCTGCGGCGGACGGTGCGCCTGCGACGGAGGCCGCGTCTGCGGCCGAGGGTGCGCCTGCGGCGGAGGCCGCGCCTGCGGCGGAGGGTGCGCCTGCGACCGAGGCCGCGCCTGAGCCGGAGGCCGCGTCGGAGACGGAGGCTGCGGCGGAAGCCAACGCGGCACCGGAGACCGAGCCCGCGCCGGAGCCCGAGGCTCCCGCCGACGAGCCGGACGGTCCCAAGCCTCCCAACGTGTGACCGTCGCCCCCCGTAGCTCGGAGCCAGGGTAGGATTCCGAGTCTGGAAGGGTGGGCATGGCCGCCGAGCAGCGCCCCAACGTGTTGATCCTCGCCGCGACCTTCATGTGCGGGGCCATGGTCTACGCCGTGACCCGGGGCAGCGCCCGGGAGGCCGAGGCCCCCGCCGTGCCGCCGCCGGCGGTCGAGCGCAGCACCGCCCGCGAGCTCTCGCGGGAGTTCCGCCTCGTCGCCAAGCGCCTCGCCCCCGCGGTGGTCTCGATCACCACCGAGCGCCTGCAGCGCAGCGACTCGCCCTGGAACGTGCTCCTGCGCCCGGACAAGCAGGAGATCAAGCGCAGCTTCGGCACCGGCTTCGTCGTCGACTCGGCCGGGCTCGTGGTCACCAACCACCACGTGGTCTCGGGGGTCAGCCAGGTGCTGGTGCGCTTCCACGACGGGCAGGAGGTGCGCGCGCAGGTCGTGGGCACCGACCCCTTGAGCGACCTGGCGCTGCTCCAGCTCCCCAAGCGTCCGGTGCGCTACCCGACCGTCGAGTTCGGCGACTCGGACGCCTTGGACGTGGGCGACTGGGTGCTCGCGATCGGCAGCCCCTTCGGCCTCGACCACACGGTCACCGCCGGGATCGTGTCGGCCAAGGGCCGCAGCCGGGTGGGGATCGCCGCCTACGAGGACTTCATTCAGACCGACGCCGCGGTCAACCCCGGCAACTCGGGCGGGCCGCTGGTGAACCTCGAGGGGCAGGTGGTCGGGGTCACGACCGCGATCGCCAGCGAGAACGGGAGCTACCAGGGGATCGGCTTCGCGATCCCGACGCGCATGACCTTGGACGTGATCCAGGCGCTGCGCGAGGACAAGCGCGTGATCCGCGGCATGCTCGGGGTCGTGCTCCAGGACGTGAGCGCCGCCTTCGCCGAGCGCATGGGCTACGGCCGGCGGCCGGGCGCCCCCGGGGCGCTCGTGGCGCGGGTCGTCCCGGACACCCCGGCGGCGCGGGCGAACCTCGCGGTGGGGGACCTGATCGTGGCCCTCGACGGCGAGCCGATCACCGACGCCACCCACCTCCAGAACCTGATCGCGCAGTCCAAGCCCGTGCGCGGACCGGAGCAGGCGGAGTCGGCGACCCCGACCAAGGCCGTCGACCTGCAGGTCGTGCGCGCCGGCGAAGAGCCGAGCCTGAACACCGTGCGGGTCCTGCTCGAGGAGCGCGAGCAGCCCGAGCAGCGCGTGCAGGACGTGACCAAGAAGGCCGAGGTCGGGGTCGAGGTCGCTCCGCTCAGCGACCGGCTGCGTCGCCGCTTCGGCTGGCGCCCCGAGGCCGAGGGCGTGGTGATCGTGCGCGTCGACTCGGGCTCCTTGGCCGCGGTCAACGGGATCCGCCCGGGCATGGTGCTCCAGGCCGTCGACGGCCAGCCGATCTACTCCGTCCCCCAGCTCCAGGAAGCCCTGGGCGGCGACCTGCCGGGACGCCTCGGGCGCGAGGGCGTCGTGCTCCAGGTGTGGGACGGGCAGCTCTCGCACTTCGTGTGGCTCAAGCTCTAGCGCGGAAGGCCCGCGAGTGGGGCGGGCTCCTGGCCGCGGCCGGGGGCGCCGCGGCGGCGGCGACCCCGATCTACGACCGCGACTGGGGCTGGCACCTCGCGACCTATCGCCGCATGCGCGACGAGCTGGCGCTGCCCACCGAGGACCTGTTCAGCTACGCCAGCCAGGGCGCCTACGAGCCCGTGCACTGGGTGTTCCAGCTCGTGCTGGGCGGGCTGGTCGACCTGTGCGGGCTCGCCGGACTCAGCGTCTACCGCCTGGGGCTGAGCGCGCTGTTCGCCTGGGCGCTGTATGCCGTCCTGCGCCGGGCCGGGGCGCGGACGGGGGCCGCGTTGCTGGCCCTGAGCTGGGTCCTCGTCGGCGCCTGGCGCCGGCTCCTGGTGCGTCCGCACCTCGTGAGCTTCCTGGGGGTCGTGCTCGCGCTGGGGGTCCTCCTCGACTGGCGCCGCCGCCGGCGCGGCGCGTGGCGCCTGGTGCCCCTGTTCCTGGTGTGGGCCAACGCGCACCCGGGGATCCTGTTCGGGGTGCTCCTGGTCCTGGGGTTCGCCGCGGCGGAGACCGCGCAGGCCGCCTGGCGCCGCGAGCCCCTCGGCGAGCACGCCCGGCTCTGGGGCTGGGTGCTCGCCGCCTGCGCCGCGACCGGGCTCAACCCCCTGGGCTTCGGGCTGTTCCCCTACCTCGTCGCGCACCGCGACATGCAGGCCGCGATCGACGTCTCGGAGCTGCGCGGGCTGTTCGAGCGCCCGGAGCGCGGGGTCGTGTGGCACCTGCTCCTGACCTGGCTCTACGGCGCGGGGGTCGCGGTCTACGCGCTCCGGGTGCGCGGGTGGGCGAGCTGGGTCCTGCTCGGGGCCTGTGCCGTGGGGGTCGGCGCCGCGCTGTGGCAGGTCCCCGACGCGCAGGTGGCGCTCGTGCCCTTGCTCGCGCTCCTGCTCGGCGCGCTGGGGGTCTCCCTCGCCCGCGGCCCGCGCGGGCGCTGCGACCTGACCCTGGTCGGCGCGGTGGGCGCCTTCGGGATCCTGGGGGTCGTGGTCGCGCGGGAGGGCGCCCCCTGGCCCTGGCGCTGCTCGCGGTGCTCGTCGCCCCCGCCTCCCCGCCCGCGGGGGCGCGCGCTCCACGCCGCCGGCGCCCGCGGCACTCGTGGCCGTCCTGGCCCTGGGCGGGCGGACCTACGACCAGGCCTGGGGGCTCGGGCTCTACGGGCAATACCCGGTGGACTGCACGGACTGGATCCTCGCCGAGCGCCCCGCGGGTCGGCTACAGCCCCAGCAGGATCGGCGGCTACCTCGTGCACCGGCTGTGGCCGCGCTACCGGGTGTTCACCGACGGGCGCATGCCCATGTTCCTCGAGGCGCTGCCCCTGAGCTTCGCCGAGGTCGAGCCTTACGCCCCGCAGATCCTGGTGCTCGACTGGGGCTCAACGCCGGGTCGGCTACGCCTTCGAAGGGAGCGACGCGTTCCGCGCGCGCTACGCGCTGGTGTTCGTGGGGGAAGGCGGGAAGGTCTACCTGCGTCGCGACGGCCCCAACGAACGGCTCGCGGAGCGCTTCGGCTACCGCCAGCTCGGGTTCTTCCACCGCTGGCACTCGGGGCTCCTGCGCTGGGGCCCGCAGACCCCCGCCGAGCTCGGAGTGTTCGCGCGCGAGGCCGCCCGCGCCCGCCGCCAGGCCCCCGCCTGCCCCTACCTCCCGCCCCCTCCCGAGTAGCCCCGGAAACCCACGCGAGGATCCGGGGAAGTCTTGTCCCGTAAAGGCTTAGTCGATAGGCTGGCGGCATGAGTCCCCCCCTTCGGGCGCGCGTCCGGCGCCGTTGTCGTAGCGCGTGGTCCAGGCGCCGTCGGGGGGCGTCGAGCTAGCGTGGAAGAGTTCCTCGACAAGCTGCAGGAAGATCACCAGCGCTTCAGCGCCTTCCTCCTGGGGAAGGGCCCGCGCTTCAAGGCGATCGGACAGGCGCTGGCGCGCGCGCACCAGAAGGGGCGGCGGGTCTATATCGTCGGCGAGCCCCCCCTCGCGCAGTTGATCGAGGTCCTGGCCTACCACTACCTCAGCCAGTTCGAGGTCGTCGCCTGCGGCTCGAGCCGCGGCATGAAGCGCCTGGGGCGCGAGGTCACCCGCGGCGACGTGGTCCTGGCCTTCCTCGCCGACGCCAGCGACGCCCGGGTCACGAGCCTGCTGCGCACGAGCAAGGGCGCCGGCGCCAAGGTGTTCGGCGTGGGCGGGATCAACGCCAAGCCCTTCATGCGCAAGGTGGCCGAGGTCCAGATCGCCCTCCCCACCCGGGGGATCAAGACGATCTGCGAGGCGACCTTCGTCGCGGCGCGGATCCTGGCGCGCATGGCCCGCGCCGCCATGGCCGAGGCGGGCGCGCAGATCCCGCGCTCCAACAGCCGGCGCGTGCCCGTGCAGCCGCCGTCGGAGGAGTCGGAGGTCTCGGAGGTCTCCGACGTCTCGGGCACCTTCGAGGAGGAGGACAACGCCGACCGGCTGCTCGACGCGGACGAGCTGGGGAGCGCGCTCTCGCCCTCCCCCGACCCCCTCAGCCGCTCGGGCAGCGCCCCGTTCGAGGAGTCCGGCTCCCTCGAGGCCCCGGTCCGGCGCGGCTCGCGCTCCCACGACCTGCTCGACACCGGCGCGGCCCTCGACGACTCGGTCTCCGAGGAGGACGAGGACGACTACGACGACGCCTCGGACGTCGACGACGCCGACTTCGAGGACGACGACGAGGACCTCGACGACGCGGACCTCGACGACGAGGACCTCGACGACGCGTCGGCGGACCTCGACGCGATCGAGAGCGAGGAGCGCTCGCTGCCGCCGCTCTCCGACGAGCTCGAGAGCGACGTGCTCCCGGCCCTGGACTCGGCGCCGGTGGGCCTCGTCTCCGACGGCCCCTCGGACCAGGGCGAGCTGTCCTTCGGCTCGGGGATCCTCGTGGGCTCGGACGTGGTCAGCGCCGAGCGCCCCCCCTCGACCCGCCGGCGCAACCCCACGAGCACCGCCAGCGCGGACCCCTACGCCATGGAGGACGCGTTCCTCGCGGACCTGGAGATGCCCCGCCCCCCGACCCGGGACGCGCTCAGCTCCGAGAGCGCCGCGGGGGACGAGCCGCGGGTGAGCATGCGCTACACCGTGAGCCAGTGCCGGATCCGCTGGGGCCGAGGCGGCTGGCCCGACGACAGCGCGCCCGCCCACGAGCTCTTGCAGCTCAACCAGGACTCGCTGGTGTTCATCCTCGACAGCGACGACGAGGCCGGCTCGACCCTGCAGAAGGGCGACGAGCTCTGGGTGCGCCTGGCGATCCCCGCGTTCATAGAGCCCCTGCTCCTGCGCGGGGTCCTCGAGCGGATCGCCGGAACCTCGGGCCGCGGCCGCGGCGCCCACGTCACCCTGCGCTTCGTCGGCGT
>JAWKSZ010000027.1:0-86880 GCA_041402045.1 Planctomycetota bacterium | reverse complement strand
CGGGGCTGGTCAAGATCGACCTCCTGGGCAACCGCTCGCTGGCGGTGATCCGCGACACCCTGGAGCGCGCGCGGGCGCGCGGCGACGCGGCCCCCGACTACGCCGCCCTCGACGCGACCTCCGACCCGCGCTGCCAGGCCATGCTCGCCCGCGGCGAGAGCATGGGCTGCTTCTACGTGGAGTCCCCGGCCATGCGCCAGCTCCAGCGGCGCAGCGGCTGCGGCGACTTCGAGCGCCTGGTGATCCACTCCTCGATCATTCGCCCCGCGGCCAACGAGTTCATTCGCACCTACCTCGACCGCCTGCACGGCAAGCCCTGGGCGCCGGTGCACCCGGAGCTCGAGCGGCTGCTGCAGGGGACCTTCGGGCTCATGGCCTACCAGGAGGACGTGGCCCGGATCGCGATCCACCTGGCCGGGTTCAGCCCCCACGAGGCCGACCGCCTGCGCAAGGTGCTGGCCAAGAAGACCCACGACTACCGCCTGGCCGACGTCGAGGCGCGCTTCCGCGCGGGCGTGCGCCAGCGTGGGGTAGGGCCCGCGCTCGAGGAGTCCCTGTGGCGCATGCTCGAGTCCTTCGCCGGCTACTCGTTCTGCAAGGCCCACAGCGCGAGTTACGCGCTGGTGTCCTTCAAGTGCTGCTGGCTGCGCGACCGCTACCCGGCGGAGTTCCTGGCGGCGGTGATCTCGAACGGCGGCGGCTACTACTCGACGCTCGGGTACCTGGGGGAGGCGCGCCGGCTGGGGATCACTCCGGAGCTCGCCTGCGTGAACGAGAGCGACTGGGCCTGGCGCGGGAGCGGGCCGAAGCTGCGGGTGGGGCTGGCGCAGCTCCGCGGGTTCCGCCGCGTCGCCGGCGAGGCCTTGCTCCGCGCGCGGGAGGCCGGCGGGCGGTTCCAGAGCTTCGAGGACCTGGTGACCCGGGTCCCCGAGCTCGAGCGCGACGAGCTCACGACCCTGGCCCGGGCCGGCGCGCTGGACGCGCTCCCCGACGCCGCGAACCGCGCGCGCCTGCACTGGCGGATCCGGCTCCTCGGCGGGCGCGGGCCGGCGGGGGCGTTGTTCCGCGACACCGCGCGGCCCCTGGACCCCGAGCCCCCGCAGGTTCCGGACCTCGACGAGGCGCTGCGCCTCGAGCACGAGCTCCTGGCCTACGGGATCCCGATCCGCGCGCACCCGCTCCGGCTCTGGTCGCCGGAGCTCGACGGGCTGGACGCGGTGCCTGCCGCCGAGCTCGAGCGCCACGTGGGGCGCCGGGTGCGGGTGTGCGGCTGGCTGGTGACCGCCAAGCTCGTGCACACCAAGCAGAAGGACGCCATGGAGTTCGTGACCCTGGAGGACACCACCGGGCTGATCGAGGTCACGGTCTTCCCTCGGACCTACGCCCGCGGCGCGTGGGACCTGCACGCCCCGCGCCCGGTGGTGATCGAGGGCCGGGTCGAGGCCGAGCACGGCGTGCCCGGCCTGATCGCGACCCGGATCGAGAGCTGGCGCGGCCCCTGCCGGATCGCCGAGCCGCGCTTCTCGACGGCGGCCGACCGGGTGGAAGAGGAGCTCCTGGGCGCGTGAGGGCTGCGGCTCTCGCGACACGATCGCGGGGTGTCCAGGGGGGGCGGGGGTGCGTCGGAGTTGGGTCTCGGGCCCCTCGGCGGTCGGCGGGCGCGGCTTGGCTTTGTGGAGGGCGCCCCGTTTGCTGAGCGCGGGGTGGAGGCGAGTACGCCAATGAAGATCGCACCCCTTGCAGTCTGTCTCGTGTGGCTGGCCAGCGGCTGGGCTTTGGGCGGCACCGCGGCCGGGGAGGTCGTGGTCGACGGCGCTACCGTCTACGTCGTGGGCACCTCCCGGGTGGAGGTGGTCGGCGACGCCAGGGACGCCTCGAGCTTCGCGGGGCGCCTGGCGCAGTTGGCCGGGGAGCAGGTCACGATCCGAGGTCCTCTGCGCAAGCAGGGCCGGGAGATCGTGCCCAAGCTCTGGGTCGATCCGCAGCCCGTCGAGCTGAGGGTGACCTGGGTCGGGAAGGACGCCGTCCGCGTGCAGGATCAGGTCGTCCCGGCCACGGGGTTGCTCCTGCCCGTGGCCCCGGAGAACACGCGCTTCGAGGCCTACCTGTTCCGCAGCGAGGAGCGGATCACCCGGGTGCACCTCGGGCGCGCGCTCGTGACCTACGCCGGACGGCCGGGCTTCGTGCGCACCTTCGAGACCACGTGGCGCGCGGGGTCGATCCCCCTGCCTTCGGGCGGGACCCCGCTCGTGTGCCGGTGGAAGGTGCACACGTTCACGGTCGAGGATCGGGAGGGCCGGGTGCTCGAGGCTGCCCCCCGGTTCGAGGCGCTGACGTTCGTGCAGGGGCAGGACCCCGAGTCCGCCGCCAACCCAGCGACCGGGGGGATCGCGCCGAGCCTGGGCAGCTCCGACTAGGGCTCCGTCAGGGTTGATCGACCCTGCAGCACCCTTCCCTGGGCGAGGGTTACAGTCGCACCAGGAGGCTGTATGAGTGACGCCAGGATCTACGAGACCGAGCACGGACCGCTGCGGGTCAGCCCCATGCGCGAGGAGCTGGTCGATCTGTTCGGGACGAAGTGGCCGGCGCCGATCGCGACGCTGCTCCCGCGGGAGGACGCGCAGACTGCGCACAACCGCGCCGCGACCTTCATTCTCCCGTTCGAGTATGAGGGGCGGCAGGTGAAGATGATCTACCTCGCCCAGGCCCCTCGCGCGGTCGAGCGGGCGCGGGTCGCCGCCGCGACCACCCAGGCCCAGGCCGATCGCTTCCTGCTCGCTGCCGTGCGCGGGGGCTTCAAGGGGACGGTCGTGCAGGTGACGAGCGTGCGGGAGTCCCAGGGGGTGGGGGTGCCGGGCCTGGGGTTGGTGGTGACGAGCGCGCCGGAGCTCGGGGGCGCGAACCCCTTGCGGCTCTTGCTCGACCTGGTCCAGCAGGGTGACCTCGAGTTCGACCCGGTGGCTGACCCCACCTTCGTCCCGTCTGGCGTCGCGGGAGAGCTGAGCCTGGGCTACGGCCTGATCGACGGGCGGCTGCCGGTTTGCTTCCACCCGGAGCTGGACCCTGCGGACCCCGCGCTGGCGCGCCTGGTCGCAGGCGGCGTGCAGCACCTGTACCACATGCCCGTGACGGGCACCGCGTTCCCCAAGCTCGGCGCGCGTGTCGAGCTGCCGCGGGTACCGGCCGCGGAGCGGGTCGAGGACGTCTCGCCCAACGGTCGAAGCCGGATCTATCGCCTGCTGGCGAACCTGGCAGCCTGCGACGGCCAGGTGGATCCCCAGGAGCGCGCGCTGCTGAACGGGCTCGCGGAGCGGCTCGGGCTCGGCGCCACCCAGGTCGCGATCCTCGAAGAGGAGGGCTTCGCTGGCCGGGGCCTCACGGTGGGTCGCAACCCGGTCGAGCGCGAGTTGCTGATGCTGCTCCTGATCGAGATGTCCTTCGCAGACGGGGTCCTGGACCGCGAAGAGAAGCGGCGGCTCAAGGCCTTCGCGGACAAGATCGGGATCCCCCGGGACGAGCTGCGGCGACGCCTCGACGAGCGCGCTCAGCGCTCGCAATCCGAGCCCCAGGGGGGCGACGCGGGCGAGGTGGCTCCTCCGCCGGACGCCCTGCGTCGAATCTATCGCCTGATGTGCCTGGTGGCGGCGAGCGACGGAGAGATCGGGAAGGAGGAGGACCAGGTCCTCGGTGCGTTCTGCCTGCGCTACGGGCTGAGCGCAGCCGAGGCGTTCGCCCTGCGGGAGGAGGCGCTGCGCGGTGAACAGCTCGCGGTCGGCGGCGCCCCTGGAGAGCGCGAAGCGCTTCTGGACGCGTTGATCGAGATCACGGTCGCCGACGGCGTCGTGACCCAGGCGGAGTCGAGGAACCTGCGCGCGTTCTGCGAGGCGCTGCAGGTGCCCGTCGACGCCCTGGAGCGGCGCCTCCACGCGCGGATGCGGGCCGACGCGGCGGCCCCTTCGCCGTCGCTCCCGCCTCCCCCGACGAAACAGGAGGACGCTCGCTTGATCCTGCTCGACGTTCCGACCTCGTTGATCGGGATCAACCTGCTGCGGCTGCCGATCGAGCCCGGGTTCAAGGGGTTCCGGTTCGTCGAGCCCGGTGTGCATCGGATCTCGGTGTCGCTCGACGACGGGCGGGAGGTCAGTCATTGGGTGCGGCTCGTCGCGGGGCAAACCAACGCGCTGGCGTTCGACGGGTCGGCCTGGGTGCGGCCGCCGGCGGATCGCGTGGAGGAGGTGCAGAGCGGTGCGCTCGACGAGCACTTGAACTCGTTCCCCGTGCACCTCCCCTGGCGCAACCTGACCGCCCCGCTGCAGCTCGTGTCCTTCCCCCCCGTCGTGTTCGAGGCGACGGCCGAAGCCCCAGCCACGCGGCTCGAGAGCGCGCTCGTGGCCCACGGCGGGCGGACGCACGCGCTGTTGGCTGAGCTAGCCCATTGCTTCCTGGTGGCGCTCCTCGATCGCGATCAGGGCCACCACCGCCGCTGGGTTCACCTGCTCCAGGGCCTCTACTGCGGCGGAAGCTTCGGCGCTCGAGCGCCGAAGCTCCTCGAGTGGGCGGTCGACTTGCTGATCGAGCAGCACCGTCAGTTGCCGCAGGAGATCCTGGGCAGCGCGAACGCGATCACGCGTGACAGCCACTTCCTCAGCGAGGACCTGATCGAGAGCGGGATCCCAGAGCTGGTCGAAGCGGGGCGTCGTTGGGCGGTCTTCGTGGCGGGTCACCATGCCGGCGCGCCGCCGGCCGAGGCGCTGCCCCAGAGCATGACGGACCCACGTCTCGACCCGGAGAGTCCGTTCGCGCAGGGGCTCCAGGAGAACCAAGCAGAGCTCGAACGTACCGTCGCGACGAAGGGGCCTGCGCACAAGGACCTGCTCCCGCTCTACTCCTTCCGCAGCCAGATCCAGGAGTTTGCGGGCGACCTGCTCGGCGCCCTCGAGAGTCAAGAACGCCTGATCGAGGTCGGGCTGGCCGTGGGGAGCGTCCCGGCAGCGGAGCTCGCCAAGGGGTTCATGCGCCTGGCGAGGCTCAACCGCGTCGCCGGGCGGGCCGACGCTGCGCGCGTCGCCGAACGGGAGGCCCAGCGCCTGGCATTGAGCGCGCGCCTGAATTGAGCGGCGGGCTCCTGGGTGTCGGCGCGCCGACACACGGGTCTCGGGTGTGTAGCGCCGACGCCTCGGTCCAGGTGCTCCACCCGGCCAGGCCGCAATGCTAGGCTCGCGGCGTGAGCGAGTCCGAGGTGTTCGAGTTCTTGCGCGCGCAGGTCCAGGCGCTGACCGGGCTGGACCCGGCGCGGATCCAGCCCGGCTCGCGCCTGATCGACCTCGGCCTCGACTCCGCCAAGGCGATCGACGTGGTCGCCAGCGCCGAGGACCGCTTCGACCTCGACGTCCCCGACCGGGTGCTCGTGGAGAGCGAGGACCTGGGGCAGCTCGCGCGCTGGATCGAGGAGCGCCGCGGGGGCTGAGCGCCGCCGCAGGGCCCTCGCCTAGTGGCCCGTCAGGGCCGATTCCAGCGGCGCTCGCTTGCCCTCGTCGTCCCTGGCGTTGTTGCTCGTTGGTCACAATGGCCGCATTGCTCGCTCCTCGCGCCTAGCCAGGAACGACGATTGCGGCGCGATCGCCGCTGAAATCAACCCTGACGGACCACTAAACGGAAGTGCGCGATTCTGAGTGGTCAGCACTGAGTCCACGTGCTGACCTCCCACCGAATCGCGCCTTCCGCTTAGCTACTGGAAGCTCTGCCTGGGCGGTAGCGTTCGGGAGACTCGGCACTGCAGGACACGTCACGACCAAGCGAAGCCTCTACTAGAAACCAGAGTCACGATCCTGAGCGGGCGAGCGAGCGCCGGATCGCTGACGACATGGGAGCCACTCTCGCCCGCTCAGAATCGTGAACTCTGGTTTAGCGCGGGGCGACGATCCCCAGCAGCCCCGGGCTGCGCGGGGCGCCTGGCTCGCTCCCGCGGAAGCTCCCGCGCGGGAGCGGCGCTCGGTCCGGCTCCTCGGCCTGGGGCAGCGGGCGCGCGCCCGCCTCGGTGATCACGTAGAGCTCGGGGGTCAGGCGCTGGGGGCGGCCGGCGAGCTCGATCCGCCCCTGGAGACCCTCGCCGGAGACGACCTCCCCCGGGCGCAACGCGTCTCCGACCTGCACCGGGAGCCAGCCCCGCGCGGGGTCCCAGCGGCGCACGGCCTGGACCGACGCGACCTCGAGGGGCGGGCCCTGGCCCGGGCGTGCGGCCAGGGCCCGGTTCAGGCGCGCGACCTCGGCCCGAGCGCCCGCGGCGTCGGCCAGCGCTGCGTCCCGCTCGGCCTCCAGGCCTTCGAGCCGCGCGGGGTCGTACTGGCCCTCGAGGACCGCGAGCAGCGCCTCCTGAGCCTCGACCACCTCGGCCTCGCGCTGCGCGAGCAACTCAGCGTCGCGCGCGCGTCGGTCGTCGGCTGCGGCGAGGGCCTCCCGCGCGTCGGCCAGCTCGCTCGCGACCCGGTCGCGCTCGTCCTCCAGCCGTCGGGTGCGCTCCTCGAACTCACGCTGCGCCTCCTCGGCGCGGTCGCCCTGGCTGCGCAGGGAGTCCTCTGCGGCGTCGAGCCGCGCGCGCAGGCTCAGGGCCCGGAGCTCGGCGAGCTGAGCGCGGTCCTCGGCTCGAGTGCGCGCCTCGCCCTCGTCCTGCAGGGCGAGCTCGGCGCTCCAGGCGCGCGCGCGGCCGTCGAGGGACCAGGCTCCGAGGCCCAGGCACACGAGGAGCAGCGCGGCGGCCACGAGCCAGCCCGCGCGGGGGAAGGCGAGGAGCAGGCCGCGGGGCGGCGCCGCCTGCTCGCGCACCCAGGCCTCGAGGGGGGCGGGGACCGCGACGGGCTCGAGCTCGACGGGCTCGGCGAGGGGATCGCGCGCAGCGCCCGAGGCCCGGGCGCGCTCGGCGACCCAGGCGCCGAGCCCCGCGGGGACGTCGACCGGCTCCAGGCTCGCGTCGGCCTCCAGGGCGGGCGCCGCGGCGGCCTCGACCCACGACCGCAGCTCGGCGGGGACCTCGACGGGCTCGAGGGCGACGGGCTCGGCGAGGATCCGCTCGAGCTCGTCCTTGGCCTGGCGCAGCGCAGGGTCCTGGGCCAGGCGAGCCTCGAGGGCCGTCTCGGCCTCCGCGTCGAGGAGGCCCTCCAGGTAGGCGGAGAGCTCGGCGTCGAAGGAGGTCATGAGAGCACCTTGGAGTCCCGGAGGTGGTGGCGCGCGCGCTCGCGGACCTTGGCCCGCACCCGGTGCAGTCGTGAGGTCAGGGCCGAGAGGCTCTGCTCCTGATCCCGGGCGAGGTCCTTGAGCCGCACCCCCTCCACGGTATGCAGGAGGAACAGCTCGCGCTGCTCGTAGTCCAGGTCGTCGAGGGCGAGGTCGATCGCTCGGCGGCGGGCGCGCTCCCAGTCACGCTCCCCTTGGGGGATCGCAGGGGGCTCGTAGTCGAGGGACACCGTCGCCTCCCGCGCGCGGAACAGGTCGCGGGCCGCGTTGCCCGCGATCCGCAGCACCCAGCTGTCCACGCGCTCGGGGCGGCGCAGCTTGGGCAGGTTCTTGAGGATCTTGAGGTAGGCCTCCTGGGTGGCCTCCTCGGCGAGCTGGCGGTCGCGGGTCAGGCGCAGGGTCAGCCCGTAGACCCGGGGCAGGAAGGCCAGGGCGAAGGCCTCCACGTCCTCGGGCGCGCCGGCCTGGGCGCGGACGACGCCGCTCTCGGTCACGGTGCTCAAGGCGCTAGCGCTCCCTGTTCCACTCGTACTCGTCGAAGGCGAAGGCAGGGGTCGTGAGGAGCGACCCGTCCTGGTTCGGCGAGATCTCGGGGTCCACCGGAACGAAGGGGCCAATGTTCAGGTAGCCGCTGTCCCCGCGTCCTGCGCCGTCCTGCGAAGAGCGCGCCATGAGCAGACCTCCGACCGTGCTCCAGCCTTGGCTGGTCACGTAGCGATCGAGGCGCGGATTGTAGAGGAGTTGGCGATTGAAGGCGAAGAGCCAGCCGTCGAGTACGACGTGCACCGTGGTCTGGCGGGGGTCGTCCTGCACCCGAGCCAGTCCGTAGAGCACGGTGGTATCCTCGCGGGACGCGTCGTACTCCTCGAGCTCGAAGGTCCGGTCCACGTTCGAGGTGCGCAGGGGAGTCAGCTCCAGGCCGTCCTTGCGCTCGCGCGCCGTCACGAGCTGCAGGGGGCGCAGGCCGGCGATCCCCAGGGGGGAGCCCGTCGCGACGTAGGTCACGAGCAGGACCTCCCGCCCCTGGAGCTCCGTCGCCAGCGCAGGGCGCAGGTGCTCGGGGAGCGTCCGCACGTCGCACAGCGTCACGCCGAGCTCGCGGGTCGCGTCGGGCCGCCACGGTCGCACGGGGAGCAGCTCCGGCCGGCCCAGCTCGAGCTCCAGGGTCTCGACGGCCTCGCCGCGGCGCACCTCGACGTCGAGCAGGTTCCAGGCGAGGCCGTAGCCGCGCAGGTCGGCGACGGAGGTCACCGCGGTCCAGAGGCGAGGCCAGTGGTCGGCGAAGTCGTCGGCGTCGGTCGGCTCGGGGTTCGTGGAGCTGACCCGCTGCAGCACGTCCCCCGGGCGCAGCGGGGTGTCCGCGCGCAGGAGCCCGTCGACGCGCACGAGGTCTCCTTCTTCGCGCAGCGTCACGCCGAGGCTGGCCTCGACGTCTCCGCTGGGCGGGGTGGCCAGGAGCGCGCCGTCCGCGTCGACGGCGAGCAGGTAGCCCCCGGCGGTCTCGAGCGTCCCCTCGGCAGGGAGCGGGGTCGAGTCCAGCGGCGGGTGGGTGGTGGTGCGGCAGCCCGCGACGCAGGCGAGGGCCAGGAGGAGGGTGGGGCGAAGGGTCATGGCGACTCCGGGTGGGTGAGGGGGGGCGGGGCGGAGGGGAGGCAGCGGCGGCGTTCAGTCGAACTCGAGGAACCAGAACAGCCGCACGCGGCTGCGGCTCTTCCCCGTCAGGGGGTCGGTCTCCGACTCGTAGGCGATCAGGTCGAACAGGGCGGCCCACTCGGTGCGGTCGCGGTAGCTCACGCCGTCGGTGAGCCACACGCTGCGCGAGCAGAACAGCGCTCCCAGGGGGCCCAGCTTGAAGCCCGTTCCGCTGGCGCTGCTGACGAGGGTGGCGACCCCGGTCAGGGACCACCCGTCCAGCTCGCGGATCCCGTCCACGGCGTCGGCCTCGATCGTCGTGACCTCGAGGGAGGCGGCCTGGCGCACCTCGAGGCGCGCGCGCGCGCCCTGGAGGCCGGCGACGACCTCCTCGGGGGTCGTCGCGCGAGCGCCGTCGACGCTCAGGATCCGGTCGCCGCAGCGCAGGCCAGCCACGGCGAGCGGGCTGGCCCGGTCGATCGCGGAGACGACCAGGCCTCCCTCGGGGGCGGAGGCGGGCCGCCATGCCGCGGGGAGCGGGCTCACGTCCACCACGACCACCCCGTAGTGCAGGTCCTCCTGGGCGAGGGGCAGCTCGAGGGATCGCTCGAACACCAGGGGGCGGCCGTGCTCGGTGAAGCTCAGGGGCGACGGGCGGGGCTTCTCCAGGTCCACGATCGGGCCGAACTCGGAGCCCCGGTCGGGGTAGTCCTGGGGGTTCACCTCGTGCAGCGTGCCCGAGAGCAGGACGTGCTCGGCGCGGACGCCGAGGCAGCCGGGGCCGAGGACGGAGAGGAGGGCCGCGCCGAGCGCGGCGGAGGTGCGGGGGAGGGTCATGGGTGCCTCGTTTCGCCCCAGCTAGACGGGGGCGCCGAGAACCATTGCGCAGCGCTTCCAGATTTCTTTGGGGAGTCCGTCGTCCAAGGGTTTAGCTCAGCGGGGCGCCCACTCGCCCGGGACCCAGCGGTCCCAGACCTCGACGCCGCGGCGGGTGGAGGTCGCGAGGAAGCGCCCGTCCGGGCTGAGCACCTGGTCGGCGACCCCCTGGAGCGGCTGCTCGCGGATCAGCGTCCGATCGCTCAGGCGCCACACCTGGAGGGCTTGAGCTCCGACGCCGTCTTCGGTCACGACGTAGAGCAGGCCGTCCGGCGAGCGCACGAGGTGCTGGACGGCGGCCTCGGCCACTCGGGCGCCGAGCATGTCCCGCGGCGCGAGGCCGGGCTTCTCGAAGTAGGCCCGCGGGGCGAACTCGGCGTCGTGGAGCGCCAGCGTCCCGTCGTTGCTCGCGACCAGCAGGTCGCCGTCGGGGAGCGGGCACAGCCCGCGCACGCGGAACGGCACGCGGAGCTGCGCTACGACCTCCAGGGACTTGACCTCGAGCGCGATCAGGGTCGTGGTCAGCTCCTGGCGGATCCGAGTCGCGAACAGCAGGCGCTCAGCGGAGGCGTCGAAGGTCAGGAGGTGCGCGTCGACGTCCGGCGGGGTGCCCCCCGAGGCGCGGGTCTCGATCCCGGTGTCCTCGATCGAGTAGCACAGCCAGATGGGGGTAGACCACCACGAACGAGCGCGCGTCCCGGTTGGCGGCGAACCCCAGCGGGTCCTCGGAGACCTGCAGGTCGTTGAGCCGGATCGAGTCCTCGGGGGTGACGTGGCTGAGCACCGCAATTTCTCCCAAAGCTGGGCGAGCAGCCAGAAGGCGGGGAGGCCGCGCTGCCGGCCAGCCCCAGCGGGCCGCCGCCGCGCACGCGCAGCCGCTCGGCGGGGGCGTCGTCCCAGCGTCCGCGGGCGACGTACCAGCCGCTCGGGGACTCGTAGCCGCAGACCCAGCCCGCGGCGGTCGAGATCAGCGGGGTGCTCGCCCACGCGCTCGACCCAGCGCGGGCCGGCGAGCCGGCGCTCGATCAGGGCGGCCTCCACCTCGTCGCGCAGGGGGTCGTCCGCGAAGGCCTCGAGCCAGGCCTCGCCCGCGGCGAGGAACGCCGCGGGGTCGGTCAGCCCGCGGGCCGCCTGCCAGCGCTCGCGCGCGTCGTTCCTCGGCGGGGCTCGCGGTCCCCTGACGCGGAGGGCGGGTCGACGGGGGCGGGCTCGGCGGGGAACGCGCCCAGGGCCCAGGCGCCGAGCGCGCCCGCGAGCGCGAGGCCCAGCGCGCCGAGGCCGAGCCGGAGCCCGAGCCCGGACCGCCCCTCGGCCGGGAGGGCGGCCCCTGGCGCCAGCGCGCGGGCGAGCGCCGCCTCCAGCGCCCCCGCGTGGGGGTAGCGCTGCGGCGGGGTCCGCGCGCAGGCAGCGCAGGATCACGGGACCCAGGGTCGGCGGCGCCTTCCATGGGAGCAGGTGCACCCGGCGTTACCCGCTCAGGGCCTGACCCGCCAGCGCCGTCCAGGAGTCGGCCACGAACGGGAGCCGCCCGCAGGCGACCTCGTGCAGCATGACCCCCAAGGACCACACGTCCGACGGCGGCCCCACCCGGTCGCGCTCGCCCGCGAGCTGCTCCGGCGCCATGTAGAGCGGGGTGCCCACCGCGGCGCCGCTGAGGGTCAGGCGATCGACGTCCTGGCCCGTCGCGCAGCCGAAGTCGGTGACTCGGGCCACGCCCTCGGGGTCGACGAGCACGTTGTCGGGCTTGAGGTCTCGGTGCACGATCCCCTGGGCGTGGGCCTGGGCCATGCCGCGGGCGACGTCGCGCAGCTGCGCGAGGCGCTCCAGGACCCCGGTCGTGCGCTCCACCTCGCGCAGGGTGCGCGCGCCCTCGACGTAGTCCAGCACGAGGAACGGGTGCCCGTGGACCACCCCCGCGCTGTGGACGCTCACGGTGTGCGGGTGCTGGAGCCCCGCTGCGATCTGGGCCTCGCGCTCGAAGCGCGCGAGCTGCGTGGGGTTGCCCGCCTGCTTGCCCAGCTTGAGCGCGGCGCGGCGGCCCAGGGCGCGCTCCTCGACCAACCCCACCCAGCCGAAGGTCCCCTCGCCCAGCGGCGCGATCCAGTGGAAGCGCGGGGCGAGGGCCTGGAGCAGGGCGGGGGGCGGGCTCACCCCGCGCGCTCGATCACGCCCGCGCCTCCGTCGACCCGCAGCCGCTCCCCGTCCTTGATCCGGTGGGTCGCGTCCTCGACCCCGAGCACCGCCGGCTTGCCGTACTCCCGGCAGATCACCGCGGCGTGGGAGAGCAGGCCGCCGGTCTCGGTGACCACCGCGGCGACCTTCTCCAGGGCCGGGGTCCAGCCCGGGTCGGTGAAGGGGCACACCAGGATCGCCCCGGGCTCGACCGCCAGCGCCTCGTGAGCCGTGCGCGCGACCCGAGCCGGACCCTCGGCCTGGCCCTGGCTCGCGCCGATCCCGGTCAGCGCGCCCTGGGCGCGCTCGAAGCTGACCCGGAAGCGCGCGCCGAGCTCGTGGGGGGCCTGGAAGTGGCGGTAGCTCTCGTAGTCCGCCCGCGCGGCGGCGATCCCTCCGCGCTCGTCCGCGACGAGCTGCTCCCAGCTCATGAAGAACGCGTCGTCCCCCAGCCCGCGGCGGCGCGCGAGCTCGAGCACCAGCCGCCGCACCTGGTAGTAGGCCCGGCAGCTCAGGTCGCGCATTTGCTCGCGCAGCCACACGAAGTGCCGGGTGCGCTCGAGCTTGCGCAGGAACGCGCGCCGCCGATACCAGGGCAGCGCGGCGAGCGCCTGGGCGCGCGCCTCCTCGAACGCGCGGCGCGGGCGCGCCTCGTCCACGACCCCCGGGCTCTGGCGGTAGCTCTCGAGCAGCGCCTCGACGAAGGCGCGGTCCTCGTCCCAGCGCGGGACGCGCAGGTCGAGCTCGCGCCGGCTGTGGTGGCGAAAGCGGCTGAGGAGCGGGGTCACGTCGGTCTCGCCGCGGGCGGCCATGGCCCGGAGCTCGCGGGTGGGCTCCAGGTGCGAGATCGGGGGCAGGCCGCCGACCAGCGCGACGTAGTTGGCGTCGGGGAAGGCCTCGAGGAGGTCCTGCTTGGCGGTCGAGGCGCAGAAGATCGTGCGGAAGTAGGCGAGCTCGGTCTCGAAGTAGTCGCCCTCGATCAGCTCGCGGAGGGCCTGGGCCAGCGCCGCGTCGTCGAGGGCGCCGAGCTCGAGGGCGTCCCAGCGCGCCTCGCGCGCGGCCCAGCCGCCTTCGAGGAAGCCGTGGGCGACCCGGGCCTGGCGCTTCCAGGCCCGGGGCACCGCGAAGGCCGTGGGCAGCGCGCCCAGCAGCGTGCGCAGGGTGAGCGGGGTCGTGCGCCCCTGGCCCTCGTAGAGCGGCTCCACGTTCAGGTCCAGGTCGAACTCGCGCTCGACGAAGCCCGGGAGCTTGGCCATGCAGGCCTTGACCGCGCCCAGGTTCCAGTAGGGGCGCCCGTAGAAGTGGCGCATGGCGTCGAAGTCGCCGTCGAGCAGCTTGATCTCGCGCAGGAACCCCGGGAGCGCGGCCTGGAACACCAGGTCGTAGAGCGACTCCATGAGCGGGGTGCAGGCCTCGCTCGAGACCCCGCCGTCGCGCATGTCCGCCGTGGTCCACTCGCCGAGCTCGGGGGCGAACCCGATCCGCGTGATCGGCCGCGCCTGGAGCAGGACGACCTCCCCCGTCTCGCGGCAGGCGAACTCCACGTCCAGGGGCTCGCCGAAGGCGCGCTGCGCCGCGCGGACCGCGGCTTGGACCGCCGGGGCGTGGCGCTGGACCCGGGGGTCCTCCGCCGGGAGGGGCGGGACGTGGCCCTGGAGGAGCTGATCCGCGACCCCGGCCACCGCCTCGATCACGACCTCCTCGGCGCCGCTGACCGGGTTCACCCCGAAGGCGACCCCCGCCAGCTCGGGCTGGATCATTTCCTGCACGATCACGTGCATGCGCACCTGAGCCGGGTCGATCCCCGCGCGGCGACAATAGTCGCGCAGCGCGGGCGCGTCGAGCGCCGCTCGGCAGCGGGCGACCGCGGCCTCGACCGCCGCGGGCTCGCGCAGGTCGAGCACGCTCTCGAACTGCCCGGCGAAGCTGTGGGCGTGGCCGTCCTCGACGCTGGCCGAGGAGCGCACGGCGACGACGCCGCCGAGCTCCTCCAGCGCGCGGGCGAGGTCGGGGGGGTCGACCAGGGTCTTGGGGATCGGGAGCCCGGCGGCGGCCAGGCGGAACAGGCCCGCGGCCTTGCCTCCGACCTCCTCGCTGGCGGGCGGGGTCTCCACCGTCCGCGCTACAGCGCGGCCTTGTGGGTGGCCCAGTCGCGGCCCTGGGTGTCGGTGGAGGTGGGGAGCCCGCACTGCTTCCAGCCGGGCGCCGAGCCGTCGGGCATGCCATGGAACCCGCCGGGCATGTTGATCAGGTTCTGGTAGCCCTGCTGCTCGAGCCACTGCGCGGCGGCGTTGCTCCGCCCCCCGCTGCGGCAGGAGAGCACGATCCGCTGCACCGTGTCCGGGCTGAGCGCGACCACCGCGCGCACGAAGTCCGGGTTCGGCTGCATGCCGCCGCCGCCCATGAAGAACGCGGGGACGTTGAGCGCGCCCTCGGCGTGCTCCTGGGCGAACTCCTCGGGGGTGCGCACGTCGAGGTGCAGGATCTCGGCGTCGCACTCGAGCAGGTCGAAGCACTGTTGGGGCGGCAACTGCTGGATCATGCGGGAGCCTCCTAGAGCGGGTGAAAGCCGTGGGCGCCCGAGATCAGGCCGCGCTCGGGAGCCGCACCCGGCGCTCGGGGTCGCCGGTCGCGCGCCCGAGGATCCAGGCCTCGAAGCCCGCGGCGCGGCCGATCTCCAGCGCGCGGTCCTGCCCGCCCGGGCGGACGGTGAGGGTGAAGCCCACGCCGAGGTTGTAGGCGTCGTGGAGGTCCGGGGCCGAGACCTGACCCGCGTCGCGGATCGCCTGGAACACCGGGGGGATCGGGGGCAGCTTGTCGAGCACGTAGCCGCAGGGCGCCTGGATCCGGCCCATGTTGGCGAACCCGCCGCCGGTAATGTGCGCGAGCGCGGTGACCTTCAGCGCGGGATCGGCCAGCGCGCGCAGCGCGGCGTCCACGTAGATCCGGGTGGGCTCGAGCAGGGCGTCGCCCACGCTCTCCCCCGCGCCGCCGGGGAGCGGGTCCGTGACCTGCAGCCCGGCCTGGTCCAGGAGCGCGCGCCGGGCCAGCGAGAGCCCGTTGGAGTGGATCCCGCTCGAGGCCCAGCCCACGACGACGTCGCCGGGCTGCACGTCCTGGCCCAGGTTCACCTGGTCCAGGTTCACCTTGCCGATCGCGACCCCGGCCAGGTCGAAGGCGCGCCCCGGGCGCAGGCCCTGGAGCATGGCGCCGATCTGGGCCAGCTCGCCGCCGGCGATCGTGACCCCGGCCTGACGCGCCCCTTCGTAGAGCCCGCGGCCCAGCGCCTCGAGCATGCCGCCGTCGAGCTGCTCGACGGCCACGTAGTCGAGGAAGGTCAGCGGCTCCGCGCCCACGCACACCAGGTCGTTCACGTTCATGGCCACGAGGTCGATCCCGACCGTGTCGTAGCGCTCGCAGAGCTGGGCCACGAGGAGCTTGGTGCCCACGCCGTCGGCGGCGACCGCCAGGCCCAGGAGCCCGCCGAGCTCGACCACCCCCGCGAAGTAGCCGGCGCCGTGGGCCACGTGCCCGGGCTGGCGCGGCAGGCGGTGGGCGTGGGTCTGCGTGACCCAGCCCAGGAGCCCGGCCATGGCCGCGCCCTCGCCGGCGACGTCGACCCCCGCCTGCTTGTAGCCGCTCACGCCTTCACGTCCGGGATCACGATCGGGGGGTGGTGCAGGAGGGTGATCTCGGGGTTCTTGCCCAGATACGCCCGGGCGTTGCCGATCGCCTCGTCGATCGTGGGCGCGGTGTCCCAGCCGAGGATCTCGGCCACGCGCTGGTTCTTGGCGCCGACGCAGATCACCTTGCCCACGTGGTTCTTGCCGGCCTCGCCCCAGTACCACATGTAGAACGCGTGCACGCCGTGGAAGGCGTTGCCGTTGCGGTACATCTGAATGTAGGCGGGGTCCTCGGCGAAGGCCTTCTCGTACTTGTGGGCGAGCTTGTGGCTGTCGCGGGTCTCGGGCAGCAGGCGGTGGAAGAACTCGATGTAGCTCGGGTGAATGTCCGCGCTCCACTCGTCCACGAGCGGGTGGGCGACGATCAGCACGCCGCCCTTCCTCAAGAGCGGGTCCCCGCGATACATGTTGAAGAAGTAGCCCAGGGCCGTGCAGTGCACGAGCAGCGGGTTCATGATCGAGTGCACGTTGTAAGGGCAGAGGAACGGGATCCCGCTCACGAGCACGTCGCACTGGCCCTGCACCGGGACCGAATATTGCCGGAAGCAGGCGTCGAGGGTGTGCGGGTGCACGGCCTCGGTCCGCCCGGCGAACACGCCGGTGACCCCGTACTCGGCGGGGGTGCGCTGCATGAACGCGCGCCGCGCGCCCAGGGGCATCTTGTCGAGGGTCCACTTCAGCCCGCGGAAGGCGAGCTCGTCGGCGCCCGTCCAGTGGTCCTCGTTCTTGGCGAGGAAGTTCAGCGCGCGCCCGTACATCTTGTTGTTCACGGTCGTCTCGATCGTGAACACGTTGAGCTTCTCCTGGACCAGCTTGCCGATGCGGTCGACCTTGGTCGCGAGGTTGCTCTTGGCGGGGTCCATGAAGGACCACGACTTGTTGAGGGTCTCGGGGTTGTGGTGGCTCTGGAGCGTGTCGTAGCCGCAGAGCCCGACGCCCACGCTCTTGTGGCCGCCGTCCATGGGGACGAGGTTCAGGTTGACGTAGATCACCAGGTCGGCCTCGACCGCCTGGCGGTTGAGCACGACCTTGTCCCCGAACTCGGTCTCGCCGATCGAGACCATGTTCTCCCGGTCCTCGGCGTCGTGGTTGCGGATCCGCTTGCCCGGGGAGAACTCCTTCCACACCCGGGGGCCGACCATGCGCCGGATCTCGGCGTCGGTCATCTTCCGGTGCAGGGAGATCGCGATCAGGATCTCGATGTCGTCGACCCCGTAGTCGGAGAGCAGGTCGAGCACGACCTCGAGCACCTCCTGCCGCACGTCGGGGGTCTTCATCTTGGGCAGGGGCAGGCTGATGTCGTCGATCGCGATCACGACCTTCATGCCCGGGGTCAACAGCGCGAACAAGGGGTCGCAGCCGTGGGGGTGGGCCAGGGCGTGGCGCACCGCCTGCTTGACGTTGGGCACGGGGTCCAGGGGCGGCGGCGGGTAGATCACCCGGGTGCCCTCGGGGAACTTCTCGCGCAGGAAGCCCGGGCCGTAGTGCACGACCCGCGGCGCCGAGGCGCGGTCCAGGGTGACGACGCACCCCTCGCGGGATCCAACGGGAGCGCTCATTCCTCGTCCTCTCGGCGGGCGGTCGCGGGCGCCGCCAACGTGTGCAGTCGGTCGACCAGGCCGCGCACGCGGCGCTCCGCCTGGGGTCGACGCAGGATCGCTTCGTCGCGCAGCGAGCGCGCGGCCTTGGCCGCCCAGCGCCCGGCGCGGGCGGCGAGCTTGCCGCTCCAGGTGCGCCCGCCGGCGTCCACGTAGAGCACGGGCCAGCCGTGGGAGCGGGCGGTGGCCAGGAGCCGCGCGTCGGGGTTCACCGCCACCGGGCGCCCGACGGTGCTGAGCATGGGCAGGTCGGCGGCGTCGTCGGCGTAGGCCACGCTCAACGAGAGGTCGATCTCGTGCTCGCGGGCGAAGTCGCGGATCCAGGCCGCCTTGGCCGGACCTGCCATGACCGGCGGCTTGAGCACGCCGGTGCAGCGCCCGTTCTTCTCGAACTCGAGCTGGGTCGCGACGCAGGTCTCGATCCCCAGGTGCTTGGCCACCGGGCGGGCCACGAAGTCGAGCGCGCCGGTGACGAGGACCTGCTTGTAGCCGTAGGCCTTGTCCTGCTCGAGGAGCTCCTGCACGCCGGTGTAGAGCTTCGTGTGCAGCACGCTCTCGAACAGCTGCTCTCCGAGCACCGCCAGGCGGTCCTCGGAGATCCCCTCGTAGGCCCGGTAGAACGCCTCGTTGAACTGGTAGCGGTCGAGGCTGTCGAGGTACTTGTAGTAAGGGCCCTTGGCCAGGATCTCGAGCAGGCGCAGCGCGCGCTTGGGGTAGCTCGGCTCGTTGCGCGCGAAGTAGAGGTAGTGGTCGACCACGCTCCCGTGCAGGAGCGTGCCGTCCATGTCGTAGAAGGCGGCCATGTTGCCGCCCGGCTTGCCTGGTCCGCCGAACCGACTCGATCCGTGCACGCGTTGCCCCGATCTGCGTAAGCCGAAGAGGGCATAGGGTATCCGTCTACCAGCGCCGAGCAAGGGTGTGCGGGAGAGCGTCTCTCAGGGGGCGCAGAGGGGTGCGTTGCACGCGGGATACGCGCTGGAGGTCGACCCTGGGACTCCGTAGACTGCCGCGCTCCCGAGAGGTGACCCATGATCCACGCGCGGACTCCCTTGCTCCTGGCCCTCCTCGCCGCCGGCCTCGCGCCCGCCGCGACCTTCACCGTGACCAACACCAACGACGCCGGCGCCGGGAGCCTGCGCCAGGCGGTGGTCGACGCCAACGCGATGGCCGGCAACGACGACATCGTGTTCGCCGCGAGGCTGGCCGGACTTGAAGACGATCGCCCTCGCGACCACCGACGCGACCGCGACCGCCGCGGTGGGCAGCACCGCGCTGTTGGTCAACGAGGTGGCGGCGACCCTCACGATCCGAAGTCAGGCGCCGCGCCAGGCTCACGATCTCCGGCGACAACAGCAAGCGGATCTTCGCCGTGCTGGCATCGACCACGCTGCGGATCGAACCTGACCCTGGCCAACAGGCGGATCGAAGGCGGCAACGCAGGCGGGACCAGCGCCAGCGGCGGCGGCGGCTCCGCCGGCAGCCCGGCGGCGCGATCTGCGTGGACGGGTCGGCGTCCTTGAACGTCCTGGCCTGCACCTTCCTCAACAACCGCGCCCGCGGCACCGGCGGCGGCGCGGCCCGGCGTAACCACCGCCGGCGGCGGCGGCGGCAGGCTGGCACCACCGCAGGCGCCGACGCCGTGGGTGCGGTCCTGGCGCCGGGGGAACCCCAGCGCCGGCACCGCGGGCGGCGGCAGCGGCGGCGCGGGCGGCGGCGGCGGCGGCGGCGCCCCGGCCGGGTCGGGAGGAAACGGTGGCTTCGGCGGCGGCGGCGGCGGCGCGGCGCGAGCAGCACCGAGGACGGCGGGAGCGGCGGCTGCGGCGGCGGCGGCGGCGGCGGCCAGGCCGCGGCGGGCACCGCAGGCTTCGCCGGCGGCGCCGGCGAGCTGAACGCGGCGAGGCCCGCCCTCGGCGGGCCGGCGGCGGCGCGGGCCTGGGGGCGCGATCTTCAACCGGGGCGGGACCCTGAACGTGGTCAACTCGACCTTCAACAACAACGTGGTGCTCAGCGGCACCGGCGGCGCGGGGTCGGGCGGCGCCGGGGACGGCGCCGCGGGTCAGGCGCTGGGCGGCGCGATCTTCATTCTGGACGGGACGTCCCGGATCGTTGGCTGCACGTTGGCCTCGAACGGTGGTCCGCAAGGCGGGGCGTCGATCTACATTCGCGGGATCGCCACGACCACCGGCGCGACGGTGACGATCGAGAACACGATCGCCGCCGACCTCATGGCAGGTCCGCAGGAGATCGCCGCGACCTTCGGCGCCGGCTCGGCGGTGACCGCGACCGGCATGGGCAACGTGATCGAGAGCTCGTCCGGGATCGCCGGGGTGACCGCGGTGACCACCGACCCCGGGCTGCAAGCGCTGGCCAACAACGGCGGCTCGACCCAGACCCAGGCGATCCAGACGGGGAGCAGCGCGGCGGGGATCGGGGTCATGGCCACCTGCGCTGCGGCCTTCCCCACGGGCTCGGGCGGCGTGGACCAGCGCGGCGTCTCGCGCACGAGCTGCGACGCCGGCGCCTACGAGCTGGGGACCGGCTCGATCACGATCCAGCAGGGCAACAACCAGAGCGCCTTCGTGAACACGCCCTTCGCGAACTCGCTGCGCGTGCGCGTGCTCAACGGCGCGGGGAACCCCCAGGTCGGTGTGACCGTGACCTACGCCCCCTCCACCGGCGGCGCGAGCGCGACCTTGAGCTCCACCACCGCGACCACGGACTCGAACGGGGTGGCGGAGGTGACCGCCACCGCCAACGGGACCGGGGGCAGCTACACCGTGCTGGTCACGGTCCCCAGCGGGGCGAGCGCGACCTTCACCCTCACGAACCTCACCGCGACCCTGCAGCTCGTCAGCGGCAACGACCAGAAGACGCTGCCGAACACCGAGTTCCCCAAGGAGCTGGTGGTGCGCGCCGTGAACGGCACCGGAGACCCCCAGTCGGGGCTGAGCGTGACCTTCAGCGCCCCCGGCTCCGGGGCCAGCGCGACCTTCGCCACGAACCCGGTGACCACCGACGCCGACGGCCTGGCCCGGGTCAAGGTCACCGCCAACGGCACGACCGGCAGCTACACCGCGACCGCGACCCTGGGCGGGTCCTCGGTGAACTTTTCCCTCGAGAACAGCACGAACCTGGGCGGCTCGGGGCTCCTCCCGGGCGGCGGGATCTTCCGCGTGGAGCAGGTGATCAAGAACAAGAAGGACTGCTCGCTCTCCGGCGGCGACCCTGAGCCCCTGGGGGGCTTGCTCCTGGCGGGGCTGGCGCTGGGCCTGCTCGCCCTCCGGCGACGGTAGCCAACCGTCAGGGCCGCAACAGGGCGTCCAGGCGGTCCCAGGCCAGGGGCGTGCGCGTCGCCGCGCGCACGGTGTCCGGGGCGGCGACCGCGACGATCGTGTCGGCGTCTCCCCAGAACTCCCACCCGTCGCGGGGCTCCAGCGGGAGGCGAGCCAGCGTCGCCTGGAGCTTGGCGACCGCGCGGCGGGAGACGCGGGATCTCCAGCGCACCCAGTCCCCGCGAGGCCCGAACGCGAGGTCCTCGTCGTCTTCTCCAGTGGGGCGCACCGCGCCGCTCAGGGCCTGGAACAGGACCCACTCCGAGAAGGAGGGCGCCACCCGCAGCTCTTCTTCCTCCTCGTCCCAGCCGTAGACCGGCGGGTCCTCTTGCTTCAGGTCCCTGAGTCGCACCCAGGCCCGGTCGTAGCCGCCCTCGGAGAGGTGGACGGTCACGCCCGGGGTGAGCCCGTCGCGGAGGAAGGGCTCCAGCAGGCGACCGCCTGCCAGCCTCCACCACTCCTGGAGCGCGAGCGGGAGCGTCTGCTCCAGCTCTCGTGGGTCGCCGGCGTCGGCCGGGCCCAGAGGCGCCGCGTACCACTTGCGCAGGAGCCCCTCGACGCGAATCCAACGGGTCATCGTTCCTCATGCGAGTCGCGGGCCGACTCGAGTACACGAACGCGGGCGCCCGACGGGCGCCCGCGTCACTGTTCGGAGAAGGGGGGATTCGAACCCCCGGAAGAGTTTCCTCCTCACTGGTTTTCGAAACCAGCACGTTCGACCGCTCCGTCACCTCTCCTGGTCGCCGAAGATCCTACCGCCGCGGCCGACGGCCTCGCAAGGCATGCTGGGTCCCCGAGCGGATAAATCGCGCCGGGTGCGCCCCAGGAGCGTGTGTTGGCGTTGGACGGGGTCGTCCCGGGTGAGTAGCCTGACGATCTGACTCAGGAGTGGCATGCGGATCTTCTTGCTCAACGCGCCCTTTCACCGCAACTACAGCAGCCACCAGCGCTCCCCTGCGGTGACCAAGAGCCGCACGCTCTACTACCCGATCTGGCTGGCCTACGCCGCGGGGCTGCTCGACACCCACGGGTTCGAGATCCAGCTCGTGGACGGCCCCGGCGAGGACATCGACCGGCGCGAGGTCATGCGCCGCGCCGAGGCCTTCAAGCCCCACGTGGTGGTGGTCTCGACCTCGACCCCCTCGATCAAGAACGACATCGACGTCGCCGAGGAGCTCAAGGCCGCCACCGGGGCCTACACCGTGCTCGTGGGCACCCACACCTCGGCCCGCCCCCTCGAGACCCTGGCGGCGGCGCCCAAGATCGACGCCGTCACCCGCCGGGAATACGACTGGACCCTGCTCGAGCTGGTGCGACACCTCGAGGGCGGCGGCGGCGACCCCGAGGGCATCCTGGGCCTGACCTGGCGCCGGGCCGACGGGGAGCTGATCACCGAGCCCGACCGCCCCGACCAGGCGGACATCAGCGGGCTGCCCCACGTCTCGCGGATCTACCAGCGCTTCTTCAAGGACCACTGGAAGCGCTACTTCTACGCGATCACTCGCCACCCGGTGGTCACGATCGTCACGGGCCGCGGCTGCCCCTACAAGTGCACCTACTGCCTGTTCCCCCAGACCCTCACCGGCCACGGCTACCGCCGGCGGCCGGTGGAGGCGATCGTCGACGAGTTCAAGTTCATCGAGCGCGAGTTCCCGGGCGTGCGCGAGGTGTTCATCGAGGACGACACCCTCACCGTCGACAAGAAGCGCTGCCGGCGCTTCGCCGAGGAGATGATCCGGCGCCGGGTCAAGCTGCGCTGGACCGCCAACGCGCGCTGCGACGTGGACCTCGAGACGCTGACGCTGCTGCGCAAGGCCGGGCTGCGGCTGCTGTGCGTGGGCGTCGAGAGCGCGGACCAGGCGATCCTCGACAACGTGCAGAAGCAGATCCGGGTCGATCAGATCGAGCAGTTCTTCGTGGACACCAAGCGCGCCGACGTGCTCGTGCACGGCTGCTTCATGGTGGGGAACCCCGGCGAGACCCACGACACCCTCGAGCGCACCCTGAGCTTCGCCAAGCGGCTGAACCCCGACACCGCGCAGTTCTTCCCGCTCATGGTCTACCCCGGGACCAAGGCCTACGAGTGGGCCGAGCAGGAGAACCTGCTCGAGACCCAGGACTACGAGCGCTGGCTGACCCCCGAGGGCCTGCACCGCAGCGTCGTCGAGCGCCCGAACCTGCCGTCGGAGAGCCTGCGCGAGTTCTGCGACCGCGCGCGCCGCGAGTACTACCTGCGTCCGAGCTACATGCTGCGCAAGGCCAAGCAGGTGGCGACCGACCCCTACGAGGCCGCGCGCACGGCCAAGTCGCTCGTGACCTTCGCCCGCTACCTCGTCGACCGCGACGGGGGTGCCTCGCAGCACGCGGCCTCCCGGACCGCGTGACCTCGGCCCCGGACCCGGTCGCCTCGGTGGTGATCCCGGCCCGGGACGCAGCGCACACCGTGGGCGCGACCCTCGACGGCCTGGCCCTGGCCAGCGTGCCCCTGCAGGTGATCGTGGTCGACGACGGCTCGCGGGACGCGACCGCCGACGTCGCCGCGGCGAAGGGCGCCGAGGTGGTGCGCGGCGCGGGGGAGGGCCCGGCGCGCGCCCGGAACCTCGGCTGCGCCCGGGCCAAGGCCGACGTGCTCGTGTTCACCGACGCCGACTGCCGCCCGACCGCGGGCTTCGTCGAGGCGCTGCTCGCGCCCCTCGCGGACCCCGGGGTGGCCGGGACCAAGGGGGCCTACCTCAGCGAGCAGCGCGCGCTGACCGCGCGCTTCGTGCAGCAGGAGTACGAGGAGCGCTACCGGCGCATGGCGCGGCGCTCGTCCATAGACTTCGTGGACACCTACGCCTGCGCCTACCGCAAGCCCGTGTTCGACGCGGTCGGGGGCTTCGACGAGCGCTACCGCCTGCCCTCCACCGAGGACCAGGAGCTGAGCTTCCGCGTGGCGGAGACCGGCGCGCGCCTGATGTTCGTCCCCGAGGCGCGGGTGCTGCACCTGCACGTGGACTGGCTCGGGGGCTACGCGCGCAAGAAAGCCAAGATCGGGCGGTTCAAGGTCGCGACCCTGCGCCGGCACCCGGGCAAGGCGGTCTCCGACGCGCACACCCCGCAGACCCTCAAGCTGCAGCTCCTGCTCGCGCCCCTGGCCCTCGGCGCCCCTTGGGTGGCGCCGCTGCTGCTCGCGGCCGAGGCGCCCGCCTGGAGCGCCGTGCTCTGCCTGCTCCCGGCGCTCGCGTTCCTGCTGAGCACCCTGCCCCTCGCGCTCCACGCCTTGCGCGCCGACCCGCTCGTGGGCGTGCTCACCCCGGGCTTCTGCCTGGTGCGGGCGCTGGCCCTGGGGGCGGGGCTCCTGGGCGGGCTGTGGGCCGAGCTCCGCGGCGGGGTGCTCCCCGAGGAGACCCGGGCGTGATCACCGCCAGCCGCGGCGAGCGCGCGCTGCTCGTGGTCGCCGACCTGGTCCTCGTCGCCGGGGCCTTGAGCCTGGCCTACCTCCTGCGCTTCGCCTACGAGGTCGGCGCCGTGACCCAGGTCCCCCCCGCGCCGCTCGGGCGCTACGGGGAGGCGCTGGCCGTGGCGCTGCTCGTGTTCCAGGTCGTGTTCCGCGCGGCCGGGCTCTACCGCCGGATCGGCGCCCGGGGCCACGACGTCGTCGAGGAGACCTGGCGCGCGGTGACCCTCGCGTCCTTGATCGTGCTCGCCGCGAGCTTCTTCTACCGCGACGTCTCCTACTCGCGCACCGTGCCCCTCCTCGGCTGGGCCCTGTGCTGCGCCGCGCTCCCGGTCCCGCGGCTGCTGCTCCTCGGGCGCCGGCGGCGAGCCTACGCCCGCGGTGAGCGCCTGCTTCCGGTGCTGCTCGCCGGGCCCGAAGCCCGGATCGCCGACCTCGAGGCGCGGCTGGCGAACCGGCGCGTGTTCGGGATCGACGTGCGTCGGCGGCTGCCGCTCGAGTCCACGCCCGCCCTGGCCGCGGCGGTGGAGCAGGCCCTGGGCGGGGTGCGCGAGGTGCTGCTCACCGAGGGGATCGAGCGCCTGGCGCTGCTGGAGGTGCTCGAGGTGTGCGAGCGCCAGGGGGTCGTGGCCAAGGTCGTGCCCCAGCTCTACGACCTGTTCGTGGTCCCCGACGACCTGGAGGAGGTCTACGGGGTCCCGTTCATCGCGATCGGTGAGCGCCGCTTCGAGCTGCTCTCGCGGGCCCTCAAGCGCGCCTTCGACCTCGCGCTGGGGAGCGCGCTGCTCCTGGCGTCGGCGCCGCTCCTCGCGCTGCTCGCCTGGCGGATCCGGCGCGAATCCAAGGGCCCCGCGTTCTTCGTGCACACCCGGATCGGCGAGCAGGGGCGACCCTTCGCCATGTGGAAGCTGCGGACCATGGTCCAGGACGCCGAGGCCAAGCTCGAGGGCCTGGTGAGCCTCGACGACCTGGCGGAGCCGGTCTACAAGCTCGCCCGCGACCCGCGGGTGACCCCCCTCGGCGCGCGGCTGCGGGCCTGGAGCCTGGACGAGCTCCCGCAGCTCTGGAACGTGGTCAAGGGCGACATGAGCCTGGTCGGGCCGCGGCCGGAGTGGGAGGTCGTGGTCGAGCGCTACGACGCCCACCAGCGCCGGCGGCTCAAAGCCAAGCCGGGGCTGACCGGGCTGCAGCAGCTCGAGGCCCGCGGCGTCGAGGACCTCGACGAGCGGATCCGGCTCGACGTCTACTACATTCGTCGACGGACCTTCCTGTTCGACCTCTGGATCCTCGCGCGCACCCCCCTGGCCGTGCTCCGGGGCGAGGGCGCGCGGTGACCCGCGCCCGGGAGCTGGCGCTCCTCGCGGGGGTCCTGCTCGTCGGCGGGTGGCTGCGGCTGGGCGCCCTCGGCGCCGACGTGCCGATCGAGGTCGGGCTGAGCTACGCGCCGGTGCAGGACGCGGCGTGGTACGTCGAGGCCGCGGCCCGCGAGGTGGAGGGCGTGCCGCAGGAGGGACGGACGACGCCGTGGGACCTCCCGCTGTGGCGTTCGCTCGCCGCGACTTGGTTCCGCCTGGTCGGCGCCGGGCACTGGCAGAACCACGCGCTGGGGGCCCTGCTGTCGCTGGCGACGGTGCTCGCCCTGTGGCGCTTCGCGCAGCCCCTGGGGCGGGGGACCGCGCTGGCCGCGGCGGCCGCGCTGGCCGTGCTCTACCCCACGGTGCTCCTGGGGCGCACCGCCTTGATCTACGGGCCGGCGGCGCTCCTGCTCCTCGCCTGCGCTGCGCTGTGGCGCGTGGGCGCGGGGCGGCCGCGGGCGCAGCGCCTGGCGTGCGAGCTCGGCGCCTGGGGCGTCGTGCTGGCGGCGGCCGCGCTGGCTCGACCCCCGCTGCTCGCCCTCGCGGGAGGCCTGTTCGCCGGACACCTGGTGCGCAGCGCACGTCCTGGGCACTGGCTCGCCGTCGGCGGCGGCCTGGGGGTGCTCGGAGCGCTCGGGGTCCTGGCGCTCCCGGTCCTGCGCGCGATCCCCTGGTTCGACGAGCTGGGGTTCCGCCTCGCCGGGCACGGCTTCTCGGTGGACCCCCTGAGGCTGTTCCTCGACCTGTGGCGCGCGGGGGGTGACCCCGACCAGAGCGGCAGCGGCTACGCGCGGCTGGCGGTGCCCGCGCTGCTCGTGGGGACCTGGGGGGTGGCCCTCGCGCTCCAGCGGGCGCCGCGGCTCTCGCAGGGTGCCCGCGAGGTCCTGGCGCTCCTCGGGGGCTGGGCGCTCTGGTTCTACCTGGCGAACGTGCCCTTCACGGGCCGTCCGCTGCGCTACTGGGCGCTGTTCGGGCCGCCCCTCGCCGCGTTCGTGGGGGTCGGGCTGTGCTGGACCCGGGCGACCCTCGAGGTCCCTTGGGGCGCCGTGGCCGTGGCGGCGGTCGCGGGCGTGCACGTGGCCGGAGCGCTGGGGGAGCAGCTCCTGGGCTGGCCCTTGGGGCTGACGCTCGCGCTGGGGGGAGCTGCGGGCGGCGTTGGCGCGCTGGCAGCGGCCGCACGCGCGCCGAGGTTGCCGCGGCGCTGGCACCGCGCCCTTGGGGCGGGGGTCCTGCTCGCTCTGCTCTGGCCCTCCGCGCGCATGGTCCTGGGCGCCACCCGCTGGACCGACGCCGCGCGGCTGGCGACCGACGAGCTCCTGCCGCCCGAGGCCCTGCTCTGCGGTCCCTACGCGCCGGTGCTCGCGCAGGGCACGGGGCGGCCCCGTCTGCTCGGGCTGCAGCTGCGCACCGACCAGGCCGAGGGGCGCGACTTCCTGGCCGAAGGCCTGGCGTGGGCCAAGGCGCGCGGGGTGACCCACGTCGCGCTGGGGCTCGGGCAGGAGCAGTCGAGCCAGCTCCGCTTCCACGCGGCGCGCTACGGGGTCGAGCTCGAGCCCGTGGCCCTGCTCTACGTCGGGGGACCGCCCGACCTCGACTTCCGCGCGCGCCGGGTGCGGGGGGACCACGTGCTGATCCTGGCCTTCCCCTGGGCGCCCGAGCTGCGGCCGGCGCGTTCGCCATCCGCCCGCCTGGCGCGGCTCGCCGGGCTGTGCGCGGCGGGCGAGCCCGACCGCGCCCGCGCGCTGCTCGACGGCACCTCGGGGGGGGTGCGAGGGACGCTCGAGGCCGCGCTACGACGCACCGTGTCGTTGCCGACGGTCAGCGTGCCGGACGAGCCGCGTAAATATTGACTTTAGGAGGCGCCGGGGGTTCCCGGGGAGCTTCCCCCGCAGACTTGTTCCTCTCCGAAGCGCCGGCTATAAACCCCTCGGGCAGGGTTACCCAGAGTGACGAATTGCGTCACCCCAGGGTGCCCTTCAACGGCAGGTCTCACGGGCCCATCTTCGAGCGCGCGGCGCTTGTGGAGCGGCATGGGGAATGCTAAAAGTTGAGCCCACGGGATACCTAGGGAACTGCGGACCGTCAGTAAGGAGACACCTTGAAGTTCACTCTGAAGAAGGGTTTTACCCTCATCGAGCTGATGATCGTTATCGCGATCATCGCCATCATCGCTGCTATCGCCATTCCGAACCTCATCGAGGCGCGGAAGCACGGTAATGAGGCCGCCGCTATCGGCGCGCTGAAGACCATCACCACCGCCCAGTCGCTCTTCCGCGAAGGCGACAAGGAGACCGACACCAACTTCGACTACGGTTCGCTGAACGAGCTCTCGACCGCGACCCTGATCGACGGCGTGCTCGGCTCGGGCACCAAGCAGGGCTACACCTTCGCCACGGCGTTCGGCGTGTCCACCTCGGAGTTCCTCTGGTTCGCCACCGCGAACCCGGCCGTCCCCGGCACCACCGGCGACCGCTACTTCTGCACCAACCAGGCTGGCGTGATCTATTACACCAGCAACGCCTCGATCGCGATGAACAGCACCACCTGCGCGATCCCGGCCACCGTGCTGCCCGTCGGCAAGTAGCCTTCGACAGCTCGGTGTGGCGGGGGCTCTTCGGAGCCCCCGCGCTCTCGCCTCGAGCCTGAGCGCAAGAGAGCGGCAGTGGGCACGATCCGCTGCCGCTCTTTTTCTTTGCCCAGGGTCGACCCTCGCCTAGCATTGCACTCCGTGAGCGCCCCTCGCATGCGTCAAGCCGTTCTCAGTGCTCCGCGTAGCCTCGAATTGCGCGAGGTCGAGATCCCCTCTCCGGGGCCGGGCGAGGTCGTGGTTCGGGTCGACCTGGCCCTGACCTGCGGCACCGACATCAAGACCTATCAACGCGGGCACCCCAAGCTGCCCTTCCCCACCCCCCTCGGCCACGAGTACACCGGGACCGTCGCCAGGGTCGGGAGCGGGGTGCGCGTCGTCCGCGAGGGCGACCCGATCGTCGCGGCGCCGTCGGCGCCCTGCGGCACCTGCTCGCGCTGCGCGCGCGGGCTCGAGAACCTCTGCCAGCACATAGACGGCAGCACCATGGCGTTCGGGGCCTTCGCCGACTACCTGCTGCTGCCCGCCCACGTGGTGCGGCGCAACGTGTTCCTGCGGCCCCAGGGCCTGCCGCTCGCGACCTGCGCGCTGCTGGAGCCCCTGGCCTGCGTCGTCGCCGGGGTCGAGCGCCTGGACCTGACCGGGAAGGACACCGCGCTGGTCATGGGCGCCGGGCCGATCGGTCTGCTCTACGTGAGCCTGCTCAAGCGCCGCGGCCTCGAGGTCCTGCTGCTGGGGAAGCGCCCGCGGCGGCTCGACGCGGGGCGCGCCCTGGGCGCCGATCGCGTGCTCGACCTGGGCGCCCTCGAAGGCGACCCCGTCCAGGCCGTGCGGGACGCCACCGGCGGCGAGGGGCCGTGCGTCGTCGTCGAGTGCGTGGGCCGACCGCAGGCGTGGGAGCAGGCGGTGGGCATGGTGCGCGCGGGCGGCGAGGTCCTGTTCTACGGGGGCTGCCCGGGCGGCTCGACCGTGGCGCTCGACACCCGCCGGGTGCACTACGACGCTCTGACCCTCAAGGGCGCGTTCCACTTCACCCCCGGCGACGTGCGCCGCGCCCTGGACCTCCTGGTCAGCGGGAGGCTCGACCTGGAGCCCCTGGTCACGGGCCGCACGCCGCTGTCCCGGATCGGCGAGACCCTCGAGGCGCTGTCCAGCGGCGCGGACGAGGTCAAGCTCGCGGTGGTCCCCGAGGCGACGGCATGAGAGTCGCGCGCACCCTGTCCTTCACCGAGACCGTGGTCGCCGAGGTCGAACTCCCTGCCTTGCAGCCCGGGGACGCGTTGATCAAAGTCGTCGCCTGCGGGCTGTGCGGGAGCGACGCCTGCTCCTGGTACGTCGATCAGAAGGCGCCGGCCGTCCTCGGGCACGAGCCCGCGGGCGTCGTCGTCGACACCGGACCCGGGTGCCGGCTCGAGGTCGGGCAGCGGGTGTTCGTGCACCACCACGTGTCCTGCGGTGAGTGCCACTACTGCCGGCGGGGCTACGAGACCAACTGCGCGCTGTTCAAGAGCAGCCGCCTCGACCCCGGCGGGTTCGCGGAGTTCGTGCGCGTCCCCGCCGAGAACGTCGAGCGCGACACCCTGATCCTGCCCGAGTCGGTCTCCTTCGAGGCGGCCACGTTCATAGAGCCCCTGGCCTGCAGCGTCCGCGCCGTCGACAAGCTGCGCCTCACCCCCGGGGACAGCGTGCTCATGATCGGGCTCGGGACCATGGGGCTCATGGACGGGGCCTACGCCCGCTCCCAGGGCGCGGGGTTGATCCTGGGCAGCGACTTCACCGCCGAGCGGCGTGACCTGGCCAGCGCCCCGCCCTGGAGCTTCGATCACGTGTTCGACCCCCGCGACGGCGACTACGCGGCGCAGCTCCGCGAGGCCACCGGCGGCCGAGGTCCCGACCACGTGATCGTGGGCGTGGGGAGCTTGCCCGCCCTCGAGCAAGCCTGCGAGGTCGTCGCTCGCGGCGGGAGCGTGGTCCTGTTCTCACCCTACGCGCCCGAGACCCTGGGGCCCCTGCCCCTGCACCGCTTCTACTTCGGCGAGCTAAGCCTGACCTGCAGCTACTCGTGCGCCGCCAAGGAGACCCGGGTCGCCCTGGAGCTGATCGAGTCCGGGGTCGTGCAGGTCGAGCGCCTGGTCTCGCACCGGATCCCCCTCGAGGAGGTGGGGCCCGGGATCCTCAGCACCGCCAAGCCGCCTCCGCGTTGGCTGAAGGCGATCGTCTACCCTCACGAGCTCCCGCCGCCCCCCACGGGGTCGTAAGGAGGATCCATGATCCGCCGTGCTTTCACCCTGATCGAACTCATGATCGTGATCGCGATCATTTCGATCATCGCCGCGATCGCGATCCCGAACCTGCTCTCCGCGCGCAAGCACGGAAACCACGCGGCGGCGATCACCTCGCTCAAGACGATCTACTCCGCGCAGACCCTGTTCCGCGAGAACGACAAGGAGGAGGACGACCTCTTCGACTACGGCTCGCTGCTCGAGCTCTCGAACACGGGGCTGGTCGACGGCGTGCTGGGGAGCGGGACCAAGCAGGGCTACGTGTTCCAGTGCGCGCCTAGCGCGACCAACCCCGAGTTCATGTGGTTCGCGGTGGCGAACCCCGTCCAGCCCACGGCGTCGGGCGACCTCTACTTCGCGATCAACATGCGCGGCGCCGTCTACTACACCGCGGCGGCGGCGATCCCCTTGGACACGATCACCTGCCAGATCCCGGCCACCCTGGCGCCCATGGGCAAGTAAGTAGCCTCCGCGGCGACCCGATTCCAACGCGAGCAGCCCTGGAGCTGCGAGGGAGCCTGACCTCGCAGCTCCAGGGCTGCTCGCTTGGGGGGCCGACCGCTGAGGGGCGCGCGGTGGCGCGTCAGGCTCAGGCCCCGCCGCCCTCCGGCTCGGGGGCGTCGCCGGGGCGCGGCTCTCGGGGGAACGCGCCGCTCGGCTCGGGGCCGTCGTTGGTGCTCGGGATCGGTGACGGGTCGGGCTCGTTGATCACGACCGGGGAGCCTGCGTCCTCGGACACGGTCTCCGGCGGAGCAGGGGCGCCGGCTGGCTCGCGCTCGGGAGGAAGCGGCGTCAGCCCGGGCTGGGGCGTGTTGAACAGGGTCGGCGCAGGGGCTTCCCGATCCAGCTCGTTGCCCGCGAGCAGCGAGGCCACCTCGACCCCGGACAGCGTCTCGAAGCGCAGCAGGGCCTTGGCCAGGCTGTGCAGGCCCTCCATGTGGTCGTTGATCGTGCGCTCGGCCCGCTCGAACTGCTCGTCGCACACCTTGCGCACCTCGGCGTCGATCGCCTCGAGGGTCGCCTGGGAGATCGGCTGGTTGCGCGCGAGGTCGCGCCCGAGGAACAGCGCGTCCTGGTCCGGCGGGGCGCCGTACTTCAGCGGGCCGAGGGTCTCGGACATACCCCACTCGGTGACCATGCGCCGGATCAGCTCGGAGGCCTGCTGAATGTCGTTGGCGGCGCCGGTCGAGAGGTCCTGGGTGTAGACCTCCTCGCCGATCCGCCCGCCGTAGGCCATGGCCACCCGCGCCAGGATCTGCTTCTTGGTCAGGCTGCGCACGTCCTGCTCGGGGAGCGACATGGTCAGGCCCAGCGCGGGGCCGCGGGGCACGATCGTGACCTTGTGCAGGGGGTCGCAGCCGTCGATCAGCGCGGCGACGAGCGCGTGGCCGGCCTCGTGGTAGGCCGTCGCGGTGAGCTCCTCCTCGGCCATCTTCTGGCTGCGCTTCTGCCGGCCCCAGCGCACCTTGTCCCGGGCCTCCTCGAGGTCGTGCATGGTGATCTGGTCGCGGTCCTCCATGGCCGCCATCAGCGCCGCCTCGTTCAGCAGCGCCTCCAGCTCGGCGCCGGAGAAGGTCACCGTGGCCCGGGCCAGGATCTGGAGGTCGACGTCGGCGGCCAGCGGCTTCTCCCGCGCGTGCACGCGCAGGATCTTCTCGCGGCCCTCCACGTCGGGCAGCCCGATCATGATCTGGCGGTCGAAGCGCCCGGGCCGGGTCAGGGCGGGGTCGAGGATGTCCGCGCGGTTGGTCGCGGCCATGACGATGATCCCGCGGTCGGTGTCGAAGCCGTCCATGGCCACGAGGATCTGGTTCAACGTCTGCTCACGCTCGTCGTGGCCGCCGCCGAGGCCGCTCCCGCGCCGGCGTCCGACCGCGTCGACCTCGTCCAGGAACACGATGCAGGGCGAGTTCTCCTTGGCCTTCTCGAACAGGTCGCGCACGCGGCTCGCGCCCACGCCCACGAACATCTCCACGAAGTCCGAGCCGCTGACCGAGAAGAACGGCACCCCGGCCTCGCCCGCCGTGGCCTTGGCCAGGAGCGTCTTGCCGGTGCCGGGGGGGCCGACGAGGAGCACGCCCTTGGGGATCCGTCCGCCCAGGCGCACGAACTTCTGCGGGTTCTTGAGGAAGGCGATGATCTCCTCGATGTCCTGGCGGGCCTCGTCGATCCCGGCGACGTCCTTGAGGGTGACCCCGGTCCCCTCGCTGGTGACGCGGTGCTTGCTCTTGCCGAAGTTCATGAGCGAGCCGGGAGCGCCAGGCCCGCGCATTTGCCGGAAGAACAGGAAGTAGAGCACCCCGATCAGGAGCAGCGAGGGCAGGAACCACAGCACGAGCTGATAGAGGAAGGTGTTCCCGTGGTCGATCAGGACCTTGGTCGTGATCGGGCGCACGTTCTCGTCGGGGCTCAGCAGGTTGCGGGCCCGCTCGTACTCGAAGGTCGCCAGCTCCTGGGACGGGAAGTTCAGGGTCCGGGTCAGGGGCTTGGTGTCGCCCTCGAGGTTCCCGGCGCGGAGCACGAGCGTCGCGTGCATGTCGACGAAGGAGATCTCCTCGATCTCGTTGCGCTTGAGCAGGGCCTCGTAGGTCCCCAGGTCGAGCTCGGTGTCCCCCGCCGCGCCTACGCCGAAGTCCTCGCGGGAAGCGACCGCCACCAGGAACAGCAGCCCGAACAGCAGGAACAGGATGCCGAACACGTTGCGCGGGGGCCGAGGATCCTGAGGGTCCTCGCCTCCGCGCCGGGGCGGTTGATTGGGCTCCCTCTCCGTGGCCACGGGCCTCCTCAGGGTCGCTCGGACGAGCGCAGCGGGCGTTCCGACGGAAGGCCTAAGTGCAGGCGTTCCAATGTCGGATCGTACGTGAGCCGGCCGAAGCCGTCAACCGAAGCGGCCGGACGGGCGACCGGCCCGGCGGGACCAACCATTTCGAGGGCTTGTATTTCCCCCCAGCGCTTTCTAGGCTCCCGCCAGAACATGGAACGCGCTGCCTGGATCCTGGTGGCGGCCTCGGGCGTGGCCCTGGCCGTCCTTTCCTTACTGTTGAGCGCAGTGCGCAACTTCAGCCTCAGCCGCTGCGAAGAGCTGCTCGAGGATCGCCCGGGGGCGTTCAAGCCCTTTCAGGCGCTGTCCGCGCGGCTCGACGGGCTGGAGCTGACCCTGGGGGCGCTGCGCGTGACCACCCTCCTCGCGGGGACCGTGGCCCTCGCCGGCGCGGGGATCGCGCGCACCCTGCGCGAGGCCACCGAGCCCGTGACCCCTGGGCTGTGGGTGCTCGCCGCGGCCAAGGTGTTCGGGGTCGGGCTCCTGGTGTTCGTGATCCTGGGGTCGTTGGTCCCGAGCGCGGTCGGCGAGCGGCGCTCCGAGGAGCTCCTGATCCGCCTGCGACCCCTGGTCGTGGTCCTGGAGCGGATCCTGGCTCCGGTGGGCTGGTTGGCGCGCGGGGTCTACGTGATCACCTGGCGCCTGTTCAACCTCAAGGCCCTGGAGAAGGAAGAGGAGATCAAGGAGGAGATCCTCGCCGCGGCGCGGGTCGGCGAGCACGAGGGCTTGATCGATCAGGCCTCCCTCGAGGTGATCGAGAACCTCATGGAGTTCCGCGACGTGGACGTGACCGAGGTCATGACCCCGCGGATCGACATCCAGGCGGTGGACGCCAGCGACGACCGCGAGACCCTGGTGACCAAGGCCGTCGAATACAAGCGCAGCCGGCTCCCGGTGTTCGAGGGCACCGTGGACAAGATCGTGGGCGTGCTCATGGTGAAGGACCTCCTGGCGGCGGTCGCCGACCCCGAGGCCGACCCCCGCGGGCTGTTTCGCAAGCCGTTCTTCGTCCCCGAGACCAAGCGCGTGGCCGACCTGCTCAAGGAGTTCCGCGCGCGCAAGATCCACATGGCGATCGTCGCCGACGAGTACGGCGGCACCGCAGGGCTGGTCACGATCGAGGACCTGATCGAGGAGCTGATCGGCGATATCGACGACGAGCATGACGTGTCCGACGTGCCGGTGCGCCGGCTCTCGGCGACCGAGATCGACGTCGACGCCAAGCTGCACATTGACGAGCTCAACGAGGAATACGGCACCAAGCTCCCCGAGGACGAGGACGTCGAGACCGTCGGCGGCTACGTGGCCCTGCGCCTGGGGCGGATCCCCAAGAAGGGCGACGAGGTGACCCTCAACGGCACCTCGTTCCTGGTGACCGAGGCGGACGAGCGCCGGGTCTCGCGGGTGCGGGTGCGCCTCAAGTGAGGCGGGTCTTCGCCTCGACCCACCCCTTCGGCCACCTCGACCCTGCCCCTCGCGACCTGGTGCGCCAGGCCGGCGGCGCCCTCGAGCTCAACCCCTACGCGCGCAAGCTGACCCCCGCTGAGCTGCGGGCGCTGCTTCCGGGCGCCGAGGTCGTGATCGCCAGCACCGAGCGCTACACCGCCGAGCTCCTGGACGCGGCCCCCGGGCTGCGGCTGATCGCGCGGACTGGCGTCGGGCTGGACGGGATCGACCTCGAGCTCTGCCGCGCGCGGGGGATCCGGGTGAGCTGGACCCCCGACGGCCCCAGCGACAGCGTGGCCGAGCTGACCCTGGGGTTGATCCTGAGCCTCGTGCGCGAGGTGCCCCAGGCCGACCGCGCGATCCGCGCGGGCGGGTGGACCCGGCGCACGGGCTGGCTGCTCCAGGAGCGCCGGGTGGGGCTCCTCGGTCTCGGGCGCTGCGGGAGCCGGGTGGCCAGGCTCCTGCGCCCCTTCGGCTGCCGCGTGCTCGGGTGCGACACCGACCCGCTGGCCCAGGAGCGCGCCCGGGCCCTGGGGGTCGAGGTCGTGGACCTGGACCAGCTCCTCGCGCGCAGCGAGGTCCTGAGCCTGCACGTGCCGCTGACCTCCGAGACCCGGGGGCTGTTCGACGCGGCGCGGCTGGGGGCGCTCCCCCGCGGGGCCTACCTGGTGAACACCGCCCGCGGCGAGCTCCTGGACGAGGGCGCGCTGCTGGCGGCGCTCGAGGCCGGCCAGCTCGCGGGGGCGGCCCTCGACGTGTTCCACGAGGAGCCCTACCGGGGGCCCCTCGCCGCCCGGGAGGACGTGCTCCTGACCGCGCACATGGGCTCGTGCTCCGACGCCGGGCGCCGGGCCATGGAGCTCGGCGCGGCCGAGGCCGTGGCGGCCTACCTCCGCGGCGAGCCGATCCCCAACCGCCTGGTGTGAGCCCGCGGTAGCATGCCCCGCGACGAGGAGGCCCCCGTGACCGCGACGCTAGAGGCCGTGACCCCCGAGCTGATCCAGGCCCTGCAGGGCGCGCTGGGCGCGGACCACGTGTTCACCGACCGCGAGCAGCTCGAGCCCTTCGGGCGCGACGAGACCGAGGACCTGCACGCCTGGCCGGAGGTCGCGGTGTTCCCCGCGAGCACCGCCGAGGTCCAGGCCGTGCTGCGCCTGGCGAGCCAGCACCGCGTGCCGATCGTGGCCCGCGGCGGCGGGACGGGGCTCTCGGGCGGCGCGATCCCCGTGCGCGGCGGGATCGTGCTCTCGACGAAGCGCATGAACCGGATCCTCGAGATCGACGCCGCGAACCTCGTGGCCGTCGTGCAGCCCGGGGTCGTGACCCAGACCTTCCAGGACGCGGTCGAGGCCGAGGGCCTGTTCTATCCCCCGGACCCGGCGAGCAAGGGCTCCTGCGTCCTGGGCGGGAACCTGGCCGAGTGCGCGGGCGGCCCGCGCTGCGTGAAGTACGGCGTGACCCGCGACTACGTGCTCGGGCTCGAGGTCGTGCTCGCCTCGGGGGAGGTGATCCGCACCGGCGGGAAGCTGTTCAAGGACGTCACCGGTTACAACCTGACCCAGCTCTTCGTGGGCAGCGAGGGCACCCTCGGGATCGTGACCGAGGCCACCCTGCGCTTGATCCCGCTCCCGCCGCTGACCAAGACGCTCATGGCGCCCTTCCCCAGCCTGGATCAGGCGGCGCAGGCGGTGAGCCGGATCTTCCAGGCCGGGATCACTCCCGCGGCCTGCGAGCTCCTCAGCCAGGCCGCGCTCAACGCCACCGAGGCGCACCTGGGCAAGTCGTTCCCCCAGGAGATCTCGGGCGCCGCGGCGTCGCTCCTGCTCGAGGTCGACGGCTTCCACGAGGACGACGTGGAGCGCGACGCGCTCAAGCTGGGCGAGGTGTGCCTCGAGGTCGGCGCCGAGGACGTGCTACTCGCGGGGACCCCCGACCGCGCCCGCGAGCTGTGGGGGATCCGCCGGGCCATGGGCGAGGCGGTCAAGAGCCAGGGCGACTACCGCGAGTACGACGTCGCCGTCCCCCGCGCCTCGATCCCCGCGGCGCTGCGCGCGATCGACGCCGTGCTCGAGCCGCTGGGCCTGCGCGCGCTGAGCTACGGCCACGCCGGCGACGGGAACCTGCACGTGAACGTGCTCCGCGACGCCCTCGACGAGGACGCCTGGGCGCGGGCGCTGGAGCGCACCGGGCCCGCGATCGTGAACGCCATGGTCGAGCTGGGGGGCACGATCTCCGGCGAGCACGGGATCGGGCTGATCCAGCGCGACCTCCTGCCCCTGCAGCTCTCCCCCGCGAACCTCGGGCTGCAGCGCGCGATCAAGCAGGGGTTCGATCCCCTCGGGATCCTCAACCCCGACAAGCTCCTCCCGTCCTCGGTCGCGCCGTGAGTGACGCGCAGAGCGCGACGCCCCGCCGGAGACCGAACCGCCGCAGGCGACGTTTCGTGTTTCGCTGCGTCGCCCTCTGCCTCGCCCTCGCGGCGGGTGAGCTCACGTGCGCCGTGCTCTTCCGCGGGCGGCTGCACCACTACGAGGTGACTCGGCGACGCATGCTGGGGCTCGAGCGGCGCGGCCCGCCGCGGGCGGTGGGCCAGCCGTATCTGCTCTACATTCCCGCCCCGGGCTACGTCGAGCCCAGCGGGATCCACCACAGCCCGGACGGCTACCGGGGCGAGACGGTCCCGCGCGAGCGGAGTCCGGGGGTCGCGCGGGTCGTGTGCCTGGGGGGCTCGACGACCTACGGGTGGTCGGTGAAGGACGACGGCCAGACCTACCCCGCGTGGCTCCAGCGCGTGCTCGCGGAGGATCTCCCGGCCGGGCTCCGAGGCGTGGAGGTGATCAACGCCGGCCTCCCTGCGGGCACGACGGCCGAGCTCCTGACGCACTTCCACTTCAAGTGGCGCTACTACGCGCCGGACGTGGTGGTGATCAACACCGGGGGCAACGACGCCTACGCCGTCGCTGTCCCCCACTACAGCCCGGACTACAGCCACTACCGCCGCTTGCCCAGCGCGCCCGAGGCGTTGGCCGGTCCTGGCCGGGTCGTCGCGCGCTCCCGCCTGGGCGCGCTGCTGCTGATCTCGCTGTTCACCGGGGTGGACCTCGGCAGCGACGAGATCACGCAGCCGCGTCGGCCCCTCGCGCCGTGGTACACCCCGCCGGCAGGGGGGATCGCGGCCGTGCCCGACGCGGAGTATGCGTTCGCGGTCAACCTGCGCACGCTCGCGCGCGAGATCGCGGGGACGGGCGCTCGCGTGGTCCTCGTGCCCTTCCGCGAGCGTCCGGGGAGCCGGGCCGAGAGCGATCCGATTCAGCCCCTCCTCGCGCGCAACGAAGCCGTGCTGAGCGACGTGGCCCAGGAGCCAGGGTGCGCCCTCGCGCCGTTCCCTGCGAGCACGATCCCCGACGAGCAGTGGGCGGATTGGTGCCACCTGCGCGCAGAAGGCTGCCGAGCCAAGGCGCAGCTCGTCGCGCCTCAGGTCCGGGCCGCGCTCGCGCGCTGAAGCCCTGGGGTTACCAGGGCAGCTCTTCGCCGTCGTAGTTGAAGAACTTCCCGGTCTTGGCCGGCGTCAGCCCGGCGAGGACCTGGCGCATGCCGCGCACCGAGGGCTCGGGCTGGAGCGGCGCGTTGGCGCCGCCCATGTCGGTGGCGACCCAGCCCGGGTGCAGCACGACGCAGGTGATCCCGCGCCCAGCGAGGTCCACGGCCATGCTCTTGTTGACCATGTTCAGCGCGGCCTTGCTCGAGCGGTAGACGTACATCCCGCCGCTGGTGTTGTCGGCGATGCTCCCCATCTTCGAGGTCACGTGGGCGATCAGCTTCTTCTCGCTGCGCGCCACGTGCTCGACCAGGGTCTCGGACAGGCGCAACGGGGCCAGGGTGTTGGTGGCCAGGGTCCGCGCCCACACGTCGTAGTCCACCGAGCCGAAGCCCGCGCGATCGCCGAACACGCCCGCGTTGTTCAGCAGCAGGTCGATCGCGCCGTTGCCGACGCGGTCGCCGAGGGCGGCGACCGAGGCCGGGTCGCTCACATCCAGGGCCGTGACCCGCAGGCTCCCGTGGGCCTTGGCGAGCTGGGTCAGCGCCGTCGCCTGCTCGGGCGTGCGGCAGGTGGCGATCACGTCCCAGCCGTCCTGGGCGTACTGCTTGGCGAACTCGAGGCCCAGCCCGCGGCTGGCCCCGGTGATCAACACGGTGGGCATGCTCTCGCTCCTCGAAGACGGGTCGCCGCGCGCGAGCGCGGCCGGGGACTCAGGCGGCCTTGCGCGCGCGCCGAGGCTCGTCGATCCGGGCGATCGGGGTCCAGCGGCGGAGGAAGACCTCCAGCAGCGGGAAGAAGCGGATCGCGCGCAGCGGCGGGTTGAGCCAGCCGGTGGTGATGCAGTAGTAGCTCTTGTGCGGCGGGGTGTGGTGTACCTCGTGGTGATCCGGGCGGAGCACCAGGTGCCACGCCTGCAGGCTCTTGACCCACGCCGGCGGCGCGTCCATGTGCGCCCACTTGTGGATCTGGTTGGTCGCGAACACCCCCAGGTTCAAGGAGACCCAGAAGGTCGCGAAGAGCACGGTCCACACGCTCGCCTGGAACGGCACGGTGAGGTAGAGCCCGATCAGGACCGGGACGCAGATCAGGCAGTTGTTCCCGTTGGTCTCGACGAAGTCGTGCTTCGTCATGGCCTTGGGGTCGACGTGGTGCTCGCGGAAGGGGTGGATCACGTTGGGGCCGAGGAAGGGCAGCTCCTCGTGGCCGAAGTTGTCGGCGAGGAAGTGGAACAGGCCCGAGACGAAGTCCGCGGCCAGGATCCCGCCCAGGATCCCGGCGCCCAGGATCCACCACGCCTGGGTGGTGAAGGTCGTGCTCAGCGCGAGGTAGGCCTCGTGGCTGATCATCGCCAGCAGGACGAAGAAGCTCACGATCCCGACGATCTCCAGCGCCCGGTGGTAGGGGGAGTAGTCGTACGAGCGCTGGCGCGTGTGCGGCTGGGACCGCGGAGCAGCGTGCTGAAGCTCCTTCACGGACCGCTTCCTTTCATGGGGGGCCTCTGGGAGGCCCCTCGGCCGCGCAGCGACGCTGCTCGGCCTCCTCCCTCAGCGGGCTGAGGGCTGCATTCTTGGGCGCGGGCACCCTGCCCGCAGCGGGCCTAGGCTACCACGCAGCCCGGAGTTACCCCAAGGAATCCTGCTCCACCTGCCAGCGCAGGAGGCGGGCGGCCAGGGCCAGGCTGCGCCCGTTGGAGCGGGTCCCCTCCCCGTCCGGGGCCAGGAGCGCCGGGGCGCTGCACCCGGGGATCGTGGCCCCCCGCCCGGGGGGCTCGAGCAGCTCGGCGACGAGCTCCGCCAGGCGCTGGGGCGGCGTCTTGCCCACGGGGCCGCTGCGCAGGGAGAACGGGCTCAGGAGCAGCGGCGAGCCGCCCAGCTGGAACACGAGGGCCACCGGCTCGCTCCGGCGGCGTCCGTCCTCCTTGAGCGTCAGGCGCTGACCCTGGGCCACGAAGCGCGGGGCCTCGCGCCCCAGGTGCCGGACGGCGCCCTCGCGGTCGCGGAACACCCAGCCGTCGTCGTCCTCCTCGACCCGCTCGACCTCGAACGCGGCGGGCGCCTGGGCGACCTCGGCCGTGGGCACGTCGAAGGCCTCGACGCCGGCCTCGCGCAGGGCTCGCAGCGCGTCGCTGGCGGCCTCCTGCTCGAGCTGGACCAGGGGCTCGGGGTAGGTCACCGCCAGCCGCAGGCGGCCTTCGTCAGGGGAGGCCCCGAGCACTCGGGCCACCGCCTCGGCCGCCTCGGTGGAGGCGTGGCGTCGCACCCCGGGGGCGAGCACCACCAGGGTGTCCCCAGCGTCCGCCGTGAGCTCGCCTCCCTGGGCCAGCTCGGCCAGCCGCGGGAGGATCACCGCGGGCCTCGGGGACTCCGGCTCAGACCTTCGAGAGCAGCCACTCGGGAACCACGTAGGGCTTCGAGCCGCTGATCCGCGGGAAGAGCACCACCCAGCTCGCGGCCTGGCTGCTGGGGTGCAGGGTCTTGCCCCGCTCGCCGGCGCGGATCACGACCTGGTCGGCGTAGCGCTGGTCCTTGGTCAGCTCGACCGCCTCGCCGCCCTTGAAGCGCAGGGCGTAGGGGGGCGGGAGCTCGCGCTCGAGCTCCGGGGCGTGGACCCCTCCCGCGGCGCCGCCCGTCGCGGCGGCGGCGCTGCTCGAGGTCTCGCCCGGGCGCCCGCCGAGGTCGGAGGGGGTCGCCAGGGAGCTCACGTTGGACGTAGCGGGCTTCTGGGTCATGGCGGGGCTCTCAGTCGTTGACGTCGAAGTTGCTGATCACGTCGGCGAGCTTGTCCACTGCGGCTTCGGAGTCGGCTCCGCGAGCGCGCAGGGTGAGCTCGGTGCCTTGCTCGGCGCCGAGGGTCAGCATGCTGAAGATGCTCTTGGCGTCCACCTCGTTCTCGTCCTTGATCAGGGCGATCTCGCAGGCGAAGTCCTTGGCGGTCTGGGCAATGGTCGTGGCCGGGCGCACGTGCAGCCCGTAGCGGTTGCGCAGGATGACCGAGCGCACGACCTCCTGCCCGTCGCTCAAGCCAGGCTCTCCAGCATTTCCTTGATGGTGTCCCAGGCGCTGGCGGCGTCGGGCGCGTCGCGCAGGAACCGGAGGAAGTGCTCGTGCTGGCGCAGGCTGGCCAGGGTGCGCAGGAACTGGGTGTGTTGGTCGCTGGTGCCGGACCCGCCCAGGATCAGGAAGATCAGGTGCACCGGGTTGCCGTCGATCGCCTCGAAGGGCACGCCGTCCTCGGAGCGACCGAACGCGGCGACCAGGCCGTCCACGTGCTCGCAGTCGCGCACGTGGGGGACCCGCGATCCCCTCACCCAGGCCCGTCGACCCGCGAGCCTCGCGGGCCATGACGGCGTCGAACACCACCTGGCGATCGCCTTGCGCGATCCCGCCGCCCTCGACCAGGAGGTCGATGAGGCGCTGGATCGCGTCCTCCTTGGAGGAAGCTTCCACCCCCAGCAAGACGTGCTCGGGCTTGAGGACGGACTCGAGGTTTTCCATAGCTGCGTTTCGCTCCGTGGGCAGGCGCATTATGCCCGATCCCCGCTGCGTTGAAAGCGCGGAGGGACCGCCGGGGTCGATCCGCGCAGGGCCCGTCTGCACAGGCCCTGAGAGGGTCCAAGGTCCCTGGAGCGCGACGCGTCGCTCGAGGCCACGCGGCCTCCAGGGGTGCCACCCAGGCCCCTCGGCGCGAGGGGCCGAGGGGCTCTAGTTGTCGTCGAACGTCTCGCCGAACTTGTCGACGACCTCTTCGTAGCTCGGGAGCTTCTCGTCCAAGGCGCCGTCGCTGGGCTGGGGCGCGGGGGGGACGCGCTCGCTGCGCTTGCGCTTGTCCTCGTGCTTCTCCTTCTGCTTGTGGAGCTGCTGGTACATCTTGTCCATGAGCAGGTCGATCGCGGCGAAGGCGTCCTCGTGCTCGGCCTTGCCCACCAGCGGCTTGCCGCCGCGGGAGTGGGCGATCATTTCGGCGATCCGGCGGTCGCCTTGCTCGGAGAGCACGACCTCGATCTTCTGCAGGCGATCGTTGTAGCGCTCGAGCCGGCCGGCCTTGCTCTCGACGTATTCCTTGAGGTCCTTGCGGACGTTCATCGAGCGTCCGGTAATCGTAATGGGGAGTCCGGCGGTCACCGGTGGCCTCCTTCAGGCTGAGCCCCGACCCCCGTCACGACGGGGGGCGGGAGCGGTGGCAGGGTCTCCGGGAGTTTCTCGTAAAACACCCGGCAGAGAAACAGTCCGTGGGCAGGGGCGGTCGCCCCCGCCAAGGTTCGGTCGCGGGCCGCGAGCAAGCGCTGCATGGCCGCCGCGGGGTCGGGCGCCGCGCTCGCGCCCAGCTCGCACAGCGTCCCGGCGATCGTGCGCACCATTTTGTAGAGGAAGCCCTCGCCGAGCACGTCGATCGCGATCCACTGCCCGGCGCCCCACGGGCCGGCCTGGACCTCGACCGCGGTCAGCGTGCGGTGGCAGTCGCCGTCGCCGTCGGGGCGGCTCACCAGCGAGCGGAAGTCGTGACGCCCGACCAGGGCCTGCGCCGCGGCCTGCATGCGCGAGGCGTCGAGGGCGTGGGCCACGTGGAACGCCCGGTCGGCCGCCAGCGGCGAGCGGCAGGGCCCGTTGAGCACCAGGTAGCGGTAGTGTTTGCCCCGCGCCGAGAACCGCGCGTGGAAGTCCACGGGCGCGTCCTCGACCTCCCACACGCTCACGTCGGGGGGCAGCACCGCGTTCAGCCCGCGCAGCAGCTTGCGGCAGCTCAGCGCGCTCGAGGTGTCGACGTGGGCGACCTGGCCCAGGGCGTGGACCCCCGCGTCGGTGCGGCTGGCTCCGAACACCCGGGCCGGGGCCTGAGTGATCCGCCGCAGCGCGGCCTCCAGCTCGCCCTGCACCGTGCGCGCCTGCTCCTGAAGCTGCCAGCCCGCGAAGCCAGACCCGTGGTAGTGCACGGTCAGCCGCAGGCGACGGGCGTCGGGGGGCGGCTCCACGGGACTCCCTCAGTGGGGTCGGGTCGTGCAAGGGCCGATCCTCGGGGGGGCGAACATGCCGTTCATGATACCTCCCTCCAGGGTAGCCGGGCCTGTGGGTGCGCGCCTCACTGCCCTCGCTCGCCCGCCGCGGTGGCCGGGTCGTGCACACCGCGCAGGTCCTCGGCCAGCTCCCGCGCCCCGGGGAAGGGGTAGCGGCTGGGATCGATCAGGTTCAACCAGCGGTTCGGGGCGTGGGAGGGCACGAGCACGAACACATAGTTCACGAAGGGCTCGAGCCCGCCGATCTTCAGCTCCTGGCCGCTGTCGACGAAGAGCTGCTCCGTGACCTCGATCTGGGCGTCCTCGGCGTGGGGGTGCTCGGTCTGGCCCGGCGCGGTCTGGCTCTCGGAGAGCAGGTCCATGACCCGCACCCGGTAGCGCAGGCCCTCGGGGGCGTCGATCGTGGTCTCGACCGACCCCACCAGGACCACCTCCGCCTGGCGCGCGCGGCGCAGGAGCTCCTCCTGCTCGAGGTCCTCCCGCGCGACCGCGGGGCCGGGGTTCACGCGCGGGCGCGGCGCGCTGCAGGCGCAGAGGCAGAGGCAGACGGTCAGGCTCAGGGCTCGCATTCGGTCCTCAGGGGGGGGTGTCGAAGCGCCAGGGGAGCGAGACCCGCTCGCGGTAGTAGCGCAGGATCTGGTTTATGTAGCTCGGGAGCGGAGGGCAGGACACGCCGGTGCCGTGGAGCGCGCTCCGCGTGTTCGTGGTGTCGAGGACCATGGGGTGGTTGAAGTATTCCAGGGCCTCGGCCTGCATGCCGACGAAGTCGGTCAGGCGCTTGATCTTGAACAGCGGGCGCAGGAAGGCCTCGGGCACCGAGAGCCGCGGGCGCGGGGCGCCCAGGCGCTCGGCGACCAGCTCCAGGGTCTCGCGGGCGTTGAGCGGGTTCGGGTCAGCGAGCTGGAAGGTCTTGCCCGCGGTGTCCGGCTGCCGGGGGATCGTGACCAGCGCGTCGACGACGAAGTCGACGGGGACCAGGTTCATGGGGGCGCGCCCCTCGCCCGGGATCACGACCAGCATGCCCATCATCACCGCGCCGAAGCTGGGGTAGGGCCCGTCGAACTTCTGGGTCTCGCCGGTCTTGCTGTCGCCGATCACGATCGCGGGGCGGAAGATCCGGGTCTCGAGGTCGCGCTTGCTGCGCTCGACGAGGACCTCCGCCGCGAACTTGGTGGATTCGTAGTGGTTCTTGAAGCTCTGCCCGCGGTCGAGCTCGTTCTCGAACACCATGCCCTGGCGTCGCCCGGCCACGTAGCAGGTCGATATGTAGTTGTGGATCACCTGCCCGGCGGGGCAGCTGCGCAGGAACTCGAGCACGCGATCGGTGCCGCGCACGTTGACCCGGCGCGCGAGCTCCTCGGGGACCGCGAGGTCGTAGACCGCCGCCAGGTGGTAGAGCTCGCCTAGCTCCGCGCGCACCCGCTCCTGATCGGCCGTCGAGAGCCCCAGCGCGTCCGCGGTGATATCCCCCACCACCGGCACGAGCTGGTCCGCCTGGGCCTCGCCCCGCTTCACCATGTCGGCCACCGCGGCCTCGGTGTCGGGGAGGAAGCGGCCCTCGCACAGCAGGAAGATCCGCCGACCCTGGGGCGCGAGGGCGCGCACCAGCCGGGTGCCAATGAACCCGGGCACGCCGGTGACCAGGATCGCGTCGCTCATGGGGTCCCCCTGTCGAGGCCCGACTCTACCGCTGGGTTCGGAGATCGAACACCCCTGCCCACGGCGCCCCGAGCTCAGGCCCACGGTGCTATAAACGTCGCCGAGGATCTTCCATGCTCGGCACCCTGCGCCGCCTGATTCCGCCTCCGATCTCCAGCGAGCTGCGCGAGAAGCTGCGGCGCGCGAGTCGGGTGAGCAGCGCCGGGTTCGACACCTACGGGCTGCACCCCGAGACCCTGGAGCGGGTCCTGCGCTGGACGCGCTGGATCTACCGCGACTACTTCCGGGTCGAGGTCGAGGGGATCGAGAACGTGCCCGCAGGTCGGGTCATGCTCGTGCCCAACCACGGCGGGCAGCTGCCGCTCGACGGCATGCTCGTCGGGCTGGCCATGGTCCTCGACGCCGACCCCCCGCGCTTCGTGCGGGGCATGGTCGAGCGCTGGTTCCCCTCGCTGCCCTTCGTGAGCACGCTCTTCGTGCGCTGCGGCCAGGTCGTGGGCGACCCGGAGAACTGCAAGAACCTCCTCGAGCGCGAGGAGGCGATCATGGTGTTCCCCGAGGGCGTGCGCGGGAGCGGCAAGACCTGGTGGCACCGCTACGAGCTGCAGGAGTTCGGCACCGGCTTCGTGCGCCTGGCGATCGCGACCGGGACCCCGATCGTGCCGGTGGGGGTGATCGGCGCCGAGGAGACCTACCCCGCGATCTACGACGCCAAGTGGCTGGCGCGCCTGCTCAAGATCCCCTACGTCCCGGTCACCCCGTTCTGGCCGCTGCTCGGGCCCCTGGGCGCGCTGCCGCTCCCGGTCCCGATCGCGATCAAGTTCGGCGAGCCGCTGCGCTTCGAGGGCGACGCCGACGCCCCCGACCACGAGGTCGCGGAGAAGGTCGACCTGGTCAAGGCCCGGATCGACGGGCTCCTGCAGCGCGGGCTCGACGAGCGCCCCTGGCTGCGCAGCCTGGACCCGGTCGCGAGGTGGGGTCGGTGAGCGTCCTGATCACCGGCGTCTCGGGCGCCCTGGCCGGGCTCGTGACCGAGCGCCTGCTCGAGCAGGAGCGCGAGGTCGCCGGCCTCGACGTGCGCCCGCTGCCCATGGGGCGCGCCTTCGGCGGCGAGTTCTACCGCGTGCGCAGCTACACCCAGCGCCGGGTGGCCGAGGTCTTCCGCCGGCACAAGCCCTCGATCCTGATCCACCTGGGGCGGATCCGCGGCACCGCCGTGCGCTCCATGAACCAGCGCTACAACCAGAACGTGCTGGGGACCCGGCACCTGCTCGCGCTGGCGGCCAAGCATGGCGTGCAGCGCGTGGTCGTGCTCAGCACCTACCACGTCTACGGCGCGCACCAGCACAACCACCTCATGATCAAGGAGGACGCGCCGCTGCGCGCCTCGCAGATCTTCCCCCAGCTCACCGACGCGGTGGAGCTCGACCACGCGTCGACGACCTTCCTCTGGCGGCACCGCGGCGTGGGCACGATCGTGCTGCGCCCGGCCAACGTGATCGGGCCGCACCTCAACAACCTCATGAGCCGGCTGCTGCGCAGCCGCTCTGCGCCCGCGCTCATGGGCTACGACCCGATCATGCAGTTCGTGCACGAGCAGGACATGGCCCGCGCGATCGTGCTCGCGGCGACGGCGCCCCAGCCGACCTTCGGCGTGTTCAACGTCGCGGGGGAGGGGGTGGTGTCCTACACCCACGCCGTGCGCCTGGCCGGCGGACGGCCGGTGCCCGTGCCCCACGTGCTCGCCTACCCGATCGTGGGGGCGCTCGCGCGCTGGCGCCTGATCTTCCCCCAGCACCTGATCGACTACTTCCGCTACCCGTGCGTGATCGACGACTCCGAGTTCCGCCGGGCCTTCCGCTTCGAGCCCGAGCTGACCACGGTCCAGGCCCTGGCCAGCGTGGGCCAGAGCCAGGGGGTGCCCCGGTGAGCGCCGCCCCCGAGCTCCTCGCCCACACCGAGTTCGAGCGGCTGGTGTGGCTCAAGGATCGCCCCAGCGGCATGCGCGCGGTGGTCGCGATCCACGACCGGACGCTGGGGCCCGCCCGCGGCGGGACGCGCCTCGCGCCCTACGCCGACGCCTCGGCCGCCGCCGCGGACGCGCTGCGCCTTGCCGCGGCCATGACCCGCAAGTTCGCGGTGCACGGGCTGCCCTACGGCGGCGGCAAGGCCGTGCTCCTGCGCGACGCGGGCTGGGACGACCCGGCGATCGCGCGCCAGCGGCTCGAGGCCTACGGTCGCGCCCTGGGCGAGCTGGGGGTGGACTTCATGACCGGCCCCGACGTGGGGATCGGCGAGGCGGAGCTCGCAGTCCTGCGCGGGGTGTGCGATCGGATCGCCCCCACCGCCGACCACGCCGTGGCCAGCGCCGCCACGGCGGCGGGGGTGCGGGCCTGCCTGGAGGAGGCCCTGGGCGGGGTCGCTGGCGCGCGGATCGCGGTGCAGGGGGTCGGCGCGACCGGAGGCGCGCTGGCGCGCCAGCTCGCCGCGCGCGGCGCGGAGTTGATCCTGGCAGACGTCGACCGCGCCCGCGCGGAGGCCGTGGCCCTCGAGCTCGGCGCGACCCTGGCAGACCCCGACCGGGTGCTGGAGGCCGCCGTCGACGCCCTCGCCCCGTGCGCGCTGGGGCCGCTGTTCGACCGCGCGGTGATCGCGCGCCTGCGCTGCCGCGTGGTCGCCGGGTCGGCCAACGCGCAGCTGTTCTTGCCGGCCCAGGAGCACGCCGCGGCCCTCGCCGCGCGCGGGGTGATCTTCGTCCCCGGCTTCCTCGCCAACGGCGGCGCCGCCGTGGCGATCCTCCAGCCCCAGGGCAACGCCCAAGCCACGGTGGACCACGCCGAGGCCGCGGTCCGCGCCGCCTATCGTCAGGTCGCCGCGCGCGCTGAGGGCGGCGACCTGTGGCGGGCCGCTGAGGCGTTGGCCGGCGCGCGGCTCGCCGCGGTTGCCTCACCCGAGACCCCCTGCTAACACGAACCCCGAGGAGCACGTCGTGAGTCAAGCGCTGGCCCAGGCCTTCGAGAACCTGAAGAACCGCTACAAGCCGGGCAAGGTCCAGGGCCCCATGAGCTTCTACTTCTCCCTCGGCGAGGCCGAGGGGCAGAAGTGGAACATGAAGGTCACCCCTGAGGCCTGCGAGGTCGCCCAGGGCAAGCTCGACGGCGCCGACGTGTTCTTGAAGACCAGCGAGAAGCTGTTCTTGGACATGCTCGCCGGCAAGTGGAAGCCCGGCGTCATGGACTTCATGCGCGGCAAGATCAAGTCCAACGACCCCACCAAGCTGACCGTGCTCAAGGACTGCTTCCTCTAGCGAGCGGGCGCTCGCGAGGCCTGCGAAACCTCGTCGGCCTCGCGCGTTATCTCCATGGGGAAGGGCGGACGCCGCGCTTGAGGGCCAACGACGAAGACACCGAGCTCATGCTCCGCTTCCAGGCGGGGGACGAGGCGGCCTTCAGCCAGCTCCTGCGGCGCAACCACACCCGGGTGCTGAGCCTGGCCTTCCGCTACCTCAACGACCGCGCCGCCGCGGAGGACGTGGCCCAGGAGGCGTTCCTCAAGGTCTACACGACCAAGGAGCGCTACGAGCCCCGAGCGCCCTTCGGGGCCTACCTGTTGCGGATCGCGAGCAACCTCTGCCTCTCCAAGCTCCGTCGGCGCAAGGTGCGGGCGGTGGTCGGCGAGCCCGAGGACGGGGCCCCGGAGCCCGTCGACCCGACTCCGGTGGCGGTCGAGCGGCTGGAGTCCAATGAGCTCTACGCCCGGGTGCGGGCAGCGGTCGACGAGCTGCCCGAGCGCCAGCGCCTGGCGATCCTCCTGAACAAGTTCGAAGGCATGGACTACCAAGGGGTTGCGGATCAGCTCGGCCTCAGCGTCGCGGCGACGAAGAGCCTCTTGCACCGCGCGCGCATGGCCCTCAAGGAGCGCCTCGAGGACTGCGTATGAGGACGCCGCCGCTCATGAACACGGTTTTCATACGCGCCCCGAAACTTGCTGCTTCGCGGTTCGTTAGACCTCTGGAGGCCGACGGATGACCCGGCACGACTGCGCCCTAATCGCTCTTGAAATCGTGGCTTATGCCGACGGTGAGCTCACCGGGGCCGAGGCCGCCGAGGTCGAGCAGGCCCTCGAGGCCTGCGAGCGGTGTCGGCGTGAGCTCGACGCGCTGCAGCGCAGCTTCGGCGCGCTGGACGCCTTGACCGCGGGAGACCCTGCCCCGGCCAGCGCTGCGCGGCTCGAGGCCCTCGAGGCCGAGATCCGCGCGGCGGGCGCCGCCTCGCACCCGGCTGCGCCGGTCGAGCGCGCCGGCCTCCTCGTGCGCTTCCCCTGGCTGGCCCCGGTGGCCGCGGCCGCCGGGCTCCTGCTCGTGGCCGGGCTGGGCTGGAGCGCCCTGGGCGGAGGCCAGGACGACCTGACCGCGATCCGGCCGGATCGCCCCGCGCCGACCGTCCCCCGCACCTCGGCGCCCGACGTCGAGATCGACGAGACCCCGCGCGACGCGCCCAGCGGGCCCGAGCACCGGGGCCCGCGGGACACCGTGCCCGAGGCCCGGCCGCAGGACGAGGCGCCGATCGCGCCGCCCGAGGCGCCGGCCCAGCAGGCGCCGGCGCCGGTCGAGGCCGAGGACGAGGGCCCGGTGGTCGCGGAGGCGGGCTTCGACGCCCTGTCCCCCGACGAGCAGGGGCTGGTCGAGAACCTGGAGCTGGCCCTGCTGCTCGCCGACGAGGAGCTGGGTCAGCTGAGCGTGGAGGAGCTGGAGGCTGTGCTCCTGCTCCAGGACGCGCAAGACGAACTCGAAGGCTGGGATCCCGATGAGCTCGAAGCCGGCTAGTCTGCTGCGGGCCTGCCTGGTGGCCTTGGCGCTGACCCTGACCGGGTCGGCGTTCGCGCAGGACGCGGCCCCCAAGGACGCGGCGCGCAAGGACGAGGCCGCGCGGCGCGCGCAGCTCCTGGAGCGCTACAGGAAGCTCGACCCCGAGAAGCGCGAGGAGCTGCTCGAGGTCTACCGCAAGCGCATCAAGAAGCTCGACCAGCAAGACTCGAGGCGCCTGCGCAAGCTCGCGCGGGGGAAGCTGCGCCACGAAGGCGGAGGCCACGGCAGGCTCCGGCACCGCGAGGGCAAGGGCGAGGCGAAGCGCGAGTTCATGCAGCGCTTCGTGCACCGGCTCTCCGAGAGCGACCGCCAGCGCCTGGCGAACCTCGAGCCGGAGGAGCGCCGCGACGCCCTGCGCCAGCTCCTGGGCGCCCACCGCCAGCGCAACCTGCAGCGCGACTTCAAGCTCCTGCCCCGGGATCGGCAACGCGAGCTCGAGGGGGAGGTCGACGGCCTCGATCCTCGGGAGCGCTTCCGCCGGGTGCGGTCGGCCCTCGACGAGCACCTGCGCGCGCGGCTGCGTGAGGTCATGACCTCCGACGCCTCCCCCGACGAGAAGCGCGCGCAGCTCGCGGAGCTGTTCAAGGAGCTCCCCGAGCCCATGCGCAAGCGCTTCGAGGAGCAGCTCGAGCGGCGCCTCGGCGCCGGGGGTGAGCGCCCGGTTCGCCCCGGCGGCGGCCCCGTCCCCCGCGGCCCGCGCGGCCCGCGCCGTCAGGGTGGCCAGGGCGGTCGCGGTCAGCGCTAGCAGGCCGTTCAACGGCCTGCTGGGCGCGCCCCCCGCGGGAGGACGAGCATCGCGTCGCCGTAGCTGTAGAAGCGGAAGCCCTCGGCCACCGCGTGGCGGTAGGCGTGGAGCAGGGTCTCGCGGCCGCAGAGCGCGGCCACCAGCAGGATCAGCGTGCTGTCCGGCAGGTGGAAGTTCGTGATCAGCCCGTCCACCGCCCCGAAGGCGTAGGGCGGGTAAATGAACAGCTCGGTGGCGCCTTCGGGCTCCCCGCTCCGCGCCCAGGCCTCGAGCGCGCGCACGACCGTCGTCCCGCAGGCCACCACCGGGCGCCCCTCGGCGCGGGCGCGCTCGATCGCCGCCACCGTCTCGGGCGGGATCCGGTAGCGCTCGGACTCCATGCGGTGCTGGGTCACGTCGTCGACCCGCACCGGCATGAAGGTCCCGAGCCCCACGTGCAGCACCAGCCGCCGCACCTCGACCCCTCGCGCCTCCAGCCGGGCCAGGAGCTCCGGCGTGAAGTGCAGCCCGGCGGTCGGGGCCGCGACGGCGCCCGGGACCTGGGCGAACACCGTCTGGTAGTCCTCGCGGTCCTGGTCCACCGGCTCGCGGTGCAGGTAGGGGGGCAAGGGGATCTCGCCCAGGCGCTCGGCCGCCTCGAGCGGGGAGACCCCCACGAAGCGCACGCGAAAGCGTCCGGGGGCGGTCTTCTCCTGAAGCTCGAGGCCGGCCTCCTCCCCGCTGCTCCCGCGCAAGGTCAGGCGCTCGCCAGGCTGGGGCTTGCCCTTGGCCTTGACCAGGGCCTCCCAGGTCTCGTCGCCCAGGGGGCGCACCAGGAACACCTCGCACTTGCCCCCGCTGGGCCGCGCGCCGCGGAAGCGCGCGGGCACGACTCGGGTCTCGTTCAGCACGAGCACCGTCCCCGGGTCCAGGAGCGCCTCCACGTCGCGGAACACCCGCTCCTCGAGCCGCTCGCTGCCGGGCTCCACGACCAGGAGCCGACAGGCGTCGCGCTCGGCCACGGGGAAGCGCGCGATCGCCTCGGGGGGGACGTCGACGTGGAAGTCGGAGAGCTGCACGCAGGGATCTTACCGGGCGTGTCGTACCGCTCCACAGCGGCGCCGAGTCAGGGCATACTCCACCCCTTCGAGGAGGAGCCATGCACCGAGCTCTGTTCGCCGTCTGCGCCTGCGCAGCCCTGATTGCCCCCGTCCACGCCACCCCCGAGGAGGGTCAGCCCGTGTACCAGCACACCGTCAAGTCGATCGACGGCGAGGACGTGAACCTCGCCGACTACGAGGGCAAGGTGCTGCTCGTGGTCAACGTGGCCTCGCAGTGCGGGTTCACCAAGCAATACGCCGGGCTGGAGAAGCTCTACCGCGAGCTCAAGGACCAGGGCCTCGTGGTGCTGGGCTTCCCCTGCAACCAGTTCGGCGGCCAGGAGCCGGGGACCGAGGAGGAGATCAAGACCTTCTGCGAGTCCAAGTTCGACGTGAGCTTCCCCCTGTTCGCCAAGGTCGACGTCAAGGGCGAGCAGCAGGCGCCGCTCTATAAGGCGCTCACCGACGCCAAGGGCGAGATCAAGTGGAACTTCACCAAGTTCCTCGTCGCCCGCGACGGGACGATCCTCGCCAAGTTCGACTCGCGGGTCGCCCCCGACGCCGAGGAGCTGCGTCAGGCGATCGCCAAGGCCCTCGAGGCCCCGGCGCCCGCCAAGTAGCCGCGCCTTGAGCGATCCGATCTTCGGCGTCGAGGTCGACCCCTCCGACGCGCGCGTGGTGTTGATCCCCGTGCCCTTCGAGGCGACCACCAGCTACGGCCGGGGTGCCGCCGGAGGGCCCCGGGCGATCCTCGAGGCCAGCCCGCAGATCGACTTCTTCGACCTGGAGGTGGGCGGGCTGGAGGAGGCCCGGGTCGCCATGCTCCCGGAGGACCCGCAGGTCCACGCCTGGAACGCGCGGGCCTGCGAGCTCGCCGAGCCGGTGATCGCGGCGGAGGGCGCGGGGGACGACCCCGCGCTCCAGGCCGCGGTGGACGAGGTCAACCGGATCGGAGCCGAGCTCAACGGCTGGCTCGAGGCCGAGGTCGACGCCTGGCTCGAGCGCGGCGCGCTCGTGGGCGTCGTCGGCGGAGACCACTCCGTGCCCTTGGGCGCGATCCGGGCCCTGGCCAAGCGCTACCCCGGACTCGGGGTGCTCCACGTCGACGCCCACGCCGACCAGCGCGACGCCTACATGGGCTTCCACTACAGCCACGCCTCGATCCAGCGCAACGCGCTCGCGATCCCCGGGGTCGCGAAGCTGGTGGGGCTCGGCTACCGCGACATTTGCCGCGAGGAGTACGACGTCCTCGAGGGCGACCCGCGCTGCGCCGCCTACTACGAGCCGCGGGTGCGCCAGCGGCTCCTGGCCGGCGCGCCCTGGACCGAGGTCGTGGCGGAGGCCGTGGCCAACCTCCCCCAGGACGTCTACGTCAGCTTCGACATCGACGGCCTCGACCCCGCGCTCTGCCCGAGCACCGGGACCCCAGTCCCCGGCGGGCTGTCCTTCGCCGAGGCGGTCGCGCTCCTGAACGAGGTCGTGACCAGCGGACGCCGGATCGTGGGCTTCGACCTGTGCGAGGTCGCCCCGGACCCGCGGGGCGAGTCGGAGTGGGACGGCAACGTGGGCATGCGCATCCTCTACAAGCTCTGCGGCTTCGCCCTGCGTTCGCGCGAGTAACACGGGGCCGGCCCCCCCGGCCGATTCGTGGCCGACGGGGCTGGCATCCCAAGCTCCAGCGGATACCTTATGCGCTTCCCGAAGGGCCCCCCTGCGGAGACCGACGTTTGAAGATCGTGCTGCTCTACCGCCACAGCGACGGACGCCTCGCCGAGATTCGAGGCGACGGCTCGAAGATCGAGCTGTGGCAGCTCTATCCGCAGAAGGAGCTCATCGGCAAGCACAAGGACGTGGACGCGGCCAAGGCCGCCCTCGACGAGGGCTACGCGCTGGACAAGTCCGTGTTCGCTCCGCCGTGCCCTTCCTGCGAATACCCCCACGCGCCCATGTCCCTCGAGAGCGGGTACTACACCTGCCCCGAGTGCGACACCGAGTTCTAGTTTCCAGGGGGTCTGTCCCAGACCCCTCATCGCCTTCGGCAAAGCCCCTCAGGCTCACCCCAAGGGGCTCGCGGCCGGCTTCGCCGGCCGCTGCCTGCGGCGACGCCGCTCGCATGCCGCGCCGGGTCGCGCTAGCGGGCGGCTCGCGGCCGGCTTCGCCGGCCGCTGCGCGCTCGCGGCTGACGCCGCTCGCAGGCCGCGCCGGGACGCGCTAGCGGGCGGCTTCGCCGGCCGCTGTGCGCTCGCGGCTGACGCCGCTCGCGCCACGCGCTAGCGGGCGGGCGGCCTGGGTCCCGCTGGATCTTCACCGCGTCTGCGAGTGGGCGGAGCTGCCCTTCTTCGTTCTCCTTGCAGTTTGCTGCGCGCTACGAGCGAGCGGAGCTTGTCGTGCGCGTCTGCGAGTGGGCGGAGCTGCCCTTCTTCCTCCCTGCAGTTTGCTGCGCGTTGCGAGCGAGCGGAGCTTGTCGTGCGCGTCTGCGAGTGGGCGGAGCTGCCCTTCTTATCCTTGCAGTTTGCTGCGCGTTACGAGCGAGCGGAGCTTGTCGTGCGCGTCTGCGAGTGGGCGGAGCTACCCTTCTTCCTCCCTGCAGTTTGCTGCGCGTTACGAGCGAGCGGAGCTTGTCGTGCGCGCGCGGTTGGGAGCGAGCGAAGCCTTGCATAACGGACTGAAAACAGAACCTTTGCGTCCCTTTGCGTCCTTTGCGCCTTTGCGGTTCAAAGGCATCTGCCCGCCTCCGCACCGCCGCGCCAGGGCCCGCCTCCGCTCGCTGCGCCAAAGCCCGCCTCCACACCGCCGCGCCAAGGCCCGCCTCCGCACCGCCGCGCCAAGGCCCGCCTCCGCACCGCCGCGCCAAGGCCCGCCTCCGCACCGCCGCGCCAAGGCCCGCCCCCGCACAGCCGCGCCAAGGCCCGCCTCCGCACCGCCGCGCCAAGGCCCGCCCCCGCACAGCCCCGCCTCGTCGCGCCAAGGCCAGCCCCCGCCTCATCCCCGCTAAGTTGCTGAATTTCCGGCAGTTCGTGCGAAACTCCGGCCTTGACTTGAGCTGCCCGGGCGCTCAAATTGGGACCAAAAGGGCGCGGTATATGCGGATCTGCTTCATCATTCCCCCTGAGACCCACAGCATCGAGAGCTCCGTCCCCAAGGGGCTCGAGAGCGGCAAGGGCGTCTACCCCAAACTTGGCCTGCTCTACGTGGCGGCCTACCTCGAGGAGAAGCTGGGGATCGTGCCCACGGTGATCGACGCGCCCGCCGAGCGCCTCGACTACGAGGGCCTCGAGCGCCGCGTGCGCGAGGTGAACCCTGAGCTCGTGGGGATCACCACCCTGACCTTCAACCTGATCGACTGCTGGAAGACCGTGCGCCTCGTCAAGCGCGCGGCGCCCGCGGCCAAGACCTGCGTCGGCGGCCAGCACGTGACCCTCTACCCCAACGAGACCCTGGGCCTCGAGGGCGTGGACTACGTGGTCCACGGCGAGGGCGAGCAGGTGTTCGTGTGGCTGGTCGAGGCCCTGCGCAACGGCGCCGGCTTCGAGGAGCTCTCGCAGATCCCGGGCCTTGGGTTCCACCACGACGGGACCCCCTCGGTGAACCCGCGCCAGCACAAGCTCGAGAGCCTGGACGAGCTCCCGCTCCCCGCCCGGCACCTGGTCGACCTCGACAACTACGACCACATCGCGGCGGAGGGCGCCAAGCTCGCCACCATGCAGACCTCGCGCGGCTGCCCGGCCAAGTGCCTGTTCTGCGACATCCGCATGACCAAGTTCCGCAAGCGCTCCGCCGAGCACGTGCTCGCCGAGCTGCGCTACCTGGTCGACCGCGGGGTGGACGACATCTTCTTCGTCGACGACACGATCACCATCGACAAGAACCGGCTCTACGAGATCTGCGACCTGATCAAGCGCTCGGGGCTCGAGATCCACTTCAAGATCTCCGCCCGGGTCGACACCGTGAAGCCCGAGCTGCTCGCCGCGCTGAAGGAGGCCGGCTGCTACCGGATCCACTACGGCGTGGAGTCCGCGACCCCGCGGCACCTCAAGTTCCTGCAGAAGCAGACGACCCCCGAGAAGATCAAGCGCGCGTTCAAGTGGACCCACGACGCCGGGATCGGGACCTTCGCCTACTGCATGATCGGGATCCCGACCGAGACCCGCGAAGAGATGATGCACACCGTCGACTTCGCGATCGAGCTCGACCCCGACTACGCGCAGTTCTCGATCTGCACGCCCTACCCCAAGACCGCGCTCTACCAGAGCATGCTCGAGGGCGGCTACATCCCCGGGGACTACTGGCTCGAGTTCGCCAAGAACCCGTCCGAGGACTTCCGCGTCCAGTTCTGGAACAAGGACTTCTCCGAGGACGAGCTGCGCGAGCTGCAGAGCGAGGCGCACCGCCGGTTCTACTCGCGCCTGGGCTACATCGCCCGTCAGGCCAAGAACGTGCGCTCCTGGCGCGATCTGCGCTCCAAGGCCGGCATGGGCGCCAAGATCCTCTTGCGCCAGCTCAACCGGTAGGGAGCCGACGCCGACGGGCTCCTAGCCGTAGTGGCCGAAGGACCCGTAGCCGTTGTCGTTGCCGCTGTCGTAGTCGTCGCCGTCGCCGCTGTCGCCGTAGAAGTCGTCCTGCTCCTTCTTGGCGGCGCGGGCGCGCTTGGCGGCGAGCTTCTCCTTGCGCTCCTCCTCCTCCTCCTTCTCGTAGGCGAGGCGGCCGCGGATCAGGCGGTTGTAGTAGTCGTTCCACTTCTCCGCGTCGTCGCCGAAGTCGTAGTTGGTGAGCAGCGCCAGGTGCTCGGCCGCGGACGCCCGCACGCCGGCGTCCGGATCGCGCAGGAGCGGGATCATGTCCGGGAGCGCCGACTGGTCGCCGAGCTCGCTGAGCACCGAGAGCGCGAACTCGCGGGCGGCCTTGTGGTTGCCCGTCGCGCCCAGGGCGTCGACCAGCGGGCCCTTGGCCTTGCACTCGAGGAGGTGCGCCCGGATCGTCTCCAGGATCTGCTCCTCGTTCTCGTCGAGCTGACCGCTGTCGACGACCTCGCCCGCGGCCTCGATCAACGCCTCGAGCACGCTGTCGTCGTCGGTGCTGGTCAACGCCTCGAGCGCCTCCAGCGAGCGCTCCTCCACAAGGCGGTAGATCAGTCCGTCCAGGCTCACCGTCGTCCTCCGTCTCCGGCAGTGATAGCACACCGCCCGGGACACAGAATGACTCGGGCGCCCGGCCCGCGCGAGCCCCGATCCACGAAGCTCGCGCCCCGGCCGCTGGGCTATACTCGGAGGCCTCGCGAGGGTGGCGGAATTGGCAGACGCGCTAGATTTAGGTTCTAGTGTCCACCGGACGTGGGGGTTCGAGTCCCCCCCTTCGCAATCGCGCTAGTTTCCCGCAGCCCCGCGCTCCCGAGCGGGTAGCCGCCTACTCCTGAGCGCGGCTCGCCGCTTCCTTGCGCGCCTCGGCCTTGGCCTTGGCGCGCTCGAGGTCCTGGGGGCGCAGCGCGCACCAGGCGACGTGGTGGAAGGCCGGCTCCAGGTTCTCGAGCAGCCGCGCCCGGCGTCGGCCCCGCAGGCCGCGGGTCCACGCGCGCTGCCCCCAGGCCAACTCGGCGCTGCGCACGGCGGCGGCGTAGTCGTCGCCGGAGACCGCGGCCCCCCCGCGCGCCAGGCAGGCGGCCCGGGCGAAGAGCAGGATCAGCGGGAACTGGCGGGCGAGGAGCCCCAGCGCCGGGAGGGTCTCGGCGACGGGGAACCCCGGGCGGAGGAAGCTCCGCCCGCTGACGTGGGCCACGAAGTAGTGGGTCAGCGCGCCGTCCGCCACCGGCGCGTAGACATCGGCCGGGGGCGCCTCGAGGCGCACCTGGTGGATCGCCAGCCGGCGCTGGGCGCCCAGCGGCTGGATCCAGCCCGTGCCCGCGAGGTAGCTCAGGCCTGCCAGGCCGTCGCCCAGGCCACGGACCGCGCGGCGCACGGGGCCCGCCGACCACAGCGCGGGGGGGCGCGGGCGGCAGGCCTGGGCCAGCAGCCGGCGGAACAGGAGCCGCTCGAACAGCCCCGGCGGGCGGAAGGGCATGCGGTGCACGCCGCGCTTGACCTGCTCGCGCACGCCCTTGGCGAAGCCCTCGAGCATGGTCTTGGGCGCGGGCGCGCGCAGGTCGCTCATGTGCGAGCGCCGGAACAGCTCGAGGAAGCGCACCACCGCCAGCAGCCGGTCGACGAAGGGTCTCCCGGCGTCCTCCAGCTCGGCCGCGACCAGGTCCAGCACGTCGTCGAGCTCGGCGCGCGGGTAGGCGAGCCCCCGCGAGAAGGGGATCGGGTCGGGGGGCGCGACCAGGGGCGGGCCGGCCTCGAGCAGCTCTTGCGCGAGCTTGCGGTGGCTGGCCAGGGGCTGCCCGGCGTTGTGCGCCACGGCGCTGCAGGTGAAGTCGGCGCCGAGGTAGGCCAGACGTTGGTCGGTGCCCGGAGCGTAGGCGAAGGGGAAGCGGCGGCAGGCCAGCGGCTTGGCGTCGTGGCCCAGGGTGCGCTCGACCTCGCAGGTGTTGCCCTCGACCAGGAACACGCAGGCGCCGTCGGCGGTGCGCGCCGTATGGGGCCCCCAGGTGCCCCGCGGCGCCTGCTGCGTGTGCACGACCGCGCCCCTCGAGCCGAGGGCCGTCTGGGTCCAGTCGTGGGCCTCGAGCCGGGCTACGTCCTCGGGGGTCAGCGGGACGGGGAGTCCGCGGCAGCAGTCGCCGCAGCGCTTGCAGGCGTAGCGCACGCCCTTCGCCAGCGCGAGCTTGCGCGCCTCGCCCACTAGGGGAGCACCACGTCGAGCAAGGCCGCGTGCAGCGCCACGCCGTCGGAGAAGCGCGCCTCGGGGTCCTTCTCCAGGCAGCGCGCGATCAGCGCGGTGAGCTCGGGCGGCGCCTCGTCCTCGCCCAGAGGGGGCGCAGGGTCGTTCAGGATCGCGGCGGCGACCTCGGCCTCGCTCTCTCCCTGAAACGGCGGCGCCCCGCGCAGGCAGGCGTAGAGCGTGGCTCCCAGGCCGTAGACGTCGGTGCGCGCGTCGGCGGGGGTGTCGGCCTTGAGCTGCTCCGGTGCCAGGTAGCCCAGGGCCTCGAGGGGGGTCCCCACGAGGAAGCTCGTCTCCCCGGTCTGCTCCTCGGGCGGAGTGGCGAAGCCGAAGTCGCCGAGCTTGAAGGTGGGCACGTGGGGCGCGTAGAGCACGTTCGAGGGCTTGACCGCGCGGTGGATCACCTCGTGCTCGTGGGCGTAGGCCAGCGCCGCGCTCACCGCGCGCCCGAGCTCGAGGGTCTCGTCGGCGTCGAGCCCGTCCTCGAGGCGGTCCGCCAGGCTGCCGCCCGCCAGGAGCTCCATGACCAGCACGTTCAGGGTGCGACGTTGGATCACGTCGTGGATCGTGACGATGTTCGGGTGCGGAAGCCGGGCGATCGCCTTGGCCTCGCGCAGGAAGCGCGCCACCTGCTGCTCGCTCGAGTCGCCCTTGGCGAGGAGCACCTTGAGCGCCACCCGCCGCTCGAGGGAGAGCTGGACCGCGCGGTAGACCGCGACCCCGGCGTGGCTGTGGCCGCCGAGGCGCGCCTCCAGGCGGTAGCCGGGGAGCACTTCGCGGAGCTTGTTCTTGGGGGGGCGCTCGCCGCTCTCGGCCTCTGCGGGGCGCGCGCCGCCGCGGTCCCGGGGGCCGGTGGGGATCGTCTGCACCGGGCCGTGGGAGCTCGGCCTGCCCTCGCGCTCGTGCTGCTCCTCCTCGCTTTCGATCAGGACCTTGAGCCGCGTGGCCCCGATCCGGATCTCGTCCAGGTCGTCCAGCCGGCGCGTGTTGCGCACGCGCTCGCCGTTGACGAAGGTCCCGTTCCCGGAGTTGTTGTCGAACAACACCAGGCCGTCGGCCTTGACGTCGATCCGGCAGTGGACGCGGGAGGCCTGGGGGTCGCGGATCCGCATTTGGTTGGTGGCGGCCCGGCCCACGAAGATCGGCGGGCCAGGGGTGGCGCTGAGCCCTTTCCCCGCGTCGCGACCACTGAGCACGTAGACCTCGGCCTGCATGGCAGCCAGTCTACCCCTCGCCCCTTGTCCAGGGCCCGGATTTCTGTCCGGGGGGGCCGGCGCAGTCTCGGTTTGCGCGCGCGGGACCGGGGATCTAGAATTCAAGACCCTGGGGAGGTGCAGTTTGCCCCCGAGCGAAAACGAAGACGCCCTCGAGTTCGCCGAGGAGTTGGAAGACTCCGACGAGGCTCCCGCCGTGAACCCACACGACAGCTCCGGTGAGATCGGCTATGCGTCCGAGATCGACGTGGCCGACGAGTTCGAGCCCGAGCCGACGGAGTCCCGCGACCTCAGCGGGTTTGCCGACGACGCCGGGGACGAGGCGAGCTACGGCTTCGACGCCGCGGTCCCCGCCTTCGAAGGCGACGACGGGAGCGTGGACCTGGCCGAGGACGCAAACCTCAACGACTCGGGCGAGTTCCCCGCCCCAGACGACCTCCCGCCCGACGACGGCATGGGCTACGCCGACGAGGCCGGGGAGACCCTGGGCTCCGGCGAGTTCGCCTCGCCGGTCCCCCTGAACGAGACCCCGGCCAGCGGGGTCTACGCCGACGACGTGGACGCGTACGCCGAGGGCGACGCGTACGCCGAGGGTGAGGCCTACGCCGAGGGCGACGCGTACGCCGAGGGCGAGTACGCCGAAGGCGACGCCTACGCCGAGGGCGAGTACGCCGAGGGTGAGGCCTACGCCGAGGGCGAGTACGCCGAGGGTGAGGCCTACGCCGAGGGCGAGTACGCCGAGGGTGAGGCCTACGCCGAGGGCGCAGACGCGGACGCCTACGCCCAGGACGAGGGCTACGCCGCCGAAGAGGATTACGCCGAGGACGAGGGCTCCGACGAGCCCCCGAATCGCCCCGGCCAGATCGCGCGCTCGGCGCTCGACGACATTTTCGATCGGGCCCGCCAGATCAAGCGGGACTCGAATTGACCCCCGCGGGTGGCCTCTCGCGAGGCTGCCAGCCGACTCCGAACGTCACCGGCGGGTCATCATAAGGCCCGTTGCCCCGTGACTTCCTTGGCATTAGAATCCAGGACCTGAATCGACTGGTGGCAGCGCGACACCAGCCCCATCTCGGGAGTATGTGAATGAGTCTCCTGGCGAAGATCTTCGTCGTCATCCAGGCAGTCCTCGTGATGGTCTACCTGGGCATGTCGGCCACGCTCTACCAACACCGTCGCGAGTGGCGCACCAGCTACGCTCAGCTGAAGCACCGCCACGAGACCGCCATGGGTCGGGCGCAGAAGGAGATCCGCGGACGCGATACGCTGCTCTCGGCTCGCAACGACCTGATCGCGGCGAAGGAAACCGAGATCCGCGATTACAAGAACAAGGCCAACGAGGCCTTGGCGAGCATGCAGGACGCCAAGAGCGAGCGCGACAAGGCGCGGCAAATGGTGCAGGACGAGAAGCGCGCCAACGACACGCTCAACAAGCGCCTGCAGTCCGTCGACAGCGAGCTCTCCAAGACCCGCTCCGACCTCGAGCGCCTGGGCAACGAGTTCACCCTCGCCACCCGCCGGCGTGAGGTGGCCGAGGGCCAGGTCGCGCGCCTCACCGCGCTCGTGACCAACCTCGAGCAGGACAACAGCGACCTCCGCGGCGAGTTCGCCAGCACCCGGCGCAAGCTCAAGGAAGCCGAGACCATGATCGCCATGGCCCAGGAGGCCGGCTTCGACTGGGAGGCGACCCTGCCCTCCGCGCCGGTGCCTGTGATCCGCGGCAAGGTCGTGGCGGTCAAGAGCGACGTCAGCCCGCCGCTGGTGGTGCTGGACGTGGGCTCCGACGCCAAGGTCCGCCCGGGCTACGCGTTCTCGATCCACCGCAACGGGAAGTACAAGGGGCGCGTGATCGTGGAGCGCACCCTGCGTGACATGGCCAGCTGCCGGGTCGAGTTCGCCGCCGAGGGCGCCCAGATCTCCGCCGGCGACGACGCGGCCACGAGGCTCCAGTAATGGCGGACGAAGTCCTCTCGCGGCCGCCGTCCCACCCGATCGCGAGCACGCTCCTGATCCTCTCCTGCGTGGGGACCCTGGGCTGCATCATGTTCGTGTGGAACGAGCTGTTCACCGAGTACATGCCGGCCAAGGGCACCAACGGCGAGATCGAGCAGATCCTCGGGTCGCGCCACGGCGCGGTGACGATCGCCAACGGCCGGAAGGAAGACGACGTCGATCACTACCGGATCGACTTCGGCGCCGGCGACATGGTCGAGGCGATCGACGCCAAGCTCCTCGGCGACGACGAGAACATGAACGCGCCGCCTCCGGCTGAGACCCCGGTCGAGGCCCCCGACGAGGGCGGCGGCGACGGCGGCGAGTAGCCCCGGTCGACCCCTGATCCTGATCCTCTGAACGGGCGCCTCACGGCGCCCGTTCGCGTTGGTTCCGGGAGAGGGCGGCTCGGCGCTCGGAGCTGGCCCCTTTGCAATCGCCAAGCGATCGCGCACCATACGGGTCTATGGCGGAGCAAGGCAAGGCGCCGGAAGGCTCGCGGCTGGGCCGCACGTTCAAGCTGGCCAAGCTGGCGACGAGCACCTCGGCCCAGCTCGCGAAGGGCATGGCCCGGCGCGCGGTCGGGGCCGAAGGCGCGGACGACCAGACGCACCGGGGGATCGCCTCGAACGTGGCCGACGCCCTGGGGAGCATGAAGGGCCTGGCCATGAAGGCGGGCCAGATCCTCTCCTACGTGGACGAGTGGATCCCCGAGGACGTGCGACCGACCTATCGCGAGGTCCTGGGCAAGCTCCAGGCCGAGGCGCCGCAGGTCCCGCTGGCCGACATGCTCAACGTGTTCATCGACGAGGTCGGCGAGCCCCCCGACGAGGTCTTCGCCGAGTTCACCGACGAGGCGATCGCCGCGGCGTCGATCGGGCAGGTCTATCGCGCGCGGCTGGCCGACGGCGCTCCGGTGGCGGTGAAGATCCAGTATCCGGGGATCGAGAAGGCGATCCGCAGCGACCTCAAGAACCTGCACCTGCTCGAGAACGTGCTGCGCGCGAGCACCCTGGGGCGCCTGGACGTCAAGCAGTCGCTGCGCGACATCGCCGCCAAGATCGAGGAGGAGCTGGACTACACCGTCGAGGCCGCGAACCAGGCGCGCTTCGCCGAGCTCTACGCCGACGATCCCCACGTCGTGATCCCGCGCGTCTACCCCGCCTACTCCCACCGGCGAGTGCTCACCAGCGAGCTGCTCCAGGGGCGGACCTACCGGGAGGTCCAGAGCGCTAGCCAGGACGAGCGCAACGCCTACGGGCGCACGCTCTACACCTTCGTGTTCAAGAGCCTTCACAGCTTCGGGCTGTTCAACGCCGACCCGCACCCAGGCAACTACGTGTTCCTCGAGGACGGACGCGTCGGCTTCCTCGACTTCGGCTGCGTGCAGACGTTCCCCATGAGCGTGCCCCGCGAGTTCCAGCGGATCATTCAGCTCCTGTGGGCGGGGGAGGACGAGGCCGTGCGCGAGGCCCTCCCCGCCTCCCTGGGCTACCCCGGCGAGCCGACGGAGGAGGTCAAGGACTTCATACACGACTACGTGACCCACCTCTGGCTGCCGATTCGCGAGGACCGGCCCTTCCGCTACACGCCCGAGTTCACCCGACAGATCATGCAGCGCACTCGCGGGGGGATCACCCTGGGCGCCAAGGTGGCCCTCTCCCAGGGCTACCCCGACACCACGACCCGCGGGCTGGCCCTGCTCAACCGCCTGCAGTTCGGGTTCGTGTCGATCCTGGCGGGGATCGAGGCCGAGGCCAACTGGCACCGCCTGATCCGCGAGTTCTTCCTCGAGGGGCCCGACGAGGACGTCGTCGCGTAGACACACCCTTCGGTGAGCGTTGGAGTTGCGCATTTCTTTCGAAAAGTGATACGCAGGAGCCTTCCCGGATAAGGGAAATTCTTGGTCGGGTGGCGGAAGCCCTTTATCTTTCTCGGCGGAGAGAACCGAGAGAGAGATCACAATGAGGAGACTCGCCTGGGTCGGAGTGTGCCTGATCGGCACGCTCGGCTGCAGCAATTCGTCGCGTTCCGGCCACGGGAGCACCGCCGCCGGCGTCACCAGCAACCAGACCTCGACCCCGTCCAGCAGCTCGACCACGGCGCCGGGCCCCCTGCACCAGAAGGCGCTCGGGTTCGAGACCGTCATGCAGGCCCAGCACCTGCCCCACGGTCAGGTCCAGGACGTCCAGATCGACCCCAACGGCAACGTGGTCCGCTTCGGCCACTGGCCGAGCCGCTGCCTGTGGACCGGGGTCTACGCCGCCACCGAGGCCATGCGCTACCGCTCGACCCAGGACCCCTCGGCCCTGGCCAACTTCGAGGCCGCCTGCTGGACCCTGCACGACATGGCCACGATCACCGGGGTCCCCGGCGTGATCGTGCGCGGCTTCGACGACGCCGCGATCGAGACCCAGGGCCACCCGGGCGTAGGCGCCGCCTACGCAGGGCTGAACTACAACCACGGCAAGCCCTCCCGCGATCAGTACACCGGCTGGTTCTACGGCGTCGGGGTGTGCTGGGACCAGATCCAGGACCCCGCGCTGCGCCAGGCCCTCGAGGCCGACGTGCGCGCCGTCTGCGACGTCCTCATGAGCAAGGACATGGTCCTCGAGGCGCCCTGGGGCCCGCAGGGAACGGTGGAGCGCTTCTTCACCCTCTCCCCCGACTACTTCTACCAGGACCGGATCAACCCCCAGACCTGGGCCACCGTCGACGACTTCCCCTTCAACCTGATCGCGCGCAGCGTGCCCTACTCGCCCCAGGTGGCGCAGGCGCTGCGCAGCGCGCCCTACCCCAAGGTCCGCGCTGGCGAAGGCCTGCGGGGGCTGTTCATGTTCACCGTCGCCGAGCACATGACCGGCGACGCGCGCTACGCCCAGTGGAAGCAGACCCTGATCCAGCGGGGCTACGTGGACGCCCTGGTCAAGTTCGGCACGATCGGGGACGACCTGCTCTATGGGCGGAACATGGCGGCGGTCGAGGAGGCCGTGCGTGACCTCTCGGGGGTCATGGCCGTCGTGCTCCAGGTGTGGCTCAACAATCAAGGCACCCTGGGTCAGATCGTGTCGGGGCTGCTCCCCCTCGCGACGCCCCAGATCAGCGCCTGGATCGGGGCCTCGGTGGTGCGCCTGCTGAACTGGCTGCACGACCCCAACAACCAGACGCGGCTCCAGGCGATCCTCAGCGACGTGCGCCTGTTCTCGCAGGTCCTGAACCTGATCGGGCAGCAGAGCCTGGCCCAGCAGATCGACGGGTTCCTCGCGCAGTACGCCTCGAACCTGACGAAGCAGGGCCTGATCGACCTCGCGCGCACCGTGCGCTCGCACCTGGGCGTCAACCTGACCTTCATGCCCCTGAGCCTCATGGTCCAAATGGAGCAGGACCCCGCGCTCGTGGCCGACTACAAGGCGGTCATGCACCGGCAGTGGGAGTACCTCGCGACCGACCACAACCCGGTGGTGAACCTCCTGCACCACGGCTACAGCCAGACCGGCGCCGACGACGTGGGGCACTCGATCCAGGCGCTCCAGCGCTTCCACGACGACCTGACCGGGCGTGAGATCGACAACAGCAATTGGCCCGGACTCGTGGTCAGCCCCTGGCCCGACCGCTTCGGCCGGGTCGGCGGGCACGCGCTGAACCCGCTCTACTTCCCCGTGGACGCCCGCGCGCCGGACATCTTCGTGTGGCGCGGGCACCCGCGTCAGATCAAGAGCGGGAGCAATCAGCCGGCGAACATGAAGGTCGCCCCGCTGAGCTACCTCTACCCCTACTGGCTCGCCCGCGACCTGGGCGTGCTCGGTCCGGGCGAGTAGCGAGCGCCACGAACCTCTTGCGGGGCCGGAGCGACGCTCCGGCCCCGTCGCGTTGGTTGGGGGCGCAGGGGTTTTCGAGATTCGTTGTGATCTCGGCCGGGGGACCCTTGGATCTACGGGTGAAGGCGAGAACGAACGACCGCCTCACCCCACACCCACCACGAGGAGCTCACCATGTCTGGAATGAAGGTTTTCATGAAGATCGCCGATATGCCCGGGTCGTCGCTGGAGCGCGCCGACTGGAGCGAGGTCCGCGGCTTCAGCCACGAAATGAAGTATCCCTTCGACATGCGTGAGGCGAAGGGCCGGGGCGAGCCGGAGCACGGCGCCTGCACCGTGCTGAAGGAGCTCGACAAGGCGAGCCCGAAGCTCTACGAGGCGCTGGCGAAGAAGAAGAAGATCAACTCGGTGGAGATCGAGTTCGAGCGGGACAAGCCGGGTGAGGGCGCGACCGAGGTCTACTTCAAGATCACGCTCTCGGACTGCCGCCTGATCTACGCCCGGCCGCACATTCCGGGCCCCGGCGAGCGCGACGAGAACACGCCGCCGCACATGGACCAGATCGGCTTCGCCTACCGCAAGATCGACTGGGAGTGGCTGTCTGGCGGCAAGCTGCCCACCACCTTCGACTTCTCGGCTCCCCAGAGCTAGGACCGGTCGAACCCACCACGCAACGCGCCCCGCGGGATCCCCCCCGCGGGGCGCGTTCGCGTACGTCAGGCCAGCTCGGGACCGCTGCGCGCGAGGTCGTGGCCGCGTGTCCCTCCGGGGGCCGGCGTGCTCGGGATCGGTAGGGCCCGCCTTGGTTCGTGTGCGCACCGCTAAGGCCCGCGCCCTGGGGTGGCGCGCCCGCCAGGCCGTCGCAGAAGAAAAATCGAAGAAGGCTGTGATCTCGGCGGAGAACCCTTGGATCTACGGGTGAAGGCGAGCGACGCACGCCGCCGACGAACACGCGGCCACCGAGGCGCCAGAGAGCGCCCGCCTGGGGCCGCCAGGCAGGCCGACCCCGCGCCCGCTCGAGGCGAGCGCGCCACAGGCGACGGCCACGTCACCCGCTCCGAGCAGGCCCAGGCCAGGCAGCCCAGGGCCACGGTCGCGGAGCCCCAGGCCCAGCAGTCCCAGCAGGCCGGCGCACAGCGCGGGCAGCGCGCGGGCGTAGCCTAGAGCGGGCCCTGCCCGTGACCACGCGCTCGATCCACAGCCCGGCCACCGTCGCCGCGGCCGGTACCAGGGGCACCAGGTAGAGCTCGCGCTTGCTGGCGGCCAGGCTCAACCCCAGGACCCCGGGCCCAGCCAGAGCAGAGGAGCCTCGTAGGCGAAGCGTTCGGCAGGCGGCAGCGTGCGTCGGCGGCGCAGCCAGTGGGCGGCTCCGCCGAGGAAGAACAGCCCCGCCGGGAGCAGGTTCGGGAGCAGCCGCGGCACGTAGTAGCCGACCCAGCGCGCGTGGCTCCCGTGACCGCCTCCCGCGCGGCCTAGGGTGTTCTGCACCACGACCTCGTGCAGACCCGGGCCCCAGGCTCGATAGAGCTCGAGCTGGCACCGCGGCTCGTCGGGGGTCAGGCGTCGTGGTCGACGACGAACAGGGTCGAGTCCGAACGAAACGACGAGCCCCAGGCGGCGCCCGGCGACTGGGGCGTTGAGCTCGTCCACCTCCGCCTCCTGAGGCATCAGGATCCCTCGCGGCGTAGTGCCTGGCATAGCTGCTTGCGCCCGGCGCCCCCCTCGCGATCCCTGAACGCCTGACCGCGGAGAACCCTTGATCACGGTGAAGGCGGCACGCCGAACACGAACAACCGAACGAGGAGGAAGTCATGTCTGGAATGAAGGTTTTCATGAAGATCGCCGATATGCCCGGGTCGTCGCTGGAGCGCGCCGACTGGAGCGAGGTGCGCGGCTTCAGCCACGAAATGAAGTATCCGTTCGACATGCGGGAGGCGAAGGGGCGGGGCGAGCCGGAGCACGGGGCGTGCACGGTGCTGAAGGAGCTGGACAAGGCGAGCCCGAAGCTCTACGAGGCGCTGGCGAAGAAGAAGAAGATCAACTCGGTGGAGATCGAGTTCGAGCGGGACAAGCCGGGTGAGGGCGCGACCGAGGTCTACTTCAAGATCACGCTCTCGGACTGCCGCCTGATCTACGCCCGGCCGCACATTCCGGGCCCGGCGAGCGCGACGAGAACACGCCGCCGCACATGGACCAGATCGGCTTCGCCTACCGCAAGATCGACTGGGAGTGGCTGTCTGGCGGCAAGCTGCCCACCACCTTCGACTTCTCGGCTCCCAGAGCTAGGACCGGTCGAACCCACCACGCAACGCGCCCCGCAGGATCCCCGCGGGGCGCGTTCGACGTCAGGCCAGCTCGGGACCGCTGCGCGCGAGGTCGTGGCCGCGTGTTCCTCCGGGGGCCGGCGTGCTCGGGATCGGTAGGGCCCGCCTTGGTTCGTGTGCGCACCGCTAAGGCCCGCGCCCTGGGGTGGCGCGCCCGCCAGGCCGTCGCAGAAGAAAAATCGAAGAAGGCTGTGATCTCGGCGGAGAACCCTTGGATCTACGGGTGAAGGCGAGCGACGCACGCCGCCGACGAACACGAACAACCGAACGAGGAGGAAGTCATGTCTGGAATGAAGGTTTTCATGAAGATCGCCGATATGCCCGGGTCGTCGCTGGAGCGCGCCGACTGGAGCGAGGTCCGCGGCTTCAGCCACGAAATGAAGTATCCCTTCGACATGCGGGAGGCGAAGGGCCGGGGCGAGCCGGAGCACGGGGCGTGCACGGTGCTGAAGGAGCTGGACAAGGCGAGCCCGAAGCTCTACGAGGCGCTGGCGAAGAAGAAGAAGATCAACTCGGTGGAGATCGAGTTCGAGCGGGACAAGCCGGGTGAGGGCGCGACCGAGGTCTACTTCAAGATCACGCTCTCGGACTGCCGCCTGATCTACGCCCGGCCGCACATTCCGGGCCCCGGCGAGCGCGACGAGAACACGCCGCCGCACATGGACCAGATCGGCTTCGCCTACCGCAAGATCGACTGGGAGTGGCTGTCCGGCAAGCTGCCCACCACCTTCGACTTCTCGGCTCCCCACTGAGCGCAGCGGGTCGAGGGACGCCTTGGGGGCGCGGCGCCGGGTGACCGGCGCCGCTCGTCGCGAGGCGACGAAGGGCGTCCCTCCCCGCGCGGGAGACCTATCTCGTGGATTGCTTACGCGTGGAGCTCACGGAACCGTTCGTTCCGTGGGCTCCACGTGTTTCCGTGGGGTGGGGGTCACGACTCGGCGAGCAGCCGCAGCTCCTGGTCCGCGTCGCGCAGGCGCTCAGCGAGGGCCGCGCCGAGGCGCGCGTAGATCGAGCTCCCCACGTCGGGGTGCGAGGCGACGAGGGCGCGCGCGGCGGCGCGGGAGAGGCAGTAGACGTCGGTCGCCGTCTCGGCCTCGGCGTGGGCCGAGCGGGGGCCCGGGACGAGGAAGGCCATGTCGCCGAACACGCTCGCGCGGCCGAAGGTCGCGAGGTGCTTGGTGGCGCCGCCGCTGAGGGGCAGCAGGATCCGCACGCTGCCCCGGCGCACGAGGAACAGGGAGTCTCCCGGCTCGCCGCAGGAGAACACACGTTCCCCCGGAGCGAAGCTCCGCGCGCTCACGTGCTCGGACACGGCCTCGAGCTGCGCGGGGGACAGGTCCTGGAACAGGCTCAGCTCGCCCAGGGCCAGCGGCGGCGCGGACGGGTGATCCAGGAGTCCGGCGGCCTCGAGCAGTCGATCCTCCGCCCAGCCCAGGGCGTCGTCGGCGTCGGCGAAGGCGCGGGCGCAGCCGCCGGGGCCCAGGACGCCGAAGTGCTCGAGGTAGGGGGTCTGGCAGGGGTCGACGTTGGCGAACACCAGCTCTCCCCCGGCCTCTCCGAGCTGCGCGGCGATCTGGTGCAGCAGGCGCCCCGCGGTGAAGTCGAGGCTGCCCACCCGGTGCAGGTCCAGGATCACGATCCGGCCGGCGGTCAATTGCGGCTCGAGCTCGTGGAACAGCTGGTCGGCGGTCCCGAAGAACAGGTTCCCCTGGAGCTGATAGATCACGATCCGCTCGCCCTCCGCCCGGAGCAGGGCGCGCTGCTCGGGGAGCCGGCGGTTCTTGGAGGACACGGTCTGGCCGCGCAGGGTCCGGCGCACCACGTGGGCGCCGATCTGGTCGCGCAGGAAGAGCAGGATCGAGAGCACGACCCCGACCCCGGCCGCCACGATCAGGTCCACCGCGAAGGCGGTGAGCACCACGGTCAGCACCACGCAGAAGTCGAACGCTGTCTCCCGGCGTCGGGCGAGGTCGACGGTGCGCGCGTCGACCATGCGCAGCCCGATCACGATCAGGATTCCGGCCAACGCGGCCTGGGGGACCCAGGCCAGGAGCCCCGAGAGGGCGACCAGGGTCAGGAGCGCCACGGCCCCGGCGACGATCCCCGAGCGCCGGGTGCGCCCGCCGCTGCTCACGTTGACCAGGGTCGGGCCCGCGGTCGCGGAGCCCGGCATGCCGCCCAGGAGCGCCGCGCACAGGTTGGCGACCCCTTGAGCCCGCAGCTCGCGGTCGGAGTCGTGCCGCGTGCGGGTCAACGAGTCGACGAGGACCGAGGTCTTGAGGGCGTCCACGCACAGGAGCAGGCCCAGGGTCGTCGCCGGGATCAACGCGGTCTCGAGGTCCTGGAGCTGGAGTGCGCGCAGGCCGCGCCAGCGCGGCGCCCAGCTCGGGAGCGGGCTCCCGCCTTCGCCCAGACGTCCGATCACCAACGGGTTGTCGACGCTGCGCAGCGCGGGCTCGACCAGGCACAGCGCGGCGTAGGCCACGCCGCCCACGGCCAGGCCCACGATCGGCGCGGGCAGGCGCGCGGTGAGCTTGGGGGCGAGGAGCGTGGCCGCGATCGTGAGCCCGCCGACCGTGAGCGCCGCCGGCCGCCATAGCCCGGGCTGGGTCAGGGCGGGGAGCAGCTCGGTGTGCGGGGGCAGGGCCAAGAGCTTGGGGACCTGACTGACCACGATCGAGAGCCCCACCGCCGCCAGGTAGCCGGCGACCACGGGGTAGGGGATGAACTTGATCAGGCGCCCGCCGCCGAGGATCCCCACCAGGAGCTGCAGCGCGCCCACGGCGAGGCCCGCCAGGCTGAGCACGGCGAGCACCAGCTCGGGCCCGCGGTCCCGGTCCACGAGGGCCCCGGTGAGCGCGGCCAGGACCGCCGCCGCCGGCGCGCAGGGCGCCGAGACGTTGCCCGGGCGCCCGCCGAGGGCCCCCGCCACCAGGCCCAGGGCTACCGCGCCCAGCATGCCGTAGAGCGCGCCCTGACCGGCGCGCTCCGGGCCCAGGCTGGCGAAGACCACGAGCCCGAACGCGATCGCCGAGGGGAAGGCCACCAGCGCGGCGGCGGTCCCGCCCAGGAGGTCGTCCAGCAGGCGCGGCGCCCGGGTGGGCGCCGCGCCGTCTCCCGTCGGTGTCGCGTCTCGGGCCGGCACGCCGCGGGCCTAAGGCTGGCCTTCAGAGGTCGCGCGCCCTCGCCGGCCCCGGCAGACCACTAGCGCGAGACCTCGGCCCGGACCTTTTGCAGCACCACGTCGTCCTGCTCGCGCAGGAAGCCCGGACGCAGCACGCGCACGATCTTGCCTCGGGCGCGGTCCGAGCGCACGCGGACCTCCTCCAGCTTGGAGACCCCGAGCTTGTTGGCGTCGTAGCCTGGGTAGGCGATCAGCTCGCGCACGCCCTGCTCACGCAGGTAGTCCTTGAGCTCGCGGCCGTGGGCGTCGCGCAGCTCGAGCTTCTGCAGGAGGTTCATGAGCGGCAACGCCAGGAGCAGCTCGCGCTCGGCCTTGGCCTCGGCGATCCGCCCCAGGACCTCGAACAGCTCCTCGAGCGCCTTCTCGCGGCGCTCGGGGTCGAGCGCGCGCAGGGCGGGCTCGAGCTGGGCGCCGAGCTGGTAGAGCTCGCTCGGGGGCCCCGCCACGACGCGAGCGCGGCCCTTTTGCAGCACCGCGCCGGCGGGGTCGAGCACGGCGTGGCGCTCGACCTCGAGCACGGTCCCCGGCGCCTCGTCGCCGCACACCTTGCGGGCGGGCTCCCAGGCCCCGGCCCCGGCGGCGGCCTCCAGCTCGTCGTAGCTGGCGCCGGGCCCCTCGGGGAACACGCGGTAGCCGCGCGCACGCAGCAGCCCGCCTAGCGGCGCGGCGTCGAGGCCGGCGTCCTCGAGGCGGGACAGGTGCTCGAGCAAGGCCGCCGCGCGGGCGGCGTCGTCGAGCTCGGGCCAGGCCTCGACGGTGACCTCCAGGGCCTGGGCGGGCTCGCCCGCGAGGCCCTCGGCCAGCTCGGCCAGCGCGCGCTGCTCGGGGCCCAGGGGGCCCCGGCTGACCTCCAGCCGGGCGCGCTCGACGCACGCTCCCCCGCGGCGCAGCCCCGGGCGCAGGACGGCGAGCACGGTGTCCGCGGGGGCGTCGGCGAACACGCGCTGGACCTCCGCGTCCCCCGACCCACGGGGCCAGGCCTCGCCTGCCCGGGGGAACAGCTCGGCGTCGAGGGTCGAGAGCGCCGCCTCCAGCTCCGGGGTCACTCCCTCGAGGGCGGCGTCGTAGAGCGCGCGCACGAGCGCGTCGTCGTCGAGGGGCTCGCGCGGGTCGCGCAGCCGCGCGCCGAGCTCGGCCAGGGGCGCAGGGGGGGAGTCGCCGAGCGCGTCCCACGCGGCGTCGCCGAGGGCGACCTGCACCCGCGCGGGTACCAGCACGTGGTCGGGGCCCTGGAGACCGTGGGCCAGCACCGCGAGCACCTCGCCCCGGGGGCCCTTGCCGGACACGCCCTGGACTTCGGCGTAGCGCGCCTCGTCCTGGAGCGCCGCCCCGGGGCGCGCGCCGAGCCGCGGGTAGAGCCGCACCCCCTCGCGCTCGAGGAGCTCCGCGACCGGACCCGTCAGGGCGCGGGCGCAGCGCTCGGAGTGGGGGCGCGCGGCGTCCAGCGCCCGCGCCAGCGCGACGGCGCGCTCGAGGGTCGTCCCCGCGCCGAGGGCCGCGCGCCCCGCCAGGGCGTCGGCCTCGATCGCGCGCTCCAGGCCCAGGGCGTCGGCGAGGGTCTTGCCCGCCGGGCCCCCGACCTCCTCGGGCTCCGTGGCCAGGGACTCGGCCAGCTTGCCCAGGGGGTGGCGCGGTCCAGCGCTGAGGCGGTCCTCGCCGGGGCGCACCACCGCGTCGCCCACCCGCAGGCCGCGGGTCACGGGCCCGAGGTAGGTCCCGGGCGGGGCCTCGTCGAAGGCGTAGCTCCGGCGCAGGAGCGTCGACTGCAGCGCGTCGTCGGTGCCGTTGATCCCCTGGACGCCGTAGGGCGCGAGGCCTTCCGTGACCAGGCGGTCGAGGAGCTCGCCCAGGGCCGGGTCGGCGCGGGGCTCGGCGACGTCGAGCACGGCGACCGCGGCTCGGGCCACGGCCTGGGCGTCGGGCTCCTGGTCCTGGGCGCTGGCTGCGTCGTAGGCGCGAGCTGCGTCGCGCAAGGCCTCGATCGCCGCCGCGAGCTGGGGGCCGCCGCTGCGCTCGGCGAGGGCGTCGAGGTCGCGCTCGAGGGGCGGCTGCGGGCCGAGGCTGACCACGACCTGCGCGGGGAACCCGCGGCCCAGGCCGCGCAAGCCGAAGCGCCGCACCTCGAGCACGCGCCCGCGGGGGGCGTCGGCGAAGCGCTCCTCGACCTGATAGCGGGTCGCGTCGCGCAGCGCCTTGAGCGGAACGCGCACCGGCTCGTCGGGCTCGGGCAGGCGGGGGAACAGCTCGACCTCGGGGTCGAAGCCCGCGAGCGCCGGATACACCTGCTCGCGGAACAGCGGGTCGACGCCGCGCCCGCTCTTGGACCACACCGCGAGCAGGCGGGTGGCGACGGTCAGCCGCGCGCGGCGGTGGGTCAGCCGCGCCTCCTCGTCGCCGGGCGCGCGGGCGCGCGCGCTCGCGGCCTCGGTCAGGTCGGCGCGGAGCTCGACCGTCGCGCCCTCGAGCTCGGGGAGCGCGCTGCCGAGCGCGCTCAGGAGCGGGAGCAGCGGGTCGGCGGGGCCGCGGGAGAGCACCACCTCGGGGGCGAGCAGGTCCTGATCGTGGTGGCGAAAGCCGCGGCGCTGGACCTTGAGCAAGGTGCCGGGAGGGCTCGGGTCGTCCTGGAGCTGGACGTCGCCCCAGGGCGCGGGCCAGTGGTCGGCCCCAGGGGTAGGGTGCGGGCTCACGCCCAGCCCGCCCAGGATCCGGTAGACGTCCTCGAGGGTCAGGCCCAGGACCTCGTCCTGGAGCGCGTCGACCTGCGCCAGGGCCCGAGCCAGGGCGTCGAGCTCCAGCGGCTCGCCGCGGTCGAGCCGGGCGCGTTGGCGGTCGAGGGCCTCCTGGGGCCCGCCTTGGGGCACCGCGGAGCGCTCGAGGAGCTGGACCAGGTCCTGCAGCGCCGCGGCGAGGGGGTCTCGCGGGCCGGCCGAGCAGCGCACGCGGGCGGGGACCAGCACGCGCTCGGCGTCCCTGAAGCCCAGGCGCAGGACGTCGAGCACGGCGCCCCGGGGCTCGGGGGAGTCGACCCACTCGACCTCCAGCTCGGGGCCGTCGGGGTCGAGGGCCTCGCCGTTCTGGGGGAACGGGCGCACACCGCGCTCCGCCAGCAGGCGCAGCGCCGCGCTCAGCTCGTCGTCACGCTCCTCGGCCGGGGCGCCCACGGGCAGCCGGGCTCAGTGGATTCCGCTGAAGGGATCGACCTCGGCCGGGAACTCCTCCGACTGGAAGCGCAGCGCGTAGGCCTGCTTGTCCTTCTCGGCGAAGATCGAGCGGTCGCGGTCGACCCACAGGAAGATCGGCGCCACCCCGGTCTTGCGCTTGGTCTCGCCGACCTTGATCGCCTTGCGCTTCGCGGTGCCCGAGTTGATCGCGCGCTTGAGCTCCGGCGGGAGCGCGCGGCCCTCGGCGGGGCGCGAGAAGTCGAAGTAGCCGATCTCGTCGGGCTGGTCGTCGTTGGCGCTCAGCCGGCTGAACACGTGCAGGAGCTTGACCTCGCTCGGCGGCTCGAACACGTAGGGGACCTGGGTCGGGAGGTCGGTCCCGCGCTCGTAGAACGGCTCGAGGGGCGCGCCCTCGACCTTGCAGCACAGCTCGTAGGGCAGGCGCGTGAGCAGGTTCCCCAGCTTGTACTTGATCCGCGCGGGGGCGAGCTCGTTGCGCCGCGCGAAGCAGGCGCCCTTGGCGACCGCGACCTTGCAGCCCTTGGGGTCGAAGTGCACGTGCAGGGGCTTGAGCAGCTCCCGCGCCAGGCGGCTCACGATCGGCAGGCGCGAGGAGTTGCCCGAGAGGATCGCCAGGCCCAGGGGCTGGTTGGGCGGGATCAGGCGCTGGGCCTTCTCCAGGACCTCGCGCAGGATCGGCTCCAGCCGCGGCTCGAGCTCGGCGCTGGCGATCGTGATCTCGTCGACCTGGCTGAAGTCGAGGCCGCTGTATTCCTGAATGTGGGGCAGCGGCACGGCGAGGGTCACCTGGGCGGGGTAGTCGCCGTTGGCGTCGGGGGTCCCGAGCTGCTTCTTGAGCCCGTCGGCGGCGTCCCACACCTCGAAGAAGTGGCGCCGCGGGCGCGAGTCGCCCTCGCTCGAGGGGTCGTAGCGGGTGGGCAGCACGTCGTTGACGATGTCCTGCCAGTTCTTGTGGAGGTCGCGGCCGGCGGCCAGCGCGGCGCGGATCGCCTCCGCCTCCCCGCGCAGGGCCTCGAGCGCCCCGCGGTAGGCGTCCACGTCGTCCACGTCGCCGGGCTCGACCCCGGCCTCGGCGATGAACAGCGCGAGCTTGGTCTTGAGGATGCGGAACACCTCCAGGGAGATGTTGTCGCCGCCGAAGTGCTTGGTCCCGGCCACACCGAGGATCTCGGTGTGCACCTCGTGCCGCGCGCCCTCCTCCTGAATGTCGAGCTGGATCACCGCGATATCGAGGGTCCCGCCGCCGAAGTCGAAGGTCAGGATGTAGCTGGGCGGGGTGAAGATCGCGCGCAGGGTGTGGATCGGGTTGTTGCGCAGCTCCTCGTAGAAGTAGGCGAGGGTCGCCGCGTTGGCCTCGTCGTAGGCCAGGCACAGGGTGTCCTTGTCCTGGGAGAAGCCGAGCTGCCCGAGCACCTTGACCAGCGCGTCGAGCTGGGTCGTGGTGAAGGTCGTGGGGTAGGTCGCCACGAGCTTGGTGATCTTGCGTCCGAGCTTGTCCTCGGCCTGCTGCAGCACCTTGCGGATCACGAGCTCACAGAGCTTGCCGTACTCGTAGAACGCGGGCTTGGCCTGGGCGTTCACCGCGTTGTTGAGCACGTAGGTCTTGGATTCGGTGCCCAGGTAGCGCTTGACCGAGTACTTGAAGGCGGAGAGCGGGACGTCGTCGGCGAGGCCCTGGTCCGGGGCGTCGGAGTAGCCCTCGTCCTCCAGCGCGCCGGTGCTGCGCCAGGCCTGCATGGCCGAGGTCCCGATCTCGTAGTCGGGGTTGTTGGGGTTCGAGTGGTCGGCGAAGTAGAGCAGCGAGCCGATCGAGTCGAAGCTCGGCGGCCAGCCGTCCTCGGCGAAGTTGATCGTGCCCACGGTGCCGCTGCCGTCCTTGTGCTCGATGTACGCGCAGCAGCAGGACGTGGTGCCGAAGTCGATGCAGAACACGCCCTCGAACTCCTTGATCGGCTGCACGTCGTGGAGGTAGACCGGGAGGCTCAGCACCTGGCGCCCGCTGGGGGTCCGGGTGTGGATCTTGATCTCGGTCTCGACGTCCTTGCCCTTGGGGAAGCTCGGGTGCGAGGGCTGCACGTAGATCTTGAACTGCTGGTGGCGGACGCCGGTGTCGTCCTCGCCGCCGATCGTGAACTGCTGGGGCAGGACGTAGATCCAGGGCGCGGCCATGGGGAAGGAGACGTGGAGGAACTCCTCCTCCCCGCGATACACGATCGTCTGCTTGAACTCAGCGGGCTTGTCGGAGACGAAGAACGGGCTCTTGTTCACGATCCCGGGCTTGATCTGGACGTCCGACTTGGCCATGGACTCTCCTCCGCGCGTGGCCTCGGATTCTACAGCCCGCGGGGGTCCTGCGCGCGGTCGCCCCGCTCGCGGGCGCCCGCGTCAGTCGGCGAGGGCGGGGCGGAAGGGCGGGCGGGCGAGCCGGGCCTCGGTGTCCTCGTCCAGGCGGAACCCGGCGTCCTGCAGGCTCCGCGCCAGGTAGCCCAGGGCCGCCCACACCGCCAGGCCGTCGTAGCTCCCCTCGGCGGGGGCAGGCACCTCGAGCAGGGCCATGGCCACGCTGATCCCCACCTGCACCCGCAGCGCGTCGTCCTCTGGCTCGACCCGCGGCGGCTCGAAGCCGTAGCCGACGGCGACCTGGACCCCCTCGGGCAGCGGGAGCGGGAAGGTCACCGGGTTCTGCCCCACGAGCACGCCTGCAGGGTCGACGGTCAGGGCGCCGCCCAGGCTCCCTTCGAACCCGCCGCGCACCCGAGGGTCGAGGAACTGCTCGGGGGCCAGGGCCTCCTCGATCGCCGCCAGGGCCCGGGCGCCGGCCTTGGCGCTGGGGCGCTTGGGGCGCACCCGCAGGACGGCCACGCCGCGCTCGAGCACGTCGACGCGGCGGCTGGCGCAGCCGGCGCTGAGGACGAGGACGAGGGCGCACAGGCAGAGGCGGAGGGGCATGGCGCAGAGGATACCCCTGTTCGCGGGCAGAGCCTACTGAGCCTCGCGCTGCTGGAGCCGACGCTCGAGGGCCTCGAGGGTCGGGCGCAGGGGCGGGGGGAGCTGCGGCTCATGTCGGCGGGCGAGGCGCAGGCTGACCCGCGCCTCGGCCAGGTCCCCCAGCTCGAGGCAGGCCTCGGCGTGGCGCAGGTGCGCCTCGGCGTTGTCGGGGCGTCGCGTGCGCAGCGCCTGGAAGTGCTCGCGGGCCTCGGTCCAGCGCTCGTCCTCCAGGGCCTGGCGCCCGAGGAACAGATAGGCGAGCAGGCAGTCGGGCTCCAGCTCGAGGACCTGCAGCAAGAGCGCGCGGGCCTCGGAGCGACGACCCAGGGCGTTGAGGCTCGACGCGCGATAGGTCAGGGTCATGGGCGTGCAGAGCTCGGGGGACCGGGCCAGCGTTCGCTCCGTGAGCGCGGCGAGCTCCTCGTATTCGTCCTGGGTCCACAGCGCACGGGCCAGGGCCTCGACGGCGAGGCTCGAGTCCGGCGCGGCGGCCAAGAAGCGGCGCGCGAGGGGCAGCGCGTCTTCGTGCATGAGCAGCCCGGCGGCGGTGGCGGCGATCTCCAGCCCCTCCAGGGAGCGGGGGTCGGACTCGAGGAGCGCCTGGGTGTCAGCGAAGGAGCCGCGGTAGTCGTCGAGGTTCAGGCGCACCCGCGCGCGCACGAGGAGCGCCGTGCGGTTGCCCGGCTGCACGCTCAGCAGCCGATCCAGCTCGCGCTCGGCCTCGTGGTTGCGGTCCAGGATGTGCAGCGCGAGGGCGTAGGAGAAGCGGGCGTGGGGGTCGTCGGGGGCCAGCGCCAGGCCGCGCTGGGCGTCCTCCAGGGCCTCGGGGAAGCGGGCCAGGTGCTGCCGTCGCAGGTCGGAGCGCTCGATCCAGCCCTTGGCGCTGCGGGGCATGAGCTCCGTGAAGCGGGTCCAGTCGCCTTCGGCTTCGGCGTAGCGGCGGAGGTGCGTCAGGTAGCGCGCGCGGAGCTCGAAGGTCTCCGCGTCCTGGCCCTGCTCCACGCCGGCGCGGAGCTCCTCCAGGATCGCCTCGGGGCTGTGGCCCAGGTGCTCGCGTAGCTTGGCCCGCATGCGGTAGACCTCGGGGGTGGTCGGCCCCTCCAGCGCGCGGTCGAGGCAGCGCAGCGCTCCCTCGGGATCGCCGCGCTGGGTGAGCAGCGTGGCCCGGGTCGGCAGGAGGTGGGGGTAGCGGGGGTCCAGCGCCTCCGCGCGGGCGAGGTCGCCCTCGGCTTGCTCCCAGGCCTCGTCGTGGATCGCGATCCAGGCGCGCACGGTGTAGCCGGGGGCGCTGGGCTTCAGGCGCAACGAGCGCGCGAGCAGCTCGCGGGCGCGCTCCTGATCGCGACCGAGCAGGGCGATCGCCAGGTGCAGCCACACCTCGGACTCGTCGGGGGCGAGCTCGAGCGCTCGCTCCAGCAGCGGCAGGCCGCGCTCGACGTCGCCCTGCAGCACGCGGAACCGCCCCGCGTAGCTCAGGAGCAGCGGGTGCTCGGGGTGCTCGCGCAGCAGGGGGGCGAGCAGCTCCAGGGCCTCGGCGGCGCGCCCGGCGTGCCCCAGGGCCCGCAGCTCGTCGAGGACGTCGGGGTCGAGCTCCGCGCGGGCCTCGACGCGCGGGCCGCCCCAGGCCGCGAAGCCGGCGGCGCCGAGCCCCGCGAGCGCGAGCAGGCCCAGGACGGGCACCAGCCGCCGGCCGCGGCGGCGCGGGGGGCCGAGGGGCTGGTGCAGCAGGGCCTCGAGCTCGAGGCTCAGCTCGCCGGCGTCGGCGTAGCGCGCGTGAGGCTCCTTGGCCAGGCAGCGCAGGCACAGCGCGTCGACGGCGGGAGGGATCTCCGGACGCAGGCTGCTCGGCGGGCGCGGGGGGCGGGCGGTGGTCGCCGCGAGGACCTCGAACGGGTCGCCCTCGAAGGGCGCGTGCCCGGTGAGGCACACGTAGAGGGTCGCGCCGAGGGCGTAGACGTCGGCCGGGGGCCCGAGCTCGGCGAGGCTGCCCATGACCTGCTCCGGGGGCATGAAGCCGGGGGTGCCGAGCATGTTCCCGGCCTGGGTCAGGGAGTGGTGCCCGCTGTCCTCCATGGCCAGGCCGAAGTCGGTGAGCAGGGGGCGCCCGTCGGCGCGCAGCATGACGTTCGCCGGCTTCACGTCGCGGTGCACGATCCCCTGGGCGTGGGCCAGGGACAGGGCCGCGGCGAGTTCGTAGGCGACCTCCAGCGCGCGGGTCACGGGGAGCGGGCCCCGGCGCAGGCGCGCGTCGAGGGTCGTCCCCTGCACGAAGTCCATGACCAGGAACGGGTGCCCCGAGTCGGTGGCGCCCACGTCGTGCAGGCGCACGATCCCCGGGTGCTGGAGCTGCGCCAGGGCGCCGACCTCGCGGCGGAAGCGCGCCACGTTGCCGGCGGGCCCGCCGCGCAAGAGGACCTTGAGCGCGACCTGACGCCCGCTGCGGTCGCGCGCGCGATACACCACGCCCGCGCCCCCGCGGGCGACCTCCCCCTCGATCGTGTAGTGGCCGACCCGCTGCACGCCCTAGTGTTGCCCGGCGGTCGGGTTCGGGCCAGGGCTGCAGCGCGGCTCGGATTTGGCGGGAACGGCCCCGCTCCGCGGGACGTGACGTAGAGTGTGCCCATGACCGACAGCGCCAAGATCGTCCTAGACCACGCCCAGCTCCGCGCCCAGGTGGAGGCGCTGCGGTCCCAGGGCAAGCGGATCGTGCTCACCAACGGGACCTTCGACCTGCTGCACGTGGGACACCTGCGCTCGCTCCGCGACGCGCGCTCCCGAGGTGACGTGCTCGTGGTCGCGGTGAACTCGGACGCCTCGGTCCAGGGCTACAAGGGGCCGGGGCTCCCGATCCAGCCCGAGGCCGAGCGCGCCGAGCTCCTGGCCGGCCTGCGCTGCGTGGACTTCGTGACCGTGTTCCAGGAGCTGACCGTCGACAACCTGATCCTCGCGCTCAAGCCCGACGTGCACGCCAAGGGTACGGAATACGACCCCGAGACGGTGCCCGAGGGGCCGACGGTGCGCTCCTACGGCGGCGAGATCGCGATCGTGGGCGACCCCAAGGCGCACTCGACCTCGTGGCTGATCGCGCGGATCCGCGGGACCGAGCCCTCCGCCACGTGATCGCGCCCCCCGGGTTTCGCGCCCGGACCCGCGGGGCCGAGACGGTGTGGCTGCGCGAGGGGGCCGAGGGCTTCCTCGCCGAGCGCGGGCTGGACGCGGTCGCGGTCGCGCTGGCGCTGCCGGGGGAGGCCCGCGGGCGGCTGAAGTCGCTGGTGCGGCTCGAGGACCCCCCGCTCTTCGTCAAGCGCTGGCACTTCGACGCGCTGGAGGTCGCGCTGCGCGGGGCGCTGAAGCTCAACGTCCCGCGCTTCTCGGCCTTCGGCGAGCTGGCGAACCTGCTCGCGCTCCAGGGCGCGGGCTTCCGCGTGCCCGCGCCTCTGGCGGCGGGGGAGGAGCGCGTGGGCTCGCGTCGCCGGCGCTTCGTGGCCCTGGCCGAGCTGGCCGGCGCGCCGCTCGCGAGCCTGCCCGACGAGGCCCTGGAGCCCCTCGCCGCCGAGCTCGGAGCAACGGTGCGGCGGCTGCACGACGCCGGGTTCTGCCACCGCGACCTCTACCTGGAGAACGTGTTCTGGGACCCCGACCGGGGGCTGGGGCTGCTCGACTGCGAGCGTGTGTTCCGCCGGCGCCGGCTGCGCAGGCGCTGGGTGGTCAAGGACCTGGCGGCCCTGGCCTCGAGCGCGCGCGGGAGCCGGGCGGCCCGAGTCCGCTTCTGGCGCGCGTACTGCCGGACCGCGCGCCCGACCCCCGGGACTCGAGCCCTCGCCCGGTGGGTGCTGCGCAAGGCCGAGCGCCTGCGCAGCCATGGGCTCAAGGGGCCGCGGGCGGACTGAGCCGCCGGTCGCTCACGGGCGCGGCGCGCGGGCGCCGGCGGAGCGGGCGCGGGCCACGTCGTCGCAGGCGAGGCGGGCCAGCTCGGGGCAGCGGTAGAGCCCGCGGACCTGGTTCAGCTTGATCCGCAGCACGTCCTTGGCCATGGCCGCGCCGTCGCGCACGAGGCGCACCGAGGAGGTCTCGTTGTGCCGGAGCTGCACCGGGATCCGCTTGATCTCCAGGCGGTTCTTGAGCGCGAGGTAGATCACCTCGACGTCGAAGGCGAAGCGGTCGACCCGGGTGCGCGCGAACAGCAGGTCCGCCACGTCGCCGCGGAAGGCCTTGAGCCCGCACTGGGTGTCGAAGAAGTTGCTCGTGACCAGGCGCCCGAAGACCTGGGAGAACACCGCCGAGCCGAGCTGGCGGCCCACGCTCAAGGGCGCGTCGTAGCGCGAGTCGGGCAGCCAGCGGTCGCCGACCACGAGGTGGAAGTCGCCCTCGAGCAGGTAGCGCGCGCAGAGCGGGATCAGGTCCAGGTCGTAGGGCAGGTCGACGTCGGTGAACACCCGGGCGCGCCCGCGGGCGGCGAGCATGCCCGCGCGCACGGCGGCGCCCTTGCCGCGGTTCTGGGGCAGGCGCAGGAGGCGCACGGGGCCGCCGGGGTCCCAGGGCTCGGGGGCGAAGTCGCCGCCGCCGTCGTCGACCACGAGCACCTCGTAGCGCCGGCCCTCGGCGTCGAGGAAGCGGGTCAGCTCCTCGACCGAGCGCCGCGCGAGGTCGGCGCTCCGGTAGCAGGGGAGCACCACCGAGAGCTCGGGGAGGTCGGGGCCGGTCCAGTCCATGCTGTAAGCTAGTCGAGGAGACGCGATCGTGCGACGAAGGCTGTGGGTGATCGGGGTCGCGTGCGCGCTCCCACTGTGGCCGCTCCTGGCCGCGAGCCCCGCGGCGGTGCTGGAGGCGGGGGGGACGGTGCTCCTCGGGCGCTTCAGCGTGCTCGCCTGCCTGGGGCTGACCCTGCACCTGGGGCTCCTGGCCGTCCTCGTCGCGGTGTGGCTGCGCGAGCCGTCCCCCAGGGCGCTCAAGCGCGCGGGCTTCGGCGCGCTGGCGCTGCTGCTCGCGCTGGGGCTGGCCCTCGGGGTGGGGGAGCTCCTGCTGCGCCTGCGCGCGGAGCACCTCCCGCGCAGCCTGACCCGCTACCTGGGGGCGCCGCCGTTCCGGCTCTCGGAGTCGAGTCACTACCTCTACGACGGCCCCTGGCGCTTCCGCGGCAAGCCCGACCTGCGCCTGCCCCCGGCCCCGGCCGAGGGCGAGTTCGTGCGCGAAGGGCGCCTGCGCCAGCACCCCCTGGCCGAGGCGCCGGAGGAGGTGGGGATCGAGCTCGACGGCGACGGGTTCCGGAACCCAGCGGTCCCCGAGCAGGTCGACGTCGTGTGCGTGGGCGACTCCTTCACCTTCGGCTGGAACCTCCCGCGGGAGGCGAGCTGGCCGGCGCTCCTCGCCGAGCGCACTGGGCGCTCGGTCTACAGCCTGGCGGTCAACGCCTACAGCCCGTCCCAGGAGCGGCTGGTGCTCGAGGGCTTCGGGCTGCCCAAGCACCCGCGGCTGGTGGTGTGGGCGCTGTTCGAGGGCAACGACGTCCAGGACGAGGCGGGGTTCCAGGCCGCGGCGGGGCGCCCTGCGGGGCAGGCGGCGCCCCCCGCGTCGCTCCAGGGGTCGCACCTCGTGGCCCTCGCGCGCTGGCTCGGCGACGGGCTGCCGCGGGGCCTGGTCGACCACGCCCTCGCCCCGCAGGAGGCGCCCGTCGGCGAGGTCGGCGGGGTCGAGCTCCCGCTCGCCGTCGGCGACGCCTACCTGCGCAACCTGTATCGGCCGGCGGAGTCCTGGGCCGCGGAGCCGGGGCTGGCCGCGATCCGCGCGACCCTCGAGCAGGGGCGCGACGCCTGCGCCGCGGCGGGGGCCGAGCTCCTGGTGCTCGTGATCCCCTCCAAGGCCCACGCGCTGCTCCCGCTCCTGACCGCGGAGGAGCGCGGGCGGGTCTACGCGCAGACGCTGCGCGGAGAGTACGCGGCCCTGCGCGGCGCGCGGCCCGCGGGGGTCGGCGCCGCCGACTGGGAGCGCGAGGTCGCGGCCCGGATCGACGCCCGGCGCGAGGCCGGGCAGGACGCGCTGTGCGAGGCGCTCGTCGCCGCGCTGGACGCGGCGGGGATCGCGCACCTCGAGCTGCTCGAGCCGCTGCGCGCGGCCTACCTCGCGGGGCGCGCGCCCTACTTCGCGTTGGACTCGCACTGGAACCGGACCGGGCACGAGGTCGCCGCCGACGCGGTGGCCGCCTGGCTCGAGCGGCGCCCGCGGTGAGTCGACCGCGCCCCGTCTCTTGGCTCGACCTGGCCCTGGTGCTGCTCGCGGCGCTCCTGGTCGGCTCGGCCTTGGCCCCCGACGGCCCGGCGTGGGGCGGGCGGGACTGGGACCAGTTCGAGACCGACCTGCTCAGCGCGCGGCGCTCGCTGCTCGAGGAGGGCGAGCTGCCGCTGTGGATGCCCTACCGCGTGGGCGGGCACGACGCCTGGGCCGACCCGCAGTCCCTGTGGTGCTCTCCCCTCGGGCTGCTCGTCGTGCTCTGCGGGCTGCGCTGGGGCGTGTGCCTGGCCTTCGCCCTCGGGGCCGCGGTCGGCGTGGCCGGGCTGCAGCGCCTGGGGCGCGAGCTCGGCCTCGGCGCCGCCGGGCGCAACCTCCCGGGGGTGGCCCTGATCCTGAGCAGCCCCCTGGCGCTCTACGCGGCGGGGGGGATCCCGACCTTCGTGGCCGGGCTGGCGCTCCTGCCCTGGCTGACCCTGGCCGTGCTGCGGCCCGAGCCGCGCTGGGCGCTGGCGGGGGGCGCGCTCCTGGCCCTCGACCTCTACGCCGGGGACGTGAACCACTTCCTCTACCACGCCCTGTTCCTCGCGCTCCTGGGCGGGGCCCTGGCCCTGGCCACCCGCAGCCCGCGGCCGCTGCGGCAGGTGGCGCTGCTCGCGGTCGCCGCGTTCGTGTGCGCGGCCCCCAAGCTCGTGCCCACGGCGCTCCTCGCCCGCGACCTGCCGCGCGCGGTGGACAGCGCCAGCCGCGGCGCGCTGACCCCGGGGCTCGCCGCCCGCGCGCTCCTCGACCGCGACGCCGCGCCGCGCCTCGTCGCGCGGCCCTACGCCGAGTTCGTGGCCCTGACCCGGGACGGGCGCCTGGCCAATCGCGAGCGGCCGGCGGCCCCGGAGGAGCTGCTCCCGGGGACCGCGGTGGACTGGGTCAACGTCGGGCACTACCTGGGCTACGCGACCCTCGGGCTCGCGCTCCTGGGGGCGGTGTGGCTCGCGGGCTGGGGCGACCCTCGGCGCCGACGACAGCTCGGGGCGCTGGCGGCGGCGGCGGCGGCCCTGGGCTGGCTGGCCTGCGGCTCGAACCCGCCGCTCAGCGCTTGGGACGCCTTGCACCGGCTGCCGGTGTTCGGCTCGACCCGCTCCCCGGCCAAGCTCCTGCTCTACCCGGCCTTCGTGCTCGTGCTCCTGGGCGGGGTGGGCCTCGACCGCCTGGCGCGGCGGCTGCGCGAGACCCCCCGGGTGTCTCCGGGGGCGCGGCGCGCGCTGCTTGGCCTCGCGCTGGGCCTCGTGCTCCTGGACGTGCACCCGCCGGCGCGCGCGACCTACCGCGCCGCCTACTGCGAGCCGCCGCGACCCTGCGCCCGAGCGGCGCGGGCTTCCGCCAGCTCGAGCTGCCCGCGCCCCAGGGCACGAGCCACTACGGTCCGCCGGTGCGCGGCTGCGTCGAGGTCGACCTCGGCGCGCTCAACGGCTACACCGCGGTCCCGGTCGAGGTCCGCGCGCTGCCGCTGGGCCACCCCGACTACCGGGGCGGAGCTGCAGGTGCTCACCGAGGGGGCCGGGCGCGTGCGGCGCTGGCGCTTCACCGCGCAGGATCGAGGTCACCCTCACCCCCGGTGGGGCCCGCACCGTGGGGATCAACCACAACGCGGCCCGGGGCTGGGCCGCCGTCGCGCCGCCGGGCGCGCGCTGTGTGCCGCTCCCCGACGGGCGGCTGGGGGTCGAACTCCCGGCGAGGGCCGAGGCGCTGGAGCTGCGCTACACGCCCCCGGGGCTGTGGCTGGGGCTGGCGCTCCTGCTCCTGGGCGCGCCGCCGCTGGTGTGGCTGGCGCGACGCGCGCCAGCCGCGGCGTCCCTGGGGTAGCCTGGGGCGCTGGCCCCGACCCGACGGAGAGGAACCGCATGGCCTGGAGCAGTCCGGCCCTCGACGCCCCGTTGCGCGAGCAGGCCCTCGTGACGGGCACGGTGCAAGGCGTGGGCTTTCGACCCGCGGTCTTCCGCCTGGCGGTGCGCCTCGGGCTCGCGGGCTGGGTGCAGAACGCCCCGGCCGGGGCGGAGCTGGAGCTCGAGGGCCCGGCGTCCGCGCTGGACGCGTTCTTCGCCGAGCTGCCCCGGGCGCTGCCCGCGGGGGCCCAGGTCGAGGCGTGCCTGCGGGAGCCCCGCCCGACGAACGGCGAGCGCGGGTTCCGGATCGCCGCCAGCGCCGGGCGGGCGGGGGCCACGGCGCCGCTCCAGGCCGACGTGGCCACCTGCGAGCCGTGCCTGGCCGAGGCGCGGGACCCGACGTCGCGGCGCTACCGCTACCCCTTCGTCGCCTGCGCCGACTGCGGGCCCCGGTTCTCGATCGCGCGCGGGCTGCCGTGGGACCGCGCGCGCACGTCCCTCGCCGGGTTCCCGCTGTGCGCGGCCTGCGCCGCGGAGTACGCCGACCCCGGCGACCGTCGCTTCCACGCGCAGGCCACCGGCTGTCCGGCCTGCGGCCCGCGGCTGCGGCTGGAGCGCGCGGGCCGAACCCTCGAGGGCGAGGCCGCGCTGCGCGGGGCGGCGGAGGTCCTGCGCGGCGGCGGGCTGCTCGCGCTCAAGGGCCTCGGGGGCTACCAGCTCCTGGTCGACGCCCAGGCCCCGGCGGCGCTGCGGCGGCTGCGCGCGCTCAAGGCTCGCCCGCACAAACCGCTGGCGCTCATGGTCGCGGACCTCGCCGCGGCCCGAGCCCTGGCGCGGGTCGACGCCGTCGAGGCCCAGCTCCTGCAGTCCCCGGCGGCGCCGATCGTGCTCCTCACCCCGCGGGCGGGGGCAGCGCTCGACGAGGTGGCCTCCGGCGCCCCGGCGCTGGGGCTCATGCTCCCGACCACGGCGCTGCACGCGCTGCTCCTGGACGAGGTCGGCCGGCCGCTGGCGGTCAGCAGCGGGAACCGCGGCGGCGCGCCGATCCTCACCGACGACGCCCGCGCCCGCGCGGTGCTCGGCCCCGAGGTCGACGCGCTCTTGCTCCACGAGCGCGCGATCGTGAACTTCGTCGACGACTCCCTGGCCCAGGTCGTGGGCGGGGCGCCCCAGCTCCTGCGCCGCGCGCGGGGCTACGTCCCGCGTCCGCTGCGCGTGTCCGGCGCGCTCCCGCTCGCGCTCGCGACCGGCGGCCAGCAGAAGGCGACCCTCGCCCTGGCGCAGGGGCACGAGGTCGAGCTGAGTCAGCACGTAGGCGACCTCGACGACCTGGAGGTGTGGGAGGCCTGGGAGCGGGTGCGCGGGGCGCTCCTCGCGCGGCGGGGGGCGGCCCCCGAGGCGCGGGTCGGCGACCTGAACCCGGCCTACCGCAGCGCAAGCGGGGCGACGCTGCGGGTGCAGCACCACGAGGCCCACGTCCTGGCCACCGTCGCCGAGCACGGCCTCCGGCTGCCGGCCTTGGGGGTCGCCTGGGACGGGGCCGGGCTCGGACACGACGGCACGGTGTGGGGCGGCGAGTTCTTCCAGGTGACCCCGCGCGCGCTGACCCGCGTCGCGCACCTGGCCTGCTTCCGCCTGCCCGGAGGCAACGACGCCGCGGCGCGGGAGCCGCGGCGCAGCGCCCTGGGGCTCCTGCGCGCGGCTGGGCTGGACGCGCCGCCGGGCTGGCTCGCGGCGAGCTTCGCCCCGGCGGAGCTCGCGACCCTGGACGGCATGCTCGCCCGGGACCTGCGCTCCCCGCGGACCTCCAGCGCGGGGCGCCTGTTCGACGGGGTCGCGGCGCTCCTGGGGCTGGGGGCGCGGGTCAGCTTCGAGGGCCAGGCCGCCTGGGCGCTCGAGGCCCTG
>JAWKSZ010000026.1:0-89926 GCA_041402045.1 Planctomycetota bacterium | reverse complement strand
GGCTCGCACTGCTGCTGTTCGACTCGGCCCCCGAGCGAGGAGTTCCGTCTGCACTCAGGAGGTTCTACGCCGACGCAGCGCGCGTGATCGGCGCAGGCGCGCACCCGCGAGTCCCCGCTGAGTTGAACGACGTGCCTTGGCCCTTCATGGGCGAGGCACAACTGTTCTGCATGGCCCTCAGGTACCTCGACCCGAGCCACGAAACCGCGACTGACCTCGGGCAATGGCTGAACCAACCCAACCTGGCGCTCGGAAGTGCGCTCGAGCCGCGTTCACAGCTCGCGGAGTGGGCTCTCTGGGGCACCCTCTCGTGTTTGGACTGACCCTCACCGCCTCGACTTCAGCGCCCTCGCCACCTTGCTGACATGCGCTTTGTTCAAGTTGTGGGCCTCAGCGAACCGCTCCAGGTCGACCACGTTCTCGGCCTCGCCGAAACGCGCCAGAACCTGAGTGAGGAACATTGCCGCTGCCTTGGACCCAACCTCTCCCGCTTGGTCGATCGCCCAGGCCACCAAGGCCCGTTGAAGACGCTCCTCGAGCTGCGCGCCTTCGGTCCTCGCGGCGACGGCCTCTGCGACCCGCAGGAGACCTTCGCCCTCGTCGTCTGAGTGTTCGAGGAGCTCGCGCACCCACAACCTTGCCGTCTTCGCGTCCCACGCGAACCTTGGGTGGCCAACGACGCCCGCGACCATGCCCCGCCTGTCAGGGTCCGCGAGGTGCGACAGCAACCCGGCCGAGCCGAACTGGAGGTAGTCCGAGATCACCACCGCCCAATCGAAGGCAGGGCAATCATCGCTCCCGGAACGAGGCCAGCCCCGATCGGTCGCGAGTTGCACGAGCTGTTGCCCCACCTCAGGAGGCTGTCCCAGGAGACGCAGCAGCTGCTCAGGGGCCGGCGGGATCGGGCCCGCGAGCTTCCTGAGGCTGGAAGCCCGACTCCTGTGCGGAGGTCGGAGCCGCTGGCCGAGGGCCGGCGCGATCAGAGCAAAGGCTTCCCAGGAGTTCGGTTCGAGTCGGTTCGCTGCGAACAGCTTCAGCCAGGCAGTGAAGTCCTCGGCATAGGACTGCTCCATATAGTTGGAGCAAGTCGGGACGACGTCGGGGTCCAACATTCCGACCACGAGCTTGCCGTCGAACTGTTGGTAGACAGCACCAGGGTCTGCCACCGAGAGGTCTGCGTCCTCCACGAGGAGGTCGTGCTGGGCAAGCCACGCAACCACGAACCCGCCATAGGCCAGCGCTACCTCATGAGGCAGCGCTGGGGAGTGCCACGTTACGTCGTCGAGCTTCGCCACCAGCGCTCAGTCTACCGCTGGGCGGGTGGACCCAACAGCGCCTACGATCCAACGTTGCACGTACCTTCAGAACGGAGACGGAGCGGGGCCCGAGCCGCCGCCGTAGGGGGAGGACGGGGGCGCCGAGGGCGGGTCGTCCTGGGGCGGGGGGTCGAGGGGCTGCGCGGGCGCGCCGGGGAACGCGGTGGGGGCGGCGAAGGGATCGCCACCGCGGGGGCCGGAGGGGGCGGAGAACGGATCGCCGCCCCCGGAGGCCGGAGCCGAGGACCCACCGCCCGACGAGCCGCCGCCGCCGAAGGGGTCGACGCGCGGGGCCGGGGTGTAGCTGCCCGGGTGGGCGAAGGGGTCCGAGCTCGGCGGGGGGAGCGGCGCCGGGTTCGCAAACGGGTCCGCGGACGAGGGGGCGCTGCTCGGGGCCTGGGCCATGGGGGCCATGGGCGGCGGCGCCGCGGGGCTCGCGAAGGGGTCCACCCGCTGCGGCATGGCCGGCGCCGGGGGCGGCGCGCCGGGGGAGGCGAAGGGGTCCACCGTCGGCGGCGGCGAGCCGGTCGAGCCGGTGTAGGGGATCCCGCCCGCCGGAGCCGGGGGCGGCGCGGCGCCCGGGCTCGCGAAGGGGTCGGCGCCGGAGCTGGCGGTCGAGCCGGTGTAGGGGATCGCGCCGCCGGTGCTCTTGTTCGGCGCGGGGGGCGGGCCCGAGGGCACGGCCAGGGGGTCGAGCACGTCGAGGCCGGCAGGGGCCTCGACCTCGTCCGCCCCGCCTTCGCCGATCCCCTGGGTCTCGTGGGCGGCGAGGTAGCCGTGGCGCAGGTTCGGGTAGATCACCTCGTTGAACAGCTTGCTGTCGTTGTCGAGCAGGCCCTGGTAGGTCTCCTTGAACAGGTCCCAGGCCTTGCCGCGCTTGAAGGAGCCGCCGAGCCAGTGACTGGCGCGGGCCTCGATCTTGTCCGGGTCGAGCTGCTCGACGGCGGCTTTGAGCGCGGACTGGATCCCGGCCACGAGGGAGAGCTGGTGCACCGAGAGGTGCCGGAAGGCCTCGGCCAGGTTCTGCTTGATCTGGCCGGGGTCGCGGGCCTCGGACGGGTTCAGCAGGTAGCGGCCGGCCTGGTTCGGCGTGAGCGCGTGCTTGATCGGGTTCGAGTCGAGGCCGAAGAAGCGGGTGACCTTGGCGCTGAACTTCTCCTCGAAGGTCTTGCGCGCGCTCAAGGTGTTCACGATCCACTCGAACATGAGCTCGAGGGACTGGTCGGCCAGGCGGAAGAAGCGCGTGACCTCCTCGGCGGAGGTGAAGCCGTCGAAGCCGCCGTGGCGCTTGGCGAGGGCGTTGATCGCCTGCTCGCAGGCGTCGCGGATCGCCTCGCGGCGCGAGATCTCGGCCTTGACCGCGCCGCCGAGCTGGGCGTCGCCGTCGGTCAGGCTCAGGAGCCCGTTGAGCACGCTGCGCTGGCCGTCGGGGTCGAGGTGGTTGAGCGCGTCGGTCAGCGCCTTCTGGATCGCCTCGGGCCCGCGCTTGGTCGCCGCGCGCAGCGCGGTGTGGAGGCTCTGGGAGCGCTGGTCGGTGGCGCCCTTGGAGGAGGGCATGTTCGGGAGCGCGGTGACCTGGGGCGCGTCGAGCTTGACCTCGAGCAGCCACTTGCCCAGGTGGATCCGGTCGTTGTCCGCGATCGGGGTCGCGGTGTTGGGGCGGACCCGGGTCCCGTTGAGCGCGGTGCCGTTGGTGCTCCCGCGGTCGGTGATCGAGAACGTGCCCCCGCTGTAGTCAATGCGCGCGTGCTCGGAGCTGGCGCCGCCGGTGGGCTCCGAGAGCACCACGTCGCAGGTGGCGCCGCGTCCGAAGACCATGGGCTTGGAGCCGTCGCAGGTCAGGGTCTTGTAGGGCTTGCCGTTGAGCGAAATGTTCAGGGTCAGCATGCACCTACTATGCGAGGTCGGCGGCCGGGGGTCAACGCGCGGGCGGGGCTGCCGTTGACGCCCTTCGGGGGCCGGGCCATACTCTCCGGCCGTATCCGGAGGGGGGGCAGGCCATGCGCCGCACATTGTTGGTTTCGCTGGGGTTCTGCTTGGTGCTCACGGCCCCGGGCTGCGCGCTGTTCCGCGACGTGCCCTCGGACATGACGCTCCGGCTGCTCCCGCGGCCGGACCTGAACCCGAACGACCTCGGCGAGCCGACGCCCCTCGACGTGCGGATCTACCAGCTCAGCGACACGCGCCTGTTCACCCAGGCCTCCTTCGAGGAGCTGTGGACCGACGACAAGAAGCTCCTGGCCGAGGAGCTGCTCGAGCCGATCAAGGTCGTGAACCTGAAGCCCGGGCGTGAGCTCGACCCGCCCAGCGCCCACGACCTGGCCCTCAACGAGAAGGTCAAGTACCTCGGGCTCCTGGGCCTGTTCTCGGCCCCCAAGAAGGAGGGCCTCGAGGAGCGCAAGCTGATCGTCCCGATCCACGAGGTCGAGACCAAGACCTTCGTGTTCACCCAGCACAAGATCGTGGCCGAGGACCGCAAGGAAGACGCCGACGAGCCCAAGGACGAGGAGGAGCCCAAGGAGGAGGCCACCGACGAGGAGCCCAAGGACGAGGGCGAGGCCACCGACGAGCCCAAGGACGAGGGCGCGTCCAGCGAGGGCGAGAAGCCGGCGGACGGCGAGGAGAAGCCCAGCGAGGACGGGGGCGAGAAGTGAGCGGCCACTACGCGCAGAAGGTCCTGTGGGGCGAGGGCATGCTGCTCACCCCGCAGCACTTCCAGCAGCACGACCGCTACCTCGAGCACCTCGTTCAGCAGCGGATCAAGAGCATTCAGGCCCTGGACTGGGGCTTCACCCGCCTCGACTTCGACAAGGACGCGCTGCAGAACGGCCAGCTCGTGGTCACCGACGCCGCCGGCGTCATGCCCGACGGCACCGCCTTCGACATGCCCGGCGTCGACAAGCTCCCTGAGCCGCGGCCGATCGCCCCGCACTTCGGCGCCGGTGAGAAGTCGCTGGGCGTGGTGCTCGGGATCCCCCGCCGCCGCGCGGGCGAGGTCTCGACCCGCCTCGACGACAGCACCGACGCGCTGACGACGTTCCAGGGCCACCGCGCCCGGGTGCGCGACGAGGTCGGCGCCGAGGAGCGCGAGATCGTGCTCTGCCAGAAGCGGCTGCAGGTCCTGTTCACCAGCGAGGACCGCGAGGCCTACACCGCCATGCCGGTGGGCGTGCTCACCCGCACGGCAGCCGGCGGGTTCGAGTTCGACTCGTTCTTCGTCCCGCCCTGCCTCTACGCCGGGGCCTCGCCCCGGATCCTGGCGGTGGTGCGCCGCCTGCTCGACGTGCTCGCCAAGCGCAGCATGGACCTCTCGGGCAAGCGCCGGGGCAACTCGGCGGGCATGGTCGACTTCACGCTGTCCGAGGCCGCGAACTTCTGGTTCCTGCACACGATCAACGGGCACCTGCCCGCGCTGCGCAGCCTGTTCAGCCACCCCCGGGTGCACCCGCGCGAGGTCTACCTCGAGCTGAGCACGCTCGCGGGCGAGCTGTGCACGTTCTCGACCGAGTCGACGCCCCAGGACGTCCCGCCCTACAACCCGGACGACCTGACCACCACCTTCTTCCAGCTCGAGCAGGTCCTGCTCAAGCTCCTGGGCACGGTGCTCCCGACCAAGTGCGTGCCGATCCCGGTGCAGAAGCAGCGCGACATGCTCTACGTCGGCCAGATCACCGACGAGCGCCTGTTCGGCACCGCGCGCTTCTACCTGGGCGTGCGCGCCGAGACCCAGCCCGAGAAGCTCAAGGGCGAGGTCCCGATCAAGGCCAAGGTCTCCTCGACCGACCGCGTGGACGGCCTGATCGTGCGCGCGCTGCCCGGCGTGGGGCTCCAGCTCTGCGACAAGCCGCCGCGCGAGATCCCGGTCCAGGCCGGGAGCATTTACTTCGAGCTCACCCAGCAAGGGCCCGAGTGGGACGCGATCAAGGCCTCGCGGAACCTGGCCGTCTATATCCCTGCCGAGTTCCCCCAGCCGCGGCTCGAGCTCATGGCAGTGAAGGCCTAGGCCCATGCAGAGCCTGGCGGACTACCACGTCGGCGGCGGCATGGTCGGGCACGCGACCGACCTCCTGGGCTTCGCGCTCCAGCTCAGCGAGAGCGCGGACCCCGGCGACGGCGACGCCCTGCGCGGCAAGATCGCGAACCTCGTGGCCAGCTTCGAGCAGCGCGCGCAGGCAGCGGGCTACTCGCCGGGGCACGTGTCCCAGGCGAAGTACGCCATGCTCGCGCTCCTGGACGAGGTCGTGCTGACCTCGACCTGGCAGCTCAAGGGCGCCTGGCTGGCGCAGCCGCTGCAAATGCAGCACTTCGGCAGCTTCAACGCGGGCGAGGAGTTCTTCACCCGCCTCGACGCGATCCGCCAGAGCAACGACCCGCAGAAGCTCGACGTGGCCGAGATCTTCTACCTCTCGCTGGCCCTCGGCTTCCGCGGGCGCTACGGCGGCGTGCAAGGCCTCGACATGCTGCGCGGGCTCATGAACGCGCTCAAGAACGAGCTGCTCGCCGCCCGCAAGACCCTCACCTTCCCCCCGGGGACCGCCGCGCTGGATCGCTCCAAGCGCAAGGTCGAGCCCGCGGGGCTCTCCCCCTGCTGGACCGCCAGCGATCGCGGCGGGGTCACGGTGCGCAAGCTGCCCGTGGCCTTCGTGATCGCCGGCTGCCTGGGGCTCGCGCTCCTGGTGTTCGTGGCCCTGGCCACGCTCCTCGACTGGCAGGTCGACGCCGCCCTGACGCCGCTGCAACAGACGCAGCCGGCGTCCGAGAAGAAGAACTAGCGGAGGCCCAGACCCGTGCGCACGAGCTGCCTCAACCTGGTCGCGCTGGCCGTCCTCGTGGCCCTGATCTGGTTCGGCGGGGAGTACTTCGAGCTCCCCGTGACCTACCGCGTGATCGCGATCTCGGTCGTGCTCGCGCTGTGGCTGATCGTGTTCGTGATCCAGCGGGTGCTCTTGATCCGCAACGCGAACCTGATCGAGCGCCGCCTGCGCGAGCAGGCCGAAGAGCAGATCGCCAGCAGCCGCCCCGTGGACCGCGAGCAGCTCGCCGAGCTGGAGCAGCGCTTCAAGCAGGCGATCCACGCGCTCAAGGGCTCGAAGCAGGGCAAGGGCGCCCTGGTCCAGCTGCCCTGGTACATGATCATTGGCCCCCCGGGCAGCGGGAAGAGCACCGCGCTCCAGGAGTCGGGCCTCGACTTCCCCGCCGCGGCCAAGGGGATCAACCACCTCCAGGGCCTGGGCGGCACCCGCAACTGCGAGTGGTGGTTCACGAGCGAAGGGATCCTGATCGACACCGCCGGGCGCTACACGACCGAGGCGGAGGACCGCGAGGAGTGGATCCGGTTCCTCGACCTGATCATGCGCACCCGCAAGTCGAACCCGATCAACGGGGCGATCGTGGCGATCAGCGTGGCCGACCTCGTACAGGGCTCGGCGGAGGAGATCGAGAAGCACACCAAGGCCGTGCGCGCGCGGCTCGACGAGCTGTGCACCAAGCTCAAGGTCGTGTTCCCCGTCTACCTCATGTTCACCAAGTGCGACCTCCTGGGCGGGTTCAGCGACTTCTTCGAGGACATGAGCCGCGAGGACCGCGGGCAGGTGTGGGGCTACACCTTCCCCTTCGAGACCCTCAGCGTCGACGCCTACCGCGCGACCCTGCGCCAGGAGCTGGCCGCGCTCTACGAGCGGCTCTGCCGCCGGCGCCTCGAGCTCTACGCCGTCGAGCGCGAGGGCGTGAAGAAGCAGCGCGTGTTCTCGTTCCCCCTGCAGTTCGCCATGGCGCGGCAGAAGATCGAGGACTTCGTCGCCACGGTGTTCAAGGAGAACCCCTTCGAGGAGGCCCCGATCCTGCGCGGCGTCTACCTCACGTCGGGCACCCAGGAGGGCCAGCCGATCGACCAGGTGCTCGGCGCGCTGCGCGACGCCTACGGGCTGACCGCCGCCGAGGCCGGCCAGGCGCCGCCCACCGTCGAGAAGCGCAGCTACTTCATTACGCGCCTGTTCCGCGAGGTGATCTTCGGCGACGCCGAGCTCGCGCGCAGCCTGACCAGCACCCAGAAGCGCAACCGCCTGTTCCGCATGCTGCTCGCGATCACGGTCGTGATCGCCACGATCGTGCTGCTCGTGCTCCTGGGCACGAGCTACCTCTGGAACCGCGCGCTGGTGGGCCAGGTCGCCGCCGGCGTCGACGCGGTGGTCGAGGAGCGCAAGCGCGAGACCGCGCCCCCCGAGCGGCTCAAGGCCCTCGAGCAGCTGCGCTACCCGGTGGCCAAGCTCTCGGACTACACCGACGGCTGGCCCCCGTTCCAAATGCGCTGGGGCCTGTATCAGGGCTCGACCCTCAACGAGCCCGCGCGCAAGCTCTACCTGAAGGAGCTGCGCGAGGTCCTGCTCCTGCCCTGCCTCAAGGCCCTCGAGCACGAAATGAGCCAGTTCGTCGAGGGCAACAAGCTCTCGGAGCTCAAGCAGGAGTACAAGGTCAAGAGCGACCAGGAGCTGTTCGAGGAGCTCTACCTCCTGCTGCGCGCGTATCAGTGGCTCACCGACCGGATCAAGTCGGCGGAGGACCTGGAGAAGGAGCGCGAGCCCCTGGGCAAGCAGCTGCGCGACAAGAACCGCTGGCTGGCCGGGCTGAGCCCCGAGCAGCGCGCGGCCGACGACGTGCGCGACCTGGCCTTCAAGCAGCTCGACTTCACGCTCTCGCAGCTCGACAAGGCCTACGAGTGGGTCACCGAGAAGGACTTCAACGAGGCGCTGGTCGCCAAGGTGCGGGCCAAGCTCGAGAACAACTACTGGACGAGCCAGGCCTACACCGCGATCCGCGACGCCCGCAAGGACGAGCTCGACAGCCAGAGCCTGGAGTCCCTCCTCGGCCAGCCCGGGCTCAAGGCCTTCGCCACCGACCACACGGTCTCCGACGTGTTCAGCGAGAAGGAGTGGAACGACTACTTCGAGCCCGCGGTGCGCGAGAAGAGCAAGGACCTCGAGGTCAAGTTCAAGGAGCTCAACAAGGACAAGTCCGCGGGCGAGATCCAGGACGAGCTCAAGGACCACTTCGAGCGCGAGGGCAACCGCCGCTGGCGCGGGCTGATCGACGACCTGCACGTGAACACGTTCCAGGGGATCGACGACGCCGCCGAGAAGCTGGGGGTCCTCGCCTCCGACGCCACGCCCCTCCCCAAGCTGTTCAAGGAGGTGTGGCTGCGGCAGTACGTGCTCAACTCGGCGGAGGAGTCGCCCAAGCTCACCCAGCGCGAGACCGACAAGCTCAAGCTCCCCGAGGGGCAGGAGGTCCCGCCCTGGCAGGACCAGTTCCGCGCGAGCTGCGAGCGGCTGGCGGCGGCCTTCGCCGAGCTGGGCAAGGAGGCGGCGGGCAAGCGGCTCTACGCCGAGGCCCTCGCCGACCGCCTCAACCGCCGGGTGGACCCGTTCCGCACGGTGCTCAAGGAGGAGGAGCTGACCCTGCTCGAGGTCGTGGTCCCGCAGGTGCCCGCCTCCCAGGAGACCTACGCGCGCAAGCTGTTCCGCGACCTGCTGGACAACTGCGCCCAGGCCCTGGTGCGCGAGGCGACCGCCGAGGCCAACGAGGCCTGGAAGACCACGGTCCAGGCGGTCTACGCCGAGCACATCGCCGGGCGCTACCCCCTCGACGAGTCCGCCTCGACCGAGGTCCCGCTCGAGGAGCTGACCCGCCTGCTCAAGCCCAAGGGCGGCGCGGTGTGGACGGCCCAGACCGGGATCACGCGCCTGGCGGAGTACAAGCTCACCGAGGACGTGCGCCTGGTGAAGCCGGGCTCGCGCTACACCAAGTTCCTCGAGAGCGCGACGCGCCTGCGCGACGCGCTGTTCCCGCCCGACGGCGAGGACTTCGGCGTGCCCATGAAGGTCAAGCTGATCAAGCGCTCCAAGGTGCGGAACCTGCGCTTCACCCTGGGCGAGACCTCGTTCAAGGAGAGCGACAACCCGCCGAACTTCCTGGTCGGCGTGACCTGGAAGCGCGGCGAGGGCGGCGCGCGCCTGAGCCTGTTGGCGTCGGGCGAGACCGAATGGGCCAACAAGGACTACGGCAACAGCGCCTGGGGCCTGGTGCGCCTGTTGCGCGAGGGCAAGCTCGACACCGGGCGCAGCTCGCAGCGCAACTTCCGCTACTCCTGGGACTTCAAGATCGGTGAGGCCGAGCGCGCCGCCGACGTGGAGTTCGAGGTGCCCCGCGACGGCATGCGGCCCCTGTTCCTGGGCGAGCTGTTCGACAAGCTCTCGAGCCCGGCCGAGACGGTGCCCGAGTAATGCTGGAGGTCGGCTGCTACGGCAAGCTCCCGCTGCACGGGGACTTCATTCGCCACCGGGCGGGCCCCGAGCTGCGGCGGATCGACGCCTGGCTGCAGGAGGGTCTGCACGAGCTCAAGCAGCGCCTGGGCGCCGAGGTGTGGAGCGAGGCCTTCTTCGGCATGCCCACCCTGCGCTTCATGCGCACCTTCGCCGACACCGGGCGGGTGGTGATCGGGCTGATCTGCCCCAGCCACGGCAAGGTCGGGCGCGAGTTCCCGTTCCTGGTCTACGCGACCCTCGAGCTGCGCGCGCTCAAGAAGCGCCCGAGCCTCTTGCCCCTGCTCTGCCAGGACGTGCTGGCCCGGGCCGAGGACCTCGCGCTCCGGGGCTGGGAGGGCATCGACCTGCGCGGGCTCCTGGCCAAGGTCGACGCGCTCGCGACGGCGGTCGACGTCAAGGCCACGGCCCGCGAGCTCGACCGCACGCTCTCCCAGAGCACGGTGGGCGCGCTGTGGGAGGCCTGCCTGCCCCAGGGCGGCGCCGACGAGCGCGCGCTGCTCCTGGCCAACGCCCACGACCTGTTCGGGCCGCGCTCGCGCCCGCGCTTCCCGCTGGTGCTCCCCGCGCCCCCCGACGGCGCCTGGGCCGCGGTGCTCCTGGAGCTGGCCCAGGCCGCGCGCCAGGGCGAGGCCTTCCCGCCGGTGGTCACCTGGTCCGCCGAGCCCTTCACCGGGCTGCGCGCGATCCTGACCGAGCCCAGCCCCAGCCACTTCATTCCGCTGTTCCTGCCTCAGCTCGAGAGCGACGCCTGCGTGCTCGCCAGCGAGGGCCTGGAGAGCGAGTCCCTGGTGGAGAAGGCCCGCGCGCGCTACGGCCCGCTGGCGGAGGCCAGCGGCTCCTCCCTCGAGACCCTGCTGAGGGGGCTCGCCGCGCATTGAGAGACCTCAGCTCCCCCTCCGCTCACGACGGGCGCCCGACCGGCGCCAGCCCCCGCGCCAGCGGGGTTCCCGCGCGCCGCGTCCCCGCCGGGGCCGCCCGGTGGGCGGACGTGACGCACTTGACTGCGCCAGAGCGCACGCTTAGGGTCAATCAGCTAGTACTCGCCGGGGGGGCAGGGTGAGCGCGCTGGAAGAAGTCACGCTGGGCAAGGACCCGATCTCGGCCGACGCGCCGGGCGGGGCCTCCGCGCGCTACGAGCCCGAGTTCGAGGAGCTCTCGAACGAGATCGCCAAGCTGCAGTCGGTCACCGACCGCAACGTGAAGTGGGAGCGCGTGGTCGAGCTCGGCCGCACGATCCTCGCCGAGAAGTCCAAGGACATGCTCGTCGCCTCCTACTACGCGGTGGGCGAGCTGCGGGTCAACGGCTACCCCGGCCTCGCGGTCGGGCTGACCGTGTGCCGCGACATGCTCACCACCTTCTGGGAGACCATGCACCCCGCGCTCAAGCGCGCGCGGGCCCGCGGGCAAGCCCTCGAGTTCCTCGCGAGCAAGGCCGAGCCGCTCCCGGACCCCGGGGTCTCCGACCGCGAGACCCTCGAGACCTGTATTGCGGTGCCTGGCGAGATCTGGGAGATCACCGGCGACAAGCTGGGCAACGACGCCCCGGCGCTGGGCCCCCTGCGCCGCGAGCTGGAGTCGAAGCTCGGCAGCCTGCCGGAGCCCAGCCCGAGGCGCCCCCCGAGCCCGAGCCGGCCCCGCCGCCGAGGCGGCCCCGGCCGCCGCGGCGCCTGCTGCTGCGCCGGCGCCGGCCGCCGCGCCTGCGCCCGCTCCGGCGCCCGCCCCGGTCGCGGTGCCCGCGCCCAGCGCGGCGCCCGCGCCGCCCGCGGACGTGAGCAAGGTCGAGCAGGTCGTCAGCGACGCCTTCGAGACCCTCAAGCAGAGCGCCGACCTCCTGTTCGCCGCCAACCACGCCGACGCGCAGTCCTACAGCCTGCGCCGGGTCGCCGCCTGGCAGGGGATCAAGAAGCTCCCCGCGATCCAGGGCGGGAGCTTCACGTTCCCCGGCGGCGGCGGCATGGCGAAGCAAATGGAGGCGCTGCAGGAGGCCGAGGACTGGAACGGGCTGCTCGAGCTGGCGGAGCCGCTGGTCTCGCAGCAGAAGCTCTGGCTCGAGCCCTCCTACTTCGCCGCGCAGGCGCTCATGAACCTGGGCCCGCGCTATCAGGCCGCCCTCGAGGCGACGACGAGCCACATGGTGGCCCACGTCATGCGCCACCCGGCGCTGCTCGAGACGAACTTCAGCAACGGCTACGCGGTCGCCAGCGGGGCCTGCCGGATCTGGCTGAACTCGCACATGAGCAAGGGCGGCGGCGGCGCGTCCGACGACCCCAGCGACCCGGCGGGTGCGCTGGAGGAGGCCCGCGGGCTCCTGCTCCAGGGCGGGCTGGCCGACGCCGTGCGCAAGCTCGAGGCGGGGCTCGCCGAGCAGCGCAGCCGCCGCGGGCGCTTCCGCTGGGCGCTGGCCGTGGCCCAGCTCTGCCTCGACGGCGACAAGGCCGAGCTGGCCTCGTTCCGCCTGCGGAGCCTGGAGAGCGAGCTCGAGCAGTACGGGCTCGTGGAGTGGGAGCCGCAGCTCGCGGTGACCTACCTCGGGCTCGGCTATCGCTGCGCCCGCGCGCAGGGAGACTCAGGGGCCGCCGAGGCCCAGAAGATTTACGAGCGCCTGTGCCGCGTCGACATGGCCGCGGCGTTGGAGCTCGACGGTTAGCTAACCGCGTCCCCAGGGCGCCGAGAGGTTGGACATGGGTAAGGAAGGATCGATCGCTCCGCGGGAGCGCGTGAACATCCGCTACAAGGCGGCGACCGGAGACATGAAGGAGGAGCGCGAGCTCCCGCTCAAGCTCCTGTTCATGGGCGACTACACGCTCCAGAACGACGACACGCCCCTGGCCGAGCGCGCCCCGATCAACGTGGACAAGGACAACTTCAGCAAGGTCATGAAGGGCCAAAACCTGAAGCTGGACCTGAACGTCAAGAACAAGCTCGAGGAGGGCGTCGAGGACGACATGGCGGTCAGCCTGAAGTTCAAGGACCTCAAGGATTTCGCCCCCGAGGCCGTGGCCAAGCAGGTCCCGGAGCTGAACAAGATGCTCGAGCTGCGTCAGGCGCTGACCGCGCTCAAGTCGCCGCTGGGCAACAACAAGGACTTCAAGAAGAAGATCCGCGAGATCGTCGAGAACGACGAGGGTCGGTCGCAGGTCCTCAAAGAACTGGGCCTCGGCGAGTAGGCCGGAAGAGAAGGAGACGCACACATGGCAGAAGAGCAACAAGCCGCCCAGCCGGCGGCGGCCGAGGCCGAGACCACCGAGGGGTCGCTCCTCGACTCGATCATGGAGCAGACCAAGCTCAACCCGAGCGAGGAGGGCTACTCGATCGCGCGCAAGGGCGTCGAGGCGTTCATCGCCGAGCTGCTCGCTCCCGGCAAGGAGAAGCGCAAGGCCGACAAGACCGTGGTCGATCAAATGATCGCCGAGATCGACGAGAAGCTCAGCCGGCAGCTCGATCAGATCCTGCACCACGAGACCTTCCAGCAGCTGGAGAGCGCCTGGCGCGGCCTGAAGCTGGTGGTCGACCGCACGAACTTCCGCGAGAACGTGAAGGTCGAGATCCTCAACTGCTCGAAGCAGGACCTGCTCGACGACTTCGAGGACTCCCCCGAGATCACCCAGTCGGGCCTCTACAAGAAGGTCTACACCGACGAGTTCGGCCAGTTCGGCGGGAGCCCCTACGGGGCGATCCTCGGCAACTACGACTTCGGCCCCGGCCCGCAAGACGTGGCCCTGCTCGGCCAGGTGGCGAGCATCTCGGCCATGTCGCACTGCCCGTTCATCGCGGCCGCTGGCCCGCAAATGTTCGGGATCGAGAGCTTCGAGGACCTGCCGAACCTCAAGGACCTGCAGGCCGTGTTCGAGGGCCCGCAGTACGCGAAGTGGCAAGCCTTCCGCGAGAGCGAGGACAGCCGCAACGTGGCCCTGACCACGCCGCGCTTCCTGCTGCGCCTGCCCTACGGCGCCGACACCGTCCCGGTCAAGGCGTTCAACTACGAGGAGAAGGTCCAGGGTCAGCACTCGGCCTACCTCTGGGGCAACACCAGCTTCGCCTTCGCCACCCGGCTCACCGACAGCTTCGCCAAGTACCGCTGGTGCCCGAACATCATCGGTCCCCAGTCGGGCGGCACGGTCGGCGACCTGCCCCTGCACCAGTACGAGGCCATGGGCGAGATCCAGACCAAGATCCCGACCGAGGTCCTGATCTCGGATCGCCGGGAGTACGAGCTGGCGGAGCAGGGCTTCATCTCGCTGAGCATGCGCAAGAGCAGCGACGAGGCGTGCTTCTTCTCGGCCAACTCCTGCCAGAAGGCCAAGACCTTCGGCACCTCGAAGGAGGGCAAGGAGGCCGAGAGCAACTACCGCCTCGGCACCCAGCTGCCCTACATGTTCGTCGTCAACCGCCTGGCGCAGTACATCAAGGTGCTGCAGCGCGAGCAGATCGGCAGCTGGAAGGAGCGCGCCGACCTCGAGCGCGAGCTGAACCAGTGGATCGGTCAGTACGTGGCCGACGACGACAACCCCTCGCCCGCGATCCGCTCGCGCTGCCCGCTGCGCAGCGCGCAGATCACCGTCGAGGACGTCCCCGGCGAGGCTGGCTGGTACAAGGTCGACATGAAGATCCGCCCCCACTTCAAGTACATGGGCGCGTTCTTCACGCCGTCGCTGGTCGGCAAGCTCGACAAGGAATAGGCGACGGCGCGCGCCCGGAGCTCGCTCCGGGCGCGGCCCCACGCCCCCGTTTGCTCGCGATCGACGCGGCACATGCCGCGTCGACCGCCTTTCGTTCACCCACTCACACGATCAACGCATTTCTAGTAGCGGCCGCAGGGCCGCACCGCGAGGAAGTCTATGTCTGGAATGAAAGTGTTCATGAAGATCGCCGACATGCCCGGTTCGTCGCTCGAGCGCGCCGACTGGAGCGAGGTCCGCGGCTTCAGCCACGAGATGAAGTACCCCTTCGACATGCGCGAGGCCAAGGGCCGCGGCGAGCCCGAGCACGGCGCGTGCAAGGTCTGGAAGGAAATGGACAAGGCCAGCCCCAAGCTCTACGAGGCCCTGGCCAAGAAGAAGAAGATCAACTCGGTCGAGATCGAGTTCGAGCGCGACAAGCCGGGTGAGGGCGCGACCGAGGTCTACTTCAAGATCACGCTCACCGACTGCCGCCTGATCTTCGCCCGTCCCCACATTCCCAACCCGTCGGAGAAGGACGAGTCGACCCCGCCCCACATGGACGAGATCGGCTTCGCCTACCGCAAGATCGACTGGGAGTGGCTGTCCGGCGGCAAGCTGCCCACCACCTTCGACTTCTCGGCTCCCCAGTCGTAGTCGTCGTCTGACCCGTACGGCCGCGGGGCGCTCGCCCCGCGGCCGCGCGTCTCCCCGCCCCGCCTTCGCCCCCGAGGTCCCCCTCCATGTCGCGTGAGCTCACGATCCTGCAGCGCCTGCGCTCGGACGACGTCGCCCCGTCGGCCATGGAGAACACCGGGCTCATGATCCGCAGCGTGCAGGCCAACCTGGTGCGCGTGCTCAACAGCCGCGAGGGCGACTCCCAGACCCAGCCGACCTTCGGCATGCCCCCGCCCAACGAGATCGTGCACGCGTTCTCCGGCGCCGTGGCGCGCATGACCAAGAAGATCCGCGAGAGCATCGAGAACTTCGAGCCGCGGCTCTCGGACGTCGAGATCGTGCACCTCGAGTCCCCCGACGACCCCCTGACCCTCAAGTTCCAGGTCCAGGCGCGGCTGACCGCCTCGAGCAGCGGCTCGTGGGTCAGCTTCCTCCTGCGCTTCGACCCCTCGGGCCGGATCACCCTCAAGCGATAGCGCCGTGAGCTTCAACACCTACTACCAGGACGAGCTGGCCTACCTGCGCGACATGGGCCGCGAGTTCGCCGAGCGCTTCCCCAAGCGCGGCGGGTTCCTCGCCGAGCCCGGGACCGACCCCGACGTCGAGCGCCTGCTCGAGGGCTTCGCGTTCCTCACCGGCCGGGTGCGGCAGAAGCTCGACGACGAGCTGCCCGAGTTCACCCACGCGATGCTCGAGCTGTTCTGGCCGCACTACCTGCGGCCGCTGCCCTCGTTCACCGTGATCCAGTTCGCCCCGACCAGCAAGGCCCTGGACAAGGTGATCCCGGTGCCCCGGGACACCGAGCTCGGCGCGGGCGACGTCGACGGCACCTCCTGCCGCTTCCGCACCACCAGCGCGCTCGACGCCGTGCCGGTCGAGGTCGACGACGTCGAGGTCGGCCCCTCGAACTCACCCTACGTGCGCCTGAACCTCAAGCTCAAGAAGGCGGGCGCGCTCAAGAAGCTCAAGCTCGAGAAGCTGCGCTTCTACCTGGCCGGCGAGCCCGCCGCGAGCACGAACCTGCGCCTGTGCCTCATGCGCTACACCAAGCGCGTGGTCCTGCGGGCCAAGGGGCTCGACGGCCCCCTGACCCTGAGCTCCAAGGTCCACGCCGCGGGCTTCGCCCCCGAGGACGCGCTGTTCCCGCTGCCCAAGGTCAGCTTCCCCGGGTTCCGCTACCTGTTCGAGTACTTCGCCTTCCCCCAGAAGTTCAACTTCGTCGACGTCGACGGGCTCGGACCGCTGGGCGACCTGGGCAACGCGTCGGAGTTCGAGCTGCGCTTCGAGCTCAGCGAGCTGCCCCAGGACATGCCGCCGATCACCAGCAAGAACGTGCTCCTGAACTGCGTGCCCGCGGCGAACGTGTTCGTGCACGACGGCGACCCGATCCGGATCGACCACACCCGCACCGAGTACAAGCTGCGCCCGGCCTGCCGGGACGCGAGCCACTACGAGGTCTACTCGGTGGAGGAGGTCACCGGCGTCCGCCGCGGCCAGAGCGAGCACCGAAACTACGCGCCGCTGTTCAGCTTCAAGCGCGAGCCCGGGGGTCTGTTCTTCCAGGCGCGGCGCGAGCCGTCCCAGACCCTCGAGGGCTCGGACGTGTTCTTGAGCTTCGTGGGGCACACCAGCGCCGACGAGCTGGACATTCAGGAGACGGTCTCGACCCGGCTGTTGTGCACCAACCGCCAGCTCCCGCGGAGCCTGGGCCTGGGCTCGATCAGCGAGCACACCCCCAGCTCGCCCCGCGCGCTGACCTTCAAGAACGTGACCGCGCCCACCCCCTCGGTGCCGGCGCCCTTGACCGGCGACCTCTACTGGTCGCTGATCTCGCACCTCTCGCTCAACTACCTCTCGCTGGCGGACGCCGACCGCCTGCGCGAGCTGCTACGGCTCTACGACTTCCGCGCCCTGGTCGATCGCCAGGCCGCGCGGACCCTCGACCGCAAGCTGAGCGGGATCAAGGGGGTCAAGACCGAGCGCGCGACCCGGGTGCTCCAGGGCGCGGCGGTGCGCGGCATGAAGGTCGTGGTGGACCTCGACGAAGAGCACTTCGGCGGCGAGGGCGAGGTGTTCGCCTTCGGGGACGTTCTCAATCAACTCCTGGGCCAGTACGTGTCGCTGAACGCGTTCAGCCAGCTCGAGGTCCGGGGCCAGAAGTTCGGGGAGGTCCACACGTGGGCGCCGAGGTCGGGCGAGCGCAGCATCCTCTGACGCTCGCGCTCCTCGAGCGCGGGCAAGACTTCTCCTTCCAGCAGGCCGTGCGCCTGCTGCAGCTGCTGCATCCGGACGCGACGCCGGTCGGTCTCCAGGGCCCCCCCGACGACGAGGTCGTGCGCTTCAGCGGCTGGCTGAGCCTGGCCTTCCCCCCCGGCGACGTCGCCAGCGTCGCGAGCTGGGAGCGGATCCCCGACGGGCTGGGCAACGTCGACGCGCGCCCGCGCTTCAGCCTCGAGGCGACCTTCCTCGGGCTCTACGGGAGCAGCTCGCCCCTGCCCACCTGCTACACCGAGGAGCTCCTCGACCAGGAGGACCCCGAGGCCGAGCGCGCGTTCTACGACCTGTTCCAGCACCGGCTGATCTCCATGGTCTACCGCAGCTGGGAGCGCTACCGGATCGCCGCCCGCTTCCGCCCCGACGGCGAGGACTACTACTCCCAGCGCCTGGGGCGCCTGGTCCACGTCTCGGAGCGCGAGGTCCCCGAGGGCTCGGCCATGCCCCGGCTCGAGCTCCTGGCGCTGGCCGGGCTGTTGAGCCAGGGCCCGCGCTCGGCGGCGAGCCTCTCTGCCGCGCTGCGCGCCAGCTTCGACGGCGTCGAGTTCAAGGTCGAGAGCTTCATTCCGCGCTGGCAGGACATTCCCCGGGACCAGTACTCGCGCCTGGGCACCGAGAACTCGATCCTCGGCCAGGACCTGCTCCTCGGCTCGCGGATCCGCGACATGGGCGGGACCTTCCGCGTGGTGGTCGACACCACCGGCTTCGCCGACTACGCCGACTTCCTCCCGGGCGGCCGCCGGTTCCAGGCCGCGCGGGAGGTGATCGACCTGTTCAACTCCGACGCACTCGACTACGAGCTCGAGGTTCGACTCCCGGCTGCGGGGGCGCCTCCGTTCGCACTTGGCACTCAACACGCCCGCTTGGGCTGGAGCACCTGGCTCGGCCGACCCGACGAGGTCGACTGCCAGATCCGCTTGTTCTTCGAAGGAGCACAGCATGGTGGACATTGACCTCAAGGCCCTGGTGGGGCGCCTCAACCCCAACTGCAAGCGCGCGCTGGAGACCGCGGCCGGGATCTGCGTCTCGCGCACCAACTACGAGGTGCAGCTCGAGCACGTGCTGCAGCCGCTGCTCGAGGACACGAACGGCGACGTCTATCACATCCTCAACCACTACGGGATCGACCACTCCCGGGCCAACCGCGCCCTGGTGAGCACGCTGGACGGGCTCAAGACCGGCAACCAGAACCGGCCGGTGCTCTCGCCCCTGCTCCAGGACTGGCTCAAGTCGGCCTGGCTCCTGGCCTCGATCCAGTACGGGCAGGCGGAGATCCGCTCGGGCAACCTGTTCCAGGCGCTGCTCGCCAGCCCGCGCATGGCCGGCGGCGACTACGTCGACCTGTTCGAGGAGATCAACAAGGACGACCTCAAGAAGAACTTCTTCGACGCGGTGGGTCCCTCGTCGGAGTCGGCGCGGCGCTCGGTGGCGGAGGCCGGCGCCGCCCCGGGCTCCGGCAGCGCGGCGGACGCCCCCGGCGGCGAAGGCACGGCCCTGGCCCAGTTCTGCGTGTGCTTCACCCAGCGCGCGCGCGAGGGGCATATCGACCCGGTGTTCGGCCGCGACCGCGAGATTCGGCAAATGATCGACGTGCTCGCCCGGCGCCGGAAGAACAACCCGATCGCCGTGGGCGAGGCGGGCGTCGGCAAGACCGCGCTGGCCGAGGGCATGGCGCTGCGGATCGCCGAGGGCGACGTGCCCGACCTGCTCAAGAACACCGAGATCTACAGCCTCGACATGGGGCTGCTCCAGGCCGGCGCGAGCGTGAAGGGCGAGTTCGAGAAGCGGCTCAAGGCCGTGATCGACGAGGTCAAGTCCTCCCCGATCCCGATCATCATGTTCATCGACGAGGCCCACACCCTGATCGGCGCCGGCGGCGCGGCGGGCGGCGGCGACGCCGCGAACCTGCTCAAGCCGGCCCTGGCCCGCGGCGAGCTGCGCACGATCGCCGCGACCACCTGGTCGGAGTACAAGAAGTACTTCGAGAAGGACCCGGCGTTGGCTCGCCGCTTCCAGCTGATCAAGGTCGAGGAGCCGGGGGACGAGGACACCACGACCATGCTGCGTGGCCTCAAGGGCAAGTACGAGGACAGCCACAAGGTCACGATCCGCGACGACGCGCTCGAGGCCGCCGCGCACCTCGGCAGCCGCTATATCGCCGGCCGCCAGCACCCGGACAAGGGCGTGGACCTCATGGACACCGCGGCCGCGCGGGTCAAGATCTCGCTCAGCGCCAAGCCCGCGCACCTCGACGACATGGAGCGTCGGATCCAGACCCGCACCCGCGAGCTGGACGCGCTGCGCCGCGACAAGGAGCAGGGCCGCGCCGACACCGACGAGCGGATCGCTGAGCTCGAGGCCGAGATCAAGGGCCTCGAGGACGGGGTGGCGCAGGTCACCGAGCGCTGGAACACCGAGCGCGAGGCCGCCCAGAAGGTCGTGGCCCTGCGCGACAAGCTGGCCGGCAAGCAGGAGGACGGCACCCAGGGCGAGGCCCCGACCGGCGCCGCCCGCGACGGCCTGGTCAAGCAGATCGAGGCCGCGCAGGCCGAGCTGGCCAAGGTCCAGGGCGAGGAGCCGCTGATCCACCTCGAGGTCACCCCCGACGTGGTCACCAGCGTGATCGCCGACTGGACCGGGATCCCGATCGGCAACATGATCAAGGACGAGGCCTCGGTGCTCCTCAAGTTCGAGGAGGACATGTGCAAGCGCGTCGTGGGCCAGGACCACGTCATGACCGTGGTCGGCGAGGGGATCCGCGCGTCCAAGGCTGGGCTCAAGGACGAGTGCCTGCCCATGGGGATCTTCCTGTTCGTGGGCCCCTCGGGCGTCGGTAAGACCGAGACCGCCCTGGGCGTCGCGGACCTCATGTTCGGCGGCGAGCGCTTCATGACCACGGTCAACATGAGCGAGTTCCAGGAGAAGCACACCGTCAGCAAGCTGGTCGGCTCGCCTCCGGGCTACGTCGGCTACGGCGAGGGCGGCGTGCTCACCGAGGCGGTCCGCCAGCGGCCCTACTCGGTCGTGCTCCTGGACGAGGTCGAGAAGGCCGACCTCGAGGTCATGAACCTCTTCTATCAGGTGTTCGACAAGGGCACCCTCGCCGACGGCGAGGGCCGCGTGGTCGACTTCAAGGACACGGTGATCTTCCTCACCTCGAACCTGGCCACCGACCTGATCACCGAGGCCGGCATGGCCGACGAGCCCATGCCCGTGGACGAGCTGGTGGCCCTGATCCGGCCCACGCTCAGCAAGCACTTCAAGCCCGCGCTCCTCGGGCGCATGACGATCGTGCCCTTCTACCCGCTCAAGCAGGACGCCCTGCGCGGGATCGCCAAGCTCAAGCTGGGCAAGCTCCAGCGGCGCATGGCGCAGCGGCACAAGATCGACGTGCAGATCGAGGAGGCCGTGATCGACGCGATCGCCGCGCGCTGCACCGAGGTGGAGTCCGGCGCCCGCAACGTCGACCACATCATTCGCTCGACCCTCCTGCCCCGGATCTCGACCGAGCTCCTGACCCAAATGAGCGAAGGCCCGCTCCCGGGCAAGCTCACGATCGGGATCGACGACGAGAACTTCACCTTCACCTTCAGCGACTGAAGGCGAGGAAGGGATTGGCGATCCTTGGGGAGCAGTTCCAACAACTGCTCCCCAACAGGCTGATTGGTACTGCCGGTGGAAGAGTTCGACCTAGGCCCAAATGAGGCGCACGTGCTCAAGTCGCTCGACTGGGAGGAGAGCGCGAGTTTCGAGTGCAAGCGCCTGGCAGGCGGAAAACTAAGTCGCGTTCTTGAGTCGATCGTAGCGTTCGCCAATACAGAAGGGGGGGTGATCGCGCTGGGCTTGGAGGATCCAGGTAAGGCTCGAGGGCGAGCTCGCATCTTTGGTGTCGATGAGAAGCGCGAGAATCTTGACGAACTCAAGCGAATGTGTGTAGAGCGAGTTACCGACTCCGCCCTTCTCAAATTGCAGCTCCTGTCGTTCGAGTGCTCGCTACGAGACGGAAGCAAAGGCACTGTTTGCTATCTGAGCGTCCCAAAGAGCGCCTGCGTACACTCGGTGGTCGGCGGTGGCACTTTCGTTCGTCTAGACAAGAGCAACAGGCAGTTAAGCGCGAGGGAGATCACTGAACTCGCCTTCGCCCGAGGTGTGGTATCGGCAGAGTCGGGTCTAGTAGATGTCGCCGTGGACCTGCTTCAGACCGACCACTGGGAACTCTACGCCACTCGACGGCGCCTCACTAGAGCGCTGCCGGACGCTCTACGCCACCTAGGGCTCGCAAAATCGGACGCTGAAGGTCGCCTGAAGCCCATACGTGCTGCTGTGTTGCTCTTCGCTGACGATCCGTCCGCGCTATTAGGCGAGAAGGCCGCGCTACGGGTTCTGCACTATCAGGGCGCGACTGCGCATGCCACCGCGCAACCGAATCTGATACGTCCTCCCGTCACAGTTACCGGGCCTCTGTACGCGCAGATCCGGGACGCGACCTCCACAGTGATGGGGGAACTAGCCCGCGGGGTTCAACTGGACCAGAGGGGGCTACAGGTCGTCCAACTGTTCCCTGATCGCGTTGTCTTGGAGGCGATCACGAACGCGGTGATTCACCGGGACTACCGTCTTCCAATGGACACCCAGGTCCGCATTTTCTCCGACCGAATCGAGGTGGAGAGCCCAGGTCTCCTTCCGGGGCCTGTTACAGCCGACAACATCAGCAGAGTAGGAACCCACGCTAGGAACCCCGTGATCTCGAATCACCTCCGTGAGTTTCCCGACCCGCCCAACCTGGACGCGGGAGAGGGAGTTCGCATGATGTTCGGAGAAATGTGGGCCCGTGGCCTGTATCCGCCTATCTACTTCACGCGTCCTCAGCTGAGTCGTGAGGCTGTGAGGGTGGTGCTTCTGAATGAGCACCGCCCGACCCTCTGGGAAATGGCGAGTTCGTTCATCGACCGAGAGGGGTCAATCGCCAACGCAGATCTCAGACTCCTTATGGAAACAGACTCAAGCCTAAAGGCTTCCAAGCAACTGAAATCATGGGTCGAACGAGGCCTGCTGGTCGTATCGAACCCAAACGCAGGCAAGAAAAGTCGTAGATACACGAAGCCAGGAAAGTCGGCGCAGTTGTTTTCTACACCTGTAGAAGAGAACTCGTAAAGTCTATAAAACAAGGACTTACGGAAAATTTGTTATCCGGGCCAGCCGATTACCAAGTCGACAGGCTCAGGGATCCGGCAGGGCAGCGCGATATAACCGACTCAGAGCAGGCTACTTAGCCGTGCTGGGCCAGCGGGTTTGAGAAAACCGCACCGGGCTGAGTGAGATGCCGGCCTCCTCCCCTGCGCTTGGGCAGGTGGAAGGAGGTCGAACACGACCATGAACTCGAAGCTGACCGCTCTGACCCTGCTCTCCGCGCTCCTGAGCGCGCCCCTCGCCCACGCCGACGAGGCCAAGGACGCCCGCCTCGCCCGGCAACTGAACCTGACGAAGGCCAGCCTGCGCCACCAAGGGCGGGACCGCACGTTCTACTACCACGGCCGGATCAACCAACGCAGCAAGGCGCTCAAGCCGGTGCTGTTCGTGCTCCACGGCGGCGGAGGATCGGGCCCGGACACCGCGAACAAGACCGGCTACAACCCGGTCGCCCAGGACAACGGGTTCCTCGTGGTCTACCCGAACGGCTGGCAGGGCAACTGGAACGACGGGCGTGGGAAGCCCGCGGCGACCGGGGTCGACGTCTCGAACATTGACGACGTGGGCTTCTTCAGGAAGCTCTTCGACTACACCGCCCAGACCCTCAAGGGCGACCCGCAGCGCTTCTACGTGACCGGCCTGAGCAACGGCGGGACCATGAGCTACCGCTTGGGGATCGAGCTCACGGACCGGATCGCCGCGATCGCCCCCGTGATCGCAAACCTCACGGGCCCCTTGCAGACCGCGACCCCCAAGCGACCGCTGCCGGTCCTGATCATGAACGGCACCGCCGACCCGCTCATGCACTGGGGTGGCTCGACCAACCCCGACGGGAGCGTGGCCCAGCTCTCGACCCCCGAGACCGTCACCTGGTGGATCCGGCACAACGCCCAGCGGCGGCTGGTGCTCCCCAGGTCCGAGCACCTCCCCAACGTGAACCGCCAGGACGACTCCACCGTCGAGGTCACGACCTACACCGGCCTGGTCGCCCCGGTCGTGCTCTACACGATCCACGGCGGCGGGCACACCTTCCCGGGCTCCGACGTGAAGGACGTCCCCCAGCTCGTGGGCGCCAAGAACATGGATATCGACGGCCGCGAAGAGGTGTGGGCCTTCGTCTCCCAGTTCAAGCTCGATTGACCTCCCGGAACCTCCCTGAAGGCGGGCGATCCGCCTCGACCCCGGCCGCGCTCGCGGCCGGGGTCGGCCTCGTCGCGGGACCCCACAGAAAAATCGGGCGGCGCTGAAATGTCCCCCCTGCCCGTTTCGCTCAGCACCCCAGAGACGCCCCGCCGCTGGGTCGCTCGCACCTCGGAGCCCTCATGAACCGCACGCTCTTCCTCGCCTTAGCCCTCGCCGCCCTGCTCCTGACATGTCCCTTGGCCCCCGCCCAGGACGGCGCGCTCGACCCCGACCGCCGGGCCTTGCTCCGCCGGGTGCTCCGCAGGCTGGTCGAGCGCCGAGGCGCGTCGGGCCCGCCTCGGTCGAGGGAGGCCGGCGACGGGGAGGGCGCGGGAGCGCGAGCGCTGATCCGCGCGCTGCGCGGCAGCCCCGCCGAGCGCGCGGCCCGGGACGCGCGCCTGGCCCAGAGCCTGGGCCTGACCCAGGCCAGCCTGCGCCACGAGCAGCGCGAGCGCACCTTCTACTACGCCGGCGCGGAGCCGAGCGCCGCGCCCCGACCGGTGCTGTTCGTACTCCACGGCGGCAGCGGCTCGGGCCCCGACATGGCCCACAAGACCGGCTACACCGAGCTGGCCCGGGACCACGGGTTCGTCGTGGTCTACCCCAACGGCTGGGAGGGCAACTGGAACGACGGGCGCGGCGAGCGCGCCAAGACCGGCGTCGACGTGTCCGGGATCGACGACGTCGGCTTCTTCGCCAAGCTCTTCGATCACGCGGTCGAGCACCTGGGCGGCGACCCTCGGCGGCTCTACGTGACCGGGCTCAGCAACGGCGGCACCCTGAGCTACCGCCTGGGGATCGAGCTCACGGACCGGATCGCCGCGATCGCCCCCGTGATCGCGAACCTCCCGGGCGCTTTGCAGGGGCTGACGCCCTCGCGGCCGCTCCCGGTGCTGATCATGAACGGGACCGCCGACCCGCTCATGACCTGGGACGGCGAGCGGGCGCCGGACGGACGGGTCAAGCGGCTCTCGACGCCGGAGACCGTCGCGTGGTGGGTCCGGCACAACGGCGCCGCCTCCGCGCCCACGACCGCGCGGCTGCTCGACCTGGACCCGGGCGACGGGTCCACCGTCGAGGTCAGCGCCTACGCGGCCGCCCGCGCGCCGGTCGTGCTCTACACGATCCACGGCGGCGGGCACACCTTCCCCGGGTCCAACGTGCCGGACGTCGCCTGGTTCGTGGGCCCGAAGAACCGCGACCTGCACGGCCCCGAGGCGGTGTGGACCTTCCTCTCCGGGTTCACGCGTGATTGAGGCGCCGGCCATGAGCTCCCTGGATCCCCTCATGCGCCCCGCGCCCGGTGCGCCCCGGGGCAGCGACTGCTACGGTGCGAGGCGAGGTCCGACCTCGTGAACGGAATCCTCCAGGTGGCCGACGTCCCGTCCCAGCGCCAGCTCGCGCTCCGCGTCCTCGACGCGGGGCTCCTCACGCAAGAGCTCGTCGAGGAGACCCCGTGGACGATCGGCGAGCGCTACGAGGTGCTCGAGACCCTCGGCCGCGGCGGCGCGGGGGTCGTGTTCCGCGTGCGCGACGCCGAGGACGGCCGAGAGTACGCGATCAAGCTCCTGGACCTCGCCGCCAGCCCCAACCCGGAGCGCTTCCTGCGCGAGGCGCGCCTGCTGGAGGAGGTGCGCGACCCCGGTGTGGTGCGCGTCCACGGCAGCGGCCTCCACGGCGGCGCGCCCTATTACGTCATGGACCTCGCGTCGGAGGGGACCCTCGCCGACGCCGAGCTCGGCCTCGAGGCCTGGATCCGCGCGCTGGCCAAGGTCGCTCGCGCCTGCGGCGCGCTCCACGCGCTGGGGATCGTGCACCGGGACGTGAAGCCCGAGAACGTGCTCATGTTCGCGGGAGAGCCGCGGCTGGCCGACCTCGGGGTCGCGAAGGACCTGGACGAGCTGGACCCCGAGCGCCCGGGTCGCACGCGGACCGGGGTCCTGGTGGGCACGCCCTACACCATGGCCCCCGAGCAGCTCGGCGAGGGCGCGGTCGTCCCCGCCACCGACGTGCACGCGCTGGGGGTCATGCTGATCGAGCGCCTGTGCGGGGTCGCGCCCTTCCCCCCGGACTCCGGAGAGCTGCGCCTGTTCACCATGATCCTCGCCGACGAGCGCCCCAAGCCGCAGGAGCTCGCCCGGGGCGTGCCGCGCAAGCTCGCGGCGATCGCCGAGCGCGCGATCGCGCGCCTTCCGGAGGAGCGCTACCCGAACGGGGACGCCCTGGCCGACGCGCTGGAGGCGTGGCTCGAGCCCGCGTGGAAGGACCCGCGCCTGCTCCTGGTCCCGGCGGCGCTGATCCTGGTCGGGCTCCTCGGCGTGGGAGTGTCCCTGGCCTCAGGGCCGCGGGCCAAGGAGGAGCCGCTCGCCGTCGCCTCGACCCCCGAGCCCCGGCCGTCCGAGCCCGTTCGCCCGGCCGTCGAGGCGCCCACGCCCTCCGCCCCCGCGCCCGCCGACCCGCGGGAGACGACCGTCGAGCCCCCCTCGAGCGGGCCCCCGCCGAGCGCCCCCCCTCAGCCCTCCCCGACCGAGGCCGCGTCGACCCCGCCGGCGCCCGCCCCTGAGGCTCCCGCGCCCCCCGTCGCCCCGTCCCCGGCGACCCCGGAGTCCCTCGCCCGCGCGCTCGCGCGTGACCCGGACCTGGCCGACCCCGACGCGCTGCTCACGCCCCTGGCGCAGGCCTTCGTCGAGAGCCTGCGACCGTCCGAGACGCCGATCGTGGACGACCCCCGGCCCGAGTGGGCAGCCCCGCTGAAAGAGCTCCGCGACCGGTGCCCGGGCGCGTCCCCAGCGGAGCGCAGCGCGCGCCTCCTCGCCGACGCGCTCGAGGTCCGCTACGTCGCGGATCGCCAGCGCCTGGGGTCCCAGCTCGACCCCGTGTTTCGCGCCCTCGAGGCGCTGGAGACCCCCACGGACGCCCTCGTGCTGGCGAGCCTGCACCTGTTCGGGCTGTGCGTGGGCAGCGAGAGCCCGCGCCCGTTCCTGCAGCGCCTCGCGTTCCGGGACCACGCAGAGCCCTGGCGCGCGAGCTTCGCGGACCTCGAGCTTCGGGCGGAAGCGGCCCCCGCCGACGAGGACCTGCGCCGCTCCCTCGACCTCCTGCGCGAGGTCGCGGCGAGTCGCGAGCTCCTGCCTGGGCAGCGAGCCCTCGAGCGGCGGCCCCGGTGAGCAGGTCGACCCGCTGGAGCCTGATCACGGCCGTCGCCCTCGGCGACGACCGCGCCCAGAGCGCGTTCGTGTCGGCGTATCGCCCCACGGTCCTGCGCTACGTGGAGCGTCAGGGCGTCGGGGCTGCGGCCGAGGACGTGACCCAGGACGTGTTCGTGCGGCTGATGGTCAAGGGCGGGCTAGAGCGGGTGGTCCGGGGCACGTCGTTCCGCGCGTATCTGTTCACGGTCACGCGCAACGCGCTCCTCGACCACTTGCGGCGGGCGGGCGCGGAGCGCCGCGGGGGGAACGCGGAGATCGTGCCGCTCCTCGAGCAGGAGCCGAGCGTCGACGAGCGCGAGAGCTTCGACCGCGAGTGGCTGCTCAACCTGCTGGAGGTCTCCCTCGCGCGGCTCGAGCGCGAGCACCCCAGCTACTACGTCGCGGTCAAGGGCTTCGTATGGGACGAGCGCCCGCAGGCGGAGCTCGCCGCCGAGGCCGGCTGCAGCGTCCAGGACGTGCGCAACCACGTGCACCGCGGGCGCAAGAAGCTCGCGGCGTACATCAAGGAGGAGATCGCGCGCTACGAGCGCGACCCCGGGCGCTTCGCGACCGAGGTCGAGGCCGTGTCGCGTCTGCTCCAAGGGGCCTAGCCCCGCGCGGCTCCGCGGAGCGGGTAGCATGCGCGCACGATCGGAGGCCCCTCATGCGCCGCTCCTGCGCGCTCCTCGCCCTCGCCTGCGCCGCGCTCCAGGCGCAGACGGTGACCCCGCCGGCCGAGCACCTCGGCCACGCCGTGGGCGCGGACTTCGAGCTCCCGGACTGGAACCAGGTCAGCCAGTACTTCGTGCGGCTCGGCGAGCAGAGCGAGCGGGTGCAGGTCGCCCGGGTAGGCACGACCACCGAAGGCCGCGCGTTCCTCCTGGCCACGATCAGCGACCCCGAGAACCTGGCCCGGCTCGACGCGCTCAAGGCCGACGCCAAGCGGATCGCGGACCCGCGGGGCCTGGACCCCGCCGAGCGCGAGGCGCTCCTGGGGCGGGCCAAGCCGTTCTTGTTCATTAGCTGCGCCATGCACGCCACCGAGACCGCGGCCCCGAGCTTCGCCATGGAGTTCGCCTACGAGCTCGCGACCTCGGACCAGGAGCCCTGGGTCAGCGCGCGCCGGGAGTGCGTGATCCTGCTCACCCCGAGCCTGAACCCCGACGGCCTGGACCACGTGGTCGAGTGGTACCGCGCGACCCGGGGCACGCCCCACGAGGGCGCCGCGCTGACCAAGCTCTACCAGCTCTACACCGGTCACGACAACAACCGTGACTGGTTCGGGCTGACCCAGGCCGAGAGCCGGATCGTGACGGGGCTGCTCTACGGCGAGTGGTTCCCCCAGGTCTACTGGGACGTGCACCAGCAGCGCGGCGGCCACGAGCGCTTCTTCGTCCCCCCGTATCGCGACCCGCTGAACCCGAACCTCGACCCCGCGGTGGTCACCGCGATCGACGCCTTGGGCAGCCGCGCGCTGTTCGACATGACCCGCGAGGGCCTGCGCGGGATCTCGACCGGGGTCACCTACGACATGTGGTGGAACGGCGGGAACCGCAGCGTCCCCGTGCGGCACAACGTGATCGGGATCCTGACCGAGGCCGCCTCGGTCAACCTCGCGAGCCCGGTGTTCCAGCGGCCGGACGAGCTGGAGGCGCCCCGCGGCCTCGGGGGCTACGCGCCCTCGAACCGCTTCCCCGCGCCCTGGGCCGGGGGCTGGTGGCGGCTCAGGGATATCGTCGACTACGAGCTGGCCTTCGGGCGCTCGCTGCTGGGGAGCCTGGCCCGGGAGCCGCGCACCTGGCTCGGCAACTCCCTCGAGGCCGCCGAGCGCGCGCTGGAGCCCGAGGACGAGGCGCCGGCGGCGTGGGTGATCCCCAGCTCGACCAACCCCGACCGCGGCGCGGTGCGGCGCCTGGTCGACGGGCTGCTCCTGGGCGGCGTCGAGGTCGCCCGCGCCGACGAGCCCTTCCGCGCCGACGGGCGCACCTGGCCTGCGGGGAGCCTGATCGTGCCCCGCCGCCAGCCCTACGGCGCCCACGTGAAGGATCTGTTCGAGCTCCAGCGCTACCCCGAGGGCGACGTGCCCTACGACGTCGCGGGCTGGACGCTCCCGGTCTTGTTCGGCGTGCACCGGGTCGAGGTCCAGCGCGCGTTCGGCTGCGCCCAGACCCCGCTCGCCACGGCGGAGCAGGCGACCGAGGGCTGGCCCGGCGCCCCCGCGGGGGACGTGCGCGACACCGCGTCCTGGACCCGGGCCTTCGCCCGCCTGCGCCAGGACCAGCCGGTCTACCTCGTGGAGGACGAGGGCCCGGCGGTGCTCAGCGACGAGGGCAAGGACTTCAAGCGCCTGCGCCTCCCGCGGATCGGGCTCTACGCGCCCTGGTTCGGGAGCATGGACGAGGGCTGGCTGCGCTGGGTGTTCGACACCCACGGCGTGCCCTTCGTCCAGGTGCGCAACGAAATGCTGCGCGCGGGAGACCTGAACGCGCTGCTCGACGTGCTCGTCGTCCCCAGCCTGCGCGGCAGCGACCTCGACGACGGCCGCGCGCCGGGCACCGTGCCCGGGCGCTTCGCCGGCGGTCTGGGGCCCGAGGGCGCGATCGCGGTGGAGGAGTTCGTGCGCAAGGGCGGGCGCCTGATCGCGCTGGGCGACGCCAGCGCCTGGGCCACGGAGCTGTTCCAGCTCCCGCTCGAGGACGTGACCCGAGCCAAGGAGGGCGAGGACTTCTCTTGCCCCGGGAGCGTGCTGCGCGCGGTGCCCGAGGCCTCCGCCGAGATCAACGCCGGGCTGCCGACGTCGTTGCCCCTGTTCTTCGCGCGCTCCGCGGCCTGGGAGCTGGGCGACAGCGACGACGACCGCCCCGCGCCGACCGTGCTCCTGCGCTACGCCCCGACCCGCGTGCTCTACTCCGGCTGGATCCAGGCCCCGGAGGTGATCGAGGGCAAGGCCGCCTGGGTGCACACCCTGGTCGGCAAGGGCGACGTGCACCTCTTCGGCTTCCGCCCGCACTACCGGGGCTGGTCCCAGGCCACGTTCCAGCTCGTGTTCCGCGCGCTGCTCGTGCCCCGCAACCGCGTGGCGCCCAAGGGGTGAGCGCGCCCGAGGCGAGCTGCGAGCCCCTGACCCCGGAGCGGGCTGCGCTCCTGGCCGGGCTGTTCCAGCAGGACCCCCAGTGCGCCGAGTGCTGGTGCATGAACCACCGCTGCCCCGACGGCGCGGCCCCCGTGCACGACGCCGCGCGAGAGGCCTTCCTGCGCGGCGTGGCCGCGGGCGAGGTGCACGGGGTCGTGGCGTTGAGGAGCGGGGCGTGCGTGGGCTGGTGCGCCGTCGACCCGCTGGCCGCCCAGGTCGGCCACGACTACGTGCTCGCCAGCCGAACCGTCGAGCCTGGCGACTGGACGATCCACTGCCTGTTCGTCGCGCCCGAGGCCCGGGGTCAGGGCCTCTCGGGTCGGCTGATCGAGGCGGCGGAGGCCTACGCCCGCGCGCGGGGCGCGACGCGGCTCCTGGCGTTCCCGATCCCGGACGCCAACCGCGCCCGGTTCCCCGCCCACGAGGCGGAGTTCGCTGGGCGCCACGCCAGCTACGCGCGGCGGGGCTTCGCCGACCTGCCCGCATTGGACGCGTTCTACGCGGTGGTCGCCAAGCCCCTCGCCTGAGCGGCGCGGCACGCTACGTCGCCCGCGAGGGCCGGTCAACGCCGGTTACCCTGAGCGCATGAGCCTGACCGTCGCCTGTCGCGCCGCCGCCCCCGCCTGCGTCGAGCCGCTGTGGATCACGATCACCCACGCCCCGGACCAGGTGTTCCTCGACCTGCGGGACCTGCTCGCGCGCGAGCTCCCGGCGCCGGAGGCGCGGCTGCGCGCGCTCCTCGCCTGGCTCGGCCACGGCAGCGCCGAGGCCGCGCGCTGTCCGATCTGCTGGATGCTCGTGGGCCGGCTGGTGTTCACGGTCCCCGAGCCGATCGCGCGCCTGCGCGGGCTGCTCGAGGCGGAGCCCGACGAGGGGCTCGTGGGCGCGGCGGCGCTGTTCCTGGGGCACATGCTCGAGCCCCGGCACGCGCTCCCCGCGGGGGTCGACCGCCCGGCGCTGGGCGCGCTGCTCGACGCCGTGCGCGGGTTCCCCCCGGCGCTCCAGGCCCCGCTGCACGCGCACTGGGAGCGCGCGGGCCGCGAGCGCGCGCTCCTCGCCCGCCGCTTCGAGTAGCTCGGCCAGAGCCCTGCGGCGCGTGTCAGCGAACGCGCGTATCCTGTTCGAGACAGCGTTTCGGCGGAGGCGCCTGAGACCATGACCGACACCGATCGAGTTCACGATCTCGGTCACCGACGAGCGGCCAGCCCATGGCAGGGGCGAAGGCATGCGTGGTGCCAAGCAGCGACGAGGATACCCGGCTCGAGGGCGTACGGGCAAACTTCGAGGGCTGGCGCACGAAGGGACGTGGGACGAGGTCCTCGGTCCCTCCAGTTCGACTGGTCAGGTCCGCTCCCGGAGACGGACGACCGCGGAGTCGTTGAGCTCGTGATCCCCGAGGAATACTTCGCAGCCGGCATGACCCTCGTGGTCGCCGCTGGGGGGCCACGTCGGCGTCGTCGATCCGATCGACCCCGCCGAAGCCGCGCCCGCGTCATGCGCTCAGCCCGTTCCCCGGCTGATCGCCCGCTTACCTCCGTTCCAGGCGTCGCCCGAGCGCAAGGTCCGCGCATGCGGTTCGCCTCCGGTCAGTGCTATGCGGGGGTCCACGCGGAGTACCGTGGGGAGCGTGAGCTCGCCCTTGAATCCCACAGGGCCTTGGCGCGGTATCCAGGCCGCCGAAGCCGGCAACGCGTCGTGACGGCGGAGAAGCGGCGTAGGCTGAGGCCTCGTGAGGAACGCCCCGTGAAGCGCACGCGAGCCCCTTGGGGGTGAGGCCGAGGGGCTTTGCCGGACGAGCCCCGCCCCTACGCTTGCGGAAGCGGGCCGACGCCCGCGGGCGGGGGTAAACCGGCTCTACCCCGAGGGCGAGGGACAGGTCGGTCCGCCTGCTTCGTACTGCACGCCCTGCGAGCGGGCGAAGCGCGCGGGCGCGCAGCGCTGCGCGAGGCCGCGCCCCGAGACTGTGAGGCAGCGCCGCGTCCCACGCCTCGTGCCACCCGCCCTGCGAGCGGGCGAAGCCCGCGAGCGCGCAGCGCGCGCGAAGCGCGCGAGCCTGGGGAGGTGAGGCCGAGGCTGCCCCAGGCCGAGGAGATCTGGGACAGACCCCTGAAAGAACCGACGAGCTCCGGGAACGCGAAGCAGAGGAGGCGAAGGGCTCGCCTCCCCTTCGCGTTCCCGAAGCTAGTTCAAGAACGGCGGCTTGCGGGTGCCGAAGTTCTGGGTCCAGTAGGTGCCCGCGCGCCCGACGCCGATCTCGTGGAAGTTCGGGTTGACCATGTTCCGGTGGTGACCGCTGGAGTTGTACCAGCCGTCGTGGACGGTCTGCGCCGAGTTGTAGCCGTAGGCAATGTTCTCGCCCACGCCGGCGGTGTAGCCGTTGGCGTTGGCGCGGTCCTGGGGCGTGCGCCGCCCGGGCAGGGTCGAGTTGTGGTCGAAGGTGCCCGTGCGTTCCATCCACTCCGAGTGCCCCTTGGCGGTGGTCACCAGGCGCTCCTCGAGGGCCAGGGCGTGTACGCCGAGCATGTCGCGGTAGTCGTTCAGGATCCGCACCTGCTCGCGCACGTCCTCGGGGAAGTCGGTGCGGGTCGCGTTGTACTCGCGCACCTTGGCGTCGCGCTCGAAGCGCTTGCGCTCCTCGTCGGTGGCCGGGATCCGCCCCGGGTGCACCATGCGCTTGACCTCCTCCTCGAGCTCGGCGCTGGACTGCCCGCGCTTCTTGTCCTCGAGCTCGAGCTCGGCGAGCCAGGGCTCGGTGGCCTGCAGGATCTCGAGGGCGTTCTTGATCTCGGGCTCCTCGAGCTCCGGCGGGACCTGGTCCCAGAACGCGCGCAGGGCGTTGACCTTCTCGTCGACCTTGGGCTGCCCGACGGCGCCATGGTTCTCGTCGGGGTAAATGCTCTTGTCGTGGATCACGGCCCACGCTTCCTGACGCAGGCGCTGCAGCTCGAGGTAGCGCTTCTGCTTGGCCGCGCCGGAGGCGGCCTTCTTGGCCGCGGTCTCGACGTCCTTGATCAGGTCCTTGCGCATTTTGACCAGCGCCTTGCCGCAGCTCTTGCGGGCCTTGCTGGCCTCCTTCTCGTCGCCGCCGCCCAGGGCCTGGCGCAGCTCGGCGTAGGCCTGGGTCAACTGGTCGAGGTCGACGGCCTTCGTCTTCCCGCCGCCCTTGGTCGCCGCGATCATGGTCTCGGCCAGGTCCGCGAGGTTGCCTCCGCCGCTGGCGCCGCCGCCGGCCTTCTTGAGGATGTCCGCCTGGGGGTTGTAGAAGCGCTCCTGGAGCAGGGTCAGGACCTCGAGCGGCATGCCGAAGTAGTCCTGGAGCTTGGGGCGCTGCCCGCGGTAGGCGTCGCGCAGGAACTCGACGAAGTCCGCGCGGTAGCGGCCCTCGTCGAAGTGGCAGAGGAAGTAGACCGCCGCGCCGGCGCCGCGGTAGTTGGTGGCGATATCGCCCGAGTCCCACTGCGCGCTGGTCACGAAGTCGTTGACCATGGTCGAGAGGCTGTGCTCGTTGCCGCCGCCGCGCAGGTTCCCGGCGTAGGTCGACACGCGCTGGTTGTGGCGCATTTCGCCCAGGATCAGCTCGCCGTCCTTGAAGAACGCGTTCTCGAGGAACACCGCAGCGCCCTCGGCCAGCCAGGCCATGGCCCCGCCGCCGCCGGCGGTCTCGCCCAGGATCTGGTGGGTGATCTCGTGCTGGAGCACGGTCAGGTTCGCGCTGGAGCCGCGAATGTCGTAGAAGAACGACGCGTGCTGCCCGCCGGAGTAGAAGCCGGCGGCCCAGCCCGTGGGCGGGTTCGCGTGGGCGCGGAACTGCTGCTCGTCCTTGTAGAAGTTCACGACCAGCGGGGTCTGGTTCTTGGCCACGCCGAAGATCAGGGCGCCGCCCTGGCTGCCGAAGAACAGGTCGTACTGGCGGAACATGGCCAGGTAGAAGGCCTCGAGGCGCTCCGAGGTGCGCGCGCTGGTCGCGAGGTCCGCGGTCGAGCGCAGCTCGAAGTGCTCGGTCTTGATCACCCAGGGGTCCGAGGGGTTCTCGTGGGTGCGGTTGGCGTCGGCCAGGCTGCTCCAGCGCCCGTGCTGCAGGTCGTAGACCTCGCCCTTCTCGTAGCGGGCCTTCTCCTCGAGCTTGATCCAGGCCAGCTCGGGGTGCCAGGCCAGGCCGTTCTTGAGCTGCAGCGCGTCGAACTTGCGCAGCCAGCGCTTGTCGGTGAGCTCGGCCCACTTGCCCTTGACCTCCTCGTGGCCGAGCGCCTTGTGCGCGCGCTCGTTCTCGGGGTCCAGGCGCAGAATGTAGGCGAACAGGTCGAAGGCCAGCCCCGGCTCGTTGGCCGCGAGGCAGCGCTCGACCGCCTTCAGCGAGTCCTTGACCGCGGCGTCGATCACGCCCTGGAGCTGCTTCTCGTAGGCGCTCTGCAGCTTCTTCTCGTCCTCGTCGGGCGTGTGGGCCAGGCTCTGGAGCTGGGCGCGCAGGCGCTTGCCGCTGACCACGTTGCCGGCGCGCTCGACGCCGCGGGCGATGATCTCGTCGAGCTGCTTCTTGACCGCGTCGGGGGCGTAGCTCCGCCGGCGCAGCCACTTGATCACGCTGTCGAGGCCCTCCTCCACGCTCTCGAGGCGCTTGCCCTCGAACTCGCGCACGGTCGCGATCACCTGGGCGCGCTCCTGGCGCTTGCCCTCGCGGGCACGGGCGGCGCGGTCGTTGGCCGGGCAAGCAGCCGCAGGAAGGGCTTGAGCTTGGACTGCCAGGCCACGTAGCCGTGCCCGTCGCACAGGCGTCCAGCGCGCGGAAGCTCATGGGGCCCGAGGCCGCGGCGAACTCGCCGTCGAAGTAGAGCTGGTGGTGGTCCTTGAGCTTGGCCTGCAGCCCGGCCTCGTCCTTGAACACGCGCTCGTGGGCGTCGTAGAAGCGCACGATCTCGCGGCAGGTGGCGAAGTCGGTGCGGCACAGGCCGAGGGTCTCGTCGAGGACCTCGCCCAGCTGGCTGGTGTAGCCCGGGCGCTGGGCGTCGGTGGCCTTGCGGTACTCGCCCTCGAGCTGCAGGAAGCGCTCCTGCCAGGTGCCGCCGATCCGCGCGATCGTGGCCGGGGTCCCGGCGCTGCTCTCGCCGCCGGTGGGCCGCGGGCGTCCGCCGCCGGCGACCGCGCCGCCGCCGGTCGGGCCGGGGTCGCCGCCGCGCTCCCAGAGCTCCTTGGTCCGCTGGAAGCTCGCCACGACCTCGGGCTCGTTCAGGAACTGCTTGGCGGCCACGAACCAGGGGTCCTGGGCGTACTCGCCGCCCTGGAACCCCTTCAGCGCGCTCTCGTGGTTGCCGACCTCGGCCGCGATCTCGGCGCCGATCAGGGCCTGCCCGTAGGCGTCGGCCACCCCGCGCAGGCGCTCGAGGTGCGGCACGATCGTCGACCACTTGGACTTCCAGAGCTCGGTCTCCCGCAGCTCGGGCGGGGCGTCCTGGATCGCGCCCAGGAGGCCGTCGTAGCCGCCCACCCCCAGGATCGGGTGCAGGTCGTCGGAGGCCACGAGCCCGAGCACCGCCTGGGGCCCGCCGCCCTCGACCTCGCGCAGCTGCTTGCCGAGGACCTCGCGCAGGTCCATGTTGCGCACGCTCTCGGCGCCCATGTGGATCGGCGAGCGGCGCTGGAGCAGGCACTCGCTGACCACCGAGACGAACTCGCTGGCCAGGCGCTCCCACTCGCCGTCGATCCGCTTGGCGAGGGCCTTCTTGCCCCCCGGGTCCTCGAGCTCCTTGGCCACCTGCTCGGCGCGGTCCAGGAGCTGGGCCTGGGTCACCGTCATGGGCTTCTGCTTGAGCTCCTCGATCAGGCTGCGGATCCGCTTGGCCGACGACTCGCCCCCGCCGTAGGCCTGGGCGTTGGCCACGAGCACGCGCAGGTCGCGGGCCAGGCGCGCGGCCTGCGGGTCGTCCACGACCACCGGGCCGTCGTCGACGACGACGCCGCCGCCGCTCGAGGCGCTCGAGCCCGAGGGCTTCTTGCCCTGGGAGTTCATGCCGATCCCGACCGCGATCAGGACCAGGAACGCCACACCGCCCGCGGCGGCGAGGCCGCCCACGCCGCCGCCCGCGCCCGGGGCGCGGCGCGCGGCGCGGTGCCCGGCGGCCGACGAGCGCCCGCGGCGCCCGCGTCGCCGGCCCACGGCCTGCAGCTCTTCCTCGCTGGCGTCGGCGTCGAGCTCCTCCTCGCTCGCGTCGGCGACGTCGGCGGACTCGGCGCCTTCGGGGCGGTAGCCCGAGCGCTCGAGCACGTCGAGGAGCTGCACGTCGGTGAGCACGCCCTGCTGGCGCAGGACCGCGAGCAGGTCCAGGCGCTGGCCGTCGCGCTGGGCCTCGAGCTGGCGGTCGAGGGCGTCCATGACCTGCTCCGAGGTCAGGGCCCCGTCCTTGACCAGCCAGCTCGCGAGCTCGCGCTCGCTGCGCGGCGCGTTGGCCGGGCGCGTGGGCAGCGGGGGCGCTTCGTTGCTCGCCTCGCCGCCGACCACGCCGCTGCGGATCTCGTGGGCCTGGCTCGGGGTCAGATACCCCAGGCGCTGGGCGACCGCGACCACGTCCTCGAGCTGGCCGCCGCGCTGCAGGCGGATCTGCTCCTCGAGGGTGTGCTTGACCTGGGCCGGGCTGAGCACGCCGCCGGTGATCAGGCGCGCGGTCAGCTTGCGCTCGTCGAGGCCCGGCACCGGATCGAGCTCGGCGGAGCGGTCCGCCGGGATCTCCGCCGAGGCCAGCACGTCGTCAGGCAGCTCGACGGTGTCGACGGCCTCGGCCACGACGGCGCCCTCTTCCACGACCTCGGCCACGACCGCGCCCTCTTCCACGACCTCGGCCACCACGGCCTCCTCCGTGTGCGCGCCGTTGCCGTTGGGCGGGCGGTAGCCGGTCTGCTCGAGGACCTCGAGCACGCGCTCGTCGGAGAGCAGCTTGAGGTGGCGCGCGACGCCCAGGATGTCCATGGGCTTGCCGCGGCGTTGGAGCCGGATCTGTTCCTCGAGGGCGGTCTTCGCTTGGTCGGAGGTGAGCACCCGCTCGGTGATCAACCAGGCCGTCAGTCGACGCTCGTCCATGTGCAGTCCCGACAAGGCCCGCTGGGCCGCTGGTGGTCGCTCGCAGGCATGAATGCTGGCCTCCAGCCGTCTAAACGGCAAGGCTGCCTCTGCCATGCGCATGTAATAACGCAACTCACCCGTGGACTGTTGGTTACGTCCGTCGCGGCCGCTCTAAGTGCTTGCGCTGCCGTGCCGGTCGCTAGCCGCCCGCGCGCCGGGGGTTTCCCGGGAGCTCGAGGAGCGCGTCCGGGTCGGTGCGAAAGCGCAGCTCGGCGTCGCGCAGCTGATCCCCGGCGGCGCGGCAGAGCTCGCGCAGCGGGAGCGTGGTGTCGAGGTCGCCCGTCTCGACGGCGTAGAGCCAATAGCTGCCGGGGGGCACGCGCCAGGCGAGGGGACGATCGGAGAACCCCTGGGTCGTGCGCGGGGCCTCGTCCGTCCACAGCCCGTCTCCGCGCGGCGCCTCCAGCGCGAAGATCAGGAGCGTACGCCGCGGCCCGGGGAGCGGCTCGAGGCGCAGCTTCGGCCAGCGCAGCTCGAGCAGCTTCTGCACCAGGATCGCGATCAGGACCAGCGGCGCCAGGCGCGCGAAGAGCTTCATGCCGCGCGCAGCGCAATGGCCGTGCCGCCGACGCAAACGGCGCCCCGCAGCGAGAAATCGGCCAGCCAGCGCCGAGCTTTCGGAAAGGCTAGTACTAGCGCCCGCTGACGCACACCCGGAAGCCGAGGTGGTCGTGGGCGTAGCCGGGCTCCGCCGCGCGGCGGGTGAGCACGTCGCACTTGGCCAGGCGGTCCTGCCACGAGCCGCCGCGGAACACCCGCAGGCCGCCTTCACTCGGCCCCTGGGGGTTCCGCGTGTCCTGGGGGTCGTAGCCCCGGGCGTAGCGATCGCTGACCCACTCGTGCACGTTGCCGGCCATGTCGAGCAGCCCGTAGGGCAGGGACGCGCCCTTGGGGAAGGTCCCCACCGGCGTAGGGAAGGGGTAGCCGTCGTCGCGGACCGCGCTCCAGCCGGTGAGCTCGGGGGCCACGTTCGCCACCGAGACCCCCAGCGGCGGCAGCTCCGGCCCCCAGGGGTAGGTGTAGTTGCGCGAGCCGCCGGCCACCGCCTCCCACTCGGCCTCGGTCAGGAGCCGCAGCCCGGCCCAGGTGGCGTAGGCGTGGGCGTCGTTCCAGCTCACGTTGTAGACCGGGTGCTGGTCGCTGGGGACGAAGCGCCCGGCGGGGTCGAGGGTCAGGCTCGTCGGCGGCTCCGCGCGCCCCGTCGCCGCGCAGAACGCGCGGTATTGACCCCAGGTGACCTCGTACTTGCCGACGAACAGCGCGTGGGTGATCCGCACCCGGCGCCGCGGGGCCTGGTCCTCGGTGTGGTTGCGCCCCATGTCGAAGGCGGTCGCGGGCACGTAGACCAGCTCGCTCCCGTCCTTCACGTTCTTGAACGTGCCGTGGTGCAGATCCTCGATCCCCTCGGGCATCCACGGCGGGGGCTCGACGTCGTCGGGGATCCGCGTGACCACCCGCACGACCTTGAGCTCGCTCCCGCCCTGCTCGGGGTCCGAGAGCACGAGCTCGAACAGGTTCTCGCCGAGCTCGAGGGGCAGCGCCACGTCGAACTCGCCCCGGGTCAGGGGGACCGCCTGGCCGTTGATCGCGAGCGCCGTCGCCTGCTGCACCCGCCCGCGGAACAGCACCCGGCTGGCCGGGGTCTGCAGCCCGGCGGGCGGGTCCTCGAGCTCGAGCCGCGGCGGGGTCTCGTCGTAGTTCAGGGTGAGGGTCGTCTCCGGCGCGCCCTCGACCCCGGTCACTCGGATCGGGATCACGTTGGGCCCGGGCTCGAGGGGCACTCGCACCACGAAGACGCCGTCCTCCCCGACCTCGTGCGTGGCGCCGGCGACGTCGACCTCCCCGGCGCGCGGCGGCACGAGCTGCCCGCGGACCTCGGCCGGGGTCACCGCCAGCCAGGCGCCGTCCCGCGGGCTGAGCACGGTCACCCGCAGCGGGAGGTTCGGCTCCGCGGGGCCCCGCACGCGGCGCGAGATCCGCTCGCTGCCCGCGTCCGAGTCGGCGACCACCTCCAGCGTGTGCTCCCCGGCAGGGATCACCACGCTGAAGCGGAACGCGGTGCCGACCCCCTCGAGCAGCTCACCCGCGACCTCGCGCCCGTCGAGCTCGACGGCGAGGGTCCGCGCGCCGCGCACCCGCCCGCGCACCTCGAGGGGCGAGCCCGCCTGCCCTCGCTCGGCGCGAGCAGCGACAGCTCGGGGCCGCTCGTCGGCAAGGGCGCGGGCGCCGAGCGCCAGCCGAAGGGGTCCAGCAGAACCACGAGCGCGAACAGGACCAGCGGGATCGCGGCGAAGATCGGCCACGGCACCCCGGGACGAGGGTCGCCGCCGAGGAGCACGTCCAGAGGCTTGCCCTCGGCGCTGGCCCGGGGCTCGGGGCGGGTCGTCGCCCCCGAGGGCTCGATCCGCGGGCGCGGCGTCGGGGCCGCGGCGGGCTCCTCGGGTCCGCGGACCGTGGGCGCGAGGGTCAGCCCGCTCAGCGCCTGGCGGAAGGCGCGCGCGTCGGGGTGCCGCTGCTCGCGGTCCTTGGCCAGGTTCTGCTCGATCGCCACGATCAGTTGCCGCGGCGCGGTGGGGCAGTGGGGGCCGAGGGGCGGCGGCTCCGCGGTCGCCAGCCTCCACAAGAAGCGCTGCGCGCTCTCGGCCTCGAGGGGCGCGCGCCCGGCGAGGCACTCGTAGAGCACGGTGCTCAGGGCGTAGAGGTCGCTGCGCCCGTCGACCGGGTCGCCGGCGGCCTGCTCCGGGCTCATGTAGCGCAGGGTCCCCAGGGCCTGGCCGGTGGCCGTGATCCCCTCCTCGCCGCCGTCGCCCTGGCGGACCTCGTCGATCGCCTTGGCGATCCCGAAGTCCAGGATCCGCACCTGCAGCCCCTGGGGGCCGCTGTCGACCATGAGGTTCTCGGGCTTGAGGTCGCGGTGCACGATCCCCGCGTCCTGGGCCTCGGCCAGGGCGTCGAGCACCTGCCGCGCCAGGGCCAGGGCCTCGGCGGGGGGGAGCTTGCCCTCGCGGCGCAGGAGCTCGCGCAGGGTCTCGCCCGGCGCGAGGTCCATGCTGAGGTAGAGGCTCCCGTCGTCGGCGCTGCCGTAGTCGCGCACCTGCACCGCGTGCTTGTGCACGAAGGCCTGGGCCGCGGCCACCTCGCGCAGGAAGCGCTGACGCGCCTCGGGGGCGCTCGCCCAGCGCGGGTGCAGGAGCTTGAGCGCGACCAGGCGCCCGTCGACCTCCTGCCGCGCGCGATACACCGCGCCGAAGCCGCCGCGCCCCAGGCGCTCGAGCAGCGTGTATTTCCCGGCGATCGTGACCCCGTAGCGCTCGTCCCGCGGCAGCTCCGGGGGGTGGGACTCGAGCCACCCCCGCAGCCGCGCGGCGAAGGCCTCCGCGCTCTGCGGGCGCGCGTCGGGGTCCTTGGCCAGGGCCTCCAGGCACAGCGCCGCGAGCTCGGGGTCGGCGTCGGGGTCGCGCTCGCGAGGCGGGATCACGTCCTCCTCGATCACCGCGCGCAGGACCTCCATGACGCTCGGGCGCTCGAAGGGTCGGTAGCGGGTCAGGAGCTGATACAGGCAGGCGCCGAGCCCGTAGACGTCGGTGCGCGCGTCCACGCGCTTGCTGTCGGAGACCTGCTCCGGCGCCATGTAGCAGGGGCTCCCCAGGCTCTGCCCGGTCTGGGTCAGCCCCTCCTGGCCCAGGGCCTTGGAGATCCCGAAGTCCGTGAGCCGCGCGCGCCCGGCGCCGTCGAGGAGCACGTTGGCCGGCTTCACGTCGCGGTGGATCACCCCCCGCGCGTGGGCGTGGCTCAGGGCGTGGGCTACGTCGATCAGCGCCAGCACGCCGCCGCGGGTCGTGGCCCGGCCCTCGTCGATCCGGTCGTCGAGGGTCTCGCCCAGCACGAGGTCCATGGCGCAGTAGGGCCGGCGCTCGGGGGTCACCCCGGCGGCGTAGACCGCGACGATCCCCGGGTGCGCGCCCAGGGACTCGGCCAGCTCGACCTCCCGCCGAAAGCGCTCGACGTGCTCCTCGGGGAGCTCGGCGGCCAGGAGCTTGACGGCGCAGCGCTGGTCGCGCTCGGCGTCGTCGGCCTCGAACACCTCGGCCTGGCCCCCGCGGGCGAGGCGCCGTCGGGGGGTGAAGCGTGGACCGAGGTCCGGGAGGTCGTCGCCCGCGCTGGACATGCGCGAGATCTTAGCGCCGTCTCCGGCGAGCGGGGGTCGGCCGGGCCCGACGTTTCGCCCTGCGTCGCGTCGCGATACGATTCACCCACGATCCAGCGGGGGCACACGTGGGCTTACCGGACAAAGTCGGGGTGATCTCCGACCTCCACAGCAACTTCGAGGCGCTCAAGGTCGCGATCAACTGGCTCGACCGCCACGAGGTCAAGCACCTGATCTGCCTGGGCGACATCATCGGCTACAACGCCAACCCGGTGGAGGTGACCTACCTCACCTGGGAGCGCTGCACCTTCGCGCTCAAGGGCAACCACGAGCGCTACGTGCTCGGCGAGCCCGCCCGCGGCGTCAAGGAGGAGAAGCTCGAGGTCATTCACTGGACCCGCGACCAGCTCAGCGAGCAGTACCTCGACTGGCTGCGCTCGCTCCCGGACTACCACGTCTACGAGGACACCTTCCTCCTGGCCCACGGCTCGCCCCGCGACCCCGACGAGTACATCTTCCGCAAGAACGTGGTCTCCGGCAGCCTGCGCCACATGGAGGACTACTTCCCCGGGATCCGGATCTGCTTCTTCGGGCACAGCCACCTGCCCATGCTGATCGCCCGCGGCAAGATCGAGAGCCGCTTCGACAGCACGCGCACCGTCGAGCTCGACCGCAACACGACCTACCTGATCAACCCGGGGAGCGTGGGCCAGCCCCGCGACGGGGTGGCCAAGACCGCGTTCGGGGTCATGGACCTCAAGCAGTGGCGCTTCACCTGGGTCCGCGAGGACTACGACCACGAGACCACCGCGCGCCGGATCCGCGAGGCGGGCCTCGACGCGACCCTCGCCACGCGGCTCGCCCGCGGCAAGTAAGCAGCGCTAGCGGCGGAGGTCGATCCGCACCCGGCGCAGGTCGCCGGCGGAGCGGGTGTCGAGCACGTCCTGGCGCGGGAAGCGCCGCTCGACGCTGCCCGCGTCCAGCACCACCTCGCGCCCGGCCTGGCTCAGGCGCCCCACGTAGATCACGCCGTTCTTGAGCTCGACCTGGTCCTGCTCGCGGTTGACCTGCAGCAGGGCGCGCTGGTCGTCGGCGTCCACCCGGACCTCGGAGGTCGCGGCCAGGGCGCGGTAGAGGTCGTCGGTGGCGTCGGCGCGGACCTGGATCACCCAGCCCCAGGCGCCGCCCTGGCGCTGGCCCTCGATCCGCTGAGCGAAGCGACCCACCACGCCCTGCACCGCGGCGCCGGCGCGTTCGAGGTCGACCCCGGCCCGCAGCTCGACCTCGGCGTCGTAGGGGCCGCCGGGCAGCGCTGGGAGCGCGGCCTCGTCGGCGTTGGCGCCGACCGACTCGCCGGCGAGTCCGGACACGCCCGCGTTGAACGGCTCGGGGGAGAAGTAGTCGGGGCGCGTCACCGAGTGGTGCTCGGGCGCGGTCCAGGTCGCGCCGAGGCCGATCAGGAGCAAGAACCCCGCGGCCTGGCTCAGGCGCAGCACTCCCTGCCGCCAGCCGCCGCCGCCGCGGCGCTCCAGGCGCTCGCGGTGCGCGTCGCGCTGGCGGGTGAGCTCGAGCTCGTCGATCTCGCTCAGGATCCGCGAGAGGAAGCCCCGGGGCACGACCAGCCGGGGCAGCGCGCGCAGGCGCTCGACCACCGCCAGCAACGCGGGGCTCTCCGCGAGCACCTGATCGGGGTCCCAGTCCTCGGCCTCCAGGGAGGGGGGCTGCTCCTGGGTCGCGCCGACCACGCCGGCCATGACCCGGGCGCGGAAGTCGACGGGGACCTTCAGGCGCGGGAGGCCCTGGACCTGACGCACGACCTGCTCGACGGCGGCGCGGTCGCGCAGGAGCTCCTCGCGCTCCGCCTCGCTCAGCTCGTCGCCGAAGTCCGTGTAGTCGTCGATCGGCTCGCTCACGAGGGCCTCTGGACCTTGGTCATGGTCAGGGCGTTCTTGAGCGCCAGACGCCCGCGGTGGATCTTGGACTTGACCGAGCCCAGGGGGACCTCGAGCACGTCGGCGATCTCCTGGTAGCTCAGGCCCTCGATCTCGCGCAGCACGAGCGCCGAGGCGTATTCGTCGTCGACCTGGGTCAGCGCGCGCTGCACGAGCTCTTGCTCGTCGGTGCTCGCGGCCAGGGTCCGGGGGTCGTAGTCCTCGGCCGCCACCGGGTCGATCCCGTCCTGGTCCGAGTCCTGAGGGCTGATCGAGAGGTTGGGCTGGCGCGCGCTCTTGCGCAGGGCGCTCGTCGCCTGGTTGAGCGTGATCCGATACAGCCAGGTGTAGAACTCGCTGTGGCCCACGAAGCCCGGCAAGGCCTTGTAGGCCTTGAGGAAGCTCTCTTGTGCGACGTCGAGGGCCATTTCTTCGTCTCCGACCCGGCGATACGCCAGGTTCAGAACCTGCTCCTGATACTTGAGGACGAGCTCGGAGAACGCGTCGCGATCGCCGGCCTTGGACCGGTCGATCAGGACTTGGTCCCGCTGTTGACCCTTCGCTCCCATGGCTGTCCTTTCCCTTCAGACGCAGGCCGGCGCGGCAAGGTTCCCGGTTTCTGGAGTCCGTCGTCCTTTGCAGCTCGAGCAGACTGGCCCGTAAGGACTTAGGGCAAGCGGACGCGGCTGGAGTTCAGGCGCCGACCTCGGGGGCCGGCTCGGGGACCGGCAACACCACGTCGCCCAGATCCGCGGCCACCTCTTGCAGCCGCTTGGCCAGCTCGGGGTCGCTGGCGCCCTCGCTGAGGTCGTTCAGGCGGAGGGCCGCGTCGGCGACCACGGCGTCCTTGGCCTTGAGGGCCTCGTTCAGCACGTTCACGTGCTCGGCGAGGTCCTTGAGGTAGTCCTTGCTGCGGAGCCGCAGGAACCAGTCGTAGTCCCGGCGCAGGATCTGGCTCATGCAGCGCTTGAAGCGGTAGACCGGACCCGCCACGCGGTGGCTCTGAATGATCGCGTAGACCGCCATGCCGATCAGGAGCAGCATCAGGAAGCAGAAGTTGAACAGCAGCACGAGCTGCAGGGTCGCGTCCTCGGGGTCGTAGAGCCCCTGGTTCTGGATCTGAGCCGCGCGCTCGATGATCCGGAGGAACACGAAGTTCAGCGCCACGAAGCCCAGGCCCAGGAGGGCGAAGGTCGCGAGGTAGACGCCGACGTAGGAGAACTGGAAGGGGAAGTCCACCACGAACGTGCGCCGCTTGTAGCTGGCGCCGTCGGGGGGACGCGGCCCGTCGGGCATGCCGTCCAGGGCCAGCTTGCGCCGCTTGAGCTCCTCCATGAGCTCCTGGATCGAGTAGGCCGCCTCGGCCTCGCTGAGCAGCGCCGGCGCGGGCGACGCGGCCCCAGCCTCAACGGGCGCGGCACCCAGGGGCTCGCCCCCGGCGGTCGCCTCGCTGCCCTCGGACGCCTGCGGCGCCTCGCTGCTCTCGCTCATCCGGCCTCCCGCGGAGGAGGATAGCGCAGCCCGCCCGCCCAGGCGACCCGGCCGAGGCCCCAACCAACGGCTCAGCCGCGAGCACCGTGCTCGCGGCTGGACCGTTGGTTGGACAGGACTCCGCGGGAGCGAAGTCCGGTTGTCTTAGTAGGTGCGGATCGCGCCGTTGACGAGGTCGACCTTGACGCTCTGGCCGTTGATCGTGACCTGGGTGCTCTGGCCGTTGATCGTGAGGGTGTAGGTCCCGCTCTGGAAGACCTCGAACCCGAACCCGCCGGCGGTCTTGGACTGGGTGGTCAGCGAGTAGCCGTTCGCGTCGGCGAGGGTCACGCTCACGCCACCCTGGCCCTCGGCGCCCCGAGCGATCCCGTCGTTGTCACCGTCCTGGAACACGGTGCCCAGAATGAAGGGCGCGTCGGTCGCAGAGCGGGCGAACTCCTGGGTGCAGAAGTGCTGGAAGGCGCCGGGGGAGGTCAGGTTGGCGTGGAAGCTGGGGCCGATCTCACGCCGATCGTCGAAGCCAGGCCCGCCCAGGATCGCGACGCGGTGCTTGAAGTTGGGCACGCCGGCGTCGATCACGAAGGCGTCGTGGACGCGCTGGGGGGTGTTGAACTGGTTGCCCGAGCCCTGGCCAATGTTCTCGGTCAGGTTCACGATCCGCGAGGTGGTGAAGCTCGGGTGCAAGGCGTAGGTGCTGTCCAGGATCCGCCCGTTGGCGTTCACGCCGTCGGGGTTCAGGTGATCGAAGAAGGCGCGTGCGGCCATGTCCATGGTGTGGCTCGTGGCGGCCGACAGCAGGAACTGGTTCATGATCAGCGGCTGCTTGGGGGTGTAGGCGGAGAGGTCGATCCCCAGGCGCTGACCCTCGGCGGTGGGGTTGCGGCGCGCGCGGTTGATCAGCTCGAGCAGCTCCTGGTCCTCGGCGCGGGGGTCGCCGTAGTCGGCGATCCGGAAGGGAGGGCCGCCGGCGTTGGGGTCGTAGGTGAAGCCCTGGGGCAGCAGCCCGTAGTTGCCGTTGGGGAGGATCGTGCGCACGTCCACCAGGCCCTGGGCGTGGGGCGGCGTCTTGCAGGTGAGCTCGGTCGGGCTGACCACGACCACGTCCGTCGCGAGGACGTTGTCGAAGGTCACGCTCATGCCGATCAGGTAGCCGTTGCCGTTGATCGTGACCGTGGTGCCGCCGGCGGTGTTGCCCACGTTGGGGTTGATCGCGGTCAGCAGGCCGGCGACGTAGGTCCCGGTCCCGGTGCCGTTGACACCGTTGGGGCCGTTGCCGACGTCGAGCGTGCCGCTCGTGACGCCCGAGCTCGACGAGGTCGAGGTCGTCTCAGACTTCCGCTTGGACTTGCAGCCCGTGGCGCCGATCACCAGCAGCGCGATACCGATCGTAAGGGTCGTTCGAATCTTCATGGGACAATCCTCCGTCCGCTCCACGAAGCCCAAGTGCAAGTCCGTTGCCATCCAGCTCCTGCGGCCATTTGTTGATATGTAAGGACTTAGGTGGATTTGGTCTCAGGCCCCCCCGGATGTCGGATGTCACGTCCGCTGTGACAATCCTTTCAGCTCCGATATCCATAGGGTTAGGACGGATATCGACCCACCTTCCAATTCCGGGGGTAGGCCCACCCGCGATTTAGGTCGAAAACGCGTCGCATTACGTTTCTCTGACGCGTCAGTGTGGGTGGAACGGTGAGCCGAATCCGACAGAAACGTTGCGGGCGGAGGGCGCGCAGCCCGCTGCCCGTGCTGGCCTTCCAGACGCGACCGCGCGCGGGGCCGACGATCGGCCCCGCGCGCGTTCAGGGGGGAGGGTGAGTAAGTAGGGAGCGAGCTCGCTAGTAGGTCACGAGGGCGCCGTCCCGCAGATCGACCTTGACGCTCTCGCCGGAGACCGTGACCTGGGTGCTCAGGCCGTCGACGGTGAGGGTGAACACGCCGTCGGTCAGGACCTCGAACGCGAAGCCCCCGGCGGTGCCGGTCTGAGAGGAGACGACCCGCCCTTGGGCGTCGGTGAGGGTCACCGGGACCTGACCCCGTCCCTCCTGCCCGTTGAGGATCCCGTCGCCGTTCAGGTCCTGGAACGCGACCCCCAGCACGAACGGGCGGTCGGTCCGGGTGTAGGCGAACTCCTGGGTCGTGTAGTTCGTCGCCCCGGGGAGCAAGGCCAGGCCGACCTCGCGGCTGCGGTAGGTCGGGCCGTCGCCCAGGATCGCGCGGCGGTGCACCAGGCCCGCGACGCCGCGGTCGATCACCAGCGCCGCGTGGATCTCCTCGGGAGTGTCGAGCACGGTGCCGGTGCCGGCGGCGATATTCTCCGTGGCGTTGATCGTGCGCGAGGTGCCGAAGTCGGCGTGCAGCGGGTAGCCGCTGTCGAGCACCCGCCCGTTGGCGTTGACCCCGTCCGGGTTGAGGTGGTCGAAGAACCCGCGGGTCGACATGTCCTGGCTGTGGGCGGCGGCGGCCTGGGTCAACTGCACGTTGAGGCTCACCGGCGCCTGCGCCGTGTAGCCCGAGAGGTCGATCCCCAGGCGCACGCCCTCGGCGGTCGGGTCGCGGCGGGCGCGGTTGATCAGCTCGAGCATGGCCTGGGCGCTGGGGGTCGGGTCGCCCACGTCGGCGACCCGCGCGCTGGGGGCCGCCGGTGCCGCAGGCGCGGTCGGGGCCGCCGGGGCGGGGACCCCCGCCTGCGAGCCGGAGCCGTTGGCCCCGTTGCTCTGCACCGCGGCCTGGCTCGACGCCTGGGTCCGCGACTCCGACGGGTCGCGGTCGGCGCACCCGGCGACGGCGATCAACAGCCCGCAGCCCAGCAGGGCTCGGGCGCGGCTCCGCGCGTGGATCATGGGTCCTTCCTCCTCCAGCGCGCAGCCCGGTGCAACTCGGCGACCGAGGCCGGCGAGCGGCGCGGCGTGGACTTACGCCGACCGAGCGATCCGCCCGGGCCGCAAGCGAGCCGCGAGCGGCGCAAACTTGTTGCGGGGGGGCGGCCGGGCCGGGTCGCGCGCGGGTAGAATTCGCGCCCCACGAGACCCAAGGAGGCCCCATGCTCGACCTCGACGGCTACAGCTTCGGCACCCGCGCCGTGCGCGCCGGCACCGAGCCCGAACCGATCACCGGCGCGATCATGACGCCGGTCTTCCAGACCTCGACCTACGTGCAGCCCAAGCCCGCCGAGGCCAAGCTCCACGAGTACAGCCGCAGCGGGAACCCGACCCGGGACGCGCTGGAGCTGGCGGTCGCCGAGCTCGAGGGCTCGAAGCTCGGCCTGGCCTTCGCCTCGGGCATGGCCGCGATCGACACGGTGCTGCGCCTGCTCTCGAGCGGCGATCACGTGGTCGCCTCCGACGACCTCTACGGCGGCACCTACCGCTTGTTCACCGCGGTGCTCCAGCGCTTCGGCGTCGAGTTCAGCTTCGTGGACGCGCGGAACCCGGACAACGTCGCCGGGGCCATGCGCAAGCAGACCAAGCTGGTGTGGGTCGAGACCCCGACCAACCCCCTGCTGAAGATCGTGGACGTGGCCCGGCTGGCCGAGGTCGCCCACGCCGGCGGCGCCTGGCTCGCGGTGGACAACACCTTCGCCACCCCCTACCTCCAGCAGCCGCTGCGCCTCGGCGCCGACTTCGTCGTGCACTCGACCACGAAGTACATGGGCGGCCACTCGGACGTCGTCGGCGGCGCGATCGTGGTCAAGGAGCAGGAGCTGCGCGACCGGCTGTGGTACCTCCAGAACGCGATCGGCCCGGTGCCCGGGCCCTGGGACTGCTTCCTCACCCTGCGCGGGCTCAAGACCCTGCACGTGCGCATGCAGCGCCACTGCGAGAACGCGGCCAAGATCGCGGCCTACCTCGAGGAGCACGCGGCGGTCGAGCGCGTCTACTACCCCGGGCTCCCCAGCCACCCCGGCCACGACGTCGCCTCGCGCCAAATGGCCGCTGGCGGCGGCATGGTGAGCCTCGAGCTCAAGGGCGGCGTGGACGCGGGCTACGCGCTCTGCCAGCGCACCCGGCTGTTCCAGCTCGCCGAGAGCCTGGGCGGCGTGGAGAGCCTGATCGAGCAGCCGGCGACCATGACCCACGCGTCCGTGGCCCCCGAGGCCCGGCGCGCGGCGGGCCTCGCCGACGGGCTGGTGCGGCTCTCGGTCGGGATCGAGGACGGGGACGACCTGATCCGCGACCTCGAGCAAGCCCTCGCCGCCAGCAGCTAGCGCGCCGGTGCGCGCGGTGGTGCAGCGGGTCTCGCGGGCGAGCGTGACCGTCGACGGCGCCGTCGTCGGCGCGGTCGAGGCCGGGTTCCTGATCCTGCTCGGGGTCGCCAAGGGCGACCCGCCCCAGGCCGAGGCGCTCCTCGCCCGCAAGGTGGCGGGGCTGCGGGTGTTCAAGGACGCCGCGGGCAAAATGAACGCCTCGCTCCTCGACACCGCCGGCGGCGCGCTCGTGGTCTCGCAGTTCACCCTGCTCGCCGACTGCAAGAAGGGTCGGCGACCGAACTTCCTCCAGGCCGCCGCGCCGGAGGAGGCCGAGCGGCGCTACCTCGGCTTCTGCGAGCTCTTGCGCCAGGAGGGTGTGCGCCGGGTGGAGACCGGGCGCTTCGGCGCGAGCATGCAGGTCGACCTGTTGAACGACGGCCCGGTCACGATCGTGCTCGACACGGCGGACTGGGGCGCAGGACCGGAGGCCTCGTGAGCGAGCCCAACGCGCGTCCGGAGGTCCCGGCGGACCTCCAGCGGCGCTACCGCACCTCGGGCGGCCCGCTGCCCGGCGCGATCCGCGAGACCCGCGAGGACTTCGAGGTCGAGGAGCTCCCGCTCTACACCCCCTCGGGGTCGGGCGAGCACGTCTACGCCTGGGTCGAGAAGCGCGGGCTCCCGACCCCTGAGCTCGTGCGCCGGCTCTCGCGGCGGCTGCACGTCCCCCAGCGCACGATCGGCTACGCCGGGCTCAAGGACGCGCGCGCGGTCACGCGGCAGTGGGTGTCCTTCAGCGGCGTGCGCCCCGAGCAGCTCGAGGGGGTGGAGGAGGAGCAGTTCCGCGTGCTCCAGGTGGCGCGGCACACCAACAAGCTCAAGCTCGGGCACCTGCGCGGGAACCGCTTCCGGCTGCGGGTCGGCGGCGTGGCCGCCCACGCCGACGCGCTGCGCGCCGTGCTCGCCGAACTCGAGGCCGAGGGGGTGCCGAACTACTTCGGCCTGCAGCGCTTCGGCCGCACGCGCCGCACCCACCTCCTGGGGCGGGCCCTGGTGCAGGAGGACGCCGCCGCGGCGATCGCGGAGCTGCTCGAGCCCCCGACCGAGCCCGCGCCCTGGGAGCGCGAGGCCCGCGCCGCGGTCGCCGCCCGCGACTATGCCCAGGCCGCCGAGCGCTTCCCCAAGTCGGCGAGCGCGGAGCGCGCGGTGTGCCGGGCGCTGGCCGGGGGCGCCGACCCCGAGGCCGCCCTGGCCCAGGTCCCGCTCAAGCTGCGCCGGCTCTACGTGTCCGGGTTCCAGTCCTGGCTGTTCAACGCCTACCTCTCCCGGCGGCTGGAGCGCATGCACCTGCTCGAGACCGGCGAGGTCGCGACCCTGCACCGCAACGGCGCGAGCTTCGTCGTCGAGGACGCGGCCGCCGAGGCGCCGCGCGCGGCGGCCCAGGAGATCAGCGCCTCGGGCCCGCTCTTCGGGCGCAAGCTCCTGCGCCCGGCCCCCGAGAGCGCGGCCTGGGCCCTCGAGGCCGAGGTCCTGGCGGAGCTCGCGCCCGGGCTCGGCCCCGAGCTCAGCGACGCCTTCGGGGCCAAGCCCCTGGGTCAGCGCCGACCGCTGCGCTTCCAGCTCAGCGAGCCGAGCCTGGAGGTCGCGGGGGACGACGTGTGGCTGAGCTTCGTGCTCCCCCGGGGCTGCTACGCCACCGCGGTCCTCGAAGAGCTGCTCAAGCGGCCGGTGGACTGACGTGCGCGCGCTGGCCCTGCTCCTGGTGGCCGCCGGCCTCGCGCGCGCGGAGGCGCCGTTTCGGATCACCGCCGTCGACGCGGAGACCGGGCGCGGGGTCCCGCTCGTCGAGCTGCGCACGACCGCCAACGTGAGCTACTGGACCGACAGCGCCGGGGTGATCGCCCTCGACGACCCCGCGCTCATGGGGCGCGAGGTGTGGTTCGACGTCGCCGCCCACGGCTACCGCGCGCAGCCCGACGGGCTGGGCATGGTCGGCGTGCGGCTGACCCCGACCCCCGGCGGCGCGGCGCGGATCGAGCTCGAGCGGGTGAACGTCGCCGAGCGGCTCTACCGCAGCACCGGCGCCGGGGTCTACCACCACAGCCGGCGCCTCGGCGACCCGATCCCCCTCGAGCGGGCCGCGGTGCCGGCGGAGCTGACCGGCTGCGACTCGGTGCAGGTCGAGCGCTACCGCGGGCGGCTGTTCTGGGTGTGGGGCGACGCCAACCGCCTGCGCTACGCGCTGGGGAACTTCAAGGCCAGCGGCGCGCGCTCGGCGCTCCTCGGCGACGGCGCGGACCCCGCCGTGGGCGTCGCCTTCGAGTATCTGACCCGGCCCGACGGCTTCGCCCGCGAGCTCTGCGCCTTCGGCGGCGGCCAGCCGGGCCCGGTGTGGCTGGACGGGCTGGTCGCGGTGCCCGACGCCGAGGGCCGCGAGCACCTCGTCGCGCACTTCGTGCGCGTCGAGACCCTGGGCAAGCTCTACGCCCGCGGCCTGGCCCGCTTCGACGACGACGCCGGCGTGTTCCGGGTGTGGCGCGAGCTGCCCCTGGACGCGCCCCTCGCCCCGCGCGGGCACCCGCTCCGGGTGCGGGTCGAGGGCGTCGAGTATCTCTACTTCGCGGACCCGCTGCCCGACGTGCGCGTCCCGGCGACCCTCGAGGCGCTGAGCGACCCGAGCCGCTACGAGGGCTACAGCCAGCTCCAGCCCGGGCCCTACGACCCCGCCCAGCCGCGGTTCGACCGCGACGCGGCGGGGCGGCTGCGGGTCGGCTGGAAGCGCGGGGCCTACCCCCTGCGCCCGGACGAGCAGGCGCGCTGGGTCGGACGCGGGTTGGAGGAGCGCGAGGTCCTGGGCCGGCTGCGCGCGCCCGAGGCCGCGCGCCTCGTGCTCCCGCACCGCGGGAGCGTGCAGCCCGACCCCGCCGGCGGCTGGACCTGGATCGTGACCGAGGGCGGCGGCGAGTCGAGTCACCTGGGGGAGGTGTGGTTCGCCCGCGCCCCGAGCCCCCTGGGACCCTGGGGCTGCGCGCGCAAGGTGGTCACCCACCAGGGCTACTCGTTCTACAACCCGACCCAGCACGAGTTCTTCAGCGACGCGCGCTGGCTCTACTTCGAGGGCACCTACACCACGCTCTTCGCGCGCACCCCGCAGAAGACGCCGCGCTACGACTACAACCAGATCGTCTACCGCCTGGATCGCCAGGACCCGCGGCTGCGGCTGCCTCGGCCCTTCGCCCAGGGGCTGGGGTTCGCCTGGGACGAGGCTCGCCCCGGCACCGTGGAGCGCGACGTCGACGGCCCGCTCTACGTCTACCCCCCCGACGCCGCCGCCCCCTTCCCCGGCATGCGGCTCCTGCGCCGCGACCCGGCGAGCGGCGCCCTCGAGCTGCGCGCCGAGGCCGACGCGGCGTGCCTGGGCTGGGTGTGGCCGGCGCCCGGCGCCGTGGCCTTCGAGCGCGTGGAGCCCGGGTCGCGCTGACCCCGCCGCTCGCGGCGCGCGACGGTGTGTGCGAGGGGGAGGACCCCATGGCCTACGTGATCACCCGCCGCTGCGCCGACGTGTGCGACACGCGCTGCGTCGACGCCTGCCCCGTCCAGTGCATTGCCGGGCCCGACGCCCCTGCGGCCCTCCGGGGCGGCAAGCGCCCCGGCGCGCAGCTGTTCATAGACCCCGAAGGCTGCATCGACTGCAACGCCTGCCTGCCGGTGTGCCCAGCCCAGGCGATCTACCCCGAGGACGAACTCCCGGCGGCCTACGCCGACGACGCGCTGCGCAACGCCGCGTTCTTCCACGTCGACGCGGCCTAGCGGCCCTGGGCGGGGGCCGCCCAGCCCCAGGGGAATCCCGAGCGAGGGGCGACCCCACGCGTTACGATAATCGCGATGGCGCCCGAGGTTGGAATCGCGTGAACGATCACGACCGCTCCGTTGGACGGCTCCTGCTCCAGCGCGGCCTGGTTCCCCAGGACGCGCTGCGCCAGGCGGGTGAGCGCACCGAGCAGTTGCGCGCGGCCGGGCCCTACGTGGAGCTGCTGAAGGTCCTGGTCGACATGCAGCTCCTGCGCGTCGACGTGGCGCGCTCGCTGTGGAACGAGATCGGCGCCGACCCCAACGGCCGGCCGCAGGCCCCGGCGACCGCGGTGGCCACGGCGCCGCCGCCCCAGCCCCCGAACGGGATCCCCAAGACCCTCGACCCCGACGGTCCTCAGGACTTCGGCGGCTTCGGCGGTGGCGGGATCCCCATGACCCTCGACCCCGACGGCCCCCAGGACTTCGGCGGTTTCGGCGGCGGCGGGATCCCCAAGACCCTCGACCCCGACGGCCCCCAGGACTTCGGCGGCGGCGGGATCCCCAAGACCCTCGACCCCGACGCCTACGACCCCGAGGGGGCGACCCTGTTCCAGCCGGGGCCCGACGCGCCCCTCGGCCTCGAGAGCTTCGAGCGCAACCCAGCCGACACCGCCGCCGGCTCCGGCTTCCAGTTCGGCCCGCCCGGCGGCTTCGGAGGCGGCGGGAGCAGCGATTTCTCCCCCGTCGGCACCGGCTTCGGCCCCGCGGACCCGGGCGAGGGCTTCGGGCCAGGCGGCTCGGGCTTCGGGCAAGGCCCCGGGGCTGGCCAGGACCCCGGCTTCGGCGCCGGGTTCCCCGCTCAGGGCCAGGACACCGGCTTCGGCAGCGGGTTCCCCGCCCAAGGCCAGGACACCGGCTTCGGCAGCGGGTTCCCCGCCCAAGGCCAGGACACGGGCTTTGGCTCCGGCTTCGGCGCACCCGGCGGCAGCGGCTTCGGCGCACCCGGCGGCAGCGGCTTCGGCGCACCCGGCGGCAGCGGCTTCGGCGCACCCGGCGGCAGCGGCTTCGGCGCGCCCGGCGGCAGCGGCTTCGGCGCGCCGGACCCCCTCGGAGGGTTCGGCACTCCGCAGGCGCCCCCGTCGGGGATCGAGCAGAGCATGGGCTCCTCGACCAAGGTCGCGGGCGGGGCCTCGGGCAAGCTGGGCCGGTCGACCTCGAAGCGCTCGAAGCGCGCGGGGTCGGTCTCCAGCCGCCGCTCCGACCGCGTCTCTGGGCGGCGCTCGATCTCCGAGCGCGCGGGCGCCCGCTCCGGGGCCCACGCCGGGAGCAGCAGCAAGACCGCCTTCACCCTGGTCGCGATCCTCGTGGTGTTCGTGACCGTGATCGCAGGCGTGCTCTACGGCCTCCGCGGGGATCCGCCGCCCGACAAGCCCGGGGGCGCGGGCACCGCCGGCGCCGGCGGCGACGGAGGCGGCGGTGGCGCGACGCCTCCGCCGGTGGACGCTGGGGTCGAGGTCGTGGACGTCGGCGACGGCAAGGTCGAGTGGAACCGTCACCGCTACTCCGTCCCCAAGACCCCTGACGAGGTCGAGGAGACCTGCGCCTTCCTGGCGGAGAAGGCGATCGGCGACGCCAAGGACTTCGTGCTGGAGGGGCAGTACCAGCAAGCCGTGGAGTTCCTCGAGTCCTTCCCCGAGGAGCTGCGCAGCGGCCAGGCCTACGACGAGGTCCGTGTCGAGCTCGCGAACTTCAAGCGCTACCAGCAGTACGACGAGCGCCTGCAAGAGTCGCTCAAGGGCGACCGCGACGAGCTCAAGGCCATGGTCCGCAAGCTGCTCTCGGAGGAGCTCAGCAAGGATCTGCTCGACCTGCGCTGCAACGACGCCTTCCTCCAGGAGGCGCGCAAGGTCCTCGGCGCCGAATACGACCAGATCCAGATCGGCGAGGTCACCGACGACTGAGCCTGCGCGCGGGGCACGAGGAGCGAGACATGGCGGAGCCGCATGAGTGAACGCGCCTGGTCCCTGCACCTGCTGACCGCCGACGCGGACGGCGTCGCCGCAGCGCTGACCGAGCTCGCGGGGGCTGAGGGCCTCGAGCCCACCGTGGACGAGGGCTCGTCTCCGAGGGCGGGGTGCGCGCGGTTCCTCCTCGTCGAGCCCCGCGGGCGCTGGCTCTCGGTCTACATGGAAGACGCCTGGCCCTTGGCCGGCGCGCTGTGCTCCGCGCTGGCCTGCCCGGGACTCGCCGTGAGCCGGGTGGACGACTCCGCCTTCGGCTACGAGGCCTTCGCCGCCAACGGGGAGCTGCAGGACCGCTACCACTCCTGCCCGGACTACGCGCTGGGCCCCGACGACCCCGAGCCCGACGCGGCGGAGTTGGCGACGACCCGCGGCAACACCTCGGCCCTCGCCGCGACCCTCGGCGACCTGGTCGACGGCGAGCGCCTGGCAGAGGTCCTGCTCGAGCAGCGGATCGAGCGCCTGCGCGACCACAGCGCCTACGAGCGGATCCCGGAGGCGGCCGCCGGGCTCGAGGCCCTGGCCGCCGCCTGCGGCTTGCCGGACCTGGTCCCCGACTTCGACGAGGTGCGGCACTTCCTGGCCCCCGACGAGGGCCTCGAAACCCGCCTGCTGGCCTTCCGCGCGCCGACCAAGAGCGAGGAGCGCTGGCGCGCCGCCCGCGCGCGACTGCGCGGCGCGGCCTCGCGAGCGCGCGCCGCCTACGCCGCGCGCCGCCAGCGCGGGGCGCCGGCCGAGGGCGAGGTCGCCGACGACGAGGCGTCCAGCGAGCAGCCCGCCCCGGACGCCGCGCCCTGAGCGACCTCGGTCCCTGGTCCTCGAGCGCGCTCCCGCCCCGAGGCCGCGAGCGCACGCCGCGTTGGCGCGTCGCCTGGGAAGCCACGGCCTACGCCGGCGAGCGCCCCGGCGGCGATCGGTTCGCCCTCGCCGAGGACGCCGAGGGCGCGCTGAGCTTCTTCCTCGCCGACGCCCACGGCCACGGCGCCCGTGGTGACGCGGTGTGGCGCCGGCTCGCGGGCGTCACCCGCCAGGCCTGGGCGAGCTTCGCCGCGGGGGGCGCGCTCGAGGCCTTCGTCGACGCCCTCGACGCAGGGCTCTGCGCGGGGGAGCCCACGGACACCCTGTGCCTCAGCGCCGGCCGCTGGTCCCTCGACGGCGCGCTCCAGGTCGCGACCTGCGGCTACGGCGTCCACGCCCTGGTCCACACGACGGACGGCCCGAGCTGGGGTCCCGCGGAGGCGCTGTTCGGATTGAAGCTGGGGTGGTTCGGTCCCGCGCGCCGCCGGGAGCTCCCTCGCGGGCTCGTGGTCCGAAGCTTGACGGGCGTGCGCCGCCTGGCGCTCCTCAGCGACGGCCTGTTGCCCGACGACCACCGGGACCCGGTGGGGACCCTGGCCGCCCTCGAAGGCCTTCAGCGGCGGCTGGGGGAGGGGTCCTTCGAGGCCGCGCTCCCGGCGCTGTTCGCCCTCGCCCCCGACCCGCGGGAGGACGACGCCACGGCCCTCGTGCTCGAGCCGGCCTAAATGAAGAGGCGCGATTCCGAGTGCTTGCGCGCCGCGTTCACGCTGCGGATCTCAGCCCTGACGGGCCACTAGACCCGTCCGCCGTCTCCGCCCCGCGCAGGAGCCCGCGCCCGACGAGCAGGTAGACCGCGGGCAGCAGCAGCGTCAGCCCGGTCTCGAGCACTCCGCCTCGCCAGCGGAAGCCGAACATGGACCCGGCGGCGATCAAGAGCAGGACCTCGATCGCGCCCGGCACGAGGCCGAGACCCAGCAGCAGGCGGCGTCCACGCTCGAGCCGCGCCGCCGCCCCCGCGGTCACGGCGAGGGGCGCGGTCACCAGGGCCCCGAGCACCGAGCCGCTGCAGGTCACGGCCACCGTCCCCAGGCCGAGGGTCGCGAGACCCGCGGCCAGGAGCGGCGCGCCCTGCCGCAGGTCCCAGGCCGGGATCGCGGCGACCCCCGCGGCGGCGCAGGCCAGGGCGATCAGCGCGGCGAGGTCGAAGGTCACCGGCCCCAGGCAGAGGTAGGCGTCCCCCTGCGCCCCGTGAGGGCCGCGGGAGGCCCGCGCCCCGAGCTCGAGCCCGGCGGCCACGATCGCGCGCGCGGCGTCGTCGAGGCGCGCCGGGTCCACCCGCGAGAGGTCGTCGGTCGGGGTGTGGTAGCCCGCGTAGAAGTTGGTGAGCGAGCTCCCGGTGAGCATGGCCGAGGGGATCCCGCGCTCAGCGAAGGCTCCGGCGTCGCTCCCGGTGCCCACGCCGAGCACGCGGATCGTGGCCTGATAGAAGGGCGAGACCAGGGGGTCGCCGACCTCGATCGCGAGCCCCAGCTCGCGGCCGCCGGTCTGCACGCTCTCGGGGACCCAGGCCGGGCTGATCCCGGGAGCCTCCCAGGCGAAGCCGTGGGGGATCGTGTGCACGACCAGGTCGTCCTCGCGCCAGCCGACGAGCTCGACCGCGAGCGCCGCGCGCAGCCGCCCGCGCGCGGCCTCGTCCTGCGCCGCCAGGTGCTCCTTCGCGCCGAGGAGCCCGAGCTCTTCGCCGTCGAAGCTCGCGATCACGACGTCGCAGGGCGGCGGGGGACCGGTGAGCAGGACGCGGGCGGCCTCGAGCAGCGCGGCCAGCGCGCCGCCGTCGTCGATCGCCCCAGGAGCCTGGGGGACCGCGTCGTGGTGCGCGCAGAGCATCACGGCGCAGGACCCGTCGCGCCCGGGGACGCGCCCGAGCACGTTGCGCAGGGTCGCGCCGCGGAAGGGGAGCGCCTCGATCCGCACGTCCGCGAGCCCCAGCGCGCGGAAGGCAGACTGGACGTAGGCCGCGCTGGCGGCGGTCGCCGGGGTGCCGCGGCGGGGGTGCGCGCCCTGGAAAGCCTCCAGCCAGGCGTAGGCCGCCCCAGGCTCGACCCGCGCCGCCGCGGCCTGGACCTCCTCCGGCACCGCGGCCGCGGTGCAGCCCCGCGCCGTCCAGGCGCAGGCGGTGATCGCGAGCACGCCCAGGGCGTAGGTGGAGCCCTTGCGCGCGGCAGGGCCGAGGGAGCGGCGCTGAGTCACGGTGCCTCCGCGTCGAGGATACGGGGTCCCGTCCCGGCTGACACGCAGCTCGGGCTCACTCCCTGGGGAACAGGTTCAGCCCCTCGAGGTCCGCGCCCCGCGGCGGCGCGGCCCGCCCCCCGCGGCTGTAGTGCAGCACGTCGCCCAGCTTGGCCAGGAAGTCGAAGCCGAACCCGCCGTTGCGCAGGCGGTAGTCGTAGTAGATCCGGGACTTGTTGGCCAGGTGCCCGTACGCGTTCTTGGGGTGGTCGTAGCTCGAGGGGCGGAAGGACGCGAACACCCAGCGCGGGACGCGGTCGCTGCCCTCGACGAGCTGCTCGTTCTTTATGAACACGTTGTAGTAACCGGGGGCGAGGACCCCGATCTCGGCGGCGGCCATGCCGCCGTTGACCGTCAAGCAGCCGCGATCGCTCTTGCCCGCGATCCGCCGGGTCGCGAACAGGTAGGCGTCTATGTGCTCGACCTGGGTCGTCCAGGGGAACTTCGACTCGCGGTCCTTGGCAATGTAGGCCGCGCGCCAGCGCTGGTCGTTCTGGCCGCCGCAGAGGAGCAGGCCCACGGCGCCCTCGTGGAGCAGGTCCCCGTCGAACAGCCGCGTCTTCCCGGGCTCCAGGCTCCCGGGGAGGTGCGGGCCGTGCTCGGCCACCCACAGCGGCCCGAGCTCGTGGATCCGATCGGCGACGACCTCGGTCCCGGGGACCCGCACCGTGATCAGGTCGTAGAGCTTGGTCCCGAGCAGCTGACGGAAGTGCTCCTGGTCGAGCCAGGGGTCGAAGTAGGCCCCGCCGATCCCGTCAGGGGCGCCGGTGCGCGTGAGGTTCCCGGGCGCGAGGGCCGCGTCGTAGCGCGCGGCGTCGAAGGGCGAGACCCGGCCCCGGATCCACGAGGCGTCGACCCGCGCGATCCGCTCGGGGGAGACGGGTCGCCCGAGGTCGTCCACGAACCCGCCGGTGCTCGGGTCCTGGCGCAGCTCGACGGACACGAGCGAGCCGTCGTTGGTGGCCAGGTAGAAGCGCACGCGCCCCAGGTCGAACTGCGCGTACATGTAGTCCTGGGCCTGGCGCTCGGCGACCCGGCGCACCTCGCCGTGGTCGTCGAGGTAGGTCCAGTCGCCGATCACGACCGAGCCCCGGGCGGCGATCCGCAGCTCTCCCGCGGGGTCTGCCAGCGCGCGCAGCGCCGCCTCGTCGTGGCCGATCGGGAACCCGATCGTGGGGGCGTCGGCGTAGCGCAGGTCGCCGATCACGTAGACGTTGCGCGCGGCATACAGCGCGCCCCGCCCGCGGACGGAGCCGCGCAGGATCACGTCGCCCTCGACGTAGACGTTGCCCGCGATCTCGATCGGCTGGGAGTCGTCCTCGCTCCCGAGGAGCACGAGGTTGCCCTCGATCACGCTCGTCGCCGCGGGGGGCTCGGTCCGCGCGCCGCTCCCGGGGCCGCCTCCCGAGTCCCAGTTCTCGCCGCGGGGGACGATCCACATGCCCGGCTCCGTCCCGTCGCACGGCCCCCCCAGGCGCCCGCCGGCGACCCCGATCGAGCCCTGTCCGCTGACCGCCCGCCGCCGAATCTGCGCGGGGTCGAAGCTGGGAAAATCTGGGACCCCGTCGTGCCCGATCGTGTCCTCGGGGAGGTACGGCCCGCGGTAGTGCTCGAGCACGCTGCCGTCGACCTGGGTCCCGTTGATCAGCCGCGGGTCTCGCAGCACGTCGTCACCCCAGTTGAAGTCGCTGTCGTCGGACGCCCGGTCGCCGACGTAGACGTTGCCCCAGATCCTGCTCGAGGCGCCGGTCAGCCGGCCGCGACCGTTCTCGCTGCCCAGCCCCGGGCGCAGGAAGCCGATCGAGCCCACGTCCCCGCGCACGTCGAGGTGGCAGAACATGCAGTTCACGGTCTCGGTGATCATGGCCAGGTCGAAGATCGCGTTGCGGTAGAGGCTCAGGCGCAGGTGCACGCTCAGCGGCGCGCGGGCGTCCGCGGCGGTCGCGCCCACCTCCGGGGTCGTGCCCGCTACCAGCTCGATCCACCCCTGGTCGTAGCTCACCTGATCGATCCAGGCCCGCACGCCCGGGAGGCTGGGGTAGACCGCGACCCCCACCGCCGCAGAGCCGGGAGGCGGCGGCAGGGGGACGGGCCCCACGGACTCCCAGTCGACGGGCGCGGCGACTCCGTTGGGGGGAACCCCGAACACGCGGTAGTCCCGGTCCTGCTGCACGGCCTGGAGCCAGCGGCGGGGGGAGAGCTGGGAGACCTCGAAGTGTCGAATCACCTGCAGGCGCAGCGCCTCGGCGGCGGCCTCTGCGCGGTAGAGCGCGAGGGCCCGCTCGCGCTCGACGAAGGCCTGCTCCGACGCGTGACGCGCGAGGTCGGCGGTGGAGAACGCGATCCAGGAGAGCAAGGTCGCGACGATCAGGACCAGGATCAGGGTCGAGCCGCGACGAAGCGTCCTGTGCGCATGCCTCATGCGGACAGCATAGAAGGTGTCCGTACATGCAGCGAGCGGCTGACCGCGTCAGCCGCTCGCGCGCGTAGGCCCGGTCCGTCCCCTACTGGGTGGGGAACAGGTTCAGGCCCGCCGGACCCGCGCCCTGGGGCGGGGCGACGCGGCCCTCGCGCAGGTAGTTGACCGTGTCCCCGGTCTTGGCCAGGAAGTCGAAGCCGAACCCGCCGTTGCGCAGGCGATAGTCGTAGTGCAGGCGGGTCTTGTCGGTGTTCTCGCCGAAGGCGTTCTTGGGGTGGGTCGGGTGCCCCGTGTTGTAGAGGTTGAACACCCAGCTCGGAACGGTGTCGCTTCCGGAAACCCGCCCACCGTTGCCAATGAAGTTCCGGCGGAAGCCCGGGGCGAGCACGCCGATCTCCGCCGCCGCCATGCCGCCGTTGACGGTCATGTTGCCCAGGTCGCTCTTACCGCCGATCCGCTTGTTGGCGAACACGAAGGCGTCGATATGCTCGACCTGCTTGGTCCAGGTGACCTTCTTGCTGGGGTCCTTGGCGATCAGCGCGGCCTTCCAGGTGCTCCCGTTGCCCCCGCCGTTGAGCAGCATGCCGTAGTCGCCGAACAGGTCGTTGTCGTACCAGCGGCTCTTGCCGCTCTGCTGACCGCCGGGGAGGTTCGTGCCGTGGGCGCTGACCCAGTCGCTGCCCAGCTCGAAGGCGCGCTTGCTCGTGTTGCCCGTGCCCGGGACGCGGAAGGTGACGACGTCGTACTGCCCCTGGCCCAGGACCTCGCGGAACTCCTTTTGGTTGATCCAGGGGTCGAAGCTCGCGTTGCCGACCGAGCCGCTAGAGCCGGAGCGCACCAGGTTGCCGGGGGCCATCATGGCCTCGTAGCGCTTCTCCTTGAACGAGGCGTGATTGCCGAAGTTGGTGCCGCTGTCGACCCGGACCACCTCGCTGACCGGAATGACGTCGCCGCTGTCGTTGAGGAAGTTCGCGCCGTCCTGCTTGAGCTCGTTGGAAACGATCGAGCCGTCGTTGGCCGCCTGGTAGTAGCGAATGGCGTTGGTGTTGAACTGGGCCTTCATGAAGTCCTGGCCCTGGCGCTCGGCCACCCGTTGCGGGTTGCCCGAGTCGTCGGCGTAGGTCCAGTCGCCGATCACCACGTTGCTCCGCGCCGCGAGGCGCAGCTCCGAGACCTTCTCGGCCACCGCCTGCTGACCCTCGAGGTCGTCCTGCAGCGGGTAGCCGCTGGTCGGGAGGTCCTTGTAGTGAATGTCGCCGGCAATGTAGATGTTCCGGCCGGCGTAGATCGCGCCCTGACCCTCGACGTAGCCCTTGATGATCACGTCGCCCTTCACGAACACGTTCTTGTCGATCGTGATCGGGTTCGTGGGGTCGTCGCTGCCCTGGATCACCAGGTTCCCCTCGATCACGCTCGTGCTCGCCGGCGGCACGGCCAGCGCGCCCGAGCCCGGGCCGCCGCCGTTGTCCCAGTCGGCGCCGAAGGGCACGATCCACATGCCGGGGGTGCCCGGGGTGTAGAGCCCACCGAAGCCGCCGCCGTTGACCGTGATCCCGCCGCCACCGTTGTTGGCCCGGTTCTCGGCCTCTTGCGGGTCGAAGCTGGGGAAGTCGGGGATCCCGTCGTTGCCGATCGTGTCCTCCGGCAGGTAGGGCCCGCGGTAGTTCTCGAACAGGCTGCCCACGATCTCGTTCCCGTTGACCTTCGAGAAGTCCTCGAGAATGTCGTTGGACCAGTTGGCGTCGCTGTCGTCGCTCGCAATGTCCCCAATGTAGACGTTGCCGGTGATCCTGGAGCCGTTGCCGCTGTTGCGCCCGCCGCCGCTCTCGTTGCCCCAGCCCGGGCGGAAGAAGCCGATCGAGCCAATGTCGCCGTTGATGTGCAGGTGGCAGAACATGCAGTTGGTCGTCTCGGTGAGCATGACCAGGTCGAAGATCGCGTTGCGGTAAATGTTCAGCCGCATGCGCACGCTGACCGGGGCGCGGTCGTCGCCCGACTGAGCGCCGGTGCCGGCCTCGGTCGCGGCCACGATCTCGAGCCAGCCCTGCTCGAAGTTCACCATGTCGATCCAGGCGCGCACGCCGTCGAGCGCGGTGTAGGTCGCGGCGCCCACCGCCGCCGAGCCCGGGGGCGGGGTCAGGGGCGAGATCGCGACCGAGGTCCAGTCGACGACCGCGTTCGTGCCGAAGGAGGGGGTCGTGCCGTGGACGCGGTAGTTGTGGTCGTCCTGCACCGCCTGCAGCCAGTTCCGAGGCGCCATTTGGGAGCCCTCGTAGTGCCGGATCAACTGCAGGCGCAGCGCCTCGAGCGCAGCCTCGCACTGGTAGGTGTCCATGACCTTGTCGCGCTCGACCAACGACGCGTTGGACGAGTAGCGAGCGAGGTCGCCGGTCGAGAAGGCGAGCATGGAGAGCAGGGTCGCCACGATCAGGACCAGAATGAAGGTCGATCCGCGGCGACGACGGGTGAGCAAGCGCATGGGTTCCTCCGGGCCCATATGCATTGCAAGGCATGCGCCAGCCCGTAACCCCCTGAGGTGCCGACTCCAAGTGTCCAGTAAACCAGACACTGTCTGAGAAGCCGGGCGATGACTGGGCGTCCGGGCAGGGTCGGCTGGCGCCTACACCACGCACGTAAGTCTCTATCCTGCGGCTTCGGGTGACGCGCCCACACGCGACGCGAGCGGCTGACCTTCGTCAGCCGCTCGCTCGCGGTGGCTCGATTTCGGACCGGCGCTTACTGCGTGGGGAACAGGTTCAGCCCCGACGGCCCGCCGCCCTGGGGCGGGCCGACCCGACCCTGCCGCAGGTAGTTGACCGTGTCGCCGGTCTTGGCCAGGAAGTCGAAGCCGAACCCGCCGTTGCGCAGGCGGTAGTCGTAATACAGCTGGGTCTTGCTCGTGCTCACCCCATACTTGTTCTTGGGGTGGGTGGCGTGGCTGGTGTTGTAGAGGTTGAACACCCAGCTCTGGATCGTGTCACTGCCCGAGACCCGGTTGCTGTTGCTCACGAAGTTCTGCCGGAAGCCCGGGGCGAGCACGCCGATCTCCGCCGCCGCCATGCCGCCGTTGACGGTCATGTTGCCCAGGTCGCTCTTGCCGCCGATCCGCTTGTTGGCGAAGAGGAAGGCGTCAATGTGCTCGATCTGCTTGGTCCAGCTCACCTTCTCGCCAGCCTTGGCGATCAGCGCGGCCTTCCAGGTGCTGTTGTTGTTGCCGCCCTCGATCAGCATGCCGACCTCGCCACCTTGGAGCACGTCCTCGTCGAACCAGCGGGACTTCCCGCTCTGTTGCGCACCCGGGAGGTTGGTCCCGTGGGCGCCGACCCAGTCGCTGCCGAGCTCGTAGGCCCGCTTCGCGGTGTCGCCGGTGCCCGGCACGCGGAACGTGACCACGTCATACTGGCCCTGTCCGAGCACCTCGCGGAACTCCTTCTGCGAAATCCAGGGGTCGAAGGTCCCGCCGCCCACCGAGCCCGTGGAGCCGGTGCGCACCAGGTTGCCCGGGGCGATCGTCGCTTCGTAGCGGTTCTCGCGGAAGCCAGAGTGGTTGCCGAACCAGGCGGTGTCGTTCATGCGCACCACGCGGTCGACAGGCACCGTCTCGCCGAGGTCGTTTATGAAGTTCGCCCCGTCCTGCTTGAGCTCGTTGGAGACGATCGAGCCGTCGTTGGCGGCCTCGTAGTAGCGGACCGCGTCCAGGTTGAACTGGGCCTTCATGAAGTCCTGGCCTTGGCGCTCGGCGACGCGCTGCGGGTTGCCGGCGTCGTCGGCGTAGGTCCAGTCGCCGATCACCACGTTGCTCCGCGCCGCGAGGCGCAGCTCCGAGACCTTCTCCTGCACGGCCTGCTGCCCGGCCGCGTCGTCGGCGAGGGGGTAGCCGCCCGAGGGCAGGTCCTTGTAGTGAATGTCGCCGGCGACGTAGATGTTCCGACCGGCGTAGATCGCGCCCTGTCCCTCGACGTAGCCCTTGATGATCACGTCGCCCTTCACGAACACGTTCTTGTCGATCTTGATCGGGTTCGTGGGGTCGTCGCTGCCCTGGATCACCAGGTTCCCGTCGATCACGCTCGTGCTCGCCGGCGGCGCGGCCAGCGCGCCCGAGCCCGGACCGCCGCCGTTGTCCCAGTCGGCGCCGAAGGGCACGATCCACATACCCGGGGTCGTGGGGCTGTAGAGCCCGCCGAAGCTGCCGCCGTTGACCGTGATCCCGCCTCCGCCGTTGTTCGCCCGGTTCTCGGCCTCCGCCGGGTCGAAGCTGGGGAAGTCGGGGATCCCGTCGTTGCCGATCGTGTCCTCCGGCAGGTAGGGCCCGCGATAGTTCTCGAACAGGCTGCCGGTGACGTCGTTGCCGTTGACCTTGGAGAAATCCTCGAGGATGTTGTTGCCCCAGTTGGACTCGCTGTCGTCGCTGGCGATGTCGCCAATGTAGACGTCGCCGTCGATCCGGCTGCCGTTGCCGCTGTTGCGCCCGCCGCCGTTCTCGTTGCCCCAGCCCGGGCGGAAGAACCCGATCGAGCCCACGTCACCCTTGATGTGCAAGTGGCAGAACATGCAGTTGGTCGTCTCGGTGAGCATGACCAGATCGAAGATCGCGTTGCGGTAAATGTTCAGCCGCATGCGCACGCTGACCGGAGTGCGGTCGTCCCCGGCCTGATCGCCGGTCCCAGCCTCGGTTCCGGCCACGATCTCGATCCAGCCCTGCTGGAAGTTCACCATGTCGATCCAGGCGCGCACGCCGGGGAGCGCGGTGTAGGTCGCCGCGCCCACCGCGGCCGACCCCGGAGGCGGGCTCAAGGGGGTCAGACCGACCGCCGTCCAGTCGACCACGGCAGGCGTGCCCGACGAGGGGGTCGTCCCGAACACGCGGTAGTTGTGGTCGTCTTGCACCGCTTGCAGCCAGTTGCGAGGCGCCATTTGCGACCCCTCGTAGTGCCGGATCAGCTGCAGGCGCAGCGCCTCGAGCGCCGCCTCGCACTGATAGGTGGCCATGGCCTGGTCGCGTTCGACCAACGAGGCGTTCGACGAGTAGCGAGCCAAGTCGCCCGTCGAGAAGGCCAACATGGAGAGCAGGGTCGCCACGATCAACACCAGGATCAGGGTCGAGCCGCGGCGACGGCGAGTGAGCAAGCGCATGGATTCCTCCTGGGTTAGGAGGCACGTGAGCAAACAGCGCGGCTCACTTAAGTCTAGGTGTTCCCGTAGGGGCCCTGTCCGGTCGGGAGGACAGTGTTCGTTGGGGCGGAGCCAGGCGTTGTAACGCGTTGCCGCCGCTGAGAGCGGCTGAGCGCGGAACCAACGGCGAGAACCTGCTGGAGGACCAGCAGGTTCAGCGGGGAGTCACCTCGACGTCCAGGCCCGGCAGGCGCCGGGCCCGAGGGCGCTAGTCTTCCTGGTCGTCGGGGACCTGGAAGATCCGGCGCGCGCGGCGGCGGCCGGCGGCGTAGACGCCGCTCTTGAGGCAAATGGTGTGCGGCATGCGGCGCTCGGCGGCCTGCTGCGGCTCGGGATCGCACAGGTGCACGGTGTCGATCGAGTGGTGCGAGCGACGGGTGCGGACGCGGCTGTGCGAATGGCGCTTTCTTGGGACTCCCACGGGGGCTCCTCCAGTGATCAGGGGCGAGAGGTTAGCACCGGACGGCCCGGGAAGGAAGGCTTATCTCCGCAGACGCAGGCTGTTGGTCACCACCGCCACCGAGCTGAGGGCCATGAACCCCGCCCCCGCCGCGGCCGAGACGACCCCGAACGCGGCGAGGGGGATCGCCACGGCGTTGTAACCGAATGCCCATACGAGGTTTGTGCGGATCGTGCGCAGGCTGCGCCGCCCCAGCTCGACCGCGCGCACCAGGGCCTGGAGGTCGTCGCCGAGGAGCACGACCTGGGCCTGCTGCTTGGCCACGTCGGTGCCGCCGCCGAGGGCCACTCCGACGCGGGCCGCCCCCAGGGCCGCGGCGTCGTTGATCCCGTCGCCGACCATGACCGAGGGGGCCTGGGCCTCGAGGGCGGCCACGACCTCGGCCTTGCCCGCCGGGTCGACCTCGGCGTGCACGTCCTCGACGCCCAGCTCGGCGGCCAGGGCCGCGACCACCGCGCGGCGGTCCCCGCTGAGCACGCTCAGCCCGAGGCCCAGCGCGCGCAGCTCGGCGAGGGCTGCGGCCGCGCCCGGCCGGGGGGCGTCGCGCAGGCGCAGGGCGCCCTGCAATCGACCGTCCTCGGCGAGCCCGACCCCGACGTTGCCGCCCAGGCGGGCCTCGAGGTCGTCGCAGGCCACGCCTTGGGCGCGGAGCCAGGCGGGCGACCCGATCCGCAGCGCGCGGCCCTCGACGCGGCCGGCGATCCCCCCGCCGACGTGGACCTCGACCTCGCTCGCCGGGGGCAGCTCCGCGGGGCCCGCGGCCACGATCGCCCGGGCCAGGGGGTGCTCGCTGTGGCGCTCGAGGGCGGCCGCGCGGCGCAGGAGGTCCGCCGCGGGCACGTCGCCGAGCTCGAGGACCTCCTCGAGGCCGAAGGCCCCCGCGGTCAGCGTGCCCGTCTTGTCGAAGACCACGCGCCGCGCCTTGGCCAGGCCCTCGAGGGCGCTCGCGTCGCGCAGCAGGATCCCCTCGCGGGCGGCGCGGCCGACGGCGACCACGACCGCGGTGGGGGTCGCCAGCCCCAGGGCGCAGGGGCAGGCGACGACGAGCACGGCGACCCCGGCCAGGAGCGCCGGGCCCCAGCCCGCGCCGGCCAGGAGCCAGCCCACGCAGGCCACGACCGCGACCGCGAGCACCGCGGGCACGAGCCGCGCGGCCCACACGTCGACCTCGCGCTCGACCCGGGCCCGGGTTCCCTGCGCGCGCTCGACCAGCGCCAGGACCTGGCCCCAGCGAGTGTCCGGGCCGACCCGCCCGACCTCGAGGTCGAGGCTCCCGGCGAGGTTCACCGTCCCGGCGTGGACCTCGGCGTCGGGGCCGACGGCCTGGGGCAGGCTCTCTCCGGTGAGGGCCGCGGTGTCGAGCTCGCTCTGGCCTTCGAGCACGCGTCCGTCGACCGGGAGCACCTCGCCCGGGAGCACGCGCACCCGGTCCCCCGGGCGCAGCGCCTCGACCGGCACCCGCTCCACGCGCTCGCCCTGTACTCGCGTGGCCCGAGGGGGGACCCGCGCCAGGAGCGCGCTCAGCGCCCCGCCGGTCTGGGCTCGGGCCCGGGCCTCGAGAGCGCGCCCGAGGAGCACGAACCCGAGGATCATGCTCACGACCATGAAGTGCAGCTCGCCGCCGCGGAGGAGGTTGTGCCAGCTCAGCCCGTAGGCGGCGAGCACGCCGAGGGCGACCAGGCTGTCCATGTTCGCGCTCAGCGCGCGGGTGCGCTGCCAGGCCGCGCGGAACACGGGCCCGGCGCAGAGCAGGGCCAGGGTCGCCAGGCCCGCGCTCAGCCCGCCCATGAGCCCCATGCTCAGGGGCGCGAACATGAGGCCCATGCTCAGCGCGGCGCAGGCGAGGGCGATCCCGGCGCGCCAGGCGCCGACGCCGTGGGTCGCGGGGGCAGCGGTCTCGGCGGGCTCGGCGCGGTAGCCGCGGGCGGCGACCGCCTCCTGCAGCGCGGCGAGGCTCACGCCGGGGTCCGCCCACACCCGCGCCTGCTCCCGGGGCAGGCTCACGGCGACCTCGCGCACGCCGGGCACCCCGCGCAGGGCGCCGTCCACCGCCGCCACGCACGAGCCGCAGGTCATGCCGTGGAGCGCGAGCACCCGCTCGTCGCCGTCGGGGGCGACGAGGGAGGTCGGCTCCGACGGCGAGGAGGTCGGCTCCGACGGCGAGGACGTCGGCAGCTCCCGCGGCGCAGACGTGGGCAGCTCCCGCGGCGCAGACGTGGGCAGCTCCCGCGGCGCAGACGTGGGCAGCTCCCGCGGCGCAGACGTGGGCAGCTCCCGCGGCGCAGACGTGGGCAGCTCCCGCGGCGAGGACGTCGGCAGCTCCCGCGGCGCAGACGTGGGCAGCTCCCGCGGCGCAGACGGCGGCTCGACCGGCGCGAGGGTCGCCCCGAGCTCCTTGGCGGCGAGGGCCGCCTGGACCGCCTCGGGGGTCGCGGCGCCTTGGACCCGCGCCCGCGGGGGGTCGAGGGTCACCTCGACGGCGTCCACGCCCTCCAGGGCCTCGAGGGCCTCGGTGGCCTTGCGCACGCAGCCGCCGCAGCGCAGGCCCGAGAGCACGTAGGCGCGCTCGGGCGCGGCGCCGAAGCCCTTGGCCTCGAGGGCCGCGCGCACCGCGTCCACCGCGACCGGCCCCTGGACCTCGGCCCAGGGCGGGTCGAGGCTGACCTCCACCGCCTCGACGCCGTCGAGGGCCTCGAGGGTCTCGGTCACCGTGTTCACGCAGCCGCCGCAGCGCAGGCCAGACAGGACGAAGTGGGTCACGGGCGCATTGTCCCCCGCCCGGGAGCCGCGACCAGCGCGGACTTCAGCTCAGGTCGGCGAGGAGGCGCTCCCAGGTGACCGGGTGCCCGGCCTCCCACAGCCGCGCCGCGACCTCGAGCAGGTGCCGCGCGGGGTCCGCCTCCCCGGGCGCGCTGGTGAGGGTGCGCGCGCTGGGCAGCGCGCGCGCTGCGAGCCGGCTGAGGCTCGCCCCCGGGCCGAGCTCGAGCAGGACCTCGACGCCCCGCGCGCGCAGCGCCCCCAAGGCCTCGGCGAAGCGCACGGGCTCCAGGGTCTGGCGCCGCCAGTGGGCGGGGGTCGGCGGCGCTTGCACGCTCGCCCCGTCGAGGCTCGAGATCCAGCCGCAGCGCGGCGCCGCCCACGGCACCTGCCGCGCCGCCGCCTCGATCGCGCGCAGCCCGGGAGCCACCGCCGGTCCGTGGGCGGCGTAGGACACGGCGAGGGGCCGGACCTCGACCCCCTCCAGGCGCAGCAGCGCGAGGGCGTCCTCCAGCGCAGCCGGAGGACCGGCGAGCACCGAGTCCTGGGACCCGTTCGCCGCCGCGACCCAGCACGCGCCGCCCAGGTCGCGGAGCAGCCCGGCCACGCGCTCGGGGGCGGCGCAGGCGGCGGCCATGGCCCCGGGGGCGGCCCGCTCAACGCGCGACCGCGGGCGAGGGCCAGCGCGAGCACCTCGTCCCGGGTGCAGGCCTCGGCGGCCCAGGCCGCGCTGAGCTCACCCAGGCTGTGCCCCAAGACCCAGCTCGGTCGCACGCCCCAGGCCCGCCACTGCTCGGCCAGCGCCACCCCGAAGGCCACGAGCACGGGCTGGGTCACCGCGGTCTGGCCCAGGTCCCCGCGCGGGTCGGGCTCGGTGAGCAGCTCCCGCAGCGGGCGGGGGAGCGCCGGGTCGAGCACGCGCGCGCAGGCGTCGACGGCCTCCGCGAAGGCCGGGCGCCCGCACCACCACCGCCCGGCCCCCGCGCGCTGGGCGCCCTGCCCCGGGAACAGCCAGGCCAGGGGCGCCGGCGTCGCTCGCGGCCGCGGCGGCCGGGCCCGGCCCGTGGCGAGGGCGTCCAGGGCCTCGTCGGCGCCGGGCCCGAGGAGCACCGCCGCGCGCAGCGGGCCGTCCTCCCCCGCCCGCAGGAGGCCGCCCTCCGCGGCGCGGCCCGCGAGCTCCCCCGCCGCCGCGCGCAGCCCCTCGAGGGTCGCCCCCTGCGCCAGCGCGCAGCCCAGTGACCCGCCTGAACCGAGTTCGGCGGCGCTCGCTCGCCCTCGCCCCCCCTGGCGTCGTTGTTCGTCGGTCACACAGCCCCGCATTGCTTGCTCGTCACGCCTCGCCAGCGTCGCGATCGCCGTCGAACTCGGCTCGGGCGGGTCACGCGGTTCAGCGGGCGACCTCCACCAGCGCGTTCAGCGCGGTGTAGTCGCTGGGCTCGCCGCGGTCGAGCCGCTCCCACTCGCGGAACTCGGCCTCGATCATGGCCCAGTTCAGGCGCAGCGAGGTCTCGGCGGCCCGGCGCACGGCGCGCCAATCCTCGGGGGTCTGGCAGGCCTTGAGCAGCGCGCGCTCCACGTCGCCGGCGTGCTTGGCGTCGATCTCGGCGTGCACGTGGAAGAAGGTGAGCTGGTCGCGCCGCAGGTTCATGCGCGCGGTGATCCCCTCGAGGAAGCTCTGCCCGACGCCGTAGGCGGTCTCGGCCCAGTAGCTGTAGCCCAGGCGCTGGACCGGGTTCCCGTGGCTGGCCACGTAGTAGAGGTAGGCGATCAGGACCTCGGTCTCGGGCAGCGGCGGCGGCATGTCCCGCGCCGGGTCCTCGATCGCGAGCCCCAGCGCGCGCAGGTCGTGGAGCGCCATGAGCTCGTGGCCGGTCTCCTCCAGCGCGTGCTCGAACACGTAGCGCAGGTAGTGCACGTTGGTCGTGCGCGGGTTGACCCCCACCAGCGCCTGGTTGCGGCTGGTGTGCGACGTGTAGTGGTAGGCCTGCACGAAGTAGAGCGCGAGCATGCGCCGGTCCGCGGAGGCCGGGCTCTGGAGGAAGGTCGCGGCCATGGGGCGCGCCAGGAGCTCGGCCCAGGTCGCGGAGATCAGGGCGTCGAGGGCCTCGAGCTCGGGGTGGCGGTCGGTCATGGGGCCTCCTGTGCGAGGGCCGAGGTCAGCTCGGCGAAGAACGCGTCGCCCGGGTCGCCCAGGCGGTGCTTGAAGTCGAGCCAGAGCTCGCCGGTAGGGGTCGCGAGCGCGGCCAGGACCAAGGCCCCCGGGCAGCCCAGGGCCGGCGTGGGCAAGGGCGCGACCGCGGGCCCGCCGAACTCGAGGTCCGGGGTGCGGTCCAGGGTCACGAGCGCGAGGCACGGGGCGGGCCGGGCGGCGGGGCTGGGCGAGCTGCGCGCCTACCGCCTGCGCGCGGGCCTCAGGCCCGTGTCCGCGCGGAGCTCGACCTGCGGCGGTCAACGTCGCGCGCCCTACCGGCCCGCGGCGCGCCGAGGAGCGGCTGCGCGGCGTGGGTCGCCCCCAGCTCCACGGCGTCGCGCCCGGCCAGGCGACCGGAGCCCGGGGGCCAAGAGCGCGACGAGGGCCGCGAAGGGGCTGACCTCCCAGCGCCGAGCCAGCGCCGAGCTCCCAGCAAAGGAGGACCGCGTGCTGCCAGCGCGCGCCTCCAGGCGCGGCGTCCAGGGCTCGGCGCCCGGACCCGGCCATGCGGCCAGCGCGGGAGCAGAGCCTCGACTTCAGCGGCGCCGGGAGCGCGGCCTGTCGCGCGGCGCGGTAGAGCGCGGCGAGCCCTCGAGCAGCACGCCGACCGACCAGCTGGCCGAGGAGCGCGCGCGCTGGATCAGCCCTAGCGCGTGGCGCTCCGCCCCGAGGCACGCGCACCAGCCGCCAGTAGGGCGGGGGCAAGGGCTCGCCCAGGAGCTCGCGGGCCGCGGCCTCCCAGCCCCTCGGGCGCCGCCTCACGCCGCGCCCAGGGGACGCGCGCGCGGTCGCGAGCGCGCTCAGCCCGCGCGCGGTGAGCGCGGTCGCGCGCAGCGCCGGGTGTCGCCGGGTGAGGGCCAGGGCCGCGCGCTCCAGCGCGGCGTCGTCGAGGGGCCCGCGCAGCTCGAGGGGCCGCGAGGAAGCGCTCGTCGAGGGCGTCCACCCGCAGGGGCAGGAGCGCCTCCTGCGCCGGGCTGAGCGGGAGCCGCGCCCGCGGCGGCGTCCCCCAGCCCGCGGCGGCGACGCGCGGCGGCGCGGGTCGCGGCGGCGACCACCGCGTCCAGGGTCCGGTCGTCGTGGGCGCTGGAGAGGAACAGCGCGCCCCTCCCAGGCGTAGACCTCTGGCGGAACAGCCGTGGAAGAAGGGCTCGCTCACTGGCCCCGGTGGATCCGGAACCAGGACGCGGTGCTGCACCGCCTCGAGGCGACCTCGCGCGGCGGAAGGCCTGGTTCAGGCGCTCGCAGAGGTCGGCGGTGCGCGCCTCGAGCCGCGCCAGGAGCGCCTGGCCCGTCCTCGAGCCGGGCGAGCACCTGGCTCGCGGCCAGCGCCAGTGCTGGCAGTAGGGTGCCGGCGACGAAGGTCGTCGGCGTCTGGGGCAGCGAGCCGTCGCCGTAGCGCCAGGCCCCGCCGTCCAGCGCGTCCAGATACTCGGCGCGCCCGGCGACAACCCCCAGCGGGAGCCCGCCGCCGAGCACCTTGCCGTAGACCACGAGGTCGGCCTCGACCCCGAACCGCGCCTGGGCGCCGCCCGGGTGCACGCGGAACCCGGTGATCACCTCGTCGAACACGAGCGGGATCCCCGCGGCCCGGGTCAGCGCGCGCAGCTCGCGCAGGAAGGCCAGGGGCACCTTGCCCGGGTCGCGGCTCTGCACGGGCTCGACGACCACCGCCGCCAGCTCGTCGGCGTGGGCCCAGATCGCGTCCAGGGACGCGGGGTCGCCGTAGTCGAGGACCCGGGTGGTGGCCAGGAGCTCGGGCGGGATCCCGCGGGCGGCGGGCAGCGCGCGCCCGCCGGGGCCGGCGACGCCGAGCACCTGCTCGTGGTGCCCGTGGTAGCTCCCGGCGAAGGTCACGATCCCGGAGCGCCCGCGGGCGGTGCGCGCCAGGCGCAGGGCCACGCTGACCGCCTCGGTCCCGGTGGAGAAGAACGCCACGCGCTCGACCCCGGTCAGGCGCTGGATCCGGCGCGCGACGTCGCCGGCCAGCGGCGAGACCGGGCCCAGGGGCGCGCCGCGGGCGAGCTCTGCCTGCAGCGCCGCCTGCAGCCAGTCCGGCGCGTGCCCGAACAGGTGCACGCCGAAGCCGAGGGCGAGGTCGATCAGCTCGCGCCCGTCCTCGAGCACGAGCCGCGCGCCCTTGGCCTCCCGCGCGACCAGGGGGAAGGTCAGCTCCTGCTGCCCCGGGCGCAGCCCAGCCACCGCGCGGTTCAGCGCGAGCACGTCGCGGTGCGCGTCGATCCAGGCCTTGGACCCGCCGTCCTCCAGCGCCTGGGTCAGCTCGGCCACGTGGGCGGCCTGGGCCGGGGTCAGCGGCGCAGGCGCGAGGCTCGGCGCGGGGATCGCGCGCGGCGGCTCGGGGGCGGCCAGGGGTGACGCCGGCGGCGCGTGGGCCAGGGCGCGGGCGAGCTGGCGCGGGGTCTCGAGCCCGCCCAGCGCCGCGCCGCCCTCGACCAGCGCCTGCTGCAGCTGCAGGAGCACGATCGAGTCGAGGCCCAGGGCGAACACGCTCACGTCCTCCTGCCCCGGCTGGAGCGTGACCCCGGCGTAGCGCGCGAAGGCCTCGCGCACCTGCTCCAGGGCCTGCGCCTCGCTGCGCGCTGCAGGCGCGGAGCGCTCCTCCCGCCCGTCCGGCGCCTCGGGCACCCGCGGCCAGTAGCGCGCGCGCTCGAGGGCCAACGGCGGCTGCCAGTCCGCGCGGCGCAGGTCCCCGGGCGGCGCCGCGACGACCACGTGGGCGTTGGTCCCGCTGAAGCCGAGGGCGGTCACCCCGCCCACGGCGTCCGGCGCCAGGGGCACCGGCTGGGTGTTGACCGCGACCCGCGCCGCGGCGAAGGGCAGCTCCGGGTGCGGGCGCGCGTGGCCGGCGGTCGGCGGGAGCTCCCCCTGCCACAGGGCGAGGGTCGCCTTGAGGAAGCCCACGAGCCCGGCGGCCCCGAACAGGTGCCCGACGGTGCCCTTGGCCGAGCCCAGCCAGCACGGCGCCGCGCGCTCGACCGGCCCCAGGGCATGGCGCAAGGCCTCGAGCTCGGCGGGGTCTCCCAGGGCGGTGCCCGCGCCGTGGGCCTCGACGAAGCCCAGGGTCCGCGGGTCGAGCTGGGCCCGAGCCCAGGCCGCGCGCAGGGCCGCCGCCTGGGCGCTGGGGTTCGGCGCGGTCAGCGCCCCGGCGCCGCCGTCGTGGTTGACCGCGCTCCCGCGCACGACCGCGTAGACCCGGTCGCCGTCCTGGCGAGCGCGGCTCAGCGGCTTGAGCAGGAGGGCCACCCCGCCCTCCCCCAGCACGCAGCCGTCGGCGTCCTGGTCGAAGGGCCGCGTGCTCCCGCGCCGCGACTCGAAGCCCATGCGCACCGGCCAGCGCTCGGGGATCACGCTCACCCGCGCCGAGCCCACGAGCGCCTGCTCGCACTCGCCGCGGCGCAGCGCCTCGCAGGCCAGGTGCAGCGCGACCAGGGACGCCGAGCACGCGGCGTCGATCACCAGCGCCGGCCCGCGCAGGTCGAGGCGGTGGGCCACCCGCCCGGCGACGAAGCTGCCCACGTTGCCGATGCTGGCCACCCCCAGGAGCTCGGGGGCGACCTTGGCCAGGAGCTCCTTGTAGCGCACGCCCTCGAAGTCGCCGACGTGGGCGGCGAACACCCCGGTCGCGCTCCCGCGCCAGTCGCGGGCGGGGTCCGCGTCGTGGAGCGCCTGCGCGGCCAGCTCGAGCAGCAGCCGGTGCGCGGGGTGGATCAGCGTGGCCTCGCTCGTCGGGATCCCGAAGTGCGCGGCGGCGAAGGCGTCGATCCGCTCCAGGTAGCCCATGGGCGGGCACTCGGGCTCGACCTTGACCCCGCGCAGCGCCGAGGCCGCCGCGCGCACGTCGTCGCGGCGCGACGCCGGCAAGGGCCCGGTGCGCACGGCGCCCGACCTCAGGTCCTCCCAGAACCCGCGGGCGTCGTCGGACCCTGGCAGCCGCGCGGCGAGGCCGACCACGGCGATCGGCTCCAGCGCCGGCTCCCGCGTCGCCGGCGGCGGCTGGGGCAGCTCGCCGGTGTCCAGGTAGCGCGCCAGCGCGCGGGGGGTGGGCGCGGCCAGGAGGATCCCGGCGTCCAGCGGCCGCCCGGGGACCTCGAGCGCGCTCGCCGCCTCAGCCAGGGCGCGGCTCTCGACCCCGGCGTCGAGGAACGGGCGGTCGGGGTCGACGGCGTCGGGGCAGAGCTCGTCCAGGACCGCGAGCACCCGCTCCAGGGTCTCGCCCGGGAGCGCGGCCGGCGCGAGCTCGGCCTCGAGCGCGGCGAACTCGCCGCGCAGGTAGCGCTCGGCGAAGGGCCGGCGGGTGAGCTTGCCGCTCGTGGTCCGCGGCAGGCTGCGCACGGGGAGCACGGCGTGGGTCACGAGCCCGCGGGCGCGACGCAGCACGGCGCGCACCCGCCGCGCCCGCGCCGCGAAGCCTGCCTGAGGCCCGCGGTGCTCGAGGAACGCGACCAGCCCGCGCTCGGCGTGGGGCCAGGGCGCGGTGAGCATGACCGTGCCCGCCTCGGCTTCGCGCAAGAGGCGCTCCAGGTCGTGCAGGTGGTGGGTCTCCCCGCCGGCGCACACCACGTCCTTGAGCCGCCCGGCGATCACGAGCTGCCCCGCGTGCAGGAAGCCCAGGTCCCCCGTGCACAGCCAGCCGTCGGCGAAGCGCCCGGCGCCGCCACGATAGGCGCGCGTCACGCAGGGCCCGCGCAGCTCGACCTCCCCCAGCACCCCGGGCGCGACCTCGGCGCCGGCGTGGCGGATCCGCAGCTCGACCCCCGGGATCGGCGCGCCGAGGAGCACGAGGCCCACGCCCTCGCCCTGCGGCGCGCGGCGCGCGCGCTCCCCGGGGACCAGGCTCGCGGGATCGACGACGAGCTGCGCAGCGGGCTCCCGGGCAAGGGAAGCAGGCGCCGAGGGTCGCCTCGGCCAGCCCGTAGACCGGGTAGAGCGCCTCCGGCGCCAGGCTCTGGGGCGCGAGGCGCGCGCCGAAGGCGGCGCAGGCGGCGGCGTCGACCTGGTCGGCGCCCACGAACACCCGGCGCACGGCGCCCAGGTCGAGCCCCGCCAGCTCGCGCGGCTTCAAGCGCGGCAGGCACAGGGCGAGGGCGAAGGTCGGCGCGCCGAGGAGCGTGGCCCCGTGGGCGCTCGCCGCGCGCAGCCAGCCCACCGGGCGCTTGAGGAAGTCCCCCGGGCGCAGGAGGAGGTGCTCGATCCCCAGGAACACCGGCGTGAGGTGGAAGCCCACGAGCCCCATGTCGTGGGTCAGGGGCACCCAGCTCAGGGCCACGTCCTGGCGGCCGAGCTCGGCCGCCCGCGCGATCCCCTCCAGGTTCGCGAGCACGTTCGCGTGGGTCAGCTCGACGCCGCGGGGGCTGCCGGTCGAGCCCGAGGAGTACTGCACGAAGGCCAGCGCGTCCGGGTCGCGGGCGGGGGCGCCGCCGGGCTCCGCCTGGAGCAGGCCCTCGAGGGCCAAGCTCCGCGGGCGCTCGACGACGTCGCCACACCCCAGCTCGGTCAGGCGCTCGCGGACCTCGCCCTCGTGGAGCAGCCAGGCCTCGGGCTCCTGGGCGAGCACGCCGCGCAGCTTCTGCACGTGCTCGCGGGTGTGGCAGGCGGTCAGCGGCGCGGGCACGCGCCCGCCGAGCACGCAGCCCCAGAACGCGAGCACGAACGGGCGCGGCTCGGCGACCTGGAGCACGACCAGCGCCCCCGGCGGGACCCCGGCGGCGTCGAGGCCCCCGGCCACCCGGCGCGCGGCCTCGCGCAGCGCGCGGTAGCTCAGGGCCTCCTTGACCTCGCCGTCGGCGCGCAGGAACGCGACCCCGCGCTCCGTCGCCGCCGCCGCGTCGAGGACGTCCCCCAGGGTCGAGAGCGCCGAGGCGACTGGGCTCATGGGCGCCCCATGGCCCACAGGAAGCGCGCGTGCCCGGCCACCGCGCCGGGCAGCGTGAGCACGTGGTACGGCATGCCGTGGGCGGCGCAGGTCTCGCGCAGGATCCGGGTCAGCGGGCGCAGGTGCAGGTGGCACACCCGCGGGAACAGGTGGTGGAAGGCGTTGGTGTTGAACCCGCCGAGGAAGAAGTTCGCGAGCCGGCTCTCGGGGGCGAAGTCGAAGGTCGAGGCGAGCTGCGTGCCCCAGGGGTCCTCCCGCGCCTCCTCGGGGGTGGGGAAGGTCGTCCCCGCGACCAGGTGCGCGGGGAGGAGCACCGCCGCCGAGGCCAGCCCGATCACCGCGTGCACGGCGACGAACCCGCCCACGATCGCCAGCGGGGGGAACGGCAGGAGCCAGAGCGGGAGCGCCAGCGCGTAGCCCAGGTAGAGCGCCTTGCTCCCCAGGCACACCCCGCGCTGGCGCCAGCTCACCTCGACCCCGTAGCGCGCGGCGAAGCGCCGCGAGCCGAGGACCTTGAGGTCGAGGGCGAACACCATGAACAGGCTCAGGGCGGCGTAGACCCCCGGCGCGTAGAGCACCTGCGCGCGGTGGAACCACAGCCGGCGCTGGCTCGGCGCCAGGCGCAGCAGCGGCCAGGCGTCGACGTCGGGGTCCAGGGCCTCCTGGTTCGTGTAGCCGTGGTGCGCGAGGTTGTGCTTGATCCACCAGGTCGTGGCGTGCATGCCGATCAGGTCGAAGCACGCGCTCAGCCCGCGGTTGACCCAGGGCTTGCGCGAGGCCGCGCCGTGCAGGGCGTCGTGGGGAATGTTGAACGCGACCAGCGCCGAGACCGCCCCCCACAGCAGCGCCAGCCCGAAGGTCACCGCCCCCGAGAAGCGCCCGCCGAGCACGAGGGCCGCGCAGGCGGCGAAGGCCGCGAGCAGGAGCGCGCTCTTCAGCAGGTAGCCCGCGCCGCCGCGCAGGTCGCCGCCGTGGGCCTGGGTGTAGTCCGCCACGCGCTGGCGGAGGTCCTGGGCGAAGGCCTTCGAGGCCGTCGCCGGGGGAGCGGGCGCGACCGCGCCGCTCACGCCCACCGCTCGACCAGCCGCATGAGGGGCGGCCCCAGGAGCAGGTCGCAGCCCGCGGCGATCACGAGGGACGCCCCGGCGAGCAGGCCCAGGCGCTGGAGCGGGACCACGTGGGAGACCCCCAGGAGCGCGAACCCGACCCCGACGCAGGCCGCGGTGAGCAGCATGGCCGGCCCGCAGCGCAGGACCGTGCGCCGCAGCGCCGACTCGGCGTGGACCCCCGGCTGGGCGCGCGCGCGGCGGTAGCGGGTGCAGAACTGGATCGTGTCGTCATCGGCGATCACCAGGGTGATCGAGAACACGACCACCGTCGCGGGGTCCAGCGCGATCCCCGCCCAGCCCATGATCCCCAGGGTCGCGGCCAAGGGCAACACGTTCAGCACCAGGGCCACCCCGCCCAGCCGCCAGGACCCCAGCGCCAGGCGGAACACCAAGGCCGAGAGCAGCGCCGCGAGCAGGAGCGAGATCGCGAGCCCCTCGACGAGCTGCCCGTGGATCCGCTGCAGCAAGACCTGCGTCCCGGTGAGCGAGATCCGATACCCGGTGGCTTCGGCCTCCCGCGCCAGCTCGCGCTCGAGCGCCTCCAGCGCCGGCTGGGTGTGCCGCACGCCCACGTCGGGGAGCACCGCGGCCACCGCCGCGCTGCGCCGGTCCTGGTCGAACAGCCCCTCGAACTGCTCGCTGGGCACGAGGAGCAGCTCCTGGGCCGCGGCCTCGGCGTTGGGCGGGAGCCCGCTCGTGTCCGCGAAGGCGCGGTGCACGCGCTTGAGGATCTCGGTCGGGCTGTGCACCTGGCTCGGCGCGAGGGTGCGCTCGACGAGCCCGGCCACCCGGTCGACGAGGGCCAGCGCGCGGGGCTCGAGCATGGCGTCGGCCACCGCCTGCGAGGCCGGGGGCTCGATCCACACCACGAGGGGCACGCTCCCGCCCTGCCCCGCCGCGGCCTCCAGCGCCTCGTGCACCCGGGGCAGGTCGCGGTCCAGCGTGCCGTGGGCGTAGGTCTCCGAGCGCACCTGCCACGCGCCGAGGGCCGAGGCCCCGAGCGCGAGCCCGACCCCCAGCGCCACCCGCCGCGGGTGCCGGCGCCCCAGCGCCTCGAGCCAGGCCACGGTCCGGGTCAGCGCGCGCCCGCTGCCGCGGCTCGGCGCCGGGCGCAGGCGCCCGAGCTGGAGCAGCGCCGGGAGCACGGTGAAGTTCGCGAGCCAGGCGCAGAGCGCGCCGGCGGCGGTCAGCGCGCCGAAGCGCGCGACCATGGCCACGTCCTGGGCGCAGAGGCTCAGGAACCCGAACGCGATCACGAGCTCGGTCACCAGGCAGGGGCCCACGCTCTCGGCCCAGGCCTCGCGCACCGCGCGCCGCACCTCGACGCCCCGGCGCCGGGCCTGCTGGGCGTGCCCGATCACGTGCACGCTGTCGGAGAGCGAGACGATCAGGACCACCACCGGCGTGCCCACGCTGAGCATGAACAGCGGCCAGCCCAGGGCGCAGGTCACGAGCGCGGTCCACACCAGGGCCACGACCCCGGTCACCAGCGCGGCCACCGTGCTCGTCGCGCAGCGTGTGCTCCAGGCGAGCACCGCCAGCGCCAGGAGCAGCCCCAGCGGGAGCAGCGTGAGCGCGTCGCGCTGCAGAACGTCGGCGGCGTGGGTGCGGGTCACCGGGATCCCGCCCAGGGCCAGGCGCTGCCCCGGCGCGCGCTCCCGGGCCAACGTCGCGCGCAGCCGGCCGACCAGCGCCGCCCGCGCGGCGTCGCTCGCCAAGGCCTCGCGCTCGAGGGTCAGGTGCAGGCTCGCGGCGCGACCGTCGGGCCGGGCCAGCCGCCAGCGGTAGAGCGGGTCCTCGGTCGCGACCTGGCGCTGAGCGGCGACCGTCGCCGCGTCGAACCCCGGCTCGAACAGCGGCCCGACCTCGAGCGCGCTCTCGCCGCCGGCCTCGATCACCCGCAGCTCGGCGGAGCTCGTCGGCCCCTCGACCCGGGCCACCCCCTCGACCCGCCCCAGCGCGGTCTCGAGCGCGCGCAGCCGCGCGATCCCCGCCGGAGTGAACACGTCGTCGGCCTCGACCAGGACCAGCGCCCGGTCCCCGCCGGGGAACGCCTCGCGGTAGCGCTCGTAGGTCGCCCGCGCCGGGTCCCGCTCGGGGAACGCCTGCTCCGCCGAGAAGTCGACCCGCAGCCGCCCGCCCCACGCCCACAGCCCGAGCCCGCTCACCAGCGCGAGCACGAGCGCCGCCACGAGCGGCCGCTGGCCCGAAAGGCGCCAGCCCCAACGCAACGCAGGTGAGAGCTCGTGGTTCATGCCCGCGCGAGAGCAAGCCCCCGGCCGGGCCCTAAGTCGTGCGCGCAGCGGACCTGGACCGAGTCCGGCTGGCGGAATCGTGAAACCGCCCGGGGACGGACCCTCGCCCACCCCGGACGATCTGGGGTCCGCCGCCCGGCACGTCCAGCTCGCCGGAGCGCGGTCGGGGGCGGGGTTTACCCGGGTTTGCCCCGGCACGAGGGTCGCCTTGCTGGGTGCGCGTTGAGTGGGAGAGGGAGAGATTGAACCACCGAGCTCCGCTGGGACACGCCGGTGTCGCACTCCGCGGGCAAGAGACACCGAATACACCGAGTCCCGCTGAGACAGGCCGTCGCTCGCCTCCGAGAGCAAGAGACACCGAGCTCCGCACCTGGGCTCCCGTTCCACCTGATCCACCGGACTCCTCGGCCGGCACGTCGGCGCGCGAGGTCCACGCGGAGCTCGGTGTCTCTTGCCATGGAGCGCCGCGAAGGGAGCGACGGAGCGGAGCTCGGTGCCTTCGGTGCTTCTTGGTAGCGCGTCCGCAGGACGGGTCCTCAGCAGCGGAGCTCGGAGGTTGAATCCATGGTCGCCGGTGCGGTCCCTCAGCAGCGGAGCTCCGCGGACGCGCTCTCTGGGCGGCGAGCCTGGGAGAGGAAGAGATTCAACCACCGAGCTCCGCTGGGACACGCCGGTGTCGCACTCCGCGGGCAAGAGACAGTCGTGGTAGGGAAGGCCCCGAAGGGCCTCCCCCCACCCCGCACCGGACGTGCGGATTTCCCGCATCCGGCGCTCCCCAGACGTCTTATTCACAAGGCATGCGCAGTGAGTTCAGCCTCCTCGTCTACCCAGGTACTGAGGCCCATGCGATCAGGTGTTGATAGACGCTCACCCCTTCGAGGGAGGAGGACGGAAGGGTCGCTGACTCCGACGCCGAAGGTGCACGCCTAGCCGCAGCCGGACGTACCAGTTGATCCCCCGGAAGGTGCCGCGGAGTAGCCGAAACGGGCTTTGCCCAGCCCAGCAAGTGCCGGTTCAGCTCGGCTACGAGCCGGGGGGACGGCGGAAGCACATACGTGAACCGGTCAGATCGCTGAGCTTCGCCCGCTCTCTGGCCACCGCCTTCTTCGACGGTCTCACGTTCAGGTAGCTATGGCCCCGACCTGAGAGGTCGCGGTCCCAAGCGAGCGATGAAGCCGAGGAGATGGCGGCTCGCTCCCTGTTTCAGTTTCCGAATGCCGGTCTTGTCCGATTGATCACGCAGGCCCATGCGCCCGCTGAAACCCTCGACCTCGTGCACGAGGCCAGGGCTCAGGTTGCGCGCCAAGATCGAGAGTCGTCCGCGCCACCGGACGAGCTTCGCGTTGCCCCAAGTCGGCCCAGCAGCCAGTGAGGTAGGTCGAACCAGTGCGGGGGAGGTCGAAAGTACCCTTGAGGATCCGCGGTCGTACTGCTCGTCGAAACCCGCCTTCACGTGCTCTCCGGATCGCCGTGAGCGCTGGTGCGCGATTTCGACCTGGTCAGAATCCATACGAGCTATCCACGAAGGAAATCTGCTTCAGAAGATCGGCTCCAGGATCAGCAGCGCGTCGCCATTTGGACCACCACGGTCACGGACCGTCGGGATCCCTAGCGGGCGCTCCTTTCCGTCAGGCTTCGGTATGTAGACACGGCGGACAGGCTGGGGCTTGTGGTCTTCGACTGCAGAGCCGCCTCATTTCGTCAGGAATCCTGCAGCGCCGTCCTCCGAGGAGAGCCTTCGATTTGGTCGATCGAGACTCCGTCGATCCCAGGCGCACCCCGATTGGCGCGCACCTGAGCCCGCCGCCTCCAGCGTGACCACTCCACAGAATTCGCCCATACAGCGTGTAGAAGCGAAATCGGGCTCTTGCTTGGCCTTATTAGTTGCGGCTTCTTGCCTCACACAGCCCGAAAGAGTTTCTCCGGTAACCGTCGACGCCCGCCCCTCCAGAAGTGCGTTCGCCTCGAGGTTCCGAGTCGTCCATAGTGGAGCTGTCGCTCAATCGGCACTCTCCGCGCGTCTTGCTTCCTTGCCCACGTCAGTGGGGCCTTCGCTCCACGGGCATTACCCGCCTCCTCACTACTACGAGCCCCGCCGACTCCCGACATGCCGCTTAGGTTATGTCTTCCCCGTCGCGTTGGGTTCCGCACATGCCGGGCCTCCCGGGACCTGCACTCGACTGATCTTTCGGCACGCGCTTTGCCCCAATCACCCCGGCAGGCCCAGCGGGCTCATGTGCTCGTTTCAATACCGCCGGTAGGCTTCAGCCCTTCAGGAAGCTTGGCCGCCTGCACATGTGTAACGAGGCCGAATCGGGTTCACGTAACGTTGCGGCTCGCGCCTTTGTCGTCCGAGGCTTCGACGATCCGGTTGCCCGGGGACGCCGCTCGGTTGACTACGGTGGTGAACGAGCAATTACCACGGTGGGCTCCTTTCATCCCACGAGATCAGCCAGGCTTCCCCTGGCGCACCCAAACACCGAGTCCCGCTGAGACAGGCCGTCGCTCTTCCAGGCAAGAGACACCGAGCTCCTCGCGCCTGGGCTCCATGCTGAGCAAGAGCACCCTGATCCTCGGACTCCTCGGCCATTGCGTCGGCGCGCGAGGTCCACGCGGAGCTCGATTGTCTCTTGCCATGGAGCGCCGCGAAGAGGGAAGCCAGAAGCGGAGCTCGGTGCCTTCGGTGCTTCTTGGTCGCGCGTCCGCGGGACGGTTCCTCAACGGCTCGGTGGATTCGCAAAACCCAACGTCGCCGGTGCGGTCCTCACAGCAGCGGAGCTACGCGCTGGCCAGACGCGTCGATCCAGGACTCGTGACCTGCGGTGCGTGCATGCCGAACACGATTGGGTTTACCCCGCCCGCGGGTCCTTCGTGCAGGGCGCCTTCTTCGCCCACTGGGTGCGAATCGCGTGAGCCTCTCAATCCCGCGCGTGTCCGTACGCAGGGGTAGGGGGGGGGGGGGGTTACCCGGGTTTACCCCGCCCGCGGGCGTCGGGCAGCTTCCGCAGGAGAAGGGCGGCGCAGCGATCAGCGCAGGCAGCGGTATCGGGCGGCCTCGACGCGGTCGCGAGCCTCGTGCAGCCCACTCGCCAGAACGGACGCCTACTCGCCGCCCTCGCCGACCAGGTCCGCCACCCCAGTCCCGGCCTTGTCCAGGAACGTGGGCGTGAGCCGCAGCGCGTCCGCGACCGCCAGCGCCGCGGGGATCCCGCCCGCGGCCCAGGCCGCGCCGCCGAGGGCCGCGCTCAACACCACCCCGCCCACCGCGACGCCGAGCCCTGGGCCGCTGCGCCCGAGCGCCAGGCGCCCGGCGAGCGCCCAACAGGCGACCGTGCCCAGCCCGCCGAGCGCGAGCCCCAGCGCCAACAGGGCCCGCGCCCCGCCGTCGCCCAGGAGCGCGTCCGCGACCACGGTCCAGCCCCAGGCCGGCCCCCGCCAGGCGAAGCCCAGCGCCAGCCAGCCGGTCACGACGAGCCCCGGCGCCAGACACGCCGCGCAGCGGACGGTCCAGGGGACGCCCGCCTGCTCGTCGCGCCGGCGCACGGGCAGCGCGAGCAGCGCCAGCGCCAGGAGCCCCGGCGCGCAGGCCAGGAGCGCGCCCAGCGCGAGGCCGAGCACCCCGCCGGCGCCCACCGTCTGCAGCCCCGCGAGCCCTGCGCCGGAGACCCCGGCGCAGGCGAACAGGAGCGGCGCCCGCCGCAGCCACGCCGGGCCACGCGGGGTCGGGTTCAGCCCCAGCAGGCAGGCGCCGGCAGTGAGCCAGGCCAGGAGCCCGACGAGGCCGGCCAGCGGGCGGAGGGTCGGGATCCAGGCGTCGTCGTGGAGCACGCGGTGCAGCTCGCGCAGGTCCCACGCGGGGAGCCTGCGGTCCGCGCCGTAGGCCGCCTCGTGGGCGGCGACCGCCTGGGCCAGGGCCGGCAACGCCGCCTGCCAGGCGTCGTAGGCGGCGCCGTCGCCGTCGCGCACCCAGCGGTAGTGCGGGAGCAGGACCGCGCGGTAAGCGGCGAACACCTCGAACCCGCTGCGCTCGTAGGCGAGGGCCGCCTGGAGCCGCGCGCGCACCTCGCCGGCGGGCAGCGCCGCGGCCTCCTGCTCGAGCCGCGCCAGCTCGGCCACCGCCCAGCGCCCGTCCTCCAGGCAGCGCTCGAGCTCGGCGCTGGCGTGGGGGGTCACCAGCGCCTGCGGGCCGTAGGCGCCGATCGGCCGGGTCCAGTAGATCCAGAGCATGGTCGGGAACACGTCGACGCCGAACAGCGCCGGGGCGTGCTCGGCGTAGGGCACGAGGTACATCCCGCGCCCGATCACGTCGTCGCTCGCCAGCAGGATCCGCGCGTAGCGCTCGGCGGCCTCGGGCGGGAGCCCCTGCTCGCGGGCCCAGGCAGCGGCCAGCGCCGCGGGCTCGCGCTCCGGGTCGTCCAGGAGCTGCGCGTAGGCGTGCACGTTCTGGTCGATCCAGTCGTCGACGCCCTGGCTGCGGTAGTAGGTGGGCGAGTCCATGAGGAACCCGCCGTTGGTCGGCCACACGCTGATCCCGGCGAAGGTCTCCTGGGCGGCGAACACGCGCAGCGCCTCCTGGAACGGCTCGGCCCGGTAGTTGGGGAACAGCCCGAAGCCCTCGTATTCCCGACGCGCCTGGAACTCGACCACCTGCTGCACCGGGCCCACGCCGATCGTGGGGTTGAGCGGCACGTGCTGGAAGAAGTCGAGGGCCACGTACTTGATCAGGGTCACGAGCGCGGGGCGCCCGGCGAAGTCGTCGAACACCCGCCGGTAGAGCGCGGGGTCGGTGTGCAGGGCCCCGACCTCGCCGATCCCGATCGTCCAGGTGCGGAACAGGAGCTTGCGGTCGGCGCCGGGGTGCGCGGCGTTGTAGGCCTCGACCTGCTCGAGCAGCCCGCGCACGACCGCCTGCACCCCGGGCACGTCGCGCACGGCGACCGCGCTGCGGTAGCCGGTGGCCTCGTCGTAGGCCCCGCCGCCCTCGCCGATCCGCACGTGCAGCGCCCACACCCCGACCTCGCCGAACAGCTCCTCGACCGCCGCGCGGGTGGCCTCCCACAGCCGGGGGTTGTCGACGCGCACCCCGCCCTCCCCCAGCCACTCCAGGAGCGGCGGAGTCCAGGTGGGGAAGTCGGTGTCGACGGCCACCTTCAGCCCGTGGCCGGCCGCGATCTGGCAGGCCCGGGTGAAGGCCGCCTTGTAGGCGTCCGCCCGCGCGCGGTGGGGCGACCCCGGGGCGTAGATCGGCCCGCCCTCGACCCCGTCGAAGGTGACCAGGTGGATCACGTTCCCCACGATCACGCTCGTGTAGCCCCGCCGGGCGACGTGGGCGCAGTAGGCGTCGAAGCGCGCGAGGGACGCCTCGAGGTGCTCGGTCGCCACGTAGGGCGCCTCGAGCAGGTCCAGGTGTCCGAACGGCATGGCCCACGAGTTCGGCGGGGTCCGCGCGGGGTCGTAGAACGGCGCGTAGGCGTCGATCAAGCGGATCGGCGGCGTGGTCTGGGCCCAGGCCACCCCGACGGCGACCAGCCCCCAGCACGCGACGAGGAGCGCACGCTTCATGCGCCGATCAGAGCACGCCGGGGCCTGCCCGGGCCAGCCCTCAGCCGCGCGCCCGGGCCAGCTCCGCCTCGAGCTCGGCGATCCGCGCCTCGAGCGCCGCGATCCGCGGCTGGACCTCGTCGACGCGCACCCGGGGGTGGATATGCTGCGGGCAGTTCACGTCGAAGGCCTCGACCGTGAACACCACCGCTCGCTCGGGCCGGCCCGGGTAGCTGGGGTCGCTCAGCCGCGCGAGGAGCGCGGGGTCGTCGCTCACCACCCGCGCCGTGCCCCACACCTTGATCCGCCGCCGGCGGGCGTAGTCCACGAGGAACAGGAACGCGCGCGGGTTGTCCTCGAGGTTGCCCCAGCTCAGGAACTGCTGGTTCCCGGCGAAGTCCGCGAACGCCAGGGTGTGCGCGTCCAACACCTGGAGGAACCCCCGCGGCCCCCCGCGGTATTGGACGTAGGGCTGCCCCTCCGCGGTGGCGGTGGCCAGGTAGGCCATGTCGCGCTCGGCCACGTAGGCCGCGAGCTCGGGGGTGATCTCGCTCGCCCACCCGCGCCCGGCCTCCATGCGCGCATACGCCTCGCGCGAGCCGTGGGCCGTCTGCAGCGCCTTCACGGTGGGGGTGAACGCCAGGTCGCTCGGCAGGTCGTGTTGGGTCATGGGGGACTCCACCCAGGCGAGGGGAAGTGAGGTGAGCTGAGCGGAGGTGAGCGGAGCTGGAGTGTTCGGCACGATCCTCGGCGTGACGCTCGCCTTGGTGGGTGCGCGTTGAATGAGGTAGGGGCGGGGCTTGCCCCCGCCCGGGTATGTGCGTCCCTTGCGCCTTCGTGGCGGCGGAGCTCTGAGCACGGCTGCGCCGCGGGTATGCCCTCGCACTACGAAGGGTGGAGGGACGCACATACCGGGCGGGGACGAGCCCCGCCCCTACGCCGTGTGGGAGCAACGCGTCCGCGGAAGAGCTCCGCACAGTACAGGCGCTTCGATCTACGGCTCGTGACCAGCGGTGGACTCCGCAACGGCAGAAGAGCTCCGCGTCGAGGCGACGCCACGCGGCGCCCCCTAGGACGAGGCGCAGGGACGCGCCGAGGCGCGCGCTGAACGCTGAGGGCCCTGCAGACGAGGCCCCCCTCGGCACCGTTCAGGCCCGCGCCAGCTCGGGGACGGCGGGGAAGTCGATCGGGGTCTCGGCGACGTTGTTGAAGTAGTTGGTCAACACGTTGAGCGCGACGTGGGCGATCACCTCCGCGATCGCGTCGTCGCCGTAGCCCGCCGCGCGCACGGCCTCGAGGTCGGCCTCGCTCACGCGCCCGCGGTGCTCCGCGACCTGGCGCGCGAAGCGCAGGAGCGCCGCGGTGCTCGCGTCGGGGGCCTCGGCGCGGCGCGCAGCGAGGACCTCGTCCTCGCTCAGGCCGAGCTTGCCGCCGATCAGCGAGTGCGCGGCAAGGCAGTAGCCGCAGCCGTTGGCCTCGGCCACGGTCAGGGCGAGCTGCTCGCGCACCCGCCCCGGCAGCGCGCCGCGGGAGAGCGCGTCGCTCGCGGCGAGGTAGGCCTCGAGGGCCGCGGGAGCGACCGCCATGCCGCGGGTCATGTTGGGGATCAGGCCCAGCTTCTTCTCGACCGCGGTGAGCAGCTCGGAGGCGCGACCGGTGGCGGACTGGGGATCGACGAGGTGGATTCGGGACATGGGACACGCTTCTTTCGTGCTGGGGTGTGAGGACCGCCGGACTCCCCGACGGTTCACTCGCCCCCTACCCACGCCCCGTGCCCGGGCTCACGAATCCACGCAACCTCCACAGAGACAACGTACTGCGCCCACCCCGACCGGCACGACATGTCGTGTCGGCACGACACCTCGTGCCCAAGACCCGAGATCTCGCTATCGTGTCGGGGTGATCGCCCAGCCAGACCGGCCGTTGCTCTCGGACCCCAAGCAGCTCTTGCTCGACCTCGCGGAGGAGCGCCGGGTGGAGGGGGTGCTCGACCTGATCGTGCGCCGGCTGGCGAGCTCGCCGCGGGTGGCGCTGGCGCGGGTGTGGCTGCGCGCGCCGGGGTCGGGGTGCGAGACCTGCCCGCTGCGCGCCGAGTGCCCCGACCGCAGCGAGTGCCTGCACCTCACCGCCAGCGCCGGGCGCTCGCGCACGGGCGCGCGTTGGGACGTGACCGACGGCACCTTTCGCCGCTTCCCGCTGGGGGTGCGCAAGGTGGGCTGGATCGGCGCCCACGGGGAGGCCCTCGAGATCCCCGGCGGCCTCGCCGACTCCGACTGGGTCGCCGACCCGACCTGGGCGCGGGAGGAGCAGATCGACGGGTTCGTGGGCCAGCCGCTCTTGCACCACGGTCGGGTGCTGGGGGTGCTCGCGGTGTTCAGCCACGGGCCCCTGGGCGACGGCTGCCTGGACTGGCTGCGCATGATCGCCAACCACGCCGCGGCCGCGATCGCGAACGCCCGCGCCTTCGAGGAGATCGAGCGCCTGCGCGCGCAGACCGAGGCCGACAACGCCTACCTGCGCGAGGAGGTCGCCACCGACCGCGGGACGCTCCTCGGCCAGAGCGAGCCCATGGAGCAGGTGCGGCGCAAGATCCAGCTCGTCGCCGCGACCGACTCCACGGTCCTGATCCTGGGCGAGAGCGGCACCGGTAAGGAGCTCGTCGCCCGCGAGCTGCACCGCCGCAGCCGCCGGGCCCAGCGCCCGCTGGTGCGGGTCAACTGCGCCGCGATCCCCCGCGAGCTGTTCGAGAGCGAGTTCTTCGGGCACGCCAAGGGCAGCTTCACCGGCGCGCTCCGGGACCGCGTCGGCCGCTTCGAGCTCGCCCACGGGAGCACGCTGTTCCTGGACGAGGTGGGCGAGATCCCCCTCGACCTCCAGGCCAAGCTGCTCCGCGTGCTGCAAGAGGGCGAGTTCGAGCGGGTGGGCGAGGCGCGCACGCGCACCGTCGACGTGCGCGTGCTCGCGGCCACGCACCAGGACCTCAAGCAGCGGGTCGAGCGCGGCGAGTTCCGCACCGACCTGTTCTATCGCCTGAGCGTGTTCCCCCTCGAGGTCCCGCCGCTGCGCGAGCGCGCCGAGGACGTCCCCGAGCTGGTCGAGCGCTTCTTGCACGCCGCCGCCGCGCGCCTCGGCCGCACCCCGCCCCGCGTGCCGCCGGCCACCCTCCGCGAGCTCCAGCGCCACACCTGGCCGGGGAACGTGCGCGAGCTGCAGCACGTGATCGAGCGCGCGCTGCTCCTCTCCCCGGGGCGGACCCTCGAGCTGTCGTGGAGCGCGACGCCGTCGCCGACCCGCCCGCGCCCGACCGGCGAGGCGGAGCGCGTGCTGACCGTCGCCGAGCTGCGCGAGCTCGAGGTCGAGAACCTCCGCGCCGCGCTGCGCAAGACGCGAGGCCAGGTCGCCGGCGCCGGCGGCGCCGCGGAGCTCCTGGGGCTCAAGCCCACGACCCTGGCCTCGCGGCTGAAGGCCAGCGGGATCGATCCCCACCGCTTCCACGGGACGGCCTGACCGAGCCGCGAGCGAGGTCCTAGCCTCCGCCCCAGAGACAGCGCTGCGGACGTCCGCCCCGAGCGCGCAACGCGCTCCGTACCCACCCCCGCCACGACTCCGAGCGAGCAGAGCGCTCTGGTGCGCCCCACCCGAGGTTCAGGCCCGCGCCGGTCTGCGGACTCCTCCACGAGCGGGCGCAGCGCCAACGCCGTTGTCACGGGCATGCAGGGGAAACGTCCACCCTGCACCGACCACGCCCCTAAAGCCGTCCCCATGGCGCGGGGGGACGCGGTACAGCCCTTGCTCTCGCAGCCGAAGAGAGAGGAGCTCCGACTCGGTGCTGAGCGAGGGAACACGGCTGAGGTGCGACGAGTGCTTCCTGCTGACGCGCGGGGACGAGCCGTTCTGCCTCGGCTGCGGCAGGCGCTTCCACGTCGCTGGAGCGTGGGGGGACTCCGACTCCGTGGGTCGTCGCGAGTTCGAGGCCGAGCCAGTCGGCCTGTCGCTCTGGGAGACGGCGACCGCTACGCTGTTCGGCCTCGCCGCCCTGGGTGCGCTCGAGGTCCTGGGCACCGAGGGGCTGGAGGCCGCCGGAAGCTACTGCGTGCCGGCCTTCCTGGCGGCCCTCTTGATCTCGAAGACGACCTTGGCGCTCGAGACCGGCGTGACGACGGTGCACGGCTCCGGGGGAAGCGCGGCGTTCGCGCGCGCGGACAGCGCCATAGTCTTCTGGGGGAACTGCCTGTTCGAGGGAGGACTCGGCCTCGCAGCGGGCTGGTTCGCCTTGCACCAGCTCTAGGCGCGGCGCGCCGGAAGGCGACCTCGGACGCGCTGGCCTACGCTTCCCCCTGTGACGGGGATCGTTGGTGCGCCCCCCGCGAGCGCCGCGTCGCTACAGGGCTCGACGCCGTGACAGAGGGCCGCAAGCGAGCCGCAGGCG
>JAWKSZ010000025.1:0-94553 GCA_041402045.1 Planctomycetota bacterium | reverse complement strand
AGTCCTGGTCGATGATGTTGGCCCCGGTGGAGACCACGGCGTCGACCATGTCGTTCTCGACCAGCGTGATCAGCGCCTCCTTGAGACCGGCCGACACCAGCGAGCCCGCCAGGGTCAGGATCACGGCACAGTCCTTGTCGCCCAGCATGCGGTCGTAGATATCCGACGCTGTGGCGAGGTTGCGCGCCTGGAAGGCCATGTTGCGGTAGGCGTCGATGATCGGCCGCGCGTCGAACGCGGTCACGTCCAGGTGCTGGATCGTGCGATCCAGGAGGTCGGTTCGCTTCAGTTTGGATTCCCACTTCCACCGGGCAGAGGAAGGGCGTGGGGGGGACAAGCGCACGATTGCTCGTGAGGAAGACCCTTTGCAGAGGCGACACGCCTCAGCCCAAAGCCCAGCTACACCCAGCAAAGTCCGCTTGCTTCGTGCCGTGTCGGAGGCGGAGCGATCACGGTCGGGTAACTCATGGCCCCTCCACCGGGAAGGACCTTCGTTCCGCGGATACAAGTACTTTTTGCGGGCGGTAGGGTCAATCCGCAAAATGAAGAAATCCGGCCAGTTCCAGCACTTTTTTTGGCCGCCGGCGAGCGGACCCGACGGTCCTCTCGAGGACGCCCCCAGCGTCGCGCTCCACCTCGCGTAACTACTTGGTAGATAGACCTCGGCCAGGTTCGCGCACGAAACTTCGTACGCGAACATTGTCTGGCCATGACGCGCTGCATAGCATTGGCGATGGACCCGAAGGAGGACCCATGGCTACCGAGGAAGAACTCAAGTCGCGCGATCTGGCCGAGGCGTCTCGCGAGAAGGTGTGGAACGGCGACAGCTTCATAAAGGAGCTGTTCCTGGGCCGCTTCCGCCCGGACATCATGGACCCCTTCCCCGTCGAAGAGCCCACCCGCCCCGAGTTCCTGGAGTGGTTCGAGAAGCTCAAGACCTTCCTGCTCGAGAAGGTCGACCCGATCGAGATCGACCGCACTGGCGAGTACCCCGAGGACGTGGTCCAGGGTCTGCGCGAGCTCGGCGCGTTCGGGATCAAGATCCCCAAGGAGTACGGCGGCCTCGGGCTGACGCACCCCGAGTACGTGCGGGTCATGCAGTTCCTCGGCGCCTACGACGCCAACGTCACCGCCCTGCTCTCGGCGCACCAGGCGATCGGCGTGCCCCAGCCGGTCAAGCTCTTCGGCGACGAGGCGCTCAAGAAGGAGTACCTCCCCCGCTGCGCCAAAGGCGCGATCAGCGCCTTCGCGCTCACCGAGCCCGCGGTCGGCTCCGACCCCGCGCGCCTCGAGACCAAGGCCGAGCTGAGCGAGGATGGCGAGCACTGGATCCTCAACGGGACCAAGCTCTGGTGCACCAACGGCACCCTGGCCGAGCTGCTCGTGGTCATGGCGCGCAACCCCAAGACCGAGCGGATCAACGCCTACGTGGTCGAGACCGCCTGGGAGGGCGTGAAGATCGAGCACCGCTGCCGCTTCATGGGCCTCAAGGCCCTGGGCAACGCCGTGGTCAGCTTCACCAACGTCAAGGTCCCCAAGGGCAACCTGATCGGCGAGGACGGCGCGGGGTCAAGATCGCGCTACGCCTAACACCGGGCGCCTGACGCCCTTGCCGGGACCAGCGGCGGCGTCAAGACCCCGCTCGGCGCCTCGCCGCGGGGCGGTGCGCGGCCCGGCGTGCAGTGGGGCGTGCCCGTCGGCAAGCACGAGGCGATCGCCCACAAGCTCGCGGGACATGACGACCGTGAGCTTCGCCCTCGAGTCGACCATGATGTTCTGGCCAGGACCTCCTCGCCGACCGCGCGCGTGGATATCCGCCTCGAAGGCGGCGGCGGCCAAGGAGTGGAACACCACCCGCGCCTGGCGCACGGTGGACGAGGCGCTGCAGATCCGCGGCGGCCGCGGCTACGAGACCGAGCAGTCGCTCAAGGACCGCGGCGAGGCCCCGATCAACATCGAGCGCCTGATGCGCGACAGCCGGATCAACCCGATCTTCGAGGGCTCGAGCGAGATCATGCACCTGTCCGCTGGCCCGCGAGGCTGCGGACAAGCACTCGGTGGCCGGCGCCCTGGTCGACCCGCGCTCGAGCTTCGGCGCCAAGGTCAAGGCCGCGCTGTTCAGCGCCGCGCCGTTCTACGCCTGGTGGTATCCGACCCGCTGGATCGGCTTCACCCTCCCGCCGAAGGATGCCGGCGCCTACGGCAAGCTCGCGAGCTTACATGCGCTGCGGAGCGCGCCAGCCGCAAGCTCGCGCGCTCGGTGTTCCACGGCATGGCCTGGTATCAGGCCAAGCTGGCGACAAGCAGCAGTTCCTGTTCCGCGCGGTGGACATTGCCATGGAGCCACCCGCTCACCGCCGTCGCGACCTGCGCCAAGCGCATGCGCGAGATCGGCGACCCCAACGCGAAGTCCGCGGAGCGGATCGCCGACCTGTTCGCGCGCGGCGCCAAGCGGAACATCAAGCAGTGGTTCAAGGACATAACAACGACGACGCGCTCGCCACGCCGTCGGCAAGGAGCTGCTCACCGGCGACTACGCCTTGATGGAGAAGGCACCGCCGGGATCCTGTTCAGCGTCGAGGAGCTGCGTCCGCCCACGGTCTCCGAGCTGATCGCCAGGTGACTCCGGCGACGCCCAGGCCCCGGCCAAGGCGCCCGCCGAGGAAGAAGGCGCCGCGGTTTATCCGCCCCGGCGCCCTGACACGCGGCATGCCTGCATGCCGCGCGTGCGCGTACGTGGACGGTGGGGGCGTGGGCGTTCGCGTGCTGGGGCGGCGGATTGCTCTGAACGGGGGCAGGGCGGGGACGAGCGTCCCGGATCGACGCGCCTGGCCAGCGCGGAGCTCTTCTGCAGAGGCGTTGCCCCCACACCGGCGGGGCTTGCTCTCGTCGAGGCTGCAGGCATCCCTCCACCCTTCGTCTTGGGAGGGACTATCCGCGGCGCCACGGATCGCGTGACGAACGCTACCTCAGAGCTCCGCCGCCACGAAGGCGCAAGGGACGCACAGGGATACCCGGCAGGCGGCCCCGCCCCTACCCCATACAGAGCGCCACGCCGAGAATCCGTGCCGCCCGCCCGATGCCACGTCTCGGCGCACCTCCAGCGAGCGCTGACCGCTCCGCCGCCCTTTCTCCTGCGGGTAGCGGCCTGACACCCGCGGGCGGGGGTAAACCCCGCCCCTACCCTGTGCGCCACACGTGCAGGAGTGGAGGGAGAAGGCCCCGCCGGAGCCCTTCTCCTGCGGGTAGCGGCCTGACGTTCGCGGGCGGGGTAAACCCCGGCCCCTACCCCGGGTGGGCACACGTGCAGGAGTGAGGGAGAAGGCCCTTCGCAGCCCTTCTCCCGCGGTAGCGGTCACGTTCGCGGGCGGGGGTAAACCCCGCCCCTACCCCTGTAGGCCCACGCGCAGGAGTGGAGGGAGAAGGCCCTGCCGGAGCCCTTCCTGCGGTAGCGGCCCGACACCCGCGGGCGGGGTAAACCCCGCCCCTACCCCCTGTGGGCCCACGTGCAGGAGTGGAGGGAGAGAAGGCCCTGCCGAACGCTGGGGGGTGTCGCGTGCACGCACGCGCCCGCTTACCTCCCCGCCGTGGCCTGCGCGGGTCGGCCGGGGGTGCCACAATGCGGCATGCAAGCGGTTGGCCGCTATCGACTTCAGGGCGAGCTCGGGCGCGGGGCCAACGGCGGTGGTCTACCGGGTGGGACCCTGAGCGCGGCGAGGACGTGGCGGTCAAGGTGTTGACCGAGCTCGACGGCAAGAAGCGCAAGCGCTTCGCCACCGAGGTCCGGACGCTGGCGCGGCTGCGGCACCCGCACCTGGTCACGATCCTGGCCTACGGCGAGCACCAGGGGCACCCCTATCTGGTCATGGAGCTCAGGTGGCGGGTCGCTGCAAGAGCGAGTCGAGCAGCGCGGTCGATGAGCCCCGGGCGCGCGGTCGAGCTGACTCCAGCGCCTGGCGCAGGCCGTGGCCTACGCCCACCCTGCGCGGTGATCCACCGCGATATCAAGCCTCGACAACGCTCCTGACCCTCGCCGGCGAGCCCAAGCTCACGGACTTCGGCCTCGCGCGGGACATGGAGGCGACCCACGACCGCCTGACCCGGGCTCGCGGGCGAGCATGGGCACCCCCCGGCTACCGGGCGCCGGAGCAGGCTGCGGGCAAGAACGAGCAGATCGGCGAGACCGACGTCTACGGGCTGGGGTTCCTCTACGCCATGCTTCACCGGGGGCCCGCCGATCCAGGGCGGAGTTACTCGAGCTCGTGCAGCGCACGATGAACGACGCCCCTGATCCTGCCCCGGCGGCTGGCCTCGGACGGTGGCCGGCCCTCGAGGCGGTGTGCCTGAAGGCGCTGGCCAAGGCGCCGGAGGACCGCTTCGGCGGGGCTACCGCGCTGGCGCGGGCGGTGCAGGCCAGCCTCTCCGCGCCCGCGCCCGGGCGGCGGGTGCCTTGGCCGCTCGTGGCTGGCCGGCGGCGCGGCGGTGGTGGCCGGGGTCAGTGGCTGGTGGGCGAGCGCCGGCGACTCGGACCCGGGGCCCGCCGTGGTCACGACCTGGGGACGCCGAGGTCTCGCCGCTCCTCGACCAGGGCGCGCGGGCCCTCGAGGCCAGCGCGACTTCGAGGCCCTGCGCGCGATCGCCGATCAGCTCCTGGTCCAGGACCCGGACTCGGCCTGGGGCGGCTGTGGCGCGGGTCGTGCGCCAGGCCGACGGCGCGCTGGACCAGGCCCGCGACGACCTGAGCGCGGCCTACGCCCAGCCCGAGACCACCCAGCGCGCGGCGCTCGAGCTGGCGCGGCTGAACCTGACCCAGGGCGACTACCCCGCCGCCGAGGACTGGGCGCGGCGCACCCGCGAGCTCGACCCCGAGGGCGACGACCCGGACTGGGTCCTGGCCCAGGCGCTGTTGGGGCAGGAGCGGGCCGACGAGGCGCTGGCGGCGCTGGCCGGCCCCAGCGAGCGCGACGGCCCGCGGCAGGCCGAGGCGCTGATGCTGCGCGGCGAGATCCTGCTCGCTCGCGGGCGGGTGGACGAGGGCGAGGACGCGCTGCGCCGCGCGTCCGAGGTCAGCGACCACCCCGGGGCCTACCTGCGCCTGGCGCACCTCTACGTGCAGACCGGGCGCGGGGCGGACGCGGAGCGCGCCTACACCCAGGCCCTGGAGCGCACCGACGAGCCCGCGATCGTGCTCGTCGACCGCGCGCGCTTCCGGCTCTCGACCGGCGACCGCGAGGGCGCGCTGGGCGACGCGCGGCGCGCGGTCGAGCTCGACCCCAAGCACCCTCAGCCGCGGGTGACCCTGGGGCGCGTGCTGTTCATTGGCTTCCAGCAGGGCGGCGAGGCCCTGGAGGAGCTGCGGCGCGCGCTGGAGCTGCAGGTGGACTTCCCCCCCGCGCTCTACGCCAGCGCCGAGGTGCTCTACGACGCGCTCAACTGCGAGGGCGCGCTGCGCCTCCTCGACCGGCTGCTCCAGCTCGAGCCCACCCACAGCGACGGCCACTTCCTGCGGGCCATGACCCACTCCGAGCTCGAGGACGTGCAGGCCGCGGCCCGCGACTTCGACGCCGCGCTGCGCCTGGAGCAGGGGCGCTCGGCGCTGACCTTCTCCGCCTTCGCGACGCTGTTGCGCGAGCACGGGCAGTTCCACGAGGCGCTGGGGCTCTACGACCAGGCGCTGGCGGTGGACCCCGGCTGCGGGCCCGCGCACTACGGGCGCGGGCTGTGCCTCATGTTCGCGCGCGGCGCGCGGGCCGAGGCGATCCAGGCCCTGCGCCAGGGCCTGCCGCCGGGCGCCGGGGAGCGCGGGGTACAGCGCCACTGGGTGGACTACCTCGAGCAGCTCCCGCCCGAGGCGCCGCCGCTGGCGCCGAGCGACTGGCTGGCCCAGGCCGAGGAGCTGCTCCAGCGCGAGGAGTTCGTGTCGGCGGCGCTGTGCTTCTCCCACGCCCTCGACCTCGGCGCCGGCGGCCAGCGCGGGCGCGCGCGCCGCGGGCTGGCGGAGTGTCTGCTCCAGGCGGGGGACCCCCAGGCCGGGGAGCAGGAGCTGACCCGCGCGCTGTGGGCGGGGGCCGGGCCCGAGGCCCTGCTCACCCGCGGGCTGGTGCGCCACGCGCGGGGTGACCTGCAGGGCGCGCTGCGCGACTTCGAGCGGATCCTGCAGCGCGACCCGGCGCAGCCCGACGCGCTCCTCGGCCGGGGCATGGCCTTCGCCCAGCTCGGCGAGCTCGAGCGCGCCGCCGGGGACTTCGCCAGCTACGTGCGCCTCGTGCCCGACCGCCCCGAGGGGTGGAGCAACCTCGCGGTGGTGACCTACAAGCTCGACGACTGCGAGACGGCGGTCCAGGCGGCCACTCGCGCGCTGGAGCTCACCCCCGACGACGCGCAGCTGATCGCGCTGCGCGGGGCGGCGCTGCGCAAGCTCGGCGACCTGCCCCACGCGCGCGCGGACCTGGACCGCGTGCTGAGCGCGACCCCCGAGCCCGAGGGGGCGCGCCTGGAGCGCATGGTCGTCGCCCAACAGCAGGGCGATCACGCGACCGCGATCGCCGACGGGCGGCTCCTGCTCGAGCGCGACCCCATGCACCTCCCGGTGCGCATGGCGCTGGCGGAGAGCCTCGCCGCCGACGGTCAGCGCGCGGAGGCGCTGCGGCTCTACGACGACACCCTGGAGCGACTCGACCCCGCCGCCACCGTGCGCGCCGAGGTCCAGCGGCTCCGCGACCAGCTCGCCGGCGCGGCGAGAGAGGACGAATGACGCTTCGGATCAACTACTTCGACGTGGTGCAGCGCGCGGTGGGCGTGGGCGACGCCCGGCGCCTGGCCCAGGCGATCGAGCGGCTCTCGGCGACCTTCCGCATGGGCCGCCCCCTGAGCTACACCGACGCCGAGACCCGCCGGGCCTACCTCTGGCACCTGCTGCCCGCCCACGTCACCGACGTGAGCCAGCTCCTGGAGGACCACCCCGAGCTGTTCCAGCGCGAGGCGCTGACGGTGGTCGCCCTGGGGGCCGGCCCCGGGAGCGAGGTGCTCGCGTTCCTCGACGTGCTCACCCGCCGCCGCGAGCGGGGCGAGGAGGACGCGCTGCGCAAGGTCGAGGTGCTGCGGGTCGACCAGTACGGCTCCTGGGACAAGGACTTCGCCGCGCTGCTGCGCACGACGCGCGAGGCCTGCGCGCCCCGCGACCCGGCCTTCGGCGAGGCCTACGACCTCGAGGCCCCGACCCAGGGGCTGATCGCGGACCTGACCCTGCCCCTGGGGGCCCCGGTCAAGGCCGCGCTCCAGCGCGCCGACCTCGTGCTCGGGATCAACCTGCTCTCGGAGCTCCCGCCCCGCGGCGAGCCTGAGCTGCCGGACGGGACCGTCGGCGCCCTGACCCAGCTCTACGGCCTGCTGCCCCCGGGCGCGCGGGTGTGGTGGGTCGACCGCGAGGGCGCCCCCGGGGTGCGCGAGCGCCTGGAGCAGGCGGCGGAGCTCGGGCTCACCCGCGAGGGCGTGACCCGCGGCGAGGTCAAGGTCCGCCACACCCGCTGCGGGAGCCAGCCGACCAAGGCCACGCGCACGCTCTACAACCGGGTCAAGCTGCCCACGACCAAGGACAAGGACCAGCCCGTGCTCAACTGCCGCACCGCGTGGGTCTCCTCACCGTGGAGGGCGTGAGCCGCCTGGCCTTGGCCGCGGCGCTGCTCCTGAGCGCGGGCTGCGCCAGCGGTCCGCCTCCCGCGCCGCCGGCGCCGGTGCGCTTCGCGGCGATCGCCGCGCCGCTCCTCGGGCCCCCCGAGAGCAGCGACGCGCTCTACCAGGTCGTCGACGCGCTCTCGCTGCAGACCGACCTCGAGCTCGTGCTCGTGGTCGGCCCGCTCTACGGCGCGGGCAAGGCGCAGATCGAGACCACCCGGGCCGAGCTCCTGGGGGCGCTCGGGTCCCTGGCCTGTCCGGTGCACGTGGCCCTCGGCCCCCTGGACCTGGAGCGCGACCCGGAGCTGCTCGAGCAGCTCGACCTGGCCCTGCCCCAGCGCCCGGCGGAGCTCGCCTACCGCGCCCACGCCCCGGGGATCGAGCTCGAGGTGCTGGGGCCGGGCGGCGAGGCCCCCGAGGACGCCGCCGAGGGCGGCGAGCCCGGCGACCGCGCGCTGGTCCTGGGGGGGCCGCCGGAGGCCGACGCGGGCGGGCTGCGGGTGACCCACGGGCCGACCCTCACGCTCACGAGCGCCCAGCTCGAGGTCCCGGCGCTCGGCAGCGGCGAGCCGCTCTACGTGCTCGGGACCTTCGACCGCGAGCGCGGGCGGGTGCGGGTGCGCCTGCGCGCCGGTGAGGAGGACCGCGGCGAGGCCCTGGAGGCCGCGTGGGACTGAGCGCTGACCGCAGTTTAGGCGCGTTTGCAGGGTTATCATGCACCCCGAGGAGGAGCTGACCGTGGGCCCCGAGAAGCCGGTCTTGATCATCGTGCGCGACGGGTGGGGGGTGCGTGAGGCCCGCGAAGGCAACGCCGTGGCCCTGGCCCAGACCCCGCGCCACGACGCGCTGTGGGCCGAGTTCCCCACCGCGGTGATCAACGCCTCCGAGCACTTCGTGGGGCTCCCCGCCGGGCAAATGGGCAACAGCGAGGTCGGGCACCTGAACATGGGCGCCGGGCGCGTCGTGCTCCAGGACCTGGCCCGGATCAACCAGGCCCTCGCCGACGGCTCCTTCCAGAAGAACCCGGCCCTGCTCCAGGCGCTGCAGCGCGCCGAGGAGCGCGACCGCGCCGTGCACCTGATCGGGCTCTGCTCCGACGGCGGCGTGCACAGCCACCTCGACCACCTCAAGGCCCTGCTGCAGATGGCCAAGGACGCCGGCGTCGAGGACGTGTGCATTCACGCGCTCACCGACGGGCGCGACACCGACCGCGAGGGCGGCAAGGCCTACCTCGAGCAGATCGTGGCCTGGACGAAGGAGCTCGGGATCGGGCGGATCGTGTCCTTGGGCGGGCGCTACTACGCCATGGACCGCGACCGCCGCTGGGAGCGCGTGCAGCGCGCCTACGACGTGATCGTGCGCGGCCAGGGGCCGCGGGTCCCGGACGCGGTGGCCGCGCTCCAGGCCAGCTACGCCAAGGGCACGACCGACGAGTTCGTGGAGCCGGTGGTCGTGGGCGAGCCCGCGCCGATCCGCCGCGGCGACCAGGTGATCACCTGGAACTACCGCGCCGACCGCATGCGCCAGCTCGTGTCCGCGCTGACCGAGCCGCGCTTCGACGGCTTCCCCCGCCCGGACCTGCACGTGATCGAGGTCGTGAGCCTCACCGAGTATCAGGCGGGCCTCCCGGTCATGGCGGTCGCCTTCGAGCCCCAGGCGATCCGCAACCACCTCTCGGAGCTGGTCGGCGGCTGGGGGCGCAGCCAGTTCAAGTGCGCCGAGACCGAGAAGTACGCCCACGTCACGTTCTTCTGGAACGGCGGGGTGGAGGCGGCCTGCCCCCACGAGGCGCGGCACCTCGTGCCCTCGCCCAAGGTCGCGACCTACGACCTCCAGCCCGAGATGTCCGCCGCCGCGGTGACCGAGGCCACCCTGCGCCGGCTGCGCGAGGTCGACGACGCGCTGATCGTCGTCAACTTTGCCAACACCGACATGGTCGGCCACACGGGGAACCTGGAGGCCGCGATCGCGGCGGTCGAGACGGTCGACCGCTGTGTGGGGGAGCTGGTGGACGGGATCCTGGGGAAGGGCGGCGCGGCGATCGTCACCGCCGACCACGGCAACTGCGAGATGATGCTCGACCCGGACACCGGGCGCGTGCACACCGCGCATACGACCTGCCCCGTGCACGCCGTGCTCGTGGACCCGACCCTGCGCGGCACCGCCCCGCGCCCCGGGGGGACGCTGGCCGACATTGCCCCCACGGCCCTCGACATCATGCGCATGTCGCTGCCGCCTGAAATGACCGGGCAGAGCCTGGCGGTGCGCCGGTGAAGCTGAGGGTCACCTTCAAGAACGGGCGCCACGCCGGCCACGTGCTGGAGTTCAACCACCGCGACCACCCGGTGGTGAGCATTGGGCGCTCGTCTCAGACCCACGTCCAGATCTACGACGAGCGGATCTCGCGCCGGCACTCGGAGATCCTGCTCACCGAGCGCGAGGTCCGCGTGCGGGACCTGGGCTCGGGCAACGGGACCTTCGTCAACGGGGCCCAGATCCGCGAGACGCCCCTGGTCAACGGCGACCTGCTGCAGCTCGGCCACACCCACATGCTGATCCACGTGGAGTCGCCGGCGGGCTCGACGGCGGTGGCCCCCGACCGCAGCGAGGAGCTCACCCAGGCCTGGCCCTCGGCGCCGGCGGCGGCGGCGGGCGCGGCGACGGTGGTCGGCGACGTGCTCGGGGTGTGCATTCTGTGCCAGGGCCCGGTGACCCCCGCCGACGTGCAGAAGGGCGCCTTCCAGCAGCGCGGGCGCTGGCTGTGCGCGCGCTGCGTGCCCAAGGTCGAGATCAAGGGCTACGAGATCGGGCCGCGGCTGGGCGAGGGCGCCATGGGCGTGGTGTTCATGGCCCGGGACCTCAAGCACGAGGGGCGCCCGGTGGCGCTCAAGGTGCTCAAGACCCGGGGCGAGTTCACCGAGGAGGACCGCCAGCGCTTCATTCGCGAGGCGACCACGGCCTTCGAGCTCGAGCACCACAACATCGTGCGCGTGCTCGACCTCGGCTTCTCGCCGCCGCACCTCTACTACGCCATGGAGTACCTCAAGGGCGAGAGCCTGAAGAACGTGATCAAGAAGCACACCCGCCTGCCCCTGGCCTCGGTGATCCGGGTCGCGGTGCAGGTGGCGCTGGCGCTGGAGCACGCCCGCGACCACGGGATCGTGCACCGGGATATCAAGCCCGAGAACATTCTGATCACCCGCGACGGGACCGCGAAGCTCACCGACTTCGGCCTGGCCAAGAACTTCATTGGCTCGGGCTCGAACCTGACCCGCCCCGGCGACGGGCTGGGGACCCTGCCCTTCATGCCCCCCGAGCAGATCGACGAGGCGCTCTACGCCGACCACCGCTCGGATATCTACTCCTTCGGGGCCACGCTCTACAACATGCTCACCGGGCAGCCGCCCTTCCTCGGCAAGACCCCGCTCGAATACTTCGAGAAGATCCGCAACGAGGACCCCCTGCCGATCTCCGCGTTCCGCAAGGACGTGCCCAAGGTGATCGAGGTCATGATCCTGAAGATGCTGCGCAAGGACCCCGACCGCCGGTATCAGCAGATCAACGAGGTCCTGGGCATGCTGCAGCACTTCCTGCGCACCGAGTTCGACACGCGGCAGACCGCGACCTGACACCGCCTCCACCGGGGGCAAGGAGCCGCGCCATGCGCCGCCTCGTCTCGTTCCTCGCTTGCTTCGGGCTGTGGGCCGCCCCGGCCCCGGCCAAGGACGACCCGCGCCTCGAGCTCGTGCGCGAGGCGCGCTGCACGGACCTGTTCGGCGACGGCCACTGGGAGGCCAGCGGGATCGAGTTCGACGGCACGCTCTTGCGGGTCGCCTTCGACAACGACTGGCGGGTGGGCGTCCTGGACCCGAGCCTCGACCCCGAGAGCGCGCGGCTGGTCGAGCCCGTCGACCCGCGCCAGCGCGGCTACAGCGACCTCGAGGGCCTGGCCTACGACGCCCAGGGCCGGCTGTGGGGCTGTATCGAGGGCGCGCGCCTGCCCTCGGGGGAGGTCCACGGGCTCCTCGTGCCCTTCGACGCCGAGGGCCGGCCCCTGGCGCCGCGGCCGTTCCCCTTCGCGCTCCCCGACGGCGGCAAGGGCTACGAGGGCCTGGCCGCGGTCGAGCGCGACGGGAAGGTGGTGCTCCTGGCGCTGCTCGAGGGCAACCACGGCGAGGGCGGCAAGCGCGGCAAGGACAAGGGCCACGGGCGGATCCACGCCTACGTGCTCGACCCCGAGTCCGACGCGCTCCCCGAGCCCCAGGTGCTCGAGATCCCCGAGACCGCCGACTTCAAGGACTACGCCGGGATCGACGTCGACGGCGACCGGGTGGTGATCGTGTCCCAGGCCTCGAGCAAGGTGTGGGTCGGCGAGCTCGAGCCCAAGAGCCTGACGTTCAAGGGCAAGGGCCAGGTCTATCGCATGCCGCTCGAGGGCGGCGCGGAGAAGACGACCTTCGACCGGGTCGAGGGCGTGGTGTGGCTCGACGCGCGCACGCTGGCCTGCGTCAGCGACCGCGCGCAGCCCGACGAGTCCGACGCCCACGACCAGGCCGTGCACGTGTTCCGCCTGCCCGCCGCCGAGTAGTTGACGGACGCCCCCGAGACCCCGACCTACGAGCTGGGGAGGACCCCGGCCGAGCGGGAGCTGTTCTGGCGCCTGGCGCCGGACGCGCTGTGGATCGACGGCGCGCCGTGCGCGTTCGCGCGCCCTGAGGAGGGCGCCACCCGGCGATTCGTTCTCGTCGGCGAGCGACGCCCAGCGAGCGGCGAAGCCGCGAGCGAGGGCGAGGGGGCCAGCCCGGGGGCTGCCCCCGGGCGGGGAACTCGAGAGGCCCCCATGCTGGCGCTGCGAAGGCCGCCGGGGTGGCGCGAAGGCTGGGGGCTGCGTCTGCTGCTCGTGAGGCCCGACGGGGCGGTGGGGACGAGCCTGCTGCTCACGCTGGAGGACCCCGTGCTGCGGCTCGAGCCGCTCGGGGAGGGCTGGCGCCTCGCCGTCGAGCCCTGGGTCCAGAGCACCTGGGCCGCGCCCGCGCCGCCCTTGCCCGGGAGCGCGGCGGTGCCGCTCGGGGACCCGACCTGGCAGCGAGCGAGCCGGCAGTCGAGCGTGGGGGCCTGGAGCGAGGACGTGCCGGAGTCGCGCCGGGGGTGGGGCCTGCCGACGCGCGCCGAGCCGGCGCCCTTCGTCGAGCTCGACCTGGGCCAGATCCTCTACGTCGACGCCGTGCGCGTGCACTGGTCCGACGAGGTCGGCCCGCGGGGCGCCGTCGAGCTGAACCTCTACCCCCGGCTGGGGCCCGGGGGCGCGCCCTGGTTCGCCGACCGCGCCTGGCACGAGACCGTCGAGCTCCGCCCCGGGCCCTGGGTCGAGGCGCGGCCCCAGGCGCTCGGGCGCTTCCTGCGGGTGACCCTGCACCCGGAGGGAGGCCCGGCGCCCCTGGCGCTGGGCGGGATCGAGGCCCGGGCCTGCGCGCTCACCGGGGCCACGCTCCTCGGGAGCCTGGAGCGCGCGTTCACGCTGTTCGGCGCGCGCCCGCTGTTCAGCTGTCGCGAGCGGCTGCCCGACGGCGGGCTCGGCCCCTACCGGCGCTGGACGCCCTACCGCGCGGTGTGGGAGCACGCGCGCCGGCTGGCGGCGGGGCTGCGCGAGCGGCTGCAGGACGCGCCCCGCGGCCCCGGGGCGCGGGTGTTCGTGGGGCTCTGCGCGCCGAACCAGCCCGAGTGGGCCTGCGCCGACCTGGCCTGCCTGTTCGACGCGTTCGTGGTCGTGCCGCTCCCGGCCACGGACCCCGCCGAGCGCCTGCAGGTGCTGATCGAGCGCGCCGGGGTCAGCGCCGTGTTCGCCGGGCGCGAGCAGCTCCCCCGGCTGCAGGAGGTCCAGGCCCGGGTCCCGACCCTCGAGACCCTGATCGAGCTCCCGCCCCTCGACCGCAGCGACGCCCCGGAGCCGCTCCCGGGGGCGCTGGCCTACGGGGCGCTGGTCGAGGAGGGCGACGCCCTCGTCGAGGGCTTCGTCCCCGCGGCGCGGGATCCGGACGACCTGCACACCGTGCTCTTCAGCTCGGGGAGCACCGGGGTGCCCAAGGGCGCCATGCGCAGCTACGCCGCGAGCAACGCGCTCCTGACCGCGTTCGGCGTGTCCGAGCCCGCGGTGCACCTCTCCTTCCAGCCCCTGAGCCACTTCAGCGAGCGGGTCTACCTGCCCTCGCTGCTCGTGCACGGCGCGCGGATCGGGTTCTCGAGCGGCGGCGAGCGGCTCTACGAGGAGTTCGCGCTGCTCGAGCCCACCGCGATCGGCGGGCCGCCGCGGGTGTTCGAGGTCCTGTTCGAGCGCTACCGCGAGGACCTGGCCCGGCTCCAGGCCGAGGCGCCCGACGCCGACCTCGAGGCGCTCGAGGAGCAGGCCCTGGCCGGGCTGCGCGGGGTGTTCGGTGGGCGGCTGCAGAGCGTGAGCGCGGGCAGCGCGCCCCCGAGCCGCGCGCTCATGGCGTTCCTCGGGCGGCTGTTCGACTTTTGCCGGGTGGGGGAGGGCTACGGGAGCACGGAGTGCGCCACGATCACCGTGGACGACCAGGTGCACTCCGGCGTCGACCTGCGCCTGGTCGACGTGCCCGAGCTCGGGTATCGCACGACCGACGACCCGCCCCGGGGCGAGATCCTCGTCCGCACCCCGCACATGGTCTCGGGCTACCTGGGGGACGACGCGGCGACGGCGGCGGGCTTCGACGCGGACGGCTACTTCCGCACCGGCGACCTGGGGGAGCGCCAGCCCGACGGGCGGGTGCGGGTGATCGGGCGGCGCACGAGCGTGGTCAAGCTGGCCCAGGGCGAGTTCGTCTCGCCGGAGCGGATCGAGGACGCGCTGAGCGCGAGCGCGCTCGTGGGCGAGCTGTGCGTGCACGCGGACTCGCTCCAGGCCAGCGTGGTGGCCCTCGCGGTCCCCGCCCGCGGGCCCTTGGCCCAGGCGCTCGGCTGCGCCGAGGTGGACGTCGCGCGGCTGAGCGACGCCCAGGCGGCGGCGCGGGTCCTGGCGGACCTGCGCCAGGTCGGCCGCGCCGCGGGGCTCCTGCCCTTCGAGCTCCCGGCGGCGGTGCACCTCGAGCTCGAGCCGTTGAGCGTCGAGCGCGGGCTCAGGACCTCGAGCAACAAGCTCGACCGGCGCGCGATCGCCGCGCGCTACGCCGAGGTGTTCGCCGCGCTCTACGCCGGCGCGCGGCCGAGCGCCGGGGTGCTGGAGCTGGTGCGCGCCGCGGCGGCGGAGGTGCTCGGGGACGCGGACCCCGACGCCGACTTCGCCGCGCGGCTGGGGGTCGACTCGCTCTCGGGGGTCGAGCTCGTGACCGCCGTCTCGCAGCGCCTGGGGCGCGAGGTGCCGCTCTCCGCCTGGCACGGGGCGAGCTCGCTCGCGGAGCTCGCGCGGCGGATCCAAGTCCAGGCCGGGGTCGGCGCGGCCCAGGACGCCGAGGCCGGCGCCGCCGCCGAGGCCCAGGCCGACCTCGCGCGCCCGCTACAGCTGGAGGACGGCGCGTTGGCGCAGGCGCCCCCGCACCCGCCGCTGCGGGTGCTGCTCACCGGGGCCACCGGGTTCCTGGGCGCGCACCTGCTCGAGGCGCTCCTCGCCCGCGGGCTCGAGGTGCGCTGCCTGGTGCGCGCCCAGGACGACGCCGCGGCGGCGGCGCGGCCGGCCGCGGCCGCCGCGCGCTGGGGCTGGCCTGCGACCCCGGGCGCGCCCAGGCCCTGGCCGGGGACCTCGCGCTCCCGCGGCTGGGCTGGGACGCCCCGCGCTGGGCGGCCCAGGCGGAGGAGCTCGACGCGATCCTGCACGCCGGCGCTCAGGTCAACTGGCTCATGCTCTACGGGCAGCTCCGCCGGGTGAACGTGCTCGGGACCGACGCGCTGCTGGAGCTGGCGGGGGGCGGGCGCGGCGCGGCGCTGCACCTCGTGTCCACGATCAGCACCGCCCCCGCCGACGCCGACGAGGACGGGGCGCTGGCGCCGGAGGTGGCGCTCCGCAGCTCGGGCTACGGGCTGAGCAAGTGGGTGGCGGAGCAGCGCGCGCGCCAGGCCGCCGCCCGCGGGCTGGCGCTCACGGTGCACCGGCCCGCCATGATCACCGGGCACTCGACCCGGGGCGTGGCCAACCCCGACGACTTCGTGAACCGCGCGCTCCGGACCTTCCTCCAGCTCGGGGTCGGGCTCGACCTCGAGGACGCGCGCTGCGACCTGACGCCGGTGGACTGGGTCGCCGAGGCGATCGTGGCCCTCGTGCTCGGCGAGCCCGCGGCGGGGCAGGTGAGCCACCTGAACCGGTATCCCGAGTCGCCGAGCTGGCGCGCGCTGTCCCAGGCGCTTGAGTGCGCCCGCTGCCCTACCCGGCGCTGCGCCAGGCGCTGCTCGAGGCCGGCGACGCCGCGCCGCTGGCGCGCTTGCGCGGGTTCTTCCGCCCGAGGGCTTCCGGCTGCGCATGGGCCCCCTGGCCGTCGCGGCGCACCCGCGCAAGGCTGCAGGCGCTGGGGGTCCCGGAGCCGCCTCCGGGCCTGGAGCTGGTCGAGGTGTATCGCCGCTTCTGGAGCGGCGCGTAGCGTTCCGAGCGGTGCCGATCACCGCTGAATCAACCCTGACGGACCCTCCATGAAGAGGCGCGAGTCCGAGTGCTCGCGCTCCGCGTTCACGCTACGGATCTGAGCGTCGCGAGCACTCGAACTCGCGCTCTTCATGTACTACTGAGACGCTCCGCCCCACGAGCGCGGGCAGGAGCTGCTCGGGACCCGAGAGTTCAGGCGGGCTGGAGAGGACGGCTGAGCAGGAGGCGGAGCCATTGAAGGAGTCCACGGAAGGCAGGAGTTCGCGACGTCGCGACCGACTCCGTTCGTGAACCTCTGCCGCCGTGCAGGCGACGTCGCGGAATCGTGCCCTTCGATTCAGTAGAACCGCTTCGGCTTGGGGGCGAGCACGTCCTGGGGGCGGGCCGACCACAGGGTCTGGCCTTGCTCGTCGCGGATCTCGAGCAGGAGCGTGTTCTGCTCGAGGTCGACCTCGACCCAGCCGTAGTTGTTGCCGCTGTTGTGCACGAACTGCCGCCCGGCGTGGGGCATGCTCTCGAGGCCCGGGTTGTTGTGGTTGGCCAGGGGCGAGCTCGTGACCTCGTAGAGCGGGTAGCCCACGACGTCGGCGCGGGCCTTGAGCACCTCGGCCATGTGCACGTCCCCCGAGAGGAACACCACGCCCTTGACCTCCTTGTCGCGGATCAGCTCGAGGATCTGGGCGCGCTCCTCCTGGGCGACCTCCCAGGTCTCGACCGGCAGCGGCCAGCGCGAGAGGAACTGCCCGCCGACGGCGATCAGCTTGAGCCGGGCGCGGCTCCGGGTCAGGGCGCCCTCGAGCCAGGCGACCTGCCGCGCGCCGAGGATCCGGTGCTCGGGGCCAGGCGGACTCAGGTTCGGCGAGCGGAAGCTGCGGTCGTCGAGCAGGAACAGGTCCAGCGGGCCGAGCTGGACCACGCCGTAGACCCCCTCGCCGTCCTCGCCGTAGCTCGGGTTGGCCCAGTAGCTCTGCCACACCTCGCGGCTCTGTCGGCGCAGGGGGAAGGTGCGGTCGGCGTTGTTGGGGCCGTAGTCGTGGTCGTCCCACACCGCGAGGCAGGGCACGCGCTTGCCGAAGGCGGCGAAGTCCTTGGACTCGCGCTGCTCGCGCATGCGCGCGTAGAGCCCCTCCTGGCTGCGCACGTCGCCGCCCTGGTAGTAGACGTAGTCGCCGAGGGACACGAACACGTCGGGCTGGGCGCGGGCGATCGCCTCGAAGATCGGCTGGTCGGGGTAGCGGCCGAGGTGCAGGCAGCTCCCGAAGGCGAGCTTGAGGCTCCCGGTCCCCGGGGGCGGGAGCGTGCGCAGCTCGCCCGCGGGGGTCGCCGCGCCGTCGACGACGACGCGGTAGCCGTAGGTCCGCCGGGGCTGGAGGCCGGTCGCGCGCAGGATCAGGGTCCCGTCGCGGGCGGGGTCGAAGCGGCCCTCGTCGGCGACGGCCCAGGGCGCGTCGGCGGACGGGCGCAGCTCGAGGCGCGCGCTGCCCTCGCCGGTGGCGCGGACCCACACCCGCGCCTCCTGGTGGTCGACGAGCCCGAGCATGGGCCCTCCGCTGAGCTCCGCGCCCGCGGCGCTCCCCAGCGCGAGCCCCAGGATCAGAAGCGTCCACCACCGCGTCATGTGCCCTCCTCCGTGTGCGGAGGAGCTTAAGGCCTCCCCCGGCCAAGATTCACCCTCCACACGGTCGGAACTCGTAAGTAGACTGTAGGTGAGGCCTTACCGGTAGATCCCGGCAGGAAGGAGCCCCCTTGAGCGACAAGCTGAACGCGTTGTGCTTTGGAGGCGGCGGACTCGTAGGCACCTCCAAGGCCCTCGGACACCTCGTCGGCCTCGACCAGCTCGTGCGCGAGCCTCACACCCGCGAAGAGCTCAAGCCCTCCTTCTTCGACTACATGGCCCAGGCGGGCGTGCCCCTGCGGGAGCTCGAGACCCGGCTGGACGAGGTGCTGCGGATCATTCCCGCCGAGACCCTCAACGGGCGCACCGACCACGTCTCGCGCTACTTCACCGTGGCCTCGGGGATCTCGGGCGGCTCGTTGCTCGCCGCCGGCGTGGTCTCGGGCATGCCCATGGTCGAGTTGATCCGCGAGTGCCTGGTGTTCCCGGTCAACTACTACTTCCGCCCCGACTTCAAGGAATACTGGCGCGGGCTCAAGAACACGCCGCTGGTCCCGTTCAAGGTGCTCAAGACCCTGGCGCTCAACTCGCGCCACGGGCGGCAGCGGGTCAGCTCGGGGGTGATCGCCGGCCGCGAGCACCTGGAGTACCTGCGCCGCTTCTCGCGCCTGGCCTGCGAGATGTTGACCGCGTTCCAGGATGTCCTCCCGCGCGCGATCTTCAGCGGCGAGGGGATCACCGAGTACGTCGAGGAGCTCAGCGCGCGCTACGGCCTGGCGCGGACGTTCCAGGACGTGCGGGCCCAGGGGAAGCACCTGTTCGTGATCGCCGAGCGCTTCAACTCGGTGTATCACCTCTCGTCGCCCTCGGACCCGCAGACCTCGATCTACTTCGGCATGGAGCCCTACGACCAGCTCTCGATCGCCCAGGCGATCCGCAGCTCGTGCTCGATCCCGGGGATCACGACGCCCATGCCCTTCGTCGACCACGCGCGCGGCGGGCGGGTCTACGACCTGGGCGACGGCGCGATCGGCAAGACGATCGGGCGCCGGCGGATCATGGCCGAGCTCCCGGTGGACTGCTTGATCACGATCAACCCGATCGTTCCCTACAACGGGCCGCTGAACAACCTGTTCGACCACATGGAGCAGCTCTACCGCAAGCTGATCTACAGCCGCCTGAAGGCGGTGGAGTCGCACCTCGACCCGGCGATCGCCGACCGCACGATCCACCTCGAGTCCCGCCCCGACGACTTCTTCTACAACATGCTGCGCCTGGACAAGATGAAGGAAGGCCTGTTCGAGGGCTACTACCAGACGCTCAAGTACTGCGCGGAGAACTACGTCACGATCAACGATCGCCTGGCGCGCGGCGGGCTGTGCCTCGTGCCCCGCACCGAGATCTTCCGCCTGGTCACCAGCAGCTCCACCGTCCGCGAGCGCGCGTACATCATTCGCGCCCAGCGCCTCGAGCGCGGCTCCGTGCGGCGCAAGCTCGGCTCCGCGATCAGCGCGGCGCTTACTGGGTGGGAGACCCCCCTCGAGCGCGGCGAGGAAGAGGGCGCCGAGGAGATGCAGCTCTGGTCGTGATCCGCGGGCGGGGCCGCGTAGATCCCCGCGTCTCGGAATCGTCGGCTACGCGCCGCGGGCGGGGATAGACCCCGCCCCTACCCCTAGGTCGTGACCGAGGTGTGGATCCCGGTGGGGTCGGAGGGTGAACCCCGATCCGCCGGGTGCACAGGGGGTGTACCCGGTCCGCCGGGTGCACCCGCCGGCCCCGTACTGTCCGAACGTGTAGGGGAGCAGCTCGCTGCTCCCGGTCTGTGCGTCCCTCCACCTCTCCGCGGTCGGAGGGGTCACGCGCGACGCAGTCGACGGGCGGAGCCGACCGCGCCGCGTCGAGCTCCGCTCTGACTCGCCTGGCCGAGGAACCCTCTGTGCGCGTGGGGCGGGAGGGACGCACAGACCGGGAGCAGCAAGCTGCTCCCCTACGGGGGTGGGGAGTGCGTGCTGGAGCTGCGGTTTGACTCGCCTGGCCGAGGAACCCCTCCGTGCGCGTGGGGCGGGAGGGACGCACAGACCGGGAGCAGCAAGCTGCTCCCCTACGGGCGTGGGGAGTGCCGTGCTGGAGCTGCGCTCTGACTCGCCTGGCCGGAACCCCTCCGTGCGCGTGGCGGGACGGGAGGGACGCACAGACCGGGAGCGGCAAGCTGCTCCCCTGCAGGCGTGGGGGAGGGCGCAACTGGAGCTGCGCTCTGACTCGCCTGGCGAGGAACCCCTCCGTGCGCGTGGGGCGGGAGGGACGCACAGACCGGGAGCAGCAAGCTGCTCCCTACGGGCGTGGGGGAGGGCGCGCTGGAGCTGCGCTCTGACTCGCCTGGCCGAGGAACCCCTCCGTGCGCGTGGGGCGGGAGGACGCACAGGACCGGGAGCAGCAAGCTGCTCCCCTACGGGCGTGGGGAGGGCGCGCTGGGCTCCGCTCTGACTCGCCTGGCCGAGGAACCCCTCCGTGCGCGTGGGGCGGGAGGGACGCACAGACCGGGAGCAGAAAGCGAGCTGCTCCCCCTACGAAATGGGGAGGGCGTGCTGGAGGTTCGCTTTGTCCGCCGTACGAGAACCCTTCCGTGCGCCGTGGGGCGGGAGGGACGCGCAGACCGGGAGCAGCGAGCTGCTCCCTCCGGAAGTGGGGGAGGGCGTGCTGGAGCTCCGCCAGGACCCGCCTGGCCGGGGGCGACTACTCGGCGGGGAGCGCGAGGGAAGTCGGGCAGGGAACGTCCTCGGACGGCGGGTCGGAGGCGTGGGCCTCGCGGGGTTCGGGGTCGAGGCGGCGGCGGAGGCGTTGTAGCGCGCGGCGAGCTCGGAGCGGGGGTACAACAGGCCCTGGTCCTCGGCGCGCTCGCCGAGGGCGAGGATCAGGCACGGCCCGCTGCCGGCGCCGACGAGCACGTGGTCGGTGCCCGGGGCGCAGTGCACGTAGTCCCAGGCGCGCAGGGGCCGCTCCTGCTCCTCCACGAGCAAGGTGGCCTCGCCGTGGAGCACGAGGAAGCCCTCCTCCAGCGCCTCGCGGTGGTAGCGGCAGTTGGAGCGCCCAGGCTCGAGGCGCGAGAGGTTGAAGCCGAGCTGGTGGAAGCGGGCCTCGCCTTCGCCCTCGACCCGGCCGCTGCAGCCGAAGCTCGCGTTCTCCCGCCAGCGCGCGTCCCGCGCGTCGAGCACGAACCAGCCTGCGTTGGTCGGGGCCTGGCCCTGGCCGGCGGGGCCCAAGGTCGCCTCGCCGCGGCCCGGGGTCGCGGGGGCGGGGCGCGCGGGGCGGGCGAGGCCCGGGTCGAGGTCCAGCGCCGGGCAGCGCACGCCCTCGGGAGAGCCGGTGGTCTGGGCGTGGGTCAGGTCGGCCCCGTGGCGCTCGGCGAGCGGAGAGGGGCGCGGTTGGATCGTGTCCTCGTGGGCGCGGGCCACGAGCACCACCGCCAGGCAGTGGGTGTCGCCGGCGCCGATCAAGGCGTGGGCGACCTGCGGGGGCAGGTGCGCCACGTCCCAGGGGCCGAGGGTGCGCTCCTGCTCCTCGACGAGCAGCAGGCACTCGCCCTGGAGCACGAGCACGTCGACCTGCGCCGCGGTGGCGTGGTAGGCGTAGGCCACCTCGCCCGGGGCGATCGCCTGCAGCTCGACCCCCAGGCGGTTGGCCCCCTCGTGGCCCTGGAAGTCGGTGACCGCGCCGCGCCCGGGGATCCGCCACCACGCGGCCTCGGCCGCGTTGAGCACGTACCACCCGGGACCCCCCGGGGCCTTCCCCGAGCCAGAGCTGATCAGCGGAGCTTCAGGCACGCAGTCCTCCTCGCGACGTAGGGACGTACGCGCAGGTCACCCACTCAGGGCCTCGTTAGGGTCGCTTCTACCGCTTGCTCTGGCGATAGCGCTCGCCGAGGCCCCAGTAGAGGGCGCCGAGGGCGACGCCCTCTTCCATGCCGGTGCCGCGCTCGGGCTGGTGTCCGACCTCGCGCACGATCGCGCGGCGCACGCAGGGGGTCTTGCTGCCGCCGCCGGTGAGCAGGAGCGCGTCGACGTCTTCCCAGCGCGCGACGCCGGCCTGGTCGCGGACCTTGCGGGCGAGGTCGATCGACTGCTCGAGCAGGCCGCGGGCGGCGTTCTCGAAGCCCTGGCGGGTGAAGCCGATCTTCAGCGACTTCTCCTTGGCCGAGGCGACGAGGGTGCACTGGGGCCGCTGGCTCAGGGCTTTCTTCGCGCTCTCGGCGCGGAGCATGAGGTCCATGTCGGCGGCCGCGTCCTCGCGGGGGTCGACGCCGTGGATCTCCACGAACTTGCGCGCGGCCTCGTTGTAGAGCAGCGCGTCCCAGGCCGCCGAGCCGAGGTCGCGCTTGGCCGCCTGGGCCAGGACCTCGATATCCCCGCTGGCGCAGCGCACGAGGCCCACGCCCAGGGCCGCGTGGCCGAGGTCGAACACCAGCGCCGTGCGCGGGCTGAGGTCGGGCAGGCGCAGCGAGTAGGCCGCGGCCGAGGCCAGGCACTCGTCGGTGATCCCCACCAGCTCCACGCCGTCGATCGCCTTGGCGGCGCGGGTCAGGGCCTGGCGCTCGCGGTCGCTGAACCAGGCCGGGGCCGCGAGGGCCACGTGGGTCACCGCGCCGGACTGGCGCGCGTTGGACACGAGCTGGCGCAGGAACAGCCCGACCACGTCCTCGGCCTGGAGTTGGCCGTGCTCGGAGTCCGGCTCGAAGGAGAAGTCCGGATCCGCGAGGGCGGTCTTGAGGTTCGCGACCGCGCGGTGCGGCGCCGAGGGGGCCATTTGCCGCGCCTCGCTGCCCACGAGCTGCTCGCCGTCGTCGTCGAAGAAGATCTGGACCGGGGTCAGGCGCTCGTCCTGCATGTTGGCCACGATCTCGTGGCGCCCGTCCTCGTCGAAGCGCGCGACCACCGCCGCCGCGGCGCCCACGTCGATCCCGATCAGGCCTCGCTGCAGGCTCTCCATGTCGGGGAGGTCCGGCGCCAGCGAGCGGCCCTCGACCTCCGCCAGGGCGCGGCCGATCGTGGCCGCGTCGAGGACCTGCACGTCCTCACCCAGGTAGATCCCGCCCGGAGGCGTGTCGTCGTTGTCGCCCAGGCTGCCGCCCGGCGCGCCTGGGCTGGCCCCGAACGCCGTATCGAAGCCCAAGGCCTCGAAGTCCTCGTCCGTCGGCCCCTCCCAGGGGATCTCTTCTTCCGGCTCCGTCACGCCGAGCTCCGCCTCCGCCGCGTCGCATCCTACCCCATGGACCTGGGGCTGTCGCCTGGACCAGGACCGCCCCTGGCGGCTACCCCGGCTCGGCTTCCAGCCGGCGCTCCCGGGGCGGGGGCTCGTCCGGCTCCGGCTCCGGCTCGGCCAGGTGCTCGCGCTCGACCCAGGCCGCGAGGTCGGGGCGCGCCGCCTCGGGGGTCGGCTCCCGCGGGGTGACCAGGGTCTCCAGCGCGGGGCGGGCCGGGGGCTCCTCGGCGGCGGGCGTCTCGAGGGCGGGTGGCTCGACGGCGGGGGGCTCGGGCTGGGGCTCCTCGGCGGGGGGCTCCTCGGCGGGGGACTCCTCGGCGGCGGGCGTCTCGAGGGCGGGTGGCTCGGGCTGGGGCTCCTCGACCTCCGGCTGCTCGGGCGCGGGCTCGGAGGCGCTCGAGCCGCGCGCTGAGGGCCTGGAGCAGGACCTCCGCGTCGTGGGCGCGGCGCTCGACCCGCGCGAACAGCCGGGCCAGCTCCGCGGGCCCCACGCGCTCGGCGCAGGCCCGCTCCACGTCGGCGCAGAGCTCGGCGGCGTCGGCGTAGCGCCGCTCGTAGCGCGAGAAGCAGCGCTCGAAGACCTTGTCCACCGCCTCGGGCAGGTTGGGGACGAAGTCGCTGGGGCGGTCACCGGGCTCGGGGAGCGTCCCGGTCAGGGTCTCGAACAGGAGCACGCCGAAGGTGAACACGTCGCTGCGCGCGTCCGGGACCTTGCCCGCGCGCTGCTCGGGGGACATGTAGGCCAACGTCCCCGCGACGCCGTGCTCCTCCTCGCTGCGGAAGCTGAGCGAGAGCCGGAGCTGGCTGGCCTCGCCCTGCAGCCGCCCCAGCTCGAAGTCGGTGAGCTTGACCCGCCCGCTGGCGTCGAGGAGCACGTTGGCCGGCTTGAGGTCCAGGTGCAGCAGCCGCGCGGCGTGGGCGTCGCGCAGCGCGCGGGCGACCTCGGTCATGAGCGCCAGCCCCGCCCCCGGCTCGGGGGGGCCGTGGCTCGAGAGCAGGTCGCGCAGGGTGGCCCCGTCGACGTACTCCATGACCACGTAGGGCGGGGTGGCCTCGAGGTTGACCTCGAGCGGCTTCACGATCCGCTCGCTGTCCACGCTCGCCTGCAGCGCGCCGAAGCGGCGGAGCTGCTCGACCTGGTCCGGGCTGCGCGCGAACTTGATCGCCACCGGGCGCAGCGCGCGGAACACCTCGCCGAAGCCGCCGTCGCCGACCTTCTCCGCGAGCACGTACTCGCCCACCCGCAGCCCGCGGGCGAGGTAGCGCGCGTCCCGCGCCAGGTCCTCCTCGCTGCGCGCGGGCAGCTCGACGGTCGGGGCCTGCTCGCTCGGGAGCGGCGGCGGCTCCTGGGTGTGCTTGAAGCGCTGCCAGGGGGTCTCGCGGGCCTGGCCCAGGGACTCCTCCAGGCGCTCGACCCGGGCGCGGACCGCGGTGTGGATCAGGCGCTGCGAGACCGAGACCGGGGTCGCCCCGGCCAGGAACGAGCGGTAGACCTCGAGGGCGCGCTCGGGTTCGTCCAGGGCCTGGTGCGAGCGGCCGAGGGTCTCGAGGGCCACGTCCCAGCCCGGGGACTCGGCGGTGGCGGTGCTCAGCCAGTTGCGCACGCGGAGCTGAGCCTCCCGCGCGCCCTCGCGTCCGCCCTGCTTGAGCAGGTCCTGGGCCACGTCCAGCTCGTTGGGGAGCGTGTCCGCCGTCGACTCCAGCGACCCGGTCAAGGCGCGCATGGCGCCCAGCCGCTCCTCGACCCGGTCGATCAGCTTCTGCGGCGCGCGGGGCAGCGCCCGGGGGTGGCCGTAGTCGCTGAGGAAGCGCTCGTAGACCTGACGGGCGTGGTTCGGGCGGCCGAGCTGCTCCAGGGCGTGCCCGAGCCAGTAGAGCGCGGGCATGCGTCCGCGGGCGGCGCGCGCGCGCTGGCGGGCGAGGGGCTCGAGGATCTGGCGGGCGAGCTCGGGCTCGCCGTCCTCGATCAGCATGCGCGCTTCGTTGATGGTCTCGGCGCGCTGCTCCGACCGCTTCCGCCAGAAGGCGAAGTAGAAGATCGTGAGCAGCGCGACCATCCAGAGCAGGAGCATGCGTTCAGTCTACCCGGCGGGGGTGAGGGGCTCCCGCGGGGGAAGGCAGAGGCAGGGGAAGAGAGCTCCGCGAGGGCGGGCGGTGCCGCGGCGTGGCGAGGGCGGGCGGTGCCGCGGCGTGGCGAGGGCGGGCAGATGCTCTTTGAACCGCAGAGGCGCCGAGAGCGCCGAGGGCACGCAGAGGCGGCGAAGCCAAATCGGACTGGAGGACCGGGCGAGCCCAGGGCGGGCCGATTGCGAGGAGCGAAGGTAGCTCCGCCCACGCGGATCCTCGTGGGCAACCCGGTACATGCCAGAGAACGTGGAGCGCGGTCCGGATCGGACCTTGCTCGGCTTCGCAGGAGGGACCCAACGCACCGCGCAGGGGCGGTTCGCGTCGCTCTGTCCAAGCGGAGCACCCCTCCTTCTCCTCCCCGCGTCGAGGGCCAGCTCACGCCTCCAGGGTCCTCTGCGTACCCTCGGCGCTCTCTGCGCCTCTGCGGTTAAAGAGCATCTGCCCGCTGTGGCTCGCCGCACGTCTGCCCGCTGTGGCTCGCCGCGCGTCTGCCCGCTGTGGCTCGCCGCGCAGCAGTCCGCTGTGGCTCGCCGCGCAGCAGTCCGCAGTGGCTCGCCGCGCAGCAGTCCGCTGTGGCTCGCCGCGCGACTGCCCGCCTTGGCCCGCCGCGCGTCTGCCCGCGTTGGTGCCGCGCTAGGCCTCGGGCTCGTCGGTGCGGGCCTCGCTCTCGCTGCGCCACTCGGCCTGGGCGCGGGCGAGCTGGCGGGCGGCGCTGCGGTCGGCGCGCAGGGCGTGGGTCAGGCCGCCGGGGTCGACGTCGCCGGTGCCGGTGCCGGCGAGCACGCCCTGGAGCTGTTGGCTGAGCACGGCCAGGCCCTCGGCGATCCGACGCACCGCGTCGCGGGAGGGCTCGTGGACGCGGGACGCGCCCTCGAGGAGGTCGGTGGTCGCGGCGGCGGTGGCCTCGGCGCGCTCGCCCAGGCGGCGGGCCTCGTCGCTGAACAGCTCGAAGGCCGGGTCCCGCACGCGGAGCGCGGCGAGGTCGGCGTTGATCGCGAGCTGCTTGGCGCGGCGCGCGATCTCGGTCGTCGCTTGCAGCAGGCGCGCGTGCTCCTGGAGGTGGCCCTCGAAGGCGGCGATCCGCGCCTCGGCGTCCTGGGCCGCGCTGAGGTGCGCGTCCAGGCTCCCGACCACCGCCTCCAGGCGCTTGCGCACCGCCTCGGCCAGCACGTTCAGGCTCTCGCCGCGGACCTCCGCCGCGGCGGCGAGGCGGGTGGCCGCCTCCTGCTCGGTGCTCGACCAGGCGCGCTGGGTCGTGTTGACCCGGGTGCCCGCGGCGAACTGCGCGCTGGCCTCGCTGGCCTCGCTCAGCGCGTGGCCGGCCTCGGCGGTCAGGCGCAGGGCCTCGTCGATCCCGCCCGCGACGCCGTCGAGCTTGCGCAGGGTCTCGCCCCAGAGCTGGCGGGCCTCGTGCAGCCCGCGCCGCAGGCGCGAGGCCAGGTCCTCGACTTCTTGCGAGCCGCGGCTCGAGCGGCCGGTGAGCGCGCGGATCTCCTGGGCGATCTGCTCCAGGCCGTGGTCGTCCTCGCCCATGCGCGCGGCCTCGACCAGCACGTTCAGCGCGAGCAGGTCGGCGCGGGAGGCCGCCTCCCCGGCCTCGCGGGAGGCCTCCTCCATGCGCTCGGTGGCCTCGTCCCCGGGGTCGATCGGGGGGGTCGTGGCCTGAGCCTGCTCGATCGCGCGGCGCAGCAGGAGCAGCGCGCCGCGCAGGGCGTCCTCGGCCCGCGCCCCGCGCTCGCGGGCGACCCCGGAGAGCGCGTCCGCCCGCAGCCCCCAGCGGTAGAGCTCCGCCGCCAGGTCGGGCGGGGCGGGCTCGGGGCTCTCGGAGGGGGCGGGGGTCTCGCTCATTGCGGGCTCGGGGGCAGGGGGTCCAGGGCGCGGCCGTCCACGATCGCCTCGGGGTCGAGCACTCGCAACCCCGCGGAGCTGCCCAGGACCGCGCTCGAGGGGCGCAGGTGCGCGCCGGAGTCGCCCTCGCTCAGGGCCTCGGGGGCGACCTCGACCACCCCCAGGAGCTGGTCGACCGCGATCGCCACCGGCTCCTCGCTCTCGATCACGATCAGCGGCTGCTCCGCGCGCACCGGCGCGGCGGGGAGCCCCAGCCGCGCGGCGAGGTGGATCAAGGCCACCGCCTCGCCCCGCACCTCGACCACCCCCAGCACGTAGCTCGGGGCGCCGGGCAGCCGGGCGTGGCGGCGCACGCGGTCGAGGGCCTTGATCGAGCCGACCTCGATCCCGAAGCGCTCGCCGGCGGCGACCAGCTCCAGCACGCGCGGCGCGCGGCTCACGCGTCCTCTCCGGGCAGCAGGCGCAAGGCGCGGCTCTGCCCGCCGGCGAACAGGCGCCACACGTCGACCACGAGCACGATCCGCCCGTCGCCCAAGAGCGCCGCGCCCTCGATCCCTGGCGGCGCGAAGCGCCGGCCCAGCGGGCGCACGACCACCAGGTCGCGGCGGAGCACGTCGTCGACCACGCAGTGCAGGGCGTCGTCGGGGTTGCGCGAGGCGACCGCCGAGATCTGGACCGTGACCTGGTTCTGCGCCGACGCTCGCTGCCGCGGGGGCGTCGGCGCCCGCTTCGCGCCGGCGGTCGGGGACCCGGGGCGGGTCGACGAGCTGGCTGAGCTGCACGCGCTGCGACGCCCCGAGGGGCGCCTCGCCCTCCTGGACCCCGAGCACCGAGGCCAGGGGGATCGCGTAGACCTCGGGCCCGGTGCGCACCAGGGTACGCGGGCGGTGGTCGCCGCGGGGATCGCCGCCGCGCGCGGGTGCCCTGGCCGCGCACCGAGCGGAAGGTCAACCGCCCGCGCAGGAGCGCACACGCTCGAGGACCGTGGCCAGCCTGACCCCGCGCCCGGCGTCGTCGGAGACCTCCGCGGCGGTGGTCACCCCGGGGGCGAAGGCCAGGGCCATGGCGTCGTCGCTGGCCCGCAGGAGCAACAGGCCCCGGCGACGCCCCGCCTGCTCCAGGCGCTCGGTGTCGATCCCCTCGCCGTCGTCCATGACCTCGAGCACCACGCCCGCCGCCGAGGCCTTGGTGCTCAGGTGCAGGCGCGCGACCTCGGGCTTGCCCTGGGCCGCGCGCTCGGCCCGCGACGCGACCCCGTGCTCCAGGGCGTTGCGCACGAGCTGCAGCACCGGGTCCACGACCTGGTCCAGCACGGCCTTGTCGATCCGGGTCTCCGCGCCCTCGACCTCGAGCCGGCAGGCCTTCTGCGGGTGGCGGGTGAGGTATTCGCGCACGGTGACCCGCACCAGGGAGTAGAGCCCGCGCAGCGGCACCCGGCGCGCGCGGAGCACGGCCTGCTGGTTGGCGCGGGCCACGTCGTCGAGCTCGCGGTCGAGCTCCGCCGCTTCGCGGGAGAGGCGCGGCACCTCGCGCCGCGCCTCGTCGGCGGGGCGCCCCGAGAGCTGGCGGAGCTGGGTCGCCAGGCGCCGGGTGCGCACGCGCAGCGCGACCAGGTCCTCCGCCAGCTCGAGCAGCCGGTCCAGGCGCTGGCGCGGGACCTGGATCGCGACGTCGGCGCGGCGCCGGCCGCGGCGGGTGCTGAGCCCGAGGATCCCGCGCACGAAGCGGGCGCTGGGGCGGGCCGGGCGCGCGTCCAGGATCGCGCGCCTGCCGCAGGCGCGGTCGACCGCCTGCACCAGGTCCGCGGGGAGGTCGACGTCGGGCCAGGGGAACTCGACCGCGAGCCCGAAGCGCTCGGTGGGCGCGGCGCCGGCGAGCCCGCTCACCGCGGCCAGCCCCTCCGCGCCCAGGACGGTCGAGGGGGTCGGGAGCTCGAGCTGCGAGGTGAACCAGGCGCAGAGCGCCTGGGCGTCGGGCACCCGCTGCGGGCTCACGGCGCGCTCCTGGAGGAAGCGCGCGAGCTCGAGCCCGCTGGCGGCGGCGCCGGTGTGGCCCAGGAGCCCCGCCGCCGCGCTCCAGAGCTCGAGCTCACGCCCGAGGTCGCGCCGCCGCCGGCGGGGGTCGCGCCCGGACTCCAGCCCCTTGAGCCGCTCTCGGGCCGAGCGCCCCAGCTCGCGCAGGGACGGCCGCATGCGCAGCCACAGCGCGTGGCGGGCCTGGGGCACCCCGTGGCGGGGCGCGCCCTCCGCCGGGCCGTCGAGGAGCGCCGCGGCCTCCCGGGCCGCGCCCGCCGAGCCCTCGGTCGCCTCGAGCAGGCCGCGGGCCGCGTCCACCGCCGAGAGCAGCGCCTCGCGCCGGGCCTCGTCCCCGGGCTCGAAGCCGTCGAGGGCGGCCTCCAGGCTGCGGGCCAGGTCGCGCAGCGGCTTGGCCTCGGTGGCGGCGGCGAGCCCCTTGAGGGTGTGCGCCAGGCGCAGGCTGCTGGCGATCGCCTCCGGAGTCCCCGCGCCAACGAGCAGCTCGAGCTGGTCTACGATCCCCTGCGCCTCGTGGCGGAACAGCTCCTGCAGGCTGGGGTCGTTCGGCATCAGCGCCCGGCGAGGCTCTCGGCGGTGCGCTCGGCGACGGAGAGCATCCAGGTCCCGGTGCCCAGGGTCGCGAGCACGAAGGCGACCCAGGTGAAGGCCGCGAGCTTGTGGCGCTGCAGCGAGTCGCGGTTGCGCCAGTGCAGGACGCCGGTCACCAGCGGGAACAGCGCGCCGAAGGAGGTCGTGAACGCCAAGGTCAGGTGGATCGCCTTCGAGGGCTGCTTGAAGGTGTAGTGGTTGCCGAGGAGCTCCGCCGCGGCGACGGTCGCGAGGAACACCACGAGGAACGCGATCACCGACGCAATGTGCGCGCGGATCATGTGCCGGAAGCCCGTGATCAACGTCGCGACCAGGGTCAGCACGGTGACGCCCAGGGCGGCGAAGAAGAAGGTGAACGCTTGGTCGTGCGCCATGGCCTGGAGTCTATCGTGTCCCCTGGCCGGTGGGGCGTCCCGTGACCTCGCCCTCTCCCCACCCCTGCATCCAGGGCTTGACGCTCCCCCCCGGGTTCAGGTGCTCGCACTTCGCGAGCAAGGGCACCGGCAGCTCGGCGCCGATCCGCCGCAGCTCGACCAGCGGCGTGCGCCCGACGTGGTCCAGGATCGAGGGGAAGCGCGGTTCGCTCATGGGCCGCACTATGCCCTACGCGAGCCCGGGCCGGGGGTCTCGGTAGCGCGCCCGGGGGCGGATCAGGCTGCCCTCGGCGTACTGCTCGAGGGTGTGCGCGACCCAGCCCGCGGCGCGGCCGATCGCGATCAGCCCCGGGGTGTGCGCCGCCGGGATCCCGAGCGCGAGGGTCAGGGCCACGCTGCCCACGTCGACGGTGGGGGCCAGGCTGCGGTGCTCGCGCACGGCCTCGATCACCGCGTCTGCGACCTCGACCCGCGCCCCGCCCAGCGCCCGGGCTGCGTCCAGCAGCGGCACGGCGCGAGGGTCGCCCTGGGGGTAGAGCGGGTGCGCGAAGCCGGGCACCCCGTCGCCGCGGGCCAGCCGCGCGAGCACGACCTCCGCCGCGCGCTCCGGGCGCGCGACCTCCTCGAACAGCGCCGCGACCTGGAGCGAGCAGCCGCCGTGGAGCGGGCCCGAGAGCGCGGCGAGCCCCGCGCTCAGGCAGCCGTAGAGGTCGGCCTGGGCCGAGGCCGCGACCCGCGCGGCGAAGGCCGAGACGTTGAGCTCGTGGTCCGCCCACAGCACGAGGAGCTGGTCCAGGGCCCGGCGGCCCGCGGCGCCGCCGCGCGCTCCGAGGCCGGCGGCGAGGACCCCGGCCACGTCCCGGCGGCGCGCGGCCTGGGCCTCGCGTCCCGGCAGCGCCAGGGCCTGGGACAGCGCTCGGATCACCCGCCGCGCTCGGGGGAGGACCGCCTCGGGCTCGCGCAGGCAGCGCGCGGGGTCCGCCAGGCCGAGGAGCGGCACGAGCACCGCCAGGCGCTGGAGCGGCGGCGCCGCGGGGACCGGGGGCGGGGCCGGCGTCGGCGCCCAGCGCGCGCGGGCGGGGAGCGCCCCGGTCCACAGCAGCTCGGCCACCCGCTCGAAGCCGACGCCGTCCCGGGCCAGCCCCACCGCCGAATGGCCGCGGTAGAGCGGGCCCTCGGCGGTGACCTGGGTGATCCCGCTCTCGAGCACCGGCGCCCCCCACGCCAGGACCCCCGCGGCGCTCCCGCGCTGGCGCAGGCGCTCGAGGTCGCGCCGGCGATACAGCCGCGCGCGCCCCTCGCCCGGCAGGCTCTTGAGCAGCCCCCGGCTCACGTAGGCGTAGAGGGTCTCGAGCTTGACCCCCAGGACCTCGGCGGCCTGGCGGGCGTCGAGGGTCTCCCGGGCCACTACGCCTCCTCGTGCGACACGTTGATCCACGTGTCAACGTTGATCAACGTATGCCGATCGGGCTAGCGTGTCCAGCGCCTGAGGGCAGGAGGACCCATGAGCGGACTGGACGGAGTGGTGGTGGCGGACACGGCGACGAGCCGAATCGACGGGGAGCTGGGCGAGCTCGTGATCGCCGGCTGGCCGGTGGAGCGGCTCGCCGCGACCCACGACCTGGCCGGGGTGGCGGCGCTGCTGTGGACCGGGGACCTGAGCCGGCGCGACGAGGTCGCCCGGGCGCTGGGCGCGGGGCGAGTTGCGGCCCACGCGCTGCTCCCCAGCCTGGGCGCCGCCCTCGAGGCCCCCGACGCCATGGACGCGCTGCGCGCGGCGACCGGGCACCTGACTCCGCCGGCGGCGGAGGACCCCGCGGGGCTGGCCCAGGTGGCGGCGGCGCCCGGCGTGTTCCTCGCGGCCTGGCTCCGCCGGCGCGCGGGGGAGGCGCCTCTGGCGCCGGACCCGGACGCGGACCACGCCGCCGACGTGGTGCGCCTGGTGCGCGGCGCCCCGGACGCGGCCCGCGCGCGGGCCCTCGACGCCTACTGGGTCACGGTGGTGGACCACGGGTTCAACGCCTCGACCTTCGCCGCGCGGGTCGTGGCCTCGACCCGCTCCGACGCGGTCTCGGCGGTGGTCGCGGCCCTGGGCGCGCTCAAGGGCCCGCTCCACGGCGGGGCCCCGGGCCCGGTGCTCGACATGCTCGACGCGGTGGGCCGCGCCGACCCCGACCTCGCCCGGCGCTGGGTCGAGGGCGAGCTCGCCGCGGGCCGGCGGGTCATGGGCATGGGGCACCGGGTGTATCGCTCCCGCGACCCCCGAGCCCGGGTGCTCGAGGCCGCGGCCCGCGAGCTCGGCGCCGCGGCCCCTGGCGCCCGCGAGCGGCTGCAGCTCGCGGCCTGCGTCGAGGCCGCGGCGGAGGCCGTGCTCGCCGAGCGCTACCCGGGCCGCCCGCTCAAGGCCAACGTCGAGTTCTACACCGCGACCCTGCTCGAGGCGATCGGGCTGCCGCGGGAGGCGTTCAGCGCGACCTTCGCCTGCGGGCGGGTCGTGGGCTGGCTGGCCCACGTGCTCGAGGAGCGCGCGGTCGGGCGCTTGATCCGTCCCCGAGCGCGCTACGTGGGCCCGGAGCCGGCGACGACCTAGTCGGAGTTCTGGGCCTTGAGCGCCTCGACCTCGGCGGTCAGCGCTTCGATCTCGGCGGTAAGCGCGTCCATTTCGGCGCGGCCGGGGACCAGCTTCTTGAGGAAGGTGGCCACGGTCTCGTCGATCTGGCTAAAGAACGCGCCGCGGGCGGGCTGGTCGGGGCCTCGTCGGAGACGCGGCCCTGATCGCTGATCGAGCCCCCGTCCGAGCTCGGGCCGGCGGCGGAGGGGTCGCCGGGGGGAGGGGCGCGCCCTCCTGGCTCGGGGTCTCGACGCGGCGCTTGAAGCGCGCCTCGAGCTCCTCCTGGGCGAGCATGACCGCGCCCACGCCGGCCAGGGCCAGGCGGTAGAGATAGCCGCCGACCCCCTTGGGGGCCTCCTCGATCTCGGTCGTGTCGTCGGGTTGCTCGTCTGCCACGGGGCTCTCCGCTGCTGCCCCACGGTAGCAGGTCGGAGGGCCACGGCGTAACCTCCCCGCATGACCCTGCCCGACTCCCTCCTCGCCGGCCTGCGCGACGCCCTCGGCTCCGAGCACGTGCTCGACGACCCCAGCGCGTTGGAGGCGTACCGCCGCGACCTCTCGACCCTGGGGCACCTGGCCTTCGCCAGCGGGCGCTGGGACCTGAGCGGGTTCCGGCCCCCGGACGCCGTGGTCCGCCCCGCGTCGGTGCCCGAGGTCCAGGCGGTGGTCCGCCTGTGCCAGCAGGCCCAGGTCCCCCTCGTGCCCTGGGGCGCGGGCTCCGGGGTGTGCGGCGGGAGCGTCGCCGTGCGCGGCGGGGTCGCCCTCGACCTCAAGCGCCTGGATCGCGTGCGCACGCTGGTCCCCGAGTCGCTCTACGTCGAGGTCGAGGCCGGGATGAACGGGCAGCTGTTCGAGGACCGCCTGCAGCGCGCGGGCCTGACCCTCGGGCACTTCCCCAGCTCGATCACCTGCTCGACCGTCGGCGGCTGGGTCGCCGCCCGGGGCGCCGGTCAGCTCAGCGGCAAGTACGGCAAGATCGAGGACATGGTGCTCGCCCTGGAGGTGGTGCTCCCGGACGGGCGCCTGGTGCGCACCCCCCTCACCCCCCGCGCGGCGACGGGCCCCGACTGGAACCAGGTCTTCGTCGGCTCCGAGGGCGTGCTGGGGGTGGTCACCGCCGCGGTGTTCCGGATCGCGCGCCTGCCCCGGCGGCGGAGCTTCGCCGCCTTCGAGTTCCCCGACCTCGGCGCTGCCTTCCGCGGGATCCGCGACGGGCTGCAGTCGGGGGCCTCTCCCGCCGCCGTCCGGCTGTACGACCCGCTGGACACCTTGCTCGTTGCCCGCTCCGGCGACCCGGCGCCCGCGGAGGACGCCGACGCGGTGGGCTCGATCTGGCCCTTGAGCGCGTTCTCGCCGCGCCGGCTGCTCGACACCGTGCAGGGCGCGGTCAAGACCCTCGCCCAGAAGGTCGAGCACACCGCCCTCGAGCACCCCGAGCTCTTGAACCGCCTGACCGAGACCCTCCCCGGGGTGGGCTGCCTGTTGGTGCTCACCTTCGAGGGCGAGCCCGAGCTCGTGCGGGCGGAGGAGGCGGTGTTCACCCGGGCCTGCCTCGCCGCGGGGGCCGAGTCCAAGGGGCCCGCGCCCGCCGAGCGCTGGTGGCGCAACCGCCTCGCGGTGTCCTTCAAGCAGAGCGGCGTCTACCTCCAGGGCGGGTTCGTCGACACCATGGAGGTCGCGACGACCTGGGATCGGCTGGAGGAGCTGCACACCGCCGTGCGCCGCGCGGTCGCGCCCCACGCCCTGGTCATGGCGCACTTCTCCCACGCCTACCCCGAGGGCTGCAGCATTTACTTCACCTTCGCCGCGCTGCGGGCCGACACGCCGGAGGAGACCTTCGGGCGCTACCGCCGGGTGTGGAAGGCCGGCCTCGACGCGGTGCTCGCCTGCGGCGCGGCGGTCAGCCACCACCACGGGATCGGGACGCTCAAGGCCGACGCGCTCAAGGCCAGCCACGGCGACCTGCACGACGTGCTCGCGCGGGTGAAGCAGGCCCTCGACCCGGCGAACGTGCTCAACCCGGGGAAGCTCGGCCTGCCCTGAGTCGCTAGCCCTTGCGGCCGAGGCGCTCGACGAGGGCCTTGATCGCGGCGCCGGCCTCCGGGTGGCTGGCGAAGGCGCGCAAGCGCCCGACCCAGGGCGAGGTGCCGAAGCGGGCGCGGAGCTTCTCCGGCAAGGTCTCGCGCAGCTGCGCCAGCGAGGCGCCGAGGCGCTCCAGCAGGGCGTCGGGGTCGCGGTCGTGGGTCAGGGCGAAGCCCAGGTTCGCGTGCAGGGCGCGCAGGTGGTCGAGGCGGTGGCCCTCCTCGGCGGTGCGCTCGACGGCGTCCTCGAGCAGGAGCTCGGCCTCGTCGGGCTCGCCGAGGAGCGCTTGCAGCAGCTCGTGGCGCAGGTCGAGGTGCGGGGCGTCGACCTTGTCCGCGCGCTCGCACAGCGCGCGGCAGCGCTCGCGGTCGCCCTGGAGCAGGGCCAGCTCGGCGCGGGCGACCACGCACTCGGCGGCGCGGCGCGGCTCGCCGGCGTAGGCCCGCGCGGCGTCGGCGTAGGCGAGCTGCGCCCCCGCCTCGTCGCCGCGGCCGAGGCAGAGCTCGGCGCGCAGCTCGAGGGAGCGGGCCAGGGTGCGAGGGTCCTCGGAGTCGGTGAGCCGCACGAGGGCCTTGAGCGCCCGGGAGCCGTCGCCGGCGGCGACGAGCACCGCCGCGACCAGGAGCGTCGAGCGCTCGAGGGTCTCGGACGAGGCGTCCTGGCGCCCGTTCTCGCCGCAGCGCAGGGCGTGGGAGAGCTTGCCCTGGCGCAGGGCGCACTCGCCCTCGCTGACCCACAGGCTCGCGGCCTGGTCGGGGCTCGAGGCCTCCTCGGCCAGGGCCCGGGCGCTGGCGAAGGTGCGAGCCGCGCTGTCCCAGGAGCCCTCGAGGGCGAGGAGCTGTCCCTGGCGCTCGCGGAAGGTGAGGGCCCCGGCAGGGTCGCCCATGGACTCGAGGAGCTCGACCGCCTCCGCCAGGAGCGAGGCCGCGTGGCCGAGCTTGCCCTCGGAGGCGACGCGCTCGGCGTCGCTGGCGATCGCCTGGGCCTCGGCCTGGGCGTCGCCCTGCTCCTGGGCCTCGTCGCGCCAGCGGGTGAGCACCTGCCGCGCCTTGCTCTGCTGGCTGGCGGCGACCAGGGTCCGCGCTTGCTGGGCCATGGCGGTCCAGCGCGAGGGCGGGTGATCGAGCCGGCCCCAGAGCGCGCTGGCGGCGCGGGCCAGGCTCGCGGCGCGGTCGGGGTCCCCGGCGGCGAGGGCCACGTCGCGGGCCAGGCCGAGGAGCACCGCCGCCTTGTGGGGCGCGTCGCGCAAGAGGTCGGGGCCGTCGTCCTCGGCCTCGAGGTCGCGGGTGAGGATCGTCTCGGCCACGCGATCGGCGGCGGCGAGGGAGAGCTCGGGGGCGGAGGTCGCGCTCGCGATCCCCAGGCGCACCGAATACTCGAGGGGCAGCCCGGCCTGGGTCCACAGCTCGCGGAAGGCGGTGGCCGCGCGCTCGGTGCGGCCGAGGACCCCGTAGAGCTGCGCCAGGCGGAACAGCTCGGTCGGGGTCAGGGCGCGGGCGCGGCGCAGGTCGGCGGCCACCGCGAGGCCGGGCGCGTCGAGGCGCTCGAGCTGGGCCAGGAACACCTGGGGGCCCGAGGGGCCCAGGAGGCAGGCGCCGGTCTCGACCCAGGCGTCGACGAGGCGCGCGAACAGCCCCTCGTCGGCGGCGGTCTCGTCTACCAGGCGCTTGGTCGCGGCGGGGGTGCAGCCCGTCTGGGCTGCGAGTTGGCGCACGAGGAGGGCGCGGGCCTGAGTGGTGGATGACGCCATGGAACCCGAAGTGTAGCACCGCCGAGGGCGCGACGACCGGGGGGTGGGTTGCAGGGCACCGAAGAGGGATGCATGATCCCTGACGGCTTAGGCCCAAGGAGTGAGACCGTGCCCGATACGCCCAAACCCGGAAGCCGCGTCCCCAAGCCCACGGGCTCCGCGCCCAAGCCGCTGGGGTCCGTGCCCAAGCCCAAGCCGACGGGAGCGCCGCGTCCCACGCCGCTCAAGCCGTCCGGCGGTCCGCCCAAGCCTTCGCCGCTCAAGCCTGGCGCCGGCGGCCCGCCGCGTCCGCGCCCGAGCGGCTCGGGCCCGGCCCCGACCCCCAAGCCCATGCCCCGCCCGAGCGGCATGGGGCGCCCGAGCGACACGGGCAAGGTCGAGGACAAGCAGGACGACGCCAAGCCCGAGACCAAGCCTCAGGAGCAGCCGGCCGCCAAGGAGGCCGACGCCATGAACAGCAAGGACAGCAAGGACACCAAGGACCCGAGCGCTCCTTCCGCCAAGCCGGCGGGCGGCGGCGCCCCCGCGCCCAAGCAACCTGCGGCCAAGGAGCCCGACACCCCCGTGAAGGCGTACGACCCGAAGATCCCCCCCCGTCAGCCGGCGCCCGACGTCGAGGGGTTGTCCAGCTCGTGCGCCATGGCTCGGCAGCAGTTCGACTCCGTGGTCGGCGAGCAGAACCAGCGCCTGGTCGAGCTCAAGGTCGTCGCGGTCCAGGCGATCGAGGACTCGGTCCGCCGCCTGGAGGAGGAGAGCGAGCGCACCCGCGCGATCCTCGAGCGCAACCTGGAGCTCGCCCGTGAGGCCGAGCGCCTGGTGGTCGAGGGCCGCAGCCTGGCCAAGGAGCAGGAGGAGCTCGAGGAGCAGGTCAAGGAGGCCACCGAGCGCACCCTGGCCCTGGAGGAGCGGGTGAACACCCTGCGCCAGGAGCGGGCCAAGCTCGAGAGCTCCCGCGACGAGCTCGAGGAGCAGGTCAAGGCGTCGGCCGAGGCGCTGGCCACGTCGCGCAGCGAGATCGAGACCCTCGAGGGCAAGGTCGGCGAGCGCGACGAGGAGACCAAGGCGCTGGAGAAGAAGAAGACCGTGCTCGAGGAGCGCCTGCAGCGCCTGGAGCGGATCCGCGCCGAGTTCATGTCCGAGGTCAAGCGCTCCGAGACCGCGCTCCAGGACCTCATGGCCGTCCCCGACGCCGGCACGAACCCCTAGCAGCCGGACGACCCTGGAGCGACGCGGGCACGAGCACGTGCCCGCGTCGTCGTGTACTCCGAGGTGAGGAGGAGGGGGACACCATGAGCCAAGGGGCGACGCCGTGGGTCGCGGCGCTGATCGCGGGGGCCGTGGGCGGGCTCGTGGGCGGCGCCGTGGTGCGCCTGGCCCCCGGGGCCGACCCGTTGCCTGCTGCGCCCGAGGTCGCGCCGGCGGAGCCGCCGACGGAGGAGCCGCTCGCGGCCGAGGTCGGGGAGGCGCCGGAGGAGCTGGAGGTCGAGCAGCCGACGCCGCCGCCGGTCGCGCCGGCCGCAGCTCCCGAGCCGCTGGATCCGACCCCGCTCGAGGAGGCGCCGCCCTACGCCCTGGGGGTCGCGCTCCCCGAGGACGCGGCAGAGTTCGTGCGCAAGGAGGTTCAGGCGGCGGAAGCGGGCGAGCTCGACAGCATGCTCCGGGTCGCGGACTGGGTCGCCGACGGGACCACGCTCCCGGGCTCGGCCGCGGAGGCCAACCGCTGGTATCGCCTGGCGCGCGGGCGCTGCTCGGCGGACCCGACCCACGCCAGCGCGCGGCGCGTCCTGCGCGCTCACGCGCGCTTCCTGACCGAGGTCGAGCCGGCGGGCTGGGCCAACCCCCAGGCCGCGGTCGCGCTCCTCGAGCGCTCCGTCGCGGTGAACCCGCGGGTCGCCGACCTGCGCCTCGACCTCGCCGGGCACCTCGAGCTCGGGCTCGGCGCGCCGGCGGACCCCGCGCGCGCGCGGCAGTTCGTGGAGCAGGTGGCCCAGCAGCTCCTCGACCGGGGGGAGCAAGGCTTCGACGCCAGCCGCGCCTTCGCCACCCTGGCGCGCTACCTGCAGCGCGGTGTGGGCGGGCCCGCCGACCTGCGGGCGGCGGCGCTCTGGGCCCGGCGCGCGGTCGAGGGCAAGGCGGACTACCTCGTGGGCGAGGACGACCTGCTCCCCGCCCTCGAGCTGTATCGCGAGCTGCCCGAGGTCCCGGGCGGCGTGACCTGGCTCGCGCGCTACACCGAGAAGCACGGGGCCGCGGCGTTCTTCCTCGGGCGCTGCTACGAAGAGGGGCGGCACGTGCCCGCCGATCGCGCGCGCGCCCTCGAGCACTACCGCCAGGCGCTGACCCTCGAGCACGCCCACGCCGCCGAGGCCCTCGCGCGGCTCGAGGGGCTCGAGGCGGGCGACTGAGCCCCCTGGCCGCGTTTGGGGTCGGCGGGTAGGGTCCTGGGCATGAACCGAGTCGCGCTCCTGTTGCTCCTCTTCTGCGCCGGCTGCGGCCTGCTCGCGCCGCGGCCGCGCTCCGAGAGCGGCGGCGGGGGCTCGCGCGGCGGCACTCAGCAGCAGTCGACGCAACCCGCCGCCAAGGGCGCGGCGCGCTTCGAGCTCGACCCGCGCTATCGCCCGCTGGTGGCGATCGTGGAGCGAGCGTCCCTGCCCTTCATGTCGGACACCGCGGCGACCACGATCAGCCCCGAGGTGTTCGTGGTGGACCTCGACGGCTGGCTCAAGAAGCACCCGCCCGGGAGCTCGCTGTTCGAGAGCGTGATCCGCCACGAGCAGGTGCACGCGCAGCGGCAGGAGGCCTACCCCGGCGGCGTCGACCCCTGGGTCGACCGCTACTTGCAAGACACGGCGTTCATGTGGGACGAGGAGCAGCGCGGCTGGTTCGAGCAGATCAAGTACCTGCGTTACGGGAACCTGCAGATCCAGCCCGAGGGCCTGGCGCGCAGCCTCTCGCGCTACCGCAACCTGAAGGGCTCCATGGTGAGCTACGAGGTCGCCCTGGCCTGGGTCCAGGACGTGCTCAACAACCGCTGGCAGCCGACGAGGTAGGGCGCGTGCAGCTCCCGTTGGACCCGGCCGTGGCGGGGGTCGTCCCCTCGCCGACCCTGGCGATCAACGAGCGGGTGGCCGACTTGCGCCGCAGCGGGCGCGACGTGCTGCACCTGGGGCTCGGGCAGTCGCCCTTCCCCGTGCCCGAGCACGTGGTCGAGGGCCTGCGCGCGCACGCCCACGAGAAGGACTACCTCCCGGTGCGCGGGCTGGGCGCCCTGCGCGAGGCCGTGGCCGACTACCACCGCCGGCTGGAGGGGCTCGCGTGCGCCGCCGAGGACGTGTTGATCGGCCCCGGGACCAAGGAGCTCATGTTCGGCATGACCCTGGCCCTGACGCCACCGTGCTCCTCCCCACGCCCGAGCGGTCTCCTACGCGCCCCAGGCGGAGCCTTTGCGCCGTCAGGTGCAGTGGGTCGAGACCCGCGCCGAGGCCGGCTGGCGGCTCGAGCCCGAGGCCCTCGAGGCGGCGCTCGCCGTCGGGGAAGGGCCGCGAGTGCTCGTGCTCAACAGCCCCAACAACCCCACCGGCGCGGCCTATCGCCCCGCCGAGCTGGAGGCCCTGGCCGCGGTCGCGAGGCGCCACGGTGCGCTGGTGCTCTCGGACGAGATCTACTCGGGGGTGCACCACACCGGCGGGCACGTCTCCTTCGCGCGCTACTACCCCGAGGGGACCGTCGTGTCGAACGGGCTGAGCAAGTGGTGCGGGGCGGGCGGCTGGCGGCTGGGGGCGTTCGTGTTCCCCCGCGGGCTGCGCCCGCTGCTCGACGCCATGGCGGTCGTGGCCAGCGAGAGCTTCTCCGCGGTCGCGGCGCCGATCCAGCACGCGGCGGTCCGCGCCTTCGCCCCGCACCCGGACCTCGAGCGCTACCTCGCCCACAGCCGGGCCCTGCTCCAGGGCCTGGGGGGCGCGCTGGCGGAGACCCTGCGCGCCGGGGGCTGCGAGGTCGCGCCCCGAGGGCGGGTTCTACCTGTTCGCGCGCCTGCCCCTCCGCGGGGCGAGCTCGGTCGAGGTGTGCGAGGCCTTGCTGCGGGACCACGGCGTGGCCACCCTCCCGGGCTTGGCCTTCGGCCGGCCCGCCGAGCCCAGCCTGCGGCTGGCCTACGTCGACTTCGGCGCCGAGGCCCTGGCCGAGGAACGCCTCGCGCGTCGACGCCGCGCTCCTCGCCTCGCCGCTGCGGCCGCGTGCTCGAGGCCGGCGAGCGGATCGCCGCCTCGTCGCCGCCAGGGCGTAGCAGCCAGGGCGCAAGCGATTGGGGCACGGCGAGTTGCGCCGCGCTGCGCCAGAGGCTGCATGCGGACCGTGCGCCTCTGACAGGGGGTCGACCGATCTGGCACGGTCACCCGTGCGTGGACTTGGACCAAGCCCCCACGCGAACACGGTTGTGGGCTGGCGCGGGAGGTGCTCCGAGGGGCCGAAAGGAGAACTCCCTTGGCAACTCCACGCGTGTTACTGGTCGCACCGCTGCGGCGTCCTGGGAACCGGCCGCAGCAGCCTCCGCCAAAGAGACCCACGAGCTGTGGCGCGAGAGTGACGCGCACTTCGACGCCGGCGCTGCAGCGAGGCGGTCCCCACTACGACGAGCTCTTGCGCCGCGACGAGCACCGCGCGCAGGTGCTGCGGGGGGTCTCGCAGGAGCTGCAGGCGACGACGCGGGCGCGATGACGACGCCGAGGCCGCAGCGCGGCGAGGCGCGAGGCCTGCTCTACCTGGCAACCTGCACATTCGCAACGGCGCCTACGACCAGGCCGAGGCCGACCTGGGCCAGCTGCGGGCATGGCCCTCGGGCAGCGCGAGCAGCTCCTGCAGTTGACCCTGATCGGGACGCTGCGCCTGGAGCAGGGCAACTCCCGGCTCGCGGCGCAGAACCTCGAGCGCGCGACCCAGGTCGGCGCCAGCTACCGCGACGGGGCTACCCGCCGGCACCTGGCCGACGCGCACTACAACGCCTCCATGGCCTACTACCAGCTCGGCGACTTCGGCCGGGCTTACAGCCACCTCGAGAGCTACGCGGAGCTGAACCCGCCGAGCCCCGAGGACTCCTACCACCTGGGGCTCCTGGCCTACCTCGCCGGTGACTTCAGCGCCTCCGACGCCCACCTGCGGCGCGCCGACCCGTCGCTGGTGAACCAGGCCGCCCAGACCCTCGACGACCCCAACTTCGGCGCCGGCGCGCGCGAAGGGAGCTACGAATGAAGCGCTTCGCACTCACCCTCGCCCTCACGACCCTGGGCACCGTCGGCGCCCAGGACGACATTCCCCGCACCGAGCCCGTGGACGTGCCCGAGGCCGGCGCCCGCGTCGCGCCGCTGCCCAACTGGTCGATCCGCAAGGAGGTCGACAACCTCGACTCCTCCATGCGCGAGTACAACGCGCTGACCAACTCGCTCTCCAAGGCGAGCAAGGAGCTGGGGGAGGAGTTCCAGCGCTACCTGGAGAACCCCAACGACGAGGTCCTCGCGAGCTCCGTCGAGAAGAAGATGGCCCTCTACGCCAAGCAGGTGATGGCCGACTTCGACGACATCATTTCGGACCAGGACCTGCTCGGCGCGAACTTCCGCGACCTGCAGCGCAAGCTGGTCACCTTCTCCGACCACCTCGAGCTCCAGGCGTCGAGCTTCGAAATGCGCCTGGGGGGCTACACCACCAAGGCCAAGGAGCTGGAGAAGACCCTGGTCGAGCTCTCGGTGCGGATCAAGGAGAACCCGCCGGAGGACCCCGACGAGCTGCGCCAGCTCAAGCGTGAGTTCGCCCGGCAGTTCCGCAGCTACCGCCTGCAGACGCGCTACGTGAACGGCTACCAGCGCCGCTTCCAGAACTACCGCCAGCTCGGCAAGAACCTGCAGGGCCTGGCGGGGCTGTTCGTGAACCTGCACGAGAAGTTCAACGAGCTGATCCAGAACCTGACCAACGAGCGCCAGTACCTGCGCGACTCGCTGCGCCTGCAGGCCGACACCCTGCGGATCAAGCAGATCATTCGCGACGGGATCCTGGGCAGCGAGCGGGCGATCGGCAACGTGGCCGAGAAGCTGGCCGACCTCTACACGAAGGTCGACGCCTTCACCAAGGTCCACGAGCGGATCAACACCGACATGACCAAGTTCGTCGAGTCGCAGGACATCCTCATGGACGTCACCCGCAAGATCGACTCGATCGGGCTCGAGGGCGCGCCGATCGGCGACATCGCCCAGGACATGGAGAAGGCGATCCAGGCCTTCTACGACAAGGGCCTGTCCGGAGACGACGAGGAGCTCCTCGGCGTCGAGGGGCCCCAGACCGCCGAGACCGCTGAGGAGGACCAATGAGCCGCGCGTTGATCCGTCTGGCCTGCGTGGGCGTCGCCCTCTCGGGCGCCTACCTGCCCGCGTTCGCCCAGGAGAAGCTCGAGCCCGTGGACGAGCCGGTCGTGGTCGACGATCCCCTCACCCCGGAGCGCTTCGACGCGCCCCCGCCCAGCGACGACGGTACGCCCCCCCCGGTGCGCGACCTCGACGGCTGGCTGGGGGAGGGCGGCGCCAAGGACGGGGGTGACCCCCTGGCGCCGGACGCGGACCCAGCTCCAGAGCCTCCGGCCGAGCTGACGCCGGAGGAGCGTCGGCAGCGCGAGCGCACGATCGACAAGAACTACGACAAGGCGCTCTCGATCTACGACGACCTGAGCCTGCCCCACCACGAGGTCGAGGCCCTCGACCGGCGGATCGCCAACAACGAGCGCCTGATCAAGGACTACACCGCGCGGATCCAGCGGGCGCGCGAGGAGCGCCGCACGCTGCAGGTCGAGCTCATGAACCGCGGGTTCTACCTGCGCCAGCAGCGCGAGCAGGGTCAGATCACCCAGGCGGCCTTCGAGCAGCAAATGGCCCACGAGGAGCGCGTCTCGGACCAGCGCGACAAGGCCCTCAAGGGCGACCTCGACTCCTGGACCCGCGAGGTCCAGGCGGCGCAGACCCGACTCCAGGACCTGAAGAACCAGCGCCAAATGCTGGCCCGGACCCTGCCCAAGAGCCACCTCAAGAAGCAGGAGGCGCCCAAGCCCCGCCCCGGGCAGCGGCTGATGTCGACCCTCGAGGCCCGGCTGCAGAGCCTGGGGCACTTCCGCGCGCGGCACACCCTCGACTTCGCGGACCCGCGCTCGACCGCCTTCTCGGGGATCCCCCGTCCGCAGGGCTCGGCCGACGCCATGGCCGAGGTCAGCGAGGAGGAGTAGCGAGCGCGCGCCGTGATCTACGACTTCATTGAACAAGGTGGCGTATGGATGGCGCCGATCCTCGCGATCTCGGTGATCGGCGTGGCGTTCATCCTCGAGCGGGGCTACTACTGGGTCCGGCTCTGGCTGCGGGCGGATCACCGCCTGCGCCGGCGGCTGGTGCTCGGTGAGCGCCCCGCGCCCGGGACCGAGAGCCGCGACCCCCACGCCGCGGTGCTCCTGGCCCTGGTGCGGAACGTCGAGGACGAGGACGTGGCCCTGGATCGGGCCCGGAGCCTGCTGCGCGAGAGCCGGGAGCACCTGAAGGTGCTCGCGATCGTGGCCGGGCTCGGGTCGGCCATGGGCCTGTTCGGCACGGTCATGGGCATGCGCGAGTCGTTCCGGGGGGTGGGGCTCAGCGACTCGGGCGGGATCCTGGACGGGCTCTACGGCGCGCTGAACACCACCGTGCTCGGGCTGTTCGTCTACGTGACCTGCTACACCGCCCACGCGTTCTTCGCTCAGCAGAGCGCGAACCTGGGCGCGGACCTCGAGGAGGACCTGAATCAGGCCCGCCGGGCGCTGCTCAAGAGGCGCGCATGAACCAGGGACGCCGATTCCAGCTCGAGGAGGAGCGCGGTGAAGAGCCGAGCATGCTCATGACCAGCATGATCGACGTGATCTTCATCCTCCTCGCCTGCTTCATCGGCGTCTCCGAGCTGAAGAAGGGCGCGGTCGAGGTCGACGTGCCCGAGGTCCCCGACTCCGCGATCGAAGGCGAGCCCGAGGGCGAGCCGATCGTGGTCGAGGTCGACGCCGACGAGGCGGTCTACGTCGCCGGGGTCCGCGCCCAGGACGACGTCGACCTCGAGCGGCTGCTGACCCAGGCCGCGTCGGAGTCGGCGCCGAACACCTCCGTCCAGCTCCGCGGCGACCGCACGGTGAGCTTCGAGCGCATGGTGCAGCTCGTGGCGCGGATCAACCGCTGCGGGTTCGAGCGTGTGCGCTGCCGCACGAAGCAGGGCAGCTAATGCGCGTGCGCTCGACGGTGCAGAAGCTCCTGGTCTACGCGACCTTCGTCTCGCTCTCGGTGGCGCTGCACATGCTCGTGATCCTGGGGACGCCTGTTGTCGACGCCCGCCGACGACACGGCGGCCGTCGACTCGTCGCGCGCAGCGCCCGAGGAGCCGACCCAGTGAGCGTGCACACCCGCTACCACCGGCGGACCCAGCACCAACTGCGGCGCCTGGGGCGGATCGCGACCTTTCTCGGGGTGGCCGCGGGGCTGCACCTGATCGCGATCCTGGTGCCTGGGGCGCGGGACGAGGAAGACCCGAGAAGCCGACCGAGCCTGCGGTGCTGGTCGACACCGCCGAAGAGCTCAAGGAGCAGCTCGAAGAGGTGCTCCAGCCTGAGCCCGACCCGAGGAGTTGGAGAAGCAGCAAGAGCTGAGCGGCAGCAGGAGCTCGAGCGCCAGCAAGAGCTGGAGAAACAGCAGGAGCTCGAGCGGCAGAAGGAGCTCGAGCGCGCAAGAGCTGGAGAATGCGCAGGAGCTGGAGAGCAGAAGGAGCGCGAGCGCGCCAGCAGGAGTTGGCGAAGCAGAAGGAGCTGGAGGAGCAGAAGGAGCGCGAGCGCCAGCAGGAGTTGGCGAAGCAGAAGGCGCTGAGGAAGGTATGAGCGCGAGCGCCATGAGGAGCTGGCCAAGCAGGAAGGAGCTCGAGCTGCAAAAGGAGCTCGCCTACCAGGCCGCCCTCGCCAAGCAGAAGGAGCTCGAGCGGCAGAAGGAGCTCGAGCACCAGCAGGAGCTTGAGCGGCAGCAGGAGCTGGCCCGGCAGCGAGCGCTGGAGCAGCACCGCGAGCTGGAGCGCCAGCAAGAGCTGGCCCGGCAGCGGGAGCTGGAGCAGCAGCAAGAGCTCGAGCGCCAGCAGGAGCTGGCCCGGCAGCGGGAGCTGGAGCGCCAGCGCGCCCTGGCCAAGCAGCAGGAGCTGGAGCGGCAGCAGGAGCTGGCCCGGCAGCAGGAGCTGGCCAAGCAGCGGGAGCGGGCTCGGCAGCAAGAGCTGGCCAAGCAGCGTGAGGTGGCGAAGCAGCAGGAGCTGGCCCGCCAGGAGCAGGCCCTCGCGGACGCCCGGGCCCGCGAGCTCGCCGCTCGCCCCGCCCCGCCGCGCCCGGTGACCCCGCCGCCGGTGGGCAGCGAGACCGTCAAGCAGCGCGACGCGCGGGTCAACGAGAGCATGGAGCTCCTCGACGACTACCGCGAGTTCGCGCTCAGCGTGCGCAGCGACCAGGACGGACCGGTCCCGCCGCTGCTCTTGAGCAACACGAACGACGCCGAGTGGCTCGACGTGATCGGGCACTTCGACCTGCTGCCGATCGCCTACCGCACCCAGGAGCCGACCAAGGGCTACTTCGCCCTGGACGTGGCGCGGGGGGACGTGATCCCGACCACGGACTTCGACTACCTCCGCGATCGCTACGCCCAGAACGCGCTGCAGGTCTCCGGGCGCCCGCTGCGTCAGGGGCTGTTCGCCCAGGCGCTCTCGGCGGTGCGCAGCCAGTCGGGGGTCCGCGAGCTGACGCTGAGCCTGCTCTGTCCGCCCAAGTTCATGGCGTACCTCAACTACCGGGCGATCACGACCTGCCAGACGGCGGGGGTCGACGTGAAGGACGTGGCAGCCTGCCACGGCCGGCTGGTGCGCAGCGCGGGGGGCTGGGTCCTGAGCATGGAAGTGATCACGCTGCGCGACGGTCGTCGCCTGCGGGTGGGGAGGGGCACGTGAACCGCTTGCGGGCCTGTACCCCCTTGGGTAGCGTCAAGTCAATGTCAATGTGCGGGTTATGCCCGAGGAGGACCGCGTGATTCGCTACACGATCGCCGGGATCCTGATCGCCGCTGGCGCGGTCGCGGCTCAGGTCGGCGACAAGAACGTCGAGAAGGGCGACTACTACTTCAAGGCGGGCTACTACTACAAGGCCAGCGAGCACTACCGCCTGGCCGTGCAGCAGAACCCGACCGACGCCGACAAGATCCTGCGCTTCGGGCACAGCCTGTTCGCGATCGGCAACTACAGCTACGCGAGCTACGCCCTGCGCAAGGGGCTGTCGCGGGTGGACCCCAGCAAGCGCTTCCGCCCCGAGCTGGCCAGCCTGTTCCCCGCCGAGCGCGACTTCGTGCAGGTCCTGCGCGACCTCAAGGTCTACGTGACCTATCGCCCGCGTGACCCCGCAGGGCTGACCGTGCTGAGCTACGTGCTCTACACGATCCCTGGCGAGGAGGAGCGCTGCCAGGAGCTGCTCGGCTACCTGCGGCGCCACGACAAGGACGACCCCTACGTGGCGTTCATGCTGCACCAAATGGGGCGCAAGGACGCCCCGGTGGCGGAGGCCCCGGCGCCCACGCTGGACCCCCTGCCCCCGGTCGAGGTGCCGCCGCTGCCCAAGCAGCCCGAGCCGCCGCCGCCGGCGCCCAAGAAGAAGGTGGAGCTGACCAAGGTCCTGCCTCAGCCGGAGCGGGTGGAGGAAGCCACCCCCGCCGAGCTGCCCCCTGCACCCCCAGCGATCGCGGACTGAGCCATGTGGTTGGTCAAGAACACCCTGCGCGCCACCCTCACCTTCCGCGGGCTCGACCTCTCGATCCCGGCGGGGGAGACCTACGACCTCGACTCCCTCGGGCGTGAGCGGGCCGAGACGAGCAACCAGGTGCTGGTGGCCTTCGAGGAGGGCTACCTCGAGAACGTGCACAAGGCGGCGCGGGTCGAGGTCGAGAACGACCGCGTCCCGACCCAGGCCATGCCCATGGTTCCGGACGGGCTGACCACGCGGGAGTTCGAGGCCCGCATGAAGGAGTTCCAGCGCCAGTTCCTGAGCGAGCTCAAGACCCACATTCCGGCCCTGGCCACGGACACCGAGAGCAGCGCGGTTTCCCAGGACGTGAAGCAGCTCGTCGACGAGTTCAAGCTGCTGCGCGAGCACTTCAAGCTCGAGCGCAACAAGCTCGAGCGGGCCGACCTCAGCGACGCCGAGGTGCGCGCGCGCATGGCGTTCCTCGAGGAGAAGGAACAAGAGCTGATCAAGAACTTCGAGCAGGTAGGACGCCGCGTCGAGCGCTCTGGCACGGACGGCGACGTCATGGGCAAGGCCGACCTGCTCAGCAATCTGTAACGCGCAGGAGAGGACTGCATGGCAAAGGCTGTAGACATCGGGACGTCGTTCATCGTCGGCGCCCGCCTGGAGAACGGGAACGAGGTGTTCACCGTCGAGCGTGACGCCTTCTTCTCCATGCCCCGAGAGGACCTCTCGGAGGAGCTGATCACCCGCGCCGGGGCGAACTTCCTCGTGCGCGGCGACGAGCTGTTCGTCGTCGGCGAGGACGCCCTCAAGTACTGCATGATCACCGGGCGCCACGAGGCCTACCGGCGGCCCATGAAGATGGGCGTGCTCAACCCAGGGGAGGAAGAGGCGATCCCCCTGATCGAGCGCCTGATCGAGGGGATCGTGGGCAAGGCCGAGTTCCCCGGCGAGATCATCGCGGCCACGATCCCGGCCGCGCCGCTGGACGCCGAGCTCGACGTGACCTTCCACAAGATCGTGCTCGAGCGCTTCCTCAAGAAGCTCGGCTACGACGTGCGCATCCTGAACGAGGCGCTCGCGATCATTTACGCGGAGTGCCCCACCGTCGAGGACGACGGCGCGCAGGCGCCGTTCTCGGGAATCGGGATCTCCTTCGGCGCAGGCATGACGAACCTCGTGGTCGCCTGGCGCGCCAAGAAGCTGTTCGAGATCTCGGTCGCCCGCGGCGGCGACTGGATCGACCAGCGCGTGGCCCAGGTGCGCAACGTGCCGGTGGGCAAGGTCACCCGCGCCAAGGAGAAGGACCTCGACCTGGGCAACGTCGACCCGCGCAACCCGCTGCACCTGGGGCTGGAGATCTTCTACGAGGAGCTGATCCGGCACGTGCTCAGCGAGTTCGCGACCCACTTCAAGTCCTCGCAGACCACGTTCTCGAACCCCCTGGACGTGGTGATCGCCGGCGGCACCGCCTCGGTCCCCGGGTTCGTGGACACGTTCAAGCGGCTCCTCTCCGAGCAGGACATGCCCGTCCCGATCGGGAACGTGACCCTCGGCGACGACCCGCTGCGCACGGTGGCCAAGGGCGCGCTCGTGGCCGCGGTCTCCATGGAGAAGAAGAAGCTCAAGCAGGAGGCGGAGGCCAAGGCCAAGGCCGAAGCCGAAGCGGCGGCGAAGGCCAAGGCCAAGCCGCCCGCGCCCAAGCCCGACCTCGACCAGGTGGACATCGACATCGAGGCCGGGGTCTAGCGGGGTCCCATGGACGAGCTGGAGATCGTCATCGAGCCGGGGGTCGTCCCCAAGGGGACCTTCGACCCCAAGAGCCTCGACGCCCCGGCGGGGGCGGCGGCACCCTCGGTGCGCGCCTCCTCCAAGGGGCCCGTGGTTCCCCTGGGAGAGAAGACCCGGCTCGGGCAACCGGCGGTGAAGCGCGAGCCGCAGCCCGCGGCCCTCGTGGCCTCCGACCTCCGCTCGTCCTCCGACGACGTCGCGGCGCTGGCCGCGGTGGACCGGGCCGCCAGCGCGCCGCTGCCGCCGCGCCCCGCCTCCGCGGACGGTCCCAGCGCAGCCGCGCAGCCCGCGGAGGCGCGGGCCCAGGAGTTCTTCGACACCGACCTCGACAGCCCCGTGGCCTCGGTGCTCGCGCTGCTCAAGCTCCTGGTCTACGTGGCGTTCATGGGGCTGGTCCTGTTCGTGATCTACATTTGGCTGAGCAACCGTCGGGCCGACACCGTGGCGGAGGAAGGCTCCACCCAGCCCGAGACCGCGCTGGTCACCGAGCCGGAGACGACCGAGCCGGAGACGACCGACCCCGCGGAGACGACGGAGCCGGAGACGACGGAGCCGGAGACGACCGACCCCGCGGAGACGACGGAGCCGGAGACGACCGAGCCGGAGACGACCGACCCCGCGGAGACGACGGAGCCGGAGACGACCGAGCCCGAGCGTGACCCGCAGCTCGCGCGGGACGCGGCCGAGGCCGCGGACCAGCTCGCCCTCGACGCCCTGCGCGTGCTGGTGAGCGAGGCGCAGACCGGCGGCCGGGTGGGGGTCGAGGAGGACTCCCCGGGCCTCGTGGCCGAGGTCGAGGGGCTGCGCGCCGCCGCCATGTCCGCGCTCAAGGCCGGGGACTACGCCGCCGCCCGCCAGGCGCTGCAGGCGCTCCTGGAGAAGAGCCCCCGCGACGCCGACGCGACGTTCCGCCTGGGGCTCGTCGGCCACCGAGAGGGCGACTGGGAGGCCGCGGAGGCGTCCTACCAGCGCGCGACCGAGCTCGCGCCCGACGACCCGCGCCCGCTGAACAACCTGGCGCTGATCGCGCTCCAGCGGAAGGACACGGCCCGGGCCAAGGAGCACCTCGCGGCGGCGCGCCGACGCGCGCCCCACGACCCCGACGTGCTCACGAACCTCGCGCGCTTGAGCGAGGACCCCGACGAGGCGCTCGCGCTCTACGCCCAGGCGCTCGAGGCGCGCCCGGACCACGGCCCGGCGCGGCTGGGGCGCGCGCGGCTGCGCGCCGCGCGCGGCGACTACCCGGGCGCCCACGGCGACCTGGAGGTGCTCCTCGCCGAGGGCGCGCCCTACCGCGCCCAGGCCTTGGACACCCTGGGGGTGCTGGCCCGGCGCCAGGGCGACCTCGTGGGCGCCGAGAAGCTGCACCGCGAGGCCGCCCAGAGCACGCCCCCCGCCCCGGAGGCGCGGGTGCACCTGGGCCTGGTGCTGATCGACACCCAGCGCGCCCGGGAGGCCGCGACCCTGCTCGAGGGCGAGGTCAAGCGGCACCCGACCTCGGCCCAAGCCTGGCTGGCGCTGGGGATCGCGCGCACACGGCTGGCCGACGACTCGCCGCCGCTGCTCTACGAGGCCAAGACGGCCTACGAGCGCTCGCTGGAGCTGGACGACGCGAACTGGGCGACCCACCACAACTACGCCCTCTGCGCCGAGCGCTTCGGCAACTACCTGTTCGCCATGCAGCAGTACGAGCGCGCGATCGAGCTCCAGCCCGACGAGGGCGCGCCCTACGCCAACCTCGCGCGGCTCCTGCACCGCGGCGGCCAGGGCGAGAAGGCGCTGAAGCTGCTCGAGCGCGGGCAGACCCAGGTCCCGCAGGACCCCGAGCTCGCCTACCAGCGCGCCTACCTCCTCGCCGAGCTGGGTCGGAACATCGAGGCCCGCGACTCGCTGCGGCGGTTCATAGAGCTCGCCCCCGCCGACGACCCCCGCCTGCCCGAGGCCCACCGCGGCCTCGGGGGTGACGGCGGCTAACCCGTGATCGCGCGCACCAGCCAGAGCCTCCTCGGGCGCGTGGTGCTGCTGATCGGCCTGTCCCTGTTCACGGTCGAGCTGGCGGTGCTGGCGGTGTTCACCGCCTTCGCCTACGGCGAGCGGGTCGCCGATCGCTCGGACAAGCTCGACCGCTACGCCACCCGGATCCGCGAGGACGTGCGCGCCGCGCTCCTGGGCCGGACCCTGGACGACGCCACGATCGAGCGCCAGCTCAGCCAGGCCATGGCCTCGGGCGAGCAGAACCCCAGCGCGCCGCCGAGCCCCCAGGTCGCTGCGGTCGACTTCCCGGTCGAGGTGTGGGTGTTCACCGAGGCCCGCGGGCGGCGCTACCGCAGCGGGCGACTCACCGACGAGGCGCCCTGGAGCGGCCCCTGGCCTCCGGACGTGAAGGAGCTCAGCCAGAGCGGGGAGCTCCCCGGGAAGGCCCTCGAGGACGCGGAGCGCCTGGCCCGGGTCGAGCCGATCCCGTCGGGGGACAACGGCCCGCCCGCGGGCGTGCTCTACGTGCAGACCGAGCTCCAGGACCTGCGCTGGCAGGTGATCCAGAGCAGCCTGATCGCCTTCGCCGCCGGCGCGATCGCGGTGTTCGTGACCGCGCTCGTGACGCTGTTCTACCTGCGCCGCGCGCTGCTGCGCCCGCTGTCGCAAATGGTCCGCGCCGACAACGCCGCCCGCGGCGGCGACCACGAGGCCGCGCTGGTGCCGGCGGACGCGATCCCCAACGACGAGGTCGGGGCGATCATGCGCAGCCGCAACCGGCTCTACCTGAACATGATCGCGGCGCAGCAGGACCTCGACCGCAAGAACGCGCTCCTGGCGGAGCAGCGCGAGGAGCTCAGGGTGTGGGGCCACCGCCTGGAGAAGCTCGTGGGCGAGAAGACCCAGGCCCTGCTCCACGCCCGCGACCGCCTGCACCAGACCGAGAAGCTCGCGGCCCTGGGCCGGCTCGCCGCCAACGTGGCCCACGAGATCAACAACCCCCTGGCCTCGATCGCCGGCTACGCCGAGGCGGCCCGGGAGGACCTCAAGGACGGGCTCCAGGACGACGTGGACTCCATGCTCACGACGATCGAGGAGCAGGCCTACCGCTGCAAGGACATCCTCAAGCGCCTCCTGGGCCTGGCCCGCGCCGACGCCCTGGAGAGCGAGCCCGTGGCCCTGCGCTCGTTGATCGAGGCCACCCTGTCCCTGGCCGAGACCCGCGCCGAGCAGCGCGGGGTGACCCTCGAGCTCGCCGAGACTCCGGCGGACCTGGGGGTCAAGAGCGACCCCGGCGCGCTGCAGCAGGTGGTGCTGAACCTGGTCGAGAACGCGATCGACGCCGCGGCGGCCAACGGCGAGCCCGCCTGGGTCCGGGTGCGCGCCCTGGCGATCGACGAGCGCGCCGTGCTCGAGGTCCAGGACAGCGGGCAGGGGATCCCGCCCGAGATCGCGGCCCGGGTGTTCGACCCCTTCTACACGACCAAGCCGATCGGCCGCGGCACCGGGCTCGGCCTCGCGATCTGCCAGAGCCTGGTCGAGCACCTGGGCGGCCAGCTCGAGCTCGACCCCGGCCAGGGCGAGCGCGGCGCGACCTTCCGCGTGACCCTCCCCGGGCGGCTGTTCGACACCTCGGCGGTCCAGCCCCCGCTCCCGATCAGCGCCTGAGGGGTCCGCGTTCTTGTCTCCCTTAGCGCTCGTCGGCGCGTGAGGCGTATCGGCAGTGAAGAAGAGAAGGGAACACGGAGGACACGGAAGGCGCCTCGTGAGTCGCAGCCGTGTCGTGCGGCCAACACGGAAGCTCCGCTCGATCGTGAGGTTCTGCCGGACGGCGAGCTCCGCTGACGCGTGACCGTCGTGGGTGCGCCCTCGGAGTTCGTGGAGGTGGAGGGACGCACAGACCGGGAGCAGCAAGCTGCTCCCCTACACGTGTTCGCGGTTGCCGGGCGAAACGGGTGAGCGGGGGCACCGGTGGGGTGACGGGCCAAGGTTCGTGTCGGGCGCGTCCAGCCACGACGCGAGCAGGGGCGGGGAGGTCTCCCCGCCCCTGCCGTGGGGTGCCAACGATTCCGTGGACGCGGGGCTAGAGGCCCAGGCTCGCGCGGGCGAGCGCCGGCTGGGCGAGGGCTAGCTCTGAGGAGCGCGTCCTGGGCTCGGGCGTCCGAGTGCGCGCGACCGCCGGCGCGAAGCGCAGCGCTGGGAGCCCGGGGGTCTCCGCGGCGGCGCTGGGCTGGAACGCCCAGAGCAGCGCGAGGACGGCGGCGGAGGCCGCCGTGCCCGCCCAGCAGGCGGTCAGCGGGGGCTTCGGCGTGGCCGGAGGGCGGGCGGTCGCCGGGCGGATCACGGTCTTGTGTCGTAGCTGAAGCGTCATGAGTCGTTCCTTCCTTCCTGCCGAGTTCGCGCAGGCGGCCTTCCAGCTCCGCCTGCGCGCGGCGAGGGGGACGCCAAGGCGCCCCCCTCGCGGTCGGCTCTAGCGCACGTCGGCGCGGATCGAGGTGGCGCTGAGCGTCGAGCCGGTGACCCGGCCCTTGGCGCGCAGCTCGACGTAGCGACCGGCCCCGATCCCGGCCTCGAGGTCGGCGAGGGTGATCGCGGTGGTCGCGCCGGTCGACTTGTTGCGCTCGACGACCACGGTCTGGGCGCTGGTGACCACGCTCAGGGTCACGGGGTTGCCGAGCACGCCGGCGTTCCCGGTGACCGAGATCGTGAGCGGCGAGCTGCTCACCACGCGGAACGTGGTGCCCTCGATCTGGTCGTCGTTCTGGCCCTGGGCCTGGGCGGTGACGGGGTCGAACACGCCGGCGGCGCTGCGGTTGAAGTGGCCCTCGATCTCGACCCGGGCGCCCTGGCTGAGCGAGACGCCGTTCAGGCTGACCTGGATCTGGGTCGGGAGGCTGGGGCGGCTCTGCACGCTGACGCGCTCGAAGCTGGTCACGTCGAGGGTCGCGGTCGAGCCCGAGATCGCGCTCACGGTGCCCTCGACGCGGGTGTCGCGGAGCTTCACGCCGCTGGCAACGCTGGGCACGCCGTAGACCCGCACCTCCTGCCCCGGGGACAGGCTGGCGAAGCTGGCGGCGACGCCGGGGTAGCCGTCGTAGGCGAAGCCGGTGCTGGCGTCGGTCTGGATCCGCTGCACCGAGCCCACGGGGAACACGCCGTCGCGGCGCTCGAGCACGAGCAGCTCGAAGTCGCTCTGGCCCACGCTGAGCACGATCCCCTGGGCGTCGTTGCCGCGCATGCCGCGCACGCCGTCCTCGACCTCGATCACGCGGGCGGCGACCTCACCCGAGGCAATGTCGTAGCTCCCGCGGACCTCGACCGCGGTGCCCGCGGCGATCCCGGTCAGGCCGGCGGGGCCGTTGGTCACGCCGCCCGGGGCCTGGATCGTGGTGGTGCTGCTGACCCGCACCCGGACCACGCCGCCGCCCACGACCTGCACGTCGAGGAAGTCGGCGCCGACCGCGGTCACGGTGGCGTGGAAGTCCTCGACCGCGTAGCCCGCGCCCGAGTTCTTGACCTCGAGCAGGAGGGTCGGGTCGAGGGTCAACGAGCCGCCGGCGCCGGTCACGAGGTTGCTGACCGAGGCGTCGACGTCGAAGTCGATCTCCACGAGCTGGTTCGAGCCGGTCACGGTGAACACCGGGACGAAGTTGGCCACGGCGGTGCCGCTGGTGGGCGAGACCGAGAGCACGTTGCCCGCGCGGTCGGTTGCCGTGGCGGCGGCGTAGTCGAGGCGCAGCTGGGCGTAGTCGCCGGGGGGCAGGCTGAGGTGGGTCATGAGCTTGCTGATCCCGCGCAGCTTGAGCAGGTTGGCCTGGATCCGGCCGTTGCTCGCGGTGAACACCTGGGTGGTCTGGCCGCCCGAGCTGACGACGGCGATCCCCGAGACCTCGACGTTCAGGGACGCCAGGTCGTCGGACGGGGCGTCGGTGAGGGCGAAGGTCACGCCCGCGGTGGCCGCGGCGGTGCTGCCGCCGCCCCCGGAGCTGGATCCGCCGCCGCCGCCGCCGCCGCCGCCGCAGGCGCTGAGGGTCAGGGCGAGGGTGGCCGCGAGGGCCGAGAGGGTGCGTGAAGTCATGGGAGACACTCCTGAGGAAAGAAGGTTCAGGGGGGTGGACGAAGCGGTGGCCTCGCCGCGCGCGCGCGGCCGCGGACACCGGGTGGAGGGTTCAGCGGGCCAACGCGACCCGCAGGGTGGGGGGACGAAGCGGTGGCCACGCCGCGCTGCGGCCGGGGTCACCTGGGTGGTGGGAGGCAGGGAGGGTCTCCCCTCCCGGGGTGGGTGAGCCCCCGCGCAGGCCGCCTGCGCGGGGAGGGCGGGGGCGCCGGGCGCCCCCGCGGGATCAGGGCGTCTGGATCTCGACCTCGTCGGCGACCCCCACGGGGTTCGCGCCGCCGCTGCCGGGCTCCTTGTCCTTGATCCGAATCAGGGTCACGCCGTTCTGCACCTGGCCGGCGAACTGGGTCTGGCCGCCAGCGAGCTGGGCGTTGGTGGTGTCCTGGTATTCGGTGGTCCCGTCGACGGGGAACACCACGCCCAGGACCGTGATCGAGGTGCCGACCACCTGGCTCTGGAGCGTCCCTTGGAGGATCACGTCGTCGGGGTTCTCGATCTCGATCCGCGTCGCGATCAGGCCGGTCCCGGTCCCGTCGTCGTAACCCCGGACCTCGAGGAAGCGCCCGTCGACCCGGTTGAGGGTGGCCAGGGTCAGCGGCGTGCCCGAGGTCTTGTCCTCGAGGCGGGTGCTGCTGTCCGCGGTGACCCGCACGGTCTGGCCCGCCACGGTGAGCACGAAGCTCGCGCCGGAGACGTTGGAGGCCGTGGCGTGCACCCGGTTGTTGCCCTCGCGGAGCTTGACCCGGGTGGCCTGGAGCACGCCGTTCTGGACGCTGCCCTCGACCTCGACCCGGATCCCGGCCCGGAGCACGAGGTTCGTGGGGGTCAGGGTCGCGCCGGCGGCGCTCACCGTCTGCCCGTCGACCGCGAAGGAGCCCGCCGAGCTGAAGCTGGTCACGATCCCCTCGAGCTCGACCTGGTTGCCGTTGCTGAGGCCGGTGTCGTCGAGCTTGACCTGGGTCGCGACGATCGTGGTCGCGGTGTCGCTGGCGATCGTGCCCTTGGCCTCCACGCTCTGCCCGGCGAGGAGGCCGCCCGGGACCTGACTCAGGTTGGCGCTGGTGTAGTCGACGGTCAGGGTCGTGGTGCCCACCCGCAGGCTGAAGGTCGTCGCGCCGAGGGTGGTCACGGTGCCCTTGGCCTCGACCAGGGACGCGCCGGGGGTGAACCCGCCCTTGGAGACGATCGCCGTGGCGTGCAGGAGTCCGGCGGCGTCGAAGAACCCGCTGATCTGCAGCTCCTGGCCCGGGGCCAGGGACGCGAAGGTCACGCCCACGAAGGTCGTGTCGATCTGGTTCGCGGTCACGGGGACCCCGAGGATCGTGAAGCGCTTGTTCTCGCCGTCGGCGTCGGTGGTGATCGTGGACGCGGCGGGGATCGGGCCCTCGAGCTGATCCTCGAAGCGCACGCGGGTGGCGACCCCGGTGGTGCCGCCGGCGTTCACGCTGCCCTCGACCACGACCCGCATGCCCTTCTGCAGGTTGGCCTGGGAGCCGGTGCCGTCCTCGATCTCGAAGGTCGCGGAGCTCGTGTCGAACTCGATCCCGTTGACGAAGATGCTGCCGAACTCGGTGATCGTGCCGTTGGAGCGGTAGCCGCTCCCGCCGATCCCGGCGCCGCCGCTGCCGCCTTGGGCGACCGTGCCGCCGCCGCCGCCGCCGCCGCCGCCGCAGGCGGCGAGGACCAGGGCCAGGGCCGAGAGCGCGGCGCGCTGGGGGACGTTCTTCTTCATGACGGCTCCACGGGAGAGGTGTGCTCGTGGTGGTAGATCCCCACGCTCACGGTGTGTGCGTCCTCGTCGTCGGTGGCTTCGTGGTCGTTGAGCCAGGTGACGAGGTCTTCGAGCAAGGCTTGGGAGCGGCGGCGCACCAGCTCCCGGAAGGACTGAACCGCCCGGGTGGGCAGGAGCGAGGTGGACACCTTGCGCTGGAAGCGCGTGTCCTTGGGCTCGCAGGTGAGGTTGTGGTCGATCGTGCGGATCAGCTCGGCGGTGTCGGTGCCGAGGATCCGCACGATCTCCTTGGAGTCGTTGGCCGGGACGTAGGCGTGGCGGACCAGGTGCACCAGGTCCTGGCGGACCTGCACGCACTCGGACCCCTGGAGCAGATCGAGCATGGCCTTGGGGGTCATGTCGCCGCTGTAGTCCTTCACCAGCTGGGCGAAGGAGCCGGGCTCGTCGGCCTGGAGCGAGAGCGGGAGGGCCACGCCCTCGGCGGTGCTGTAGGTGCGGTCGTTGAGCCAGCCGTTCAGCACCCGCACCGCGCGGTTGTACTTCTCGCTGCGGGGGGCGGAGTCCTCGGCGGGGCCCATGAGGCGCTTGACCTCCTTGCGGGAGAGCCCGGTCTGCGCGGCGAGGCTGGTGACCGTCGCCTTGGCGCCGGTCTCGCCGGCGAGGGCCTGGGCCTCGTCGACGTAGGCCTTCCGCACGAGCTGCTCCACGGTCCCGCAGGCGACGCCGTTGCGCAGGAGCACGCGCGCCAGGGCGCGCAGCACCTTGCTGGCGCTGGCGGAGAGGAGGTCCGGGAGCTCGTGCTCGTCGCTCGACATAGTTGGGAATTTAATCCCAAATCTGAGGCTCGCAACTCTGAACCGAGATCGTCGCGGGGTCCTTTACACAACCGCGACACTCACGTAAGCCATTGAACGGCAGCGCCTCCGCCCCGACCGTCGGAGCGAAGACGTCCTAAGTGCTTATCCGAACGCACTCGAGCCGGAGGGCTCCCCGTCGCCTGGGCGGGTGCGGTAGCCTCGGGGCCCTGGAGGAGCGCCGTGAGCCGCCCCAAGCGCTTGTTCGTGTTCGACGGCTCGGCCCTGGCCTACCGCAGCCACTTCGCGTTCATAAAGAACCCGCTGATCAACTCCAAGGGCGTCGACACCTCGGCCACCTTCGGCTTCACCCGCGACCTGCTCCGAGTGCTGGACGAGGAGCAGCCGGACCTGGCCGCGGTCGTGTTCGACGTGAGCAAGCGCTCCTTCCGCCACGAGCGCTACGCGGACTACAAGGCCACCCGCCAGCGCATGCCCGAGGAGCTGGCCGCGGCCCTGGGCACCCTCGACCGGATCGTCGACGCGCTGAACCTCGTGCGCCTCGGCGTCGAGGGCTACGAGGGCGACGACCTCATGGCGACCCTCGCGCGCCTGGGCAGCGCGGCGGGGCACGAGGTGTTCCTCGTCACCGGCGACAAGGACTTCTGCCAGATCGTGTCGGACCGGGTGCGGGTCTACAACCCGTGGCGCTCCCGCGGGAACCAGCCCATGGTCATGACCCCGGCGGACGTCGAGGCCAAGTTCCAGGTTCCCCCCGAGCGCTTCCGCGACTACCTGGCCCTGGTCGGCGACACCTCGGACAACGTGCCCGGCGTCCCCGGCGTCGGGCCCAAGCGGGCCGCGGAGCTGCTCGCGCAGTTCGGCAGCCTGGACGAGGTCCTGGCGCGCACCGCCGAGGTCAAGCAGCCCAAGCTGCGGGAGTCCCTCGAGACCCACAAGGCGCAGGCCCTGCTCTCCCGCGAGCTCGTGACCTTCGACGACGCGGTCCCGCTGGACGTGGAGCTCGAGGAGCTCGAGCTCAGCGAGCCCGACCGCAGCGCCCTGGTCGAGCTGTTCGCCGAGCTCGAGTTCAAGGACTACCTGCGCCGCTTCTCGGTGAGCGTGGACACCGACCCCCACCGCCACCGGCGCGTGGACCTCGAGGACCTCCCGGCGCTGATCGCCGAGCTGCGCGAGGCGGGACGCTTCGTGTTCGACCTCGAGACCACGAGCCTGCGCCCCGAGGAGGCGGAGATCGTGGGCATGGCCTTCGCCCACACCCGCGGCGAGGCCTTCTACGTGCCCGCGGTCGAGACCACCGCCGCCGGCGGCGCCTTCGCGCTGTTCTCCTTCAAGCTCGACTTCGCCCCGGCCCTCGAGCTGCTGAAGCCCCTGCTGGAGGACCCCGCCGTGGAGAAGGGCGGGCAGAACGTGAAGTACGACGCCCTGGTCCTCAGCCACCAGGGCGTCTCGGTCAAGGGGATCGCCTTCGACACCCTGCTCGAGAGCTACCTGCTCGACCCGGCGGCGCGGACCCACGGCCTCGACGACCTGGCGCTGCGCTACCTGGGCTACAAGAAGATCGCCACCCGAGAGGTCATGGGCACGGGGCGCGGCAAGCGCAGCATGGACAAGCTCCGCGACGAGGAGATCCTGCCCTACGCGTCGGAGGACGCGGACATTACCCTCCGCCTGCACCAGCAGTTCCAGCGCCGGCTCGCCGAGCAGCCGCGCCTGCTCGAGCTCTACCGCGACGTCGAGCTCCCGCTCTCGCGGGTCCTCGAGCGCATGGAGCGCCGGGGGATCCGGGTCGACACCGACGCCTTGAAGTCCCTCGGCGACGAGCTCCGCGGGCGGATCGCCGGAGCTGGCCAAGGAGGTCTACGCCCTGGCCGGCGAGGCGCTTGAACCTCAACAGCCTGCGCCAGGTCGGCGAGCTCCTGTTCGAGCGCCTGAAGCTCCAGGAGGCCGCCGGGCACAAGGCCAAGCGCACGGCGACCGGCGCCTACGCCACCGACGCCGAGACCCTCGAGGGCCTGCGCGAGCAGCACCCGGTGGTCGGGAAGCTGCTCGAACACCGCGGGCTGGAGAAGCTGCTCGGGACCTACGTCGACGCGCTCCCCGGGCTGATCGGCAAGCGCACCGGCCGCGTGCACACGAGCTTCAACCAGGCGGTGACCGCCACCGGCCGGCTCTCGAGCTCGGACCCGAACCTGCAGAACATTCCCGTGCGCACCGCCGAGGGCCGCCGGATCCGCGCCGCCTTCGTGGCCGGCGCCGAGGACTGGGTGCTCGTGGCCGCCGACTACTCGCAGGTCGAGCTCAGGATCCTGGCCCACTACTCGTGGACGAGGCCCTGCTCGAGGGCCTTCCGCGTGACAAGGACGTGCACAAGGCGACCGCGTCCACGGTGTTCGGCGTGCCCTTCGACGACGTGGGCCCCGAGCTCCGCGGGCGGGCCAAGGCGATCAACTTCGGGATCGCCTACGGCATGGGCGCCCAGCGCCTCGCCCGGGACACCGGGCTGAGCCTCGACGACGCGCGCTCGTTCATTGACAGCTACTTCGCCGAGTTCCCCGGGATCAAGGGCTACCTCGAGGCCCAGGTCGCCTACGCTCGGCGCTTCGGCTACGTCGAGACGCTCCTCGGCCGCCGGCGTCCGCTCCCGGACATTCGCGCCACCCGTCGCCTGGCCCGCAGCAACGCCGAGCGCATGGCGATCAACACCCCGATCCAGGGCAGCGCCGCGGACATCATAAAGATCGCCATGGTCGCGATCGACCGCCGCCTCGCCGCGAGCGACCTCGACGCCCACATGCTGCTCCAGGTCCACGACGAGCTCGTGTTCGAGTGCCCGGCCAGCCAGCAGGACGCCCTCGTGGCGCTCGTGCGCGAGGAAATGCAGGGCGCGTTCCCCCTCGCGGTCCCGCTCAAGGTCGACGTCGGCGCTGGGCGCACCTGGCTCGACGCGCACTGAGCGCGGGCGGGCGCTGCCATTCGACGCCTGAGCGAGCAGCGTTGAGGATTGAACCGCCAAGGACGCCAAGGACGCCAAGGCTCCGCTGGACCGTGGACGTGCCGCGTGGCCCGTTCAACGCAGAGGCGCAGAGGCGCGGAGGAACGCAGAGCTAGCGCGCGTGAGCGTGCCGAGTCGGACGCTCGTCCGCGCGGACGCCGCCCGCGGGTGACGTGGAAGCAAGGGTGGGCTCCGCCCCTGAAGTCGCGGCCCTGCACCGCGGTGACTCTGCTGCGGCAGCTTCTGCTGCCGCGCCGCCTTCGGCGGCAAGAATCTCGCCCGACGGGAGCCTCCGCGGAAGCGCAGCCCCTTCCTAGGGCTCGCCCGTCCAGGCGAATTCTTTTCTCTCCTGTGCCCCGGAGGAGCGGCGCCCACGGGGCTCTGCGTTCCTCCGCGCCCTGCGTCCTGCGCTGAACGGGCCCGCGAGAGCGCTCTGTCCATTTGCGCTGAGATCCATCATCGCCGACACGCCCCCCGCGCAGGGGTGGTCCCGCGTCGCCTCCGGACGTAGCGTGGCGCCATGAGCGACGCCCCGGAAACCCCCGAGTCGGACGCCCCCGAGGAGGACCTCGAGGGCTACACCTGGCCCTGGATCGTGGGCGTGGCCGCGCTGGCCATGGTGCTCGTCTCCGCGCTCTCGCTGGGGCTGGCGTGGGTCACCGTCGACGTGAGCAACCAGGCCATGTTCGTCGAGGGCGACCCGACGCTGGAGGAATACGACCACTTCCGCGACGACTTCGGCTCCGACGAGGCCGTGTACGTGCTCGTCGAAGTCCCGGACGCCTTCAGCGACCCCTACTACCAGCTCCTGATCGACCTCGGGGAAGACCTCGTGGCCCTGGACTGGATCGACAGCGTGCGCTCGCCCCTGCGCTCGCCCCTCGCCTACTCCGAAGGCGACGAGATCATCAGCAAGAGCGTGACCGAGGTCGGCCCGGTGACCCCCGAGGAGCGCTCGTTCTGGCGGGAGAAGGCCACCGAGTTCCGCCCGTTCAAGGGGCTCCTGATCTCACCGGACGCCAAGAACGTGGGGTTCCTCGCCCGGCTGCGCCACACCCCGGGCGAGCACCTCACCCCCCAGGACCGGCGCGAGATCGTGGAGCAGCTCACCTCGGTGCTCGAGTCGCCCAAGTACAAGGACCTGCCCCACAGCTCCCTGGGCTCGCCGATCAACCCCCACTACTTCTCCCAGATCCTGCAGCGCGAGCTCAAGTTCGCCACGGGACTCGGGCTGCTGGCGGCCATGGCCTGCCTGTTCCTCCTGTTCCGCAGCCTGCGCGCGGTGTTCGCCCCGCTCCTGGTCTCGATCAGCGCGCTCCTGAGCTGCGTGGGGCTCATGGGCTGGCTGGGCATGCCGGTCACCGTGCTCACCCCGATCCTGATCTCGCTCCTGATCTGCGTGGGCGTGGCCGACGCCATGCACCTGCTCGCGGCCTACCAGCGCCTGGTCGTGAACGGGACCGCCCCCGGCGTGGCCATGCGCGTGGCGGTCCACGAGGTGTGGCGCCCCTGCCTCTACACCTCGGTCACCACCGCGGTCGGCTTCGCGGCCCTGATCACGTCGGAGATCGTGCCCGTGACCCACCTGGGGATCGTGGCCGCCCTGGGGTCGCTCCTGGCCTACGGCCTGACCTTCGCGATCTCGCCGCTCGTCGCCCTGGGCTGGCACCCGCGCTCGACCCCCACCGCCGACTTCCTCACCGGGCTCCTCGACCGCCTGCTCACGATCGCGAACCGCGGGCGCTGGGCCGTGGCCGGGGTCTCGGCGCTGCTCGCGGCGCTGGCGCTCCTGGGCGGGTTCCCCACCGTCGACAACGACTTCCTGCGCATGCTGAACAAGGGCGAGAAGCTCAGGGACTGGATCGAGTTCACCCACGAGCGCATGGGGGGGGTGGTCAGCGCCGAGATCGTGCTCGAGCCCCTCGAGCCCGGGGACACCGAGAAGCTCGCGCTGATCCTGCGCCAGAGCAGCGAGTTCGCCGACTGGCTGGAGCAGCACCCCCTGATCCGTCAGGTCGGCGGGATCTACTCCGCGGTCGAGGAAATGCACGTGCTCTACGACGGGCCGCGGGAGGTCTCCCTCGACGACGCCGTCAACGAGCAGCTCCTGCTCATGGTCCAGTCCGCGGACCCCGAGTTCTACGAGCAGCACCTCACCCTTGACGGGTCGGCGATCCGCCTGACCATGCGCATGGACATGGCCGCCAGCTCCGCGTACTCCACGCTCAAGGACGAGATCGAAGCCGAGCTCACCCACCGCTTCCGCGGACCCGACGACGAGCCCCTGGTCTCGGTCTACCTCACCGGCGCCGCGATCCTCATGAGCCGCGCCAACGACTACCTGGTGCAGACCCAGATCGAGAGCTTCGGGATCGCGCTGGTGTGCGTCTCGCTCCTGATCCTGCTCGGCGTGCGCAACCTCAAGCTCGGCTTGCTGGCCATGATCCCGAACCTGCTCCCGGTGGCGCTCGTGATCGGGGCCCTGGCCTGGATCGACTACCGGGTGAACATGACCACGGCGCTCGTGGGGGCGATCGTGCTGGGGATCATCGTCGACGACACGATCCACGTGATCGACCGCCTGCGGATCGCGCTGCGCCGCCAGCCCGACCTCGACGCGGCGCTGCACGTGACCATGCACACCGCCGGGCGCGCGGTGATCTTCACCTCGCTGACCCTCGCGATCTGCTTCTCGATCTACGCCTTCTCGGCCCTGGGCAACGTGCGCGCCTTCGGGCTCCTGACCGCGGGGACCTTCGTGCTGGCCCTGATCGCGGACCTGCTCGTGCTCCCGGCGCTGCCTACATCGTCGGCGCCAAGGTCCACGGCCCTCAGGAGTCCGCGTGAACCCGCGCGCCTGGGCTGCGTGGTGATCGGGCGCAACGAGGGCGAGCGCCTGCAGCGCTGCCTGCGCGGCCTCGACCCCCAGGCGCAGCCCGTGGTCTACGTGGACTCGGGCTCGAGCGACGGGAGCGTGGCCTTCGCCCGCGGGGTCGGCGCCCTGGTCGTGGACCTCGACCTCTCGCGCCCGTTCACCGCGGCCCGCGCGCGCAACGCCGGGCTCCAGCGCCTGCGCCAGGCCGCCCCGGTCGAGTTCGTCATGTTCTTCGACGGCGACTGCAGAGCCCTTCCGGGCTGGCTCGCCGCGGGGGTCGCCGCCCTCGAGCAGGACCCCAGCCTGGCCGGGGTCGCCGGGCGCCTGCGCGAGCGCTACCCCGAGGCCTCGCTCTACAACCAGCTCTGCGACCTGGAGTGGGACGCCCCGCCGGGTCCTGCCCGCGCCCTGGGCGGAACGCCATGTATCGCGTCGAGGCCCTCGGCCCGGGCCGGGCACTTCGACCCGACCCCGATCGCCGGCGAGGAGCCCGAGCTTTGCCTGCGCCTGCGCCGGCTCGACTACCGCCTGGAGCGGCTGGCCGACGACATGGCTTGGCACGACGCGGCGATCACCCGCTTCGGCCAGTGGTGGCAGCGCGCCGTGCGCTCGGGCTACGCCTACGCCGAAGGCGCGCAGCGCCACGGCGACGGCCCCGAGCGCTACCGCGTGCGCGAGGTGCGCCGGATCGTGTTCTGGGGGATCCTCGTGCCCTTCTTCGCCTTCGGCGCCGCGGGCCCGAGCATGGGGCTGAGCCTGATCCTGGGCGGGCTCTACCCGCTGAACGCGCTCAAGGTCTTCGCCCAGGCGCGCCAGCGCGGGCGGAGCCTGGGTCAGGCCACGCTCTACGCCGGGTTCATGACCCTGGCCAAGCTCCCCGAGGCCCAGGGCTTCCTGCGCTACCACCTGGGGCGCCTGCGCGGCCAGGCCAGCGGGCTGATCGAATACAAGGACGCCCCGGCGTGATCGCGCTCCTGGGCTGGGGCGCCCTGGCCCTGCTCGGGACCCTCGCGCTCTGGGCGCGGCTGCTCCAGCAGGCCGGGCGCATGCAGACCGAGCGCGTGCGCGACCTGGAGCGCCCCCGGGACCTGTCCGCCTGGCCCACGGTCACCGCGATCGTCCCCACCTACAACGAGGCCCGGGACGTCGAGGCCTGCCTGGAGGCCCTGCTCGCGGTGGACTACCCCCGGCTCGAGGTCCTGGTCACCGACGACGGCTCCTCCGACGACACCGTGGCCCGGGTCGAAGCCCTCGCCGCCCGCGCCCCCGAGGGCGTGGTGCGCGTGCGCACCACCGCCCGCGACGACCCCCGCCGCGCGGACTGGACCCTCAACAAGTCCTTCGCGCTGTGGACGGCGGCCCAGGAGGTGCAGAGCGACTGGCTGTGGTTCCTCGACGCCGACGTGCGCGTCGATCCGGACGCGCTGTGGCGCTCGCTCCTGGCCTGCCGGCGCGAGAACGCCCTCGGCTTTACCTGCGGCGGGCGCTACACGAACCCGAGCGCCCTGGGCGAGGCCCTCGAGGTCGTGATGTACCTCCTGCTCACCGCGCTCCTGCCCCTGCGCGCGATCCGCGACCCCGGACGCCCGGACGCGAGCTGGATCACCGGGCAATACCTCCTGATCCAGCGCGCGGCCTACGAGGGGCTCGGCGGTCACGCCGCGGTCCAAGGCTGCTCCATGGACGACCTGCCCCTGAGCCGGGTCGCCAAGCGCGCCGGGGTCAAGCTGCTCTACTTCCCCGGCGCCGCGATCTTCGCCTGCGTGAACTACGTGACCCTGGCCGAGACCCGGCGCAACTGGGTGCGCCTGGGCGTCCTCGCCGCACCCTGGCTGGGCTGGACCGCCGACACCTACCGCGGCGCCGCGGTCGCGCTGGTGGGCCTCGGCGTCCTGTCCCCGGCCCTCGCCGCGCTGGCCTGGGGCCTGGCGCCGGGGAGCCTCGCCGCGTGGCTGCTCCTGGCCCAGGTCGCGGCGACCCTCCTGCTCGTGCTCGTGCTCCAGGCGAGCCTGGGCGTGCGGCTGTGGACCGCACTCTGCCTGCCCGTGAGCGCGACCCTGGCCACCGCCCTCGTGCTCCAGATCGCCGGCGCCCTCGAGGGCGAGGTCGAGTTCCACGGGCAGCGCCTGACCCAGGACGTCCCGCTCCCGTGAGCCGCGCCCGCGAACGCGCGCTGCTCGCCCAGGCCCCCGAGGCCCTGCCCCCGGTGTTCATCGTCGGGCTGCACCGCTCGGGCACGACCTTCCTCTACGAGGTCCTGCGCGACCTGCTCCCCCTGAGCTGCGTGACCGCCTTCCGCGTGCTGCGCTATCCGGAGCTCCTGTCCCTCGCCGCCGACCACCGCCTCCCCGGCGCCCGCCAGGAGCTCGCCCAGCGCTTCCACGCCTGGGGCCTCGGCGACCGTCAGATCGACGCCGTGGCCCTGCGCCCGGACATGCCCGAGGAATACGGCTGGATCCTGGCCCACGCCCGCGGGCGCCTGACCCTCGGCCCGCGCACCGAGGGCGTGTTCGGCGAGCTGTGCCGCAAGCTCGCGGTCCTCGAGCCCGGCCACACGCCCCTGCTCAAGAACCCCTGGGACACGGCCCAGGTGCCCTGGATCGCCGCGCGGCTCCCGCGGGCGCGCTTCGTGTTCATAGACCGCGACCCCCTGCGCGTGCTCCAGTCCCAGCTCGGCGCCGCCGTCGTCAACGCCGGCTACGCCCCCTACCTGGACCTGCTCCTCGCCCGCTTCCGCCTGGGCCGCGCCGCCCTGGCCGGCCAGCGGCTCCTGCTGGCGACCCTCGGCCGCGAGCGCTTCCGCCGGGTCATGCTCCGCGGCCTGGCCCGGGACGTGGTCGCCCAGCGCGCGCACTTCGCCCGCGCCGCCGACGCCGTCGAGCCCACCCGCCAAGCCACCGTGCGCTACGAGGACCTGATCCAGGACCCCGCCCGCGCCCTCGAGCCGGTGCTCGAGCTGCTGGAGCTCCCCCTGCGCGCGCCCCTCGCCTCCGTCGCCCCCCGCCCCCGCCAACGCCCGCTGGACCCGCTGGTCGAGACCCAGGCCTGGCGCTTCCGCTGAGGGACGTGGACGTGGCGCGAGACCCTTCCCCTCCGGCAGGTGGAGGGACGCACATACCGGGAGCAGCAAGCTGCTCCCCTACGGTCTTGGGGTGAGTGCGGAGGCGGCTCGCTCCGCAGGTGGGCGAACACCGGACGAAGCGGAGCCTTCCGCTTCGAACGTCGCAGACGACGCCTCGTAGGGGCGCAGCTTGCCTGCGCCCATCCCACCCCCGCCTCGAGCGCGACCTTCCGCCTCAGCCCCGCGCGCGGACGTGGACCCAGATCCCGTCCCGGGGCGTGAGCGAGATCCCCGGGAAGGGGACGACCGCGGCCTCGTCCACGAGCTCGAGGTCCAGGCGGCGGGTGAGCTCGGCCACGAGCACCGTGAGCTCCTGCAGCGCGAACTCGCCGCCCACGCACTGGTGCTTGCCGCCGCCGAAGGGAAAGTAGCTGAAGGGCGGGCGCCCCGCGCTGCGCTCGGGGAGGAAGCGCTCGGGGTCGAAGCAAAGCGGGTCGTCCCACACGTCCGGGTTGCGGTGGGTCGTCCACTGACACACGAGCACGATCGCGTCGCCGCGGATCGGGTGCGGGCCGATCTGGTCGGGCTCCAGGCTGTGCCGCGAGTAGACCCAGGTCGGCGGGTTGAGCCGCAGGGACTCCTGGATCACGCGCCGAGTGAAGCCCAGGTCGGCGACGGCCTCGGCGGTGATTGGGCCCTGGCCGCAGCGCGCCTCGACCTCGGCCCGCACCGCCTCGCGCACTTCGCGGCGCCGGGCGAGCTCGAACAGGGTCCAGCCCAGCGCGCTGGCGGTAGTCTCGTGGCCGGCGAGGAGGTTCGTGACCAGCTCGTCGCGGACCTGGCGCGAGGTCATGGTCGGCGCGTCGGGGTCGTCCCGCGCGGCGAGCAGCGCGCGGAGCAGGGTCGGCGGCCCCGTGTCCTGGGGCGCCGCCATGACCTCGGCGACCACCTCGTTCACCGCGTCCAGCGCCGCGTAGAACCCGCGGTTCGTCGGCGTCGGGACCCAGGTCGGGAGGGGCGCGAGGCCGGTGAGCTGCGCCAGGGCCCAGGGGACGAGCCGGGCCACCGAGCCGCGCAGGCGCTCGACCAGCGGCTCGGCGTCGATCCCGAACAGGCAGCGGCCCACGACCCGCAGGGTCGCCTCCGCCGCGCTCTCGTAGACGTCGACGGGGCCCGCGCGGCCCTGCGCGAGCAGGCGCTCGACGGCGGCCTCGGCCTCGAGCGCCATGCCCGGGATCGTGCGCGCGATCGAGCGCTTGTCGAAGAACGGCTGGGTCAGCCGGCGCTGCGCGCGCCACAGCTCGCCCTCGGCCCCGAGCAGGCCCTGGCCGATCACGCGCCGGATCAGCGGGTAGACGAAGCCCTTGCGGTAGCGCTCGGCCTGGCGCACGAGCACGTGCTCGACCGCGCTGGGATGGTTCAGCACGTAGACGTGGCGGTGCGCCATGCGCAGGTGCACCAGCCCGCCGTATTCGGCGCGGCAGCGCTCGAGGAAGCCCAGGGGGTCCCGGCGGTAGGCCCGCAGCGAGGCGAAGGGCCAGGGCGCGGGGCCTGGGGTGCGAACCGTCAGCGTCGCCACGCGTCGAAGGCCGTGCGCAGCGCGCCCTTGATCCCGGCGCGCACGTTGTGGACGGCGCTCTTGGCCACCGAGGTTAGGTCCGTGGGCACGCGCTCGCCGCCGAGGACCACCCAGCGCACGCCCTCGATCGCGCGCACGTCGGTCAGCGTGCGCCGGTCCACGCACACCAGGTCCGCCAGGAGCCCGGGCGCCAGGCGCCCGCGGTCCCCGATCCCGAGCAGCTCCGTGGCCCCCGCGGTCGCCGTGCGCAGGGCCTCGAGCGGGGTCAGCCCCGCGCGGGTCAGCGCGGCCAGCTCGTCCACCGGGCGCCCGTGCACGCACAGCCCGTAGGCCGCGTCGTTGCCGAACCCGAGCGGGACCCGCGCGTCGCGCAGGAGCATGACGTTCGCCGCCGCGACCCGCACCGCCTCCCGCGCCCGGGCCTTGGACAGGCCCTGGGCGATCCCGCCGGGGACCACGTCCTTGCTCTCGGCGTAGGCCTCGGCGAAGCGGTCCCAGTCCTTGGCGATCGCGGTCGAGACCTGGCGGCGGAAGCTGCTCGCCTTGTGCAGGCAGCGCTCGATCCCCAGGCAGAACCCCTCGAACACCCACAGGGTCGGGCACACCACGACCCCCGCGTCCGCCACCCGCTGCACGAGCTCGTCGGGCATGGGGTCGAAGCAGGCGTGCATCAGCGCGTCGACCCCCGCGTCCAGCGCGACCCGGTAGTCCTCGACGGTCACCGCGTGGGCGTAGGCCCTGAGCCCCAGGCGGTGCGCCTCCTCCACCGCGGCGCGGGCGGTGGCCAGGTCGAGGGCGCGCAGCGGGCGGCCGGCGTAGTCCTCGTGCTGGATCATGAGCTTGACGAAGTCCATGCCCTGCTCGGCGACCTTGGTCACGGTCTCCTGCGCCTGGCGCACCCCCGCCGCGGTCTCGGCCACGCCCAGGTGCACGTGGGCCTTGGGCAGCCAGTTGAGCGGGTAGCCCTCCGGCGCGGTGACCACTGGCCCCGCCACGATCACCCGCGGCCCGGCCAGGGGCTCCTCGAGGAGCTGCGCGCGCAGGGTCGAGACCATGCTCGCGGTCGAGCCCATGTCGGCGACGGTGGTCACCCCCGCGCGCAGGGTGTTGCGCAGGTCGCGGGCGAGCTGCAGCGGCGAGAACACCTCGTCCGGGCGGAAGGACCCGCCGCGGGTCAGGTGCACGTGGGCGTTGACCAGCCCCGGGAGCAGGAGCCCGCCTCGGGCGTCCAGGACCTCCGAGCCGGGGAGCGGCACGTCCCGCGGGTGCAGGGCCTCGATCCGCGCGCCCTCGACGTGCAGACACAGCTCCTGCTCGTGGAGGGTCTCTCCGTCGAAGTAGCAGTCGCTGAGGACGCGCAGGCTCACGCGGGTCGGCGCGCGCGTCCGCTCAGAGGATCGCCAGCTCGTCGTCGGACTCGGAGCCGACGCACACCAGGTCCTGCTCGCGCCGCGGCGGACGCGGGGCCTGGGGCACCCAGCCGCGCTCGGTCGCCTGCACCAGCCGGTCGAGCTGCGCCAGGTGGTCCTCGTCGGCGGCGTCGAAGCCGAAGCCGACGTCCTCGGCCTGCAGGGCCGGCAGCGCCAGCGGCAGGTTCGGGAGCGGGGGCAGCTCGGAGATCGGCTCCATGCGCGCCTCGCGGCTGCTGCGCACGCGCCGGCGCCGGCCCGAGGCCTGGCTGCTGCGCTCCGAGGTCTTGCTGCGTGAGGAGGCCTTCTCGGCGCGCTGGGAGGAGACCTGCTGCATGCGCTCGGAGACCTTCTCGACGCGCCGGGAGATCGTTTCGACGCGCCGGGAGATCTCGGCGCGCTGGGAGGTCTTCTTCTCCCTGCGCTGGGAGGTCTTCTTCTCGCTGCGCTCGGAGGTCTTGGCGCGGCGCGAGGTCTTGCGGGTGCGGCTCGAGGACTTGCTCGAGCTCGCGGACGCGCTCGAGGCGGTCGCCGCCTCCTCGACCCGCGCCGTGCGCCGGCTCGTGCGCCGGGTGGACTCGGGGGCGCGAGGCACGGCGGGGGCCTTGGCGCGCGGGCGACGGGCGTGGGCGCCCAGCGGGACCAGGCCCTGGGCCGGGGTGCGGTCGCTGAAGCCCATGACCTCGGGGGCGGCCTCGGCTTCTTCGGTCGGGGCGCCCTTGGCAGGCTGGGCCACGCGCTCCAGGCGCTCGAGGGCGCGGCGGGCCAGGAGTCGCTTGGTCGGCGTGCGCTCGCGCTGGACCTCGGCGGCCTTCACGAACAGCTCGTCCACCAGCTCGCGCTGGCGGTCGGCGCTGAGGCGGCTGGCGCGCTCGAAGATCTCGTCCAGGAGCGGCGGGCTAATGCGCCCCTCGGAACCCACGTACGACCTCGTGCTCCGTCCCATGCTGCCGTCCTTCCGGGGGCCGAAGATACCCTCTCCCCCCCACGAGTTCACCCCTTTTGACCCGGGGCGTGCCCCAGGCGCACGCTTGCCCTCCTCCCCCCGCTCGGGGAAGCTGGGGGGATGCCCGTCGCCTGCGCCCTGCTCCAGGACACCCGCTCCGGCCGCGTCGTGCGCGTCGAGCGCGACCGCCCGCTGAGCGTGGGCCGCACCGCCGAGAACGGCCTCGTGCTCACGGGCCAGGGGTCTCGCGCCGGCACTGCACCCTGATCCTGACCGGGAGCACCCTGCGGGTGGTCGACGTCTCGAGCCAAGGGACGCGCCTCGACGCCCAGCGGGTCGAGGGCGGCGCCGCCGAGGTCGCCCCGGGGGCCCTGCTCGGGCTCGGGGACCAGCTCTGGCGGCACCTGGGGATCGCCGAGCCCACCCAGGAGGAGACCCCCGAGCCCCAGGCGCCGGGCTGGCTGGGCGACGAGACGGTGCTCCTGCGCGAGCTGGGGCGCGGGGCGAGCGGCGTGGTCTACGAGGCGCACCACCCCACCCACGGGCGCTGCGCGGCCAAGTGGCTGCGCCAGGAGCTGCTCGAGAACTCCGAGGTCGTGGAGCGCTTCCACCGCGAGGTCGCGCTCCAGGAGCAGCTCGCCGGTTACCCGGGGGTCGTGACCGTGGCCCAGAAGGGCAGCGACCGCGCCCGCGGGCACCTGTTCATGCTCATGGAGCTGGTCGAGGGCGAGAGCCTGCACGACCGCCTGCGCGCCGAGCCGCCGCTGGGCCTGCTCGAGGGCGTGCGGGTCCTGGGCAGGGTGGCCCGGGCGGTCGAGCACGCCCACGGGCTGGGGATCGTGCACCGCGACCTCAAGCCGCAGAACGTGCTCCTGACCCGGGACGGGCAGGTGCGGCTGACCGACTTCGGCCTGGCCAAGGCCCTCGAGGCCGACGAGGGGGCGCTGACCCAGGCCGGCGTGTTCATGGGCACCCCGGGCTACATGGCCCCGGAGCAGATCGACGACGCCCGCGGCGCCGAGCGCCCGGCCGACGTCTACGGCTGGGGCGCCATGCTCTACCACCTGCTCGCCGGGCGCCCGCCGATCCAGGGCAAGACCCTGGTCGAGGCGCTCCGCAACGTGAGCGCCGGCCGCGTGCCGCCCCTGCCGCCGGGGGACCCGGAGCTGGTCCAGCTCTGCCGGAGCTGCCTGGCCCGCCACCCCAGCGCGCGACCTACGATCGGCGCCTGCGCCGAGGCGATCGAGGCCTTCCGCCGCCGGACGGACCCTGGGAAGCCGGTCAGCCTGCGGGCGCCGCGGAGCGAAACGCCGTAGACACGCGGGGCGGGATCGACCCGCAGGGTGTCGCCGAGGTTTGCAGTCCTCGGCTTGACCCCAAACGACTTAGGGAATGGCGCCGGAGCTGCGACGGGGCAGGTCACGAGAAGGACCTGGCCCATGAAGACCTCCCCCCGTCGGACCCGCCGCCGCCCCGCGCCTGAGCGCCGCCCCGCCGATCTGACCCTGCCGATCGTGAGCGGCTGCACCGCCGTGGCGCTGAGCGCCGTGGTCGGCGCGCTGTGGGTGACGCACCGCACCGCCCCCGCGGCGCCCAACGTGCCCGCCGTCGCCGCCGTCGAGCCCGCGACCCCCGAGCTGACCCCCCGCGAGCCGGCGCCCGAGCCGGTGCGCGTCGTCCCCGAGCCGGTCGTCGAGCCCACCCCGGCGCCCCAGCCCGTGGCCGAGCCCCAGCCGGCCGCCGAGTCCGGCGGCCTGGAGCAGGCGGTGGCGGACCTGCAAGCCCAGCTCGCCGCGCTCCAGGCCGAGGAGCGCCGCGAGGCCGAAGCCCGCCGCGAGGCCGAGGAGCGCGCCGCCGAGGAGCGCGCCGCCAAGGCGCGGGCCGAGCGCGACGCCCGCGCCGAGCGCGAGCCGGCGCCCCTCGCCGCGAGCTTCCCGCGCCGGGCGCCCTCCGACGTCCAGCTCAGCCCGGGCCTCGACGACGCGCTCCCCGAGCGCACGGCGGTCGCCCCGTCCCTGACGCTCCTCGACGCGGTGCTCGCCTTCCGCCTCGAGGACGACGCCGAGCTGACCCGGGTCAGCCGCGCGCTCTCCGAGCGCGACGACCCGGACGCCGCCTCCGCTCGCGGGCTCGTCGCCTTCCGCGAGGGCGACTTCGCCGCGGCCAGCGAGCTCCTGAGCTCCACCGCCGAGGACGCGACGGTGCGCGACGCCAGCTACCGCGCGGGGCTGTTCACCGGCCGCTTCGCCGAGGTGCGCGAGGCCCTCGCGCAGGACCCGGACGCGGACCCCGTGCTCCGGACCCTGGCCTGGGGCCCGTTCCACGCCGAGACCCCCTACGCCGCTCAGGCCCTCGAGCGCCTGACCCCCAAGGGCCACTACCGCGTGATCACCGACCTGGGGATCGCCCCCGACGCGCGCCGGGCCCTCGACGCCAAGCTGGCCGACGCCTCCGAGCGCAGCCGCGACAGCCTGATCGCCCGGGCGCGCAAGAAGCACGCGGGCCTCGAGCACGTGGCCCGGACCATGGACAAGGCCTACGCGGCCTACGACAAGCTGTTCGGGATCCGCCGCGCCGGCGAGGTCGTGCCCACGGTCTACGTGTTCAGCGACAAGGCGGCCTTCGCCAGCTTCTCCCAGGCGCTGCAGGTGGGCAGCACCGAGAGCGTGCTCGGGTTCTACATGCCCCGCTACCGCGTGCTCGTGTTCTACGAGCAGGGCGAGGGCGCGCGCCCGGGTGAGCTCTCCCACGAGACCCAGGAGACGCTCATGCACGAGACCTTCCACCAGTGGCTGCACCTCTACGTGAAGGACGCGCCGCCCTGGTTCAACGAAGGCCTCGCCGAGTATTTCGGGATCTGCGAGCTGCAGCGCTCGCGCCTGGTCTACGGCCTCGTGCCCCCGCTCTCGGGCCCCAGCCGCCTGAGCAACATGCGCGACGCGCTCCTCGGCCTGAGCTCCGAGCCCTGGCCCCTGGCCCGGCTCCTGACCGCCGAGCAAGGCGCGTTCATGGGGGCCCACCCCGCGCTGAACTACGCCCAGTCCTGGTCCTTCGCCCACTACCTCGCCTCGAGCAAGGGCGGCCGCGACAAGCTCCGCGCCTACTTCAACGGCCTCCGCGCCGGCCGCGACGGCGCCGCGCTGTTCGAGGAGGTCTTCGGCGACGTCCCCCAGTCCGCCCTCGAGCAGAGCTGGCGCGACTACGTCCTGCGCCTCAAGCCGTAGGCGCGGAGCGGGTTGGACCGTCTCCCATCGGGGTGCAGCTTGCCTGCGCCCATCCCATCCACCGAATGACGTCGACCCGGCGGAGCCGCCTCGAGCAGAGCTGGCGCGACCGCGCCTACGCCTCGAGGCCACTAGCCGGCGCCGAGCGGGACGGACCTGGACCCGTCTCCGGTGGGGGTGCAGCTCGCCTGCGTCCTCCTCTGCTGTAGGGGCGCAGCTTGCCTGCGCCCATCCATCCGCAGAACGACGTCGACCCAGCGGAGCTCGCTTCGAGCAGACCCGGCGCGACCGCGCCTGCGCCTCGAGCCCCCTAGCCGGCGCCGAGTGGGACAGACCTGGACCGATCTCCGGTGGGGGTCAGCTCGCCGTCCTCCTCTGCTGTAGGGGCGCAGCTTGCCTGCGCCCGTCCATCCGCTGAGCGACGTCGACCCGGGCGCAGCCCGCGAATCGCATGCGTGCCGGTGATGGGATGGGCGCAGGCAAGCTGCGCCTACGGTGAGGCCGTCAACGGGTCTCGTCCAGCGCCTGAGGTTCGCCTGCTGGGAGGACTCAGTCGGGTTCCTCGAGCTCGAGCTGCGCCTCGATTAGCCAGGTGTGCAGGTCGTCCGTGACCCGGACGTAGTCGGCTCGCTCGGAGACACACGCCACGTCGCACAGCTCGACGGCCGTGGCGTTCCGCTCTGCCCGCATCAACAGGATACGACCGCCGCTGTCGTCACCGATCGCCACATACTCAGGCGCATACCGAGGATCTCGGCCCGGTCCCGATGCGCTCTATGAGGCGATCCGTTTCGTAGGCACGACCTCGCCCCACGTGGGCACTCCGTTCGAGATCTGCAGAATCTGCCTGTATTGCTGCCGAAGCGACCCCAAGCATGCGTTCCACGGCTCGAAGTTGCTCTTCGCTGGCTGGCCCGGCTGACCAGCGGTAGGACCCTCTCAATGGCCTGTTTCCAGCACCGCTGATCGTCGTGCGCCGGAGGTCGTCCTCCGCTCTTCCCCCTCGCCGCCCGCCGAAGCGCGCGCGCAGGGCGGCGACGACCTGGGCGTCGGCCTTGCGCGAGAACGCCTCGACGATCGTGCGCTCGCGGCGCAGGGCGACGACGGCGCTCAGCACGATCGCGACCAGGGTGATCGAGACGTTCTGCCAGGAGGCCAGCGGCCACTGGAAGGGGCAGTAGAAGTCCTGGAACGAGAACGGGACGAGGTAGGGGATCGACCACACCGAGCCGTCGGGGCCGCCGGAGCCGACCCAGTCGCAGAGCAGGTGCAGGTGCCAGGTCACGCAGGCGAGCGCGCCCGCGGCGAGGCGGCTGCCCTTGGCGCAGGCCGCGACCAGGAGCGCGTAGACCACCGCGCTGAGCCCGTTGTGCAGGATCACGTGGTGCCAGGTCTGGTAGAGCTCGGTGCCGCCGAGGATCACGAGCCCGTCGAGGTCCGGGAGCAGGCCGCCGGCGAACACCAGCAGCCGGTCGCGGTAGGGCAGGGCGCGGACCTCCGCCACCAACCACGAGATCAACGCGTGAGACCCCGGGTGCACGCCTACCCCCTTCCCCCGCTCCTACGGAGCGCGTCCTCGCGGACGAAACGCCCTACTGGAGGAACTCGATCGCCCCGCCGGGGAGGAAGTAGAGGATCAGCATTTCGCCGTCCTTGACCGTGGGGACGTGCACCGAGTCGGCGCCGTAGACGACCCACCCCGGGGCCTGACCGTCGAAGCGCGGCGCGCCGGCGGTGGTGAAGCACAGGTCGATCTCGCCGTTGGGGTGCCGGTGCCGGGGGCCGGGGCCCGCCATGAGCACCGCGTCCACGCTGAACCCGGCCAGGTCCTTGACCACGCGCCCGTAGCGGATCTCGCCGGCGGCGCGCGGGAGCAGCCACTCGCTGTCCCGGGCGCTGAGGGCGGCCTCGCGCAGGGTCGCGATCCGCGGGTCGTCCGCGGGCAGGCGCCGCGCGACCTCGTCCCGGGCCGCGGCCGGGTCGTCGAGGGAGACCTGGGCTAGCTCGGCGATCACCGGCTCGAGCAGGGCGACGAAGGCGTCCTTGGAGAGGGTCTGTTCGGTCATGGCACTACCTCGCGCCGCCGAGGATAGCAGGGCCGGGCCCGGGGGCGGTTGGCCGAGCTCGGGCGGGTGACCTATCCTGCCCAGCTCAGGAGCCACCCCATGCCCACCCGATCCCTGCTCCCGCTCGCCCTGGCCCTGCTGCTGCCCACCCTGGCCGTCGCCGACGAGCGGCCGGCGGGGAAGGGGGAGGTCAGCGAGGACGCGAGCTGGGCGATCTACACGCCCCCGGGCATGCCCCAGGGGAAGCGCCCGGTGCTGGTGTGCTTCGACCCCGGCGCCAACTACCGGCGCATGCTCGAGACCTGGGGCCCGGTCGCCGACGAGCTGAAGTGGTATCTGCTGGCCAGCAAGACCTCCAAGAACGGCGTGGACATGGGGGCCGTCGCCCGCGGCTTCAGCGCCGACTTCCGCGAGCTGCACAAGGCCCACCCCTTCGACCCCGAGCGCGTCGCGGCCACCGGCTACTCGGGCGGCGGCATGGCGAGCCACTACCTCTCCATGTCCCTCGGCGACGAGATCAAGGCGGTGATCCCGAACACCGGCATGATCCACCCGCAGTTCCGCAAGGCCGAGGGCTACCCCACGGGCAAGATCGTGGCCTTCCTCGCCAGCCCCACCGACCGCCGCTTCTCCGACATGCAGCAGGACAAGACCTTGCTCGAGTCGCTGAAGTGGCGGGTGAAGTGGATCGAGTTCGAGGGCGGCCACGTGATCGCCCCCCACGCCGCCTGCCTCGAGGCGGCGAGGTTCGTCGAGGGCGCCTGGGCGAAGAAGTAGGGGCGCAGCTCGCCTGCGCCCATCCCACCCCGCCGCGCTCCCGACCGTGCGGAGCCTGCGGTCGGGGCCGCGTCGAGACCCAAGCCGTAGGGGCGCAGCTCGCCTGCGCCCATCCCACCCCCGCCGCGCTCCCGACCGTGCGGAGCCTCCGGCCGCGTCCGCGACCCAGTACGTAGGGGCGCAGCTCGCCTGCGCCCATCCCACCCCGCCGCGCTCCCGACCGTGCGGAGCCCAGCCTGCGGTCGGGGCCGCGTCGAACCCAAGCCGTAAGGGCGCAGCTCGCCTGCGCCCATCCCACCCCCGCCGCGCTCCCGACTGTGCGGAGCCTCCGGCCGCGTCCGCGACCGCAGCCGTCGGGGCGCAGCTCGCTGCTGCCCTCCCGACCTCAGTCCGGGGCGACCTCGATCGCGAGCGTCCACGGCAAAGGCGCCAGGCGCTGCCACGCGACCAGGCTGCCGTCCGGGGCAGTGACCAGGCCCGTCGAGGCGCCGCCGCGCACGCCGTCGACCACCGCGGCGTGGGCGTAGGGCCGGAGCTCGAGCTCCTGCCCGCTCTCGCCCGGGGCGTCCGCGTCCGCGTCGCCGGTCTCGGCCACGACCCGGCCCGCGGCGTCCAAGAGCGACGCGCGGCGCACGCCCTCGCCGGGACCGAGGTCCCGGCGGACCACCGCGTCCAGGGACAGGTCCAAGGACGCGACCCCCAGGAGCCCGCCCTCGGCGTCGAACAGCGCGCGATTGCAGGTGATCAGCCGGCCCTGCCCCAGCAGGTCCAGGTAGGGGTCCGACCAGCTCAGCGCCTCCCCGGCCCGAGCCGCGGCCACCGCGTCCTGGTAGGTCGGCAGGCTGCGAATGTCGAAGCCCTCCTCCCAGCCGGCCCCGCGCTCCCGGGCAACAGCACGATCAGCCCCGTGGACTCCGAGCACGGCGTAGGCCCACTCCACCGCGTCCCCGGGCGCAGCGGCCCCTGGCGCGGGGCGCCCTCCGACACGCCCCGGAACACGTCGAGCAGCCGCGGGCGCACCGCGAGCAGGCGCCGGGCCTCGGCCTCGAGCCGCGCGGGGTCCGCGCCCGCGGGCCCTTCGCACAAGGGCCAGCTCGGGCTGATCGGCGCCCGGTAGTCGGGGACGTCGTGAGGTCGGGGTGCCGTCGCTCGGGTCGGCGAGGCGCGGGTGTAGAGCGCGCCCTGCCACGGCTCGCCGGCGATCAGCTGCTCCGCCGCGCTGGCCAGGCCCTCGAGCTCGCGGGCGTAGCCCAGGAAGTGGTGGCTCAGCCGCGCGGCGCGGGCGTCGAGCCGCAGCCGCGCGGCCTGGCGCCGGTTCGCCGCGGCCTGCTCCGCCGCGGCGGCGGTCGCGCTGCGGATCACGCTCAGCGCCACGAGCGCGACCAGCGCCAGCGCCAGCGCGGCCACGACCCCGCCGGCGTGGCGCCCGAGCCAGCGCCGGGCGGCGCGGGCCGGCGTGTCGGGGCGGGCGAGGGTCGCCTCCTGGCGCAGGAAGCGGCGCAGGTCCGCGGCGAACTCGAGCACCGACGCGTAGCGATCCTCGGGCCGGAGCGCGGTGGCCTTGGCCACGATCGCCCGCGCGTCGGGGTGCACCCCCAGCTCCGCGGGCACCGGGCGCAGCCGCGCGCCCTGGGCCTGCTCCACGAGGGCCGGGAGGCTCGTGGGCTCGTAGGCGAAGCGCAGCGCGAGCAGCTCGTAGAGGATCAGACCCAGGGCGTACTGATCGCTGGCCGGGCCGATCGCCTCGGGGTCGCCGGCGGCCTGCTCCGGCGAGAAGTAGAGCGGAGTCCCCTTGAGCTGCCCGCGCAGGGTCTGGTCGAGGGCGGCGCTCGACTGCGGCGCCGCGGCGTCGACGTGCGGGAGCTCGGTCTGCTCGCGCAGCTTGCACAGGCCCCAGTCCACCACGTAGACCTCACCGTGGTCGCCGAGCATGACGTTCGCCGGCTTGAGGTCGCGGTGGATCACGCCGCGCGCGTGGGCGTAGCCCACCCCCTCGCACACCTTGATCAGGACCTCGATCCGCTCCGCGAGGTGCTTCCGCGCCCGGGTCGGTCCCCAGCGCTGGTGCTCGCCGATCAGGTCCTGGAGCGTGCGTCCGCGCACGAGCTTCAGCGCGACCGAGGGCGTGCCGTCGTCCTCCAGCCGCAGCGCATAGGCCGGGAGCACGTTGGGGTGGTCGAGCTGACTCATGACCTGCGCTTCGTAGACGAAGCGCGCCCGGGCCCCGGGCTGGCGCTCGTCGCGCAGGCGCTTGACCGCGGTCTGGCGCAGGAGGTTGCGGTCGAGGGCGAGGTAGACCGTCCCCATGCCGCCCTGCCCGATCGCCTCGACCAACTCGTAGCTCCAGCCGCCGCTCGACCCCTCGGCGAGGCCGGAGGTGTCGGGCACGTCGGCGCCGGAGGGGGCGACCTGCGTGGCGGTCTCGGTGTCCGGCCCCGGCGGAGGGGCGACGGTCGTCTCGGCCAGGGCGGGGTCGCCCGGCGGAGGGGCGACGGTCGTCTCGGCCAGGGCGGGGTCGCCCGGCGGAGGGGCGACGGTCGTGGAGGCCAGCAGCCGCACCTGCTCGCAGTCGAGGAGCGTGCCGCTCAGGAGCTCCTGGGCGCGGAGCGCGGCCAGGAAGTCGACCGCCGCCGGGGCGGGGGTCTCGGCGCAGAGCTCGCGCCACACCCGCAGGAGCTGCTCCTCGGGGACGGCGCGCCCGGTCTGCCAGAGCAGGACGCGCACCGCCTGCAGGGTCGGCGAGGCCAGCACGTCAGGGCGTCTCGGCGCCCGCACGCGGCGCCCCGCAGGCGGCGCAGTGCCGCCAGCGCGGGTCGACCGTCGCCCCGCAGCCCTGGCAGTGGTCGCGGGTCGCCACTCCGCAGCCGACGCAGAAGCGCGCGCCGGGCGGGGTCACCGCGCCGCAGGAGAGGCAGCTCAGGGCCTGCTCGATCTCGTCCTGGGGCACGCAGCGCACGACCTCGGCCAGCGAGGTCGCCCCCGTCAGGACCTGGGCCACACCGGCGGCGAACATGGAGGGCACGCCCTGCACCCGGAGCGCCTCGCGGATCGGGCCGTCGCCGCGGCCCTCGACGATCAGCGCGCGCACCGCGGGGGACGTGGGCGCGATCTCGTAGAGCCCGACCCGCCCGGCATAGCCGCGCTCGGAGCAGGCCGGACACGCCCCCGGTTCGTAGAGGCTCGCGCCGCGCAGCACGGGGCCGCCGCGGGCGACGTCGTGCGCGTCCGCGGCCTTGGGCTGGCGGCAGGCGGGGCACAGGCGCCGCACCAGGCGCTGGGCCAGGACCCCGTTGAGGGCGTCCGCCAGCACGAAGGGCTCCCCGCCCAAGTCGACCAGGCGGGTGCAGGCGGAGGCCGCGTCGTTGGTGTGCAAGGTGCTGAACACCAGGTGCCCCGTGCTCGCGGCCTGGAGCGCGGTGCGCGCGGTCTCGGGGTCTCGGATCTCGCCGACGAGGATCACGTCCGGGTCCTGACGCAGGATCGAGCGCAGGGTGCCAGCGAAGGAGGCGCCGTCCTCGGCGCGCACGTTGACCTGGGCGATCCCGTCCAGGTGATACTCGACGGGCTGCTCGATCGTGACGAAGTTCTCCTCGTCGGTGAGCAGGTGCCGCAGCGTCGCGTAGAGGGTGGTGGTCTTGCCCGACCCGGTCGGACCCGTGACCAGCACCAGGCCTTGGGTGCGCTGAGCCACGCTCAGGTAGCGCGGGAGGTCGGCGGGGGCGAGGAGCGCCGAGAGCGGCGTGTCAATGTTCGAGGGGTCGAGCAGACGCATGACCACCTTCTCGCCCTCGACCGTGGGCAGGGTCGAGACGCGCACGTCGATCACGCGCCCGTCGCCGTCGGAGCGGAACCACAGACGGCCGTCCTGGGGCAGCCGGCGCAAGGTGATATCGAGCTGGGCCATGACCTTGAGCCGCGCGGTCAGCGCGGGGCCGACCGCCTTGGGGAGGTGCCGGATCGTGCGCAGGACGCCGTGGATCCGAAAGCGCAGGCGCACCTCCTCGGCCAGGGGCTCGAGGTGCACGTCGCTCGCGCCCTGGGCCAGGGCGTCGGCCAGGATCACGTCCGCCAGCCGGACCACGTGTTCGCCCCCTTCGAACGCCTCGCCGTAGTCCGGGGCCTGACCGGCGGGGGCCTGGGCTGCGGCGGCGTGCTCCTCCGTGGCGAGTGGCGCACCGCTCGGGGAGCGATCGTCCGGAAGGATTCGCCCGTCGCTCCGCGCCCCGCTGGCGAGCAGGTCACCGAGCACCGTCTGGGCCAGGGTCTCCTGCAGGTGCAGGCGCTGGCGCAGGATCGCCTTGATCTCCGACCATGGAGCCAGGCCGAGCTCGAGGGGGCGCCGGAGGTATTGGCGCACCTCGTCCAGCCCGATCACGTCGAAGGGGGCGCAGGTCGCGACCCGCGCCCGCCCCGACGGCTCGACGCCGAGGGGCAGGGCGCCGGTGCGGTAGAGGAGCGGCGCCGGCACGCGCTCCAGGAGCGACGGGTCTACGGTCTCGAGCGGGAACACGGGGAGCCCCGTCAGCTCGAGGAGGGTGCGGCTGACCTGGTCCTCGCTCAGGAGCCCGAGCTGCACCAGGCTGTGGACCAGCGGGCGGCCCGAGCTGCGCCAGTGGGCGCGCACCCGACTCACCTGGGCGTCGTCGACGAGCCCGCGCTCGCGGAGATGCGTCAGAATGTGCTGCGTCCGCCGCGGGCCCGCGGGCTCTGGGTTCATGTAGCTCGCGGTCCTCCGCGTCTGGGCTGAGCTTACCCCAGTCGCCCGCGGCCCGCCGACGGGTCAGCCAAGGTTGGCGTTGGCGAAGTCCCAGTTCACGAGCTCCCACCAGGCCTTCACGTAGTCCCCGCGGGCGTTGCGGTAGTCGACGTAGTAGGCGTGCTCCCACACGTCGCACACCAGGAGCGGGGTGACCCCGTCGCGGCAGGCCAGGGTCTCGGCGTCGTGGGTGTCCAGGACCTCGAGCCCGCCGCCCGCGTTCCGCGCGAGCCAGGCCCAGCCCGAGGCGAAGTGGCCGCCGGCGACGGCGTTGAAGCGCTCCTGCAGCGCGGCGAAGCCGCCGAAGCTGGCCTCGATCGCCTCGGCGATCGGGCCCTGCGGCGCGCCGCCGCCGCTGGGGCTCATGCTGTTCCAGTAGAAGGTGTGGTTCCAGGTCTGGGCCGCGTTGTTGAACGCGACCCGCTCCCGGATCAGGGTCTCGAGGTCCTTGGCGGCGTGGGGCGTGCCCTCGATCGCCGCGTTGAGCTTGCTCACGTAGCCGGCGTGGTGCTTGCCGTAGTGGAGCTCGAGGGTCTCCTGCGAGAGGTGGGGCGCGAGGGCGTCGAAGGCATAGGGCAGAGCGGGTTGCTGGATCGTCATGGGGTCTCCGGTTCTGCGCGACGGGCTCGCCGCGCTGCGCCCAGGAGACCCGAAGGTGGGCGGTTCGAGGCGAACTCGTCCACAGGAGGACGACGCTCCAACGAGCGGGCAAGGAGCGAGGGCCGCCGCCGGAGCGACGGCCCTCGCCGCGGCCTCAGGCCGCCTCGCTGCTCGCCGCGTCCGGGGCCGCCAGCGGCTCCGCGGCCTCCGGCGGCGCGAGGGGCGCGTCGTCCAGCTCGTCCTCGTCCCGCGGGCTCCGCCGCTGACGGCGCATGCGCTTCACGACCCGGTCGTAGCGCTCGATCACCGTCAGCGCTTCGCCCAGGGCCGCAGCCTCCGAGACCGCCCGCCGCCGGCGCGCGTGCACCAGGATCTCGGCGATCAGCCAGCAGAACCGCGCGTGACCCGCGCGCCGCGCCTCCCGCAGCTCCTCGTAGGTCGGGGCTTCGCCGTCCTCGACCAGGAGCGCCTGCTTGTAGCGCCGGTGGAGCTGGGTGAGCTGCTCCACCAGCCCCTCCAGCTCGAGGGCGCGCACGTCGCTCGCCAGCGGCTCGCTCGTCGCGTCCCGCAGGAGGTTCGCGACCGCGACCTCTTGCTCGAGGAAGCGCAGGCCGGTGATCGCCCGCACGCCCAGGGGGAACAGCGCCCGGCGCAGACGCTCGGGGACTTCGCCCCGCGCCTTGCCCGCGAAGGCCTTGGCCAACGAAGCGAGCACGTCGCTGAAGTCCTTGAGCGCGTGGTCGAGCTCAGCGTCGAGGGCCTGGGCCTCCGGCGCGTGGGTCCGGCTCTGACGGTTGGCCCGCCAGCGGACTTCGAGTCTTTCCACGTGGCGGTCGGCGGCCAGCGCCGCCTCGGCCTCCTCGCTCAAGCCCTGGACGCCGCTGCGCGCGAGGTGATCGCGCAGCCGCTCCAGGCACGAAATGCGCAGCCGGGTCGGCTGCCGGTAGCTCCGCACGTAGCGGGTGATCGGAATGGACATGGTCGTCTTCTCTCTCAGGGTCCCTCCCCGGTGGTTTTCTCACTACCGAGACCGCAGCCTTGGGGGTGGGGGAATCCAGAAAACGCGCCCCTCGACGGGCGGCGCGGGGCTTACGCGCGCCCCTGCCCTCGGCCAGGGGTGGGTCGACCCACCCCCGAAGGCTTGAGAGGGTGCCCGAGTGGGTCGACCCACCCCGGGACCCTCTGGCATGGTTCGGACCCTCGTCGAACGAGCGCGTGAACCATGTTCCATGGTTCACCCCCCTACTCGACCGGGAGGGTGAGCCATGTTTCATGGTTCACCCCCCTACTCGACCGGGAGCGTGAGCCATATTTCATGGTCCGCCCCCCGACTCGACCCACAGGGTGACCCAGGGTCGTGGGTGCCCCCCCTGGGTCGACCGAGGGGGGCACCCACCAGAGCCGCTTTGGCGAAGGTCGGAGGGTGGAGAGGGCAGCGGCGAGCCTCCGACGGCGTCCCGAACTACGCTAGGGGCATGGACGACAGGCTCTTGGAGCTGCGACGGGCCTGGGAATGCTCGGGCTCCCTCGAGGACGAGGTGGCGTACTTGCGGACGCGGGTGCAGGTCGGCGACCTCCCGACCTCGCGTCTCGAACTCGCCGCGTACTGCGGGGACGAGGGTGCCAACCTGGCACTTGAAAACCCCGACCTCGCGGCGGTATGTCCCCGGTATCAAGCGATGCTCGAGGCGTCAGGCGACGACTTCGCGGCCTGGTTCGTTGGAGTCAGTCATTGGGGGCGGCGCGCTGCCCTCGAAGCCACTCTGCACTGCTTGCGGCTCGTGCGCAGTGACGCGGCCCTTGCATACCCAGGCGCTCAGGCCCTGTACTCGACCTTCATGGACTGGTGTCGTGGTCACGATCCGCGTCGTGGCGCCGAGTGCTTGACCATGGCGAAGGCACTCTTCGGACAGTTGGAGGCGGGCTTGGTGCCGGTGGAGAGCGAGTCCTTCCTGTGGACTCTGGCGTCAGCGACCACGCTGTGCTTCCGCGAGGGGCGACTATGGGAAGGCACGCCTCAACTCGTGGCGCAGCACGCCAGCTGTGGGGTAGAGACCGACGCCAACGAGGAGGCAGAGAGCCTCGTTCTGCGGGTCGTCAGCGCGGCGCTGAGCGTGTGGGCGCTGACCGGCGACTGACCCTCGCTCAGCGCCCGCTCGACCGTTCGGCGAGCTCGGCGAGGAAGCCTTGGAGGTCGATCCCGACCTGGCGCAGGACGGTGGCCGGGTCCTCTTCGTTGAAGCGGGTCAGGGCCTTGATCGCGCGTTGGGGGCCGATCCGCTCGGCGAGGAGCTCGAACATGACCCCGCCCTGGGCGTAGAAGGCCTGGATCGCGAGCTGGGTCTCTTGGATCGGGTAGAGCATTTGGCGCAGGGCGCCGTCCCAGGCGGGGAGCTGGCCTTGGGCGGCGAGGGCCTGGACCATGGAGCGGTTGCGCTCGCGCTGGGTGTCGCCCTCGGCGAACTGGGCGATCCCCTCGCCCGCCCACACGGGGAACACCGCGTCGCCGAGCTCGCGCCAGGTGAGGATGTGCGCGATCTCGTGGCGCAGCGTGTCCTCGAAGCCCTCGCCGGGGTAGGCGTAGATCGTGAGCACCAGCTCGTCCTGGCCCTCGAGCCGGGTCGCGTGAGCCCGGGACCAGCCGCGGGCGCCCGAGGACTCGAGGTAGCCCTCGCGGTCCTTGAACAGGAACACCGCGATCTGCTCGCCGCTCGGGTTGCGCAGGCCCAGCCGCCGGACCACGTCGCGGAAGGCGGCCTCGAGGGTCCGCTCGAGGGTCCCGGCGCCGTCTTCGAGCTCGTGCACGATCCCGAAGTGGGCGCTCGAAATGAACTTCCAGTGGGCGCTCACGCCGGCGGTGGTCTGGTCCACCGGGCTGCCCGCCGAGCGCAGGCGGGCGAGCTCGCGCAGGACCGGGAGCTCGGCGTGGGCGACCTCCAGGTCCTGGAGCGCGAGGAGGTAGGCCCGGCGCGCGGCGCCGCGGTTCTGGCGCAGCTCCTCGGCGCGACCCAGGAGGTAGGCGCTCTGGATCGCGAGCGCCCCTTCGAGCTGGGCCTCGACCAGGGGCGAGACCGCGAGCGCCGCCAGGGCCGCGTCGCCGGCGCGGATCGCGGCGGCGGCCACCCGCAGCCGGCTCTGGTAGGCGTAGGTGCGCAGGGTCTGCTGGTCGTTGCCCTCGGCGGCGTCCGCGGCCCGGCCGAAGTCGATCGCGGCGCTCAAGAAGTCGCGCTCCTCGAAGCTGGCCCGGGCGCGGGCGTAGAGCAGCTGCACGAGCTGCTGGCGCAGGTCGGCGCGCACCTGGGCCCCGACCATGAGCTCTCGGATCCGGGCCTCGGGCTCCTCGCGCTGGAAGGGGTCGGGCCCGGACCAGGTCCGCGTCCCGCGCCGGAGGAAGGGCGCGCTCTGGCGCTCGCTGGCCTCGAGCTCCTTCTGGACCGCCTCGCGGCGAGGGTCCTCGGCGGGCAGCGCGGCGAGGGCCAGCTCGAAGCGCTGGCGCGCGGTGCCGTAGTCCTGGTCGCGCACCGCGTCCCGGGCCTGGCCCAGGTAGAGCTGGACGTCGGACTCGGGCTCGATCCGCTCGACCGCCGAGCGCTGCAGGCGGATCTCCCCCGACGGGGTGCGGAGCACGATCGCGTCCTTGGTCTCGCGCACGACCTCGCCTCGGAGTTGGCGTCCGTGGCGCAGGTGGATCACGTCGGCGGGGGCCAGGGTCGCGGTGAGGACCAGGAGCAGGGGCAGGCGCTTCACGGGGGCAGTATGACGACCGACCCCCGCGGGCGCGAGGCCTCGCGCGGCCGGCACGGACGTCGCCACCGGCGCCCCCAGGAGGTAGGGTGGAGCTGGAGAGAAGAGACCCGGCCCTGACGAGCCAACGCCTGTCGCACACCCACGTGTCGGGCAGCGCGCGCTACGCGCCGCCCGCGCTCCACCCCGAGCCGCTCCCGCGGATCGGGGAATACGTCGTGCACCGGGTGCTCGGCAAAGGCGCCATGGGCGCGGTCTACCTCGCCCAGGACCGCATGGGGCGCCTGGTCGCGCTCAAGCAGGTCCACCCCCAGCACATGGACGAGAACGGCCTGGCGCGCTTCCTGCGCGAGGGCCAGGCCCTGGCCGCGCTCAAGCCGCACCCGAACGTGGTGGGCGTGCACGCGCTGGGGGAGAGCCCCACGGGGCCGTATCTGGTCATGGACCTCGTGCAGGGCGAGACCTTGAAGGCCCTGCTCCTGCGCGGGAGCCCGCCGCCCCACGTGTCGGTGGCCCTGGTCGCGGCCCTGGCCGAGGGGGTCGAGCACCTGCACCAGGCGGGGGTCGTGCACCGCGACCTCAAGCCGGCGAACGTCCTGATCCGCGAGACCGACGGCGCGCCGGTGCTCACCGACTTCGGCCTGGCCCACCAGGCCGGCGCCAACCGCCTGACCCAGACCGGCGAGATCCTGGGGACCCCGCTCTACATGTCGCCGGAGCAGCTCCGCGGGCAGAAGGTCGACGCCCTCACCGACGTGTGGGCCCTGGGCGCGATCCTCTACGAGCTGCTGACCGGGCGCACGCCCTTCGTGGGCAAGACCCTGCTCGAGCTGGCGCAGGCGGCGCAGCAGCCGCCGCCGACGGTGCGCAGCCTGGCGCCCCACGTGGACGTGACGCTCTCGGGCGTCGTCGAGCGCGCGCTGGGCCTCGAGCCCGAGGAGCGCTGGTCGTCCGCCGGCGCGCTGGCCGCGTCGCTGCGCGCCTACACCCGCTACAGCGAGGGCCAGGGGCCCGCCCCCGAGGCGGCGGTGCGCACGAGCCGCAGCATGCTCGTGCCCCGTGGGCTCGTTCCTGCTGGCGGTGCTCGGGGTGGGCGGGTGAGCGCGCTGCTGCTGCGCAACCGCGACGCGACGACCGCCGACGACCCGGGGCGCCCGACCTGGAGGCGGCGGCCTCGTCCCGCGGATCGTGCTCTCCAAGGTGCAGGAGGCCGCGCGGGCCGAGATCGAGGGCCCTCGCCGCCCGGGACTGGCCGGGGCTGCGCGCGAGGTCAGCGAGGCCTCGCTGCCGCCGGAGACCTTGAGCGAGCTGGTGGGACGTGGCGCTGGCGACCGCGGTGGCGCAGCAGCCCTGGAGCCACGCCGACCTCGGGCGCCAGCTCGAGCTGCTGCAAGGCTCGCCCTGCGCGAGACCCCGCGTTCCCCCTCGCCGTCGAGCCGGTGGTCGACTGGAACCAGCTGTTCCTGTTCGACCCGGGCTGGGCGCCGCGGGAGCGGGTGGCGCGGCTGTGGACCAAGGTCGCCGTGGCCCAGCTCTGCGCCAAGGTCGGCCCCGTCGACCCCGAGCGCGGCCAGGCGATCGATCGGCTCGAGCTCCTGGCCGGGCTGGGGCTGCCCCTGGGCGACCGCGCGCAGGCCGAGTGCGCCATGGACACCGCCATGGGCTACGCCGGCCCGGACAAGCCCGCGGCTCCGGACAACGGGCGGATCATGGCGGCCCTGACGGACCTCGGGGCCTATATCCAGACCGAGTTCATGATCCAGGGTCGAGCGCAGCCCGAGCCGGGCTGGCAGCGTCGCGGGACCCCAGGGCAGAAGCTGCTCTACTGGCGGCGCAACGACGACGACCCGAGCTTCGTGGTCGAGGGGCTGTGGCCGCTGGTGGTGGACGAGGCGCTCGCGCCGTCGCTGCGCGCCCAGGCCGCGAGCGAGGTCATGGACGCCTGGGACACCGACAACGCGGTCCTCGACGCCGAGCGCCGGATCCAGGCCCTGGCGGTGTGGCGCGAGGACCTGGGGAGCCCGTTCCTGGCCCTGCCCTACGCGGAGTTCGTGGTCCACTCGGAGCCCGAGGTCGCGCGCTCCCTCGCCGTGCGCGCCGTGGCGCTGTGCGACGACCTCCACGGGCGGACCATGACCCTCGGCTGGTCGCGCGCTCCTACAGCCGACGCGCGGCGGTGCTCTTCGCGCACATGGGCGACCCGCGAGCAGGCCGAGCGCTACCTGGGCGACTCCGGACTCGCGGGGCATGAACTCGGTGTCCCACTACGAGAGCGCGCTCAAGGTCGCCATGGCCCTGCACGACGACGCGGCGGCCGGGAAGCTGGTGCGCACGCTCCAGACCAAGCTGGCCAACGCCCGCGCCAAGCTCGGCGAGAGCCTCATGGCCCAGAAGGAGCTCGAGGACTACACCTTCCTGCTCCAGCAGCTCGAGATCTCCTACCACAAGGAGACGGGCAAGACCTTCCCCGCCGAGTGGCGCGAACCCTTGGGCCCCGGCGAGCGCTAGTCGTCGCCCTCGCCGCCGTCGCGGGTGGCGTCCTGGGCCTTGTAGGCCTTGAGCTTGTTGTAGAGGGTGGCGGCGGTGATCCCCAGGATTCGCGCGGCCTTGGCCTTGTTGCCCCCGGTGAACTCGAGGACCTGCTCGATATGGTGCCGCTCGAGGTCGGCCAGGCTCGGGGGGCGGATCCCGTCGGCGGGGGTGATCCCCGGGTCGCTGGCGGGGCGCGCCTCCTCGGCGCCGGCCTGCACGTCGCCGGGGACGTCGTCGACGCCCAGCTCCTTGCCCTCGGCCAGGATCGACATGCGCTCGATCACGTTGCGCAGCTCGCGCACGTTCCCGGGCCAGGGGTAGCGACCGAGGATCTGCAGCGCGGCCTCGCTCAGCGAGCGCCCGGGCGCCATTTCGCCCAGGAAGTGCTGGGCCAGGATCGCCACGTCGCCCTCGCGCTCCTTGAGCTGGGGGAGCTCGATCTCGACCACGTTCAGCCGGTAGTAGAGGTCCTCGCGGAAGTTGCCCGCCTCGACCTCCTTCTTCAGGTTGCGGTTGGTCGCGGCGAGCAGGCGCACGTCGCTGACCAGGCTCACGTCGCCGCCCACGCGGCGGTACTCGCCGGTCTCGATCACGCGCAGGAGCTTGGCCTGGAACTCGGAGCTGGTCTCGCCGATCTCGTCCAGGAACAAGGTCCCGCCGTGGGCCAGCTCGAACAGGCCGCGCCGGCGCTTCTGGGCGCTGGTGAAGGCGCCGGCCTCGTGGCCGAAGAGCTCGCTCTCGAGCAACGACGCCGCCACGCTCGCGCAGTTGACCGCCACGAACGGGCGCTTGGAGCGGGGCGAGAGCTTGTGGATCTCGCGGGCGACCATTTCCTTGCCGGTCCCGCTGCGCCCCAGGATCAGGACCGTGGACTCGGTGGGGCCGGCCTTGCCGACCAGCTTCCAGGCCTTGAGCCAGGCCGGCGACTCGCCGAGGACCGTGGGCGCCTCGACGCCGTCCCCCGACGCGCGGCGCACGCCGGCGACCTCGCGGCGCAGGAGCACGTTCTCGCGGCGCAGGGTCGCGCGCTCGGCGGCGTTCTTGATCAGCGCCGCCAGCTCCGCGACCTTCACGGGCTTGGTCAGGTAGTGATACGCCCCGGCCTTGATCGCCTCGATCGCGGAGTCGATCGTGCCGTGGCCGGTGAGCATGATCACCTCGGTGGTGTCCGGCTCGCGCTCCTTGATCCGGCGCAGGACCTCCAGCCCGTTGAGGTCCGGCATGCGCACGTCGCACACCACCACGTCGGGGTCGCGGCGGTCGAGCAGCGCCAGACCTTCTTCGCCGTTGGCCGCGGTGTCGGCCTCCAGCCCCCGGCGCTTGAGCTCCCGGGTGAGGAGCTTACGAATGCCGGGGTCGTCGTCGATCAGGAGCACGCTCATACACCGAGCCTACCACCCTACGGGCAGGGCGGACGCAGGCGCGGGGGCACGGGCCTGATACTCCCCTCCACGTCAGAGGCATGGAGCGAGCCCGGTTACCTCTGTGCCGGAGCGGGTAGATGCCTTTGGAACGCAAAGGGCGCGAAGGACGCAAAGGAACGCAAAGGTCGGCTAAACGCCAGGTTGTCCGAGGATTCAGCAAGACAGGGCAGGCTCCGCCACCTCGTGAGCGACCCGAATCGGGCGTGGGCGGAGCTACCTCGAACTCCACCGGCACTGGGTCCGTGGATGCCGGACTCTCGGGTGCGCTTGCGACCGCTAGCCTTGCGTCCCTTGCGTCCTTCGTGCCCTTTGCGTTCCAAGAGCATCTGCCCGCCACCGACTCGCCGCGCCACAGCCCGCCACCGACTCGCCGCGCCACAGCCCGCCACCGACTCGCCGCGCCACAGCCCGCCACCGACTCGCCGCGCCACAGCCCGCCACCGACTCGCCGCGCCACAGCCCGCCACCGACTCGCCGCGCCACAGCCCGCCACCGACTCGCCGCGCCACAGCCCGCCACCGACTCGCCGCGCCACAGCCCGCCACCGACTCGCCGCGCCACAGCCCGCCACCGACTCGCCGCGCCACAGCCCGCCACCGACTCGCCGCGCCACAGCCCGCCACCGACTCGCCGCGCCACAGCCCGCCACCGACTCGCCGCGCCACAGCCCGCCACCGACTCGCCGCGCCACAGCCCGCCACCGACTCGCCGCGCCACAGCCCGCCACCGACTCGCCGCGCCACAGCCCGCCACCGACTCGCCGCGCCACAGCCCGCCACCGACTCGCCGCGCCACAGCCCGCCACCGACTCGCCTCGCTACCCCTCGCGGTCGCGGGTGAGGCCGAGCACGCGGGCCACGGTCTCGGACAGCACCTGCCAGCGCAGGGGCTTCTCCAAGAACTCGAGCATGCCCGCCTCGCGGCAGCGCTCGCGCTCTTCCTCGGAGACGCCGGCGGTCACGGCGACGACGGGCACCGGCTGGCGCACGCCGAGGGCGCGCTCGAGGTCCCGTAGGCGGCGGGTGACCTGGTAGCCGTCCATGCCCGGCATTTGCACGTCCATGAGCACCAGGTCGTAGTGGTTGGACTTGAACGCGTCGAGGGCGTCGGGGCCGTCCTCGGCGACGTGGCAGCCGTAGCCCGCGCGCTCGAGCAGGTGCCGGGTGACCTTGCGGTTGATCGCGTTGTCCTCGACCACCAGGATCTGCACGTTGGCGTCGAGTTGGGGGCGCTGGATCACCGGCGCGCGCAGGCGGCGGCTGCTCCAGGAGAGCGCGCGCTCGAGGCCCGAGCGCTTGAAGGGCCGCCCGATCACGCTGGAGTAGCCCTCCTCGCGCAGGGAGTGCACGCGGTTCAGGTGCACCGTGGGCACGAGCAAGAAGGTCCGGGGCGCGATCGGGCCCGCGGCGGCGACCAGCGCCGAGACCAGCCCCGAGCCCTCCCGGGCGCGGATCCGGTGGTCGACGATCACCGCGTCCACCTCCTCCTCCCCGAGCACGGCGCGGGCGTCGTCGAGGGTCGAGGCGGGGATCGCGCGGCAGCCGAGGTCCACGAGCAGGTCGCAGAGCACGCCACGGGAGGTGTCGGCCTGCTCCAGGACCAGGACCTTGAGGTCGAGCTGCCGCTCGCGGGGCTGGGGGCCCACGATCACGGGGAAGTCGACGGCGAAGCGGAAGGTCGCGCCCTCCCCGGGCGGGCTGTTCACGCTCAGCTCGCCGCCCATGGCCTCGGCGAGCTGGAGGCTGATCGCGAGCCCCAGGCCGGTGCCGCCGTGGATCCGCGCGTGGGAGGTGTCGAGCTGGGTGAAGGGCTGGAACAGCTGCTCCAGCTTGTCCTGGGGGATCCCGATCCCGGTGTCGCTGACCGAGAACTCGAGCCCGTCCTCGGGGAGCACCCGCGCGCGGAGCACGATCTCGCCGTGGGGGGTGAACTTGATCGCGTTGCTGGTGAGGTTGATCAGCACCTGCCGCAGGCGCGCGGGGTCGCCGCGCACGCGGGTCGGGAGCCGGGGGTCGGCGTCGAGCACGAGGTCCAGCCCGCGCTCCTCGGCGCGGGTCACGTGCAGGTCGATCACCGACTCCAAGCAGGGCAGCAGGTCGAACTCGACCGAGTCGATCTGCAGCTTGCCGGCCTCGAGCTTACTGAAGTCGAGGATGTCGTTGATGATCGCGAGCAGCGCCTGGCCCGAGGCGCCCACGATCTGGGCCAGCTCGCGGTCGGCCTCCTGCTCCAGGGTGCGCAGCAGGAGCTCGGTCATGCCAATGATCCCGTTGAGCGGCGTGCGCAGCTCGTGGGACATGTGGGCCAGGAAGCGGCTCTTGGCGGTGCTCGCGTCCTGGGCGGCTTGCTCCGAGGCCAGGAGCCGCGACTGGGTCATGCGCAGTTGGGCGTTGGTGTCGCGCAGCTCCTGGGTCAGGTCCTCGAGCTCCTGGTTCTTGGCCTCCAGCCGGAGCTGGGTGTCGCGCATTTCGTTGATCACCGAGCGCAGGATCGAGCTCTGGCGCTCCTTGACGTCCTCCAGGCGCTCGAGGTCGACGCGGTAGCGCTCGGCCCTGCGCCCAGGATCCGGTTCTCGCGCTCGAGTTTGCGCTGCGTCGTCCTCGCTCACGCGGGCTCCAGGAGCAGCGCCACCAGGGACTGGTTCAGGTAGCGCGAGGGGCCCTGGGGCTCGGGGCTGCCGAACTCGCCGTAGGTGTAGACCCCGAGCACGGCGCAGCCCGGCCCCGTCGCGCGGCGGAGCATGTCCAGCTCGATCGCGGTCCGGGTCCCGAGCTGGGTCTTGCGCGAGCCGCAACTGAAGAACAGGGCGGCCGTGGGGTCGCCCGCGCAGCCTTCGCGCGCGCGGGCGGCCGCGCTCTGGGCGGCGCCGAGGATGTCGTCGCGGCAGGTCTCGGTGATCCGCACCCGCGCGCCCTCGGGGACCTCGCCCATGAAGGTCACGGCCCCGCTGTGTTCGTTGACCCGCAGGGGCGCGCCGAGGCGGAACGTGTCGCCCTCGCCGTCGTAGATCGCCAGCGGGTTGTCCCCGGTGGGGAGCAGGACGCCGCCCAGGTAACGCCGGTAGAAGGCGAGGGCGGTCTCGGAGCCGATCCGCTGCACGACCGTCCCGGTGGCGCGGGTCACCACGCCCTCGACCCCCACCGGATACCAGCCGCCGGCGGCGCACCACCCGGCGCGCAGGTCGCCGCCGAGCAGCAGGCAGGTCGCGGCGTCCTCGAGCACCTCGTCGGAGCAGAACTGGAACGTGCGCTCGAAGCGCAGGTCGTCGGTGGAGGTCCCGCCGAGCACGGGGACCTCGGGCCCCACGCCGGCGGTCAGCCCGGCCAGGACCTGCAGCGGGCTCACGGTCATGCTCTCGCAGAAGCTGAGGCACACCCGCGGGGGCTGGCCGAGGGCGCGGACGGCCTGTTCCACGGCCGCGCGGGCCGGGGCGTCGGGGGCGTCGGCGCTCGAGAGCGCGCGGGCCACGCCGGCGGCGGCGACGAGGCCCTCGCCGCAGAGCAGGGCCACGACCAGCGCGTCCTCGTGGTAGCCGTGGACCGAGGTCGAGATCGCCTCGACGGTGCAGCCTATCTGGGGCAGGCCGAAGGCCTCGTGCAGCGCGGTGAGGACCGCCCGGTGGTCGTAGCTCAAGGTCGCGAACACGAGGGCGGCGCGGGGCGGCGGCGCGTCGCCGAGCCCCGCGCGCAGCTCGGCCAGCACGTCGTCCAACGCGGCGGCGGTGTCCACGTCCTCGGAATGTCCCAGCACGATCTGCACGCGCGCTCCGTCGGGGTTCAGGCTAGCGCCGCCCCCGGGTCCGCGCTGCCCTCGCGCGCTGGCTTCTGTCTCCGGCCGGGCCCGCCGGTAGAATGCCCCGCCGCGGGGGGATCCATGCTCTGGGGAAAACTGATCGACCACGACCGCTGCATTGGCTGCCACGCCTGCAGCGTGGCGTGCAAGTCGGAGAACCAGGTCCCGCTGGGGGTGTTCCGCACCTGGGTCAAGCAGGTCGAGAAGGGCCAGGGCGAGAACGCGCGCCGGCACTTCGGGGTCATGCGCTGCAACCAGTGCGAGCGCGCGCCCTGCACCACGATCTGCCCCACCGCGGCCATGCACCGCCGGCCCGACGGGATCGTGGACTTCGACGCCTCGCTCTGCATTGGCTGCAAGGGCTGCATTCAGGCCTGCCCCTACGACGCGATCTACATAGACCCCGAGTCGAACACCGCGGCCAAGTGCAACTTCTGCGCGCACCGGATCGAGGTCGGGCTCGAGCCCGCCTGCGTCGCGGCCTGCCCCACCGAGGCCCTGGTCGTGGGCGACCTCTCGGACCCCGAGGACCCGCTGACCCGGATCCTGGGCCGCCAGGCCCTCGACGTGCGCAAGCCCGAGCTCGGGACCCAGCCCAAGGTGTTCTACAAGGGCGTCGACCAGGCGCTCCTGAACCCGCGGGCCGCGGCGCGCCCGGCCGCCGGCTACTGGGGCCAGAGCCGCGAGGTCCCGCAGCCCGAGGAGGGCGTGCAATTCCAGGGCGCGCCCGCGGCGGCGCGGGTGGCCTACGACGTGCCCCGCGAGGGCCAGCCCTGGGGCGCCAAGATCAGCGCGTATCTGTTCGCGAAGAGCGTGGGCGGCGGCGCGCTCATGGTCGGCGGCGCGGCGCTGGCCCTGGGCGGCGGCGCGGCCCTGCCCTGGGTCGGGCTGTGGGCGCCGCTCTACGCGCTCCTGGGGATCGCCCTGGCCACGGTGTGCCTGGTCGCCGACCTCAAGCGCCCCGAGCGCTTCCTGCTCCTGCTCCTGCGCCCCCAGCC